>JAHBZS010000004.1 GCA_019635285.1 Rubrivivax sp. | reverse complement strand
GAGGTTGCGCATGCCGTTGATGCTGGCGAGCTGGTTCTGCAGTTGGGTGATCTGCTGCACCTGGTTGTTGATCTTGGTGATGTCGTTGACCACCTGCTGGATCGTCTGCGTCAGGTTGGCCGAGTCGATGACAGGGATGCCCTGGGCCTGTGCGATCGCACAGGCCATCGAGACCGCGAGGCCGAGGGCGATATGACGGGGGTGCTTCATAGTGGACTCCTCGATGGAGAGAGTTCAGGTGCGGCCGCGCAGCGCGGCAAGCTTGTAGGCGGCGCTGCGCACGGGCGCGAAGCCCTGGCGAACGACTGAACTGACCATGCGACCGCCGGCGCCGCCGACGGCTGCGGCGACCCGCCCAGCGACGCCAACCGCGCCGGCGCCGGCCTGGATGACGCCGCCCGCGGCGCCGACGGGTGCGTTGCGCGCTGACACTGCCGAGCGCAGGCCGGCCACCATCAGCGTGTTCTGGATCATCTGCACGCCTTGCTGGACCGCGGCGCCTCCGGTCAACGCAGCAGCAAGGGACGGAGCCTGCAGGCAGATGATCGCCATTAGCACCATCACGACGCAGTACTTGAGGCTTTCGGCGACGACGTTGAAGTTCTGCCCGAGGAAGCCGCCGTTGTCCTGCACAACCTGCACGAGCGCCTGTCCCATGTACACGCTCAACCCGAGCGCAAAGAACGCGAACCAGGCGAGTACGACGGCGTTCAACAGCATGGACAGCCAACTGTCGAAGAAGCGTTGCGTCGGCCGCCACGCCAGGCACAGCATGAAGATCGGGCCGACGGCGATGACAAACGTCAAGACCAGCTTCGCAAGCGAGATCACGAACAGGGCCATGCACAGGAAGAGCACGTTGCCGATCGAGCAGACGACCGCTGCAAATAGCAGGTCGAGGCGAGTGATGCCGGCGTCCTTCAACAGATCGAGCACGAGTTGCCCGGCCTGGTCATTGAAGGCATCGAGCAAGGCATACGGAGTCGAGACCGTCGTCGGATCGACTGCGGCGGGCAGGAAGGTGGTCGCCACGCCAGTGGACAGTGCATTGGCCGTGTCGGCGATATTGGCGATGTAGACACCGGACTGCAGCGCCAGCGCGAAGACGAGCCCGATCTTGAACACCTTCCAGACGAAGGTCGGCACGCTCTCTGCAACCTCGTGGCGCAGGACAGCCCATCCGTACAGAGCCACCCACACCGTGAGCAGGCTGAGGGCGATGGGCGCAATGGCGGCCATTAGTGTTCCCACCACCCCCACGACGTATGTGCCGAGGAGGATGTCGAACTGCGAGCCGACCCAGGTGAACATGGACTGCTACCTCACTGCACGACCGCAATCGCCAGGGTCTTGGTGCTGACGCACTTGCTGCCGAGGTCGGGCTGCTGGCATTGCAGCCACTGCGAGCCTTGCTTCACGATCCACAGGCGCGACCTCTTCTCGGTACCAAAGGTCGACGCGCGGCAGGTTAGAGGGCGTGCGTATATCTCCGTGCACTCCATGAGACCAGCCTGTGTTTCGACCATCTTCCAGCCACCACCGGCGCAACCGGCTTGCGCCGCAGGGCAGGGCCTTGCCAGTACCGCACCCGCGGTCGGCGGCGTCTCCACGCGCTTCGTGCCATCCGGCATCAGCTTGACTGCCTCGTTGCCCTTGACGTACTGCGCGCAGGCGTTCCCCGCGGCAATGGCGAGCACCGCGCCGATGACGAAGAATCCAAGCTGCTTCATGCCGACCTCCCCGAGCTTGCAGACTGCGTTCTGGACCTGCGATGTTGAACCTGCGCAAGCAGAACGGGAAGCCATTGACACGCTTCGTCACCGTGTCGTCCACGAATGTCGTCGAGCAGCGCGACGTTGTCGGTGGTGGCCGACAGCACGGTCACGAACTCCTCCAGGCCGGTCAGGTCCAGCTCGCAGATCGCGCTCGAATGCCCCTGCTTGACCAGGAAGCGCCGGCCGCCCTGCGAGCCGAGGCTGCGCACGATCTCGTACTCGGCCTGGCTCAGCCCGAAGCCTTCGACGTACTCATCACGCGCGGCCTGCGGATTGGCCAGGAAGATCTTGGTCACGCTCTGCTCGATCATCGTGCGGCCTATTCCGTGGCGCAGCACGTCCGACGGACTCTGGGTGTCGAAGATGCCCAGTCCGTTCTGCTTGCGGATCGTCTTCTGTTTCTGCCTGGCGAAGTCGCTGAAGATCGGATGGTCCAGCGCCTTCCAGAATTCCGAGATCACGTAGATGAGCCGCTGGCCATCGACCAGGTCTTCCAGCACCTGCAGCAGATACAGCATCATCGGCGTGCGCACCTCCGGCAGGTCGAGCAGTTCGGTGGTGTCGAAGCCGATCACCGGGCTGCCATGCAGCTGGCCGAGCCGGTCGTCCGCTTCGTCAAAAACCCAGCCCAGGGCCCCACCGGCGCACCAGCGCCCGAGCCGCTCGTACAAGCTGTTCGACCCTGTCTTCGGCAGGTTCTGCCGGACGGTGGACATGCGCCGCCGAGCGGCCGGCATCTGCGCCACCGCGCGCACCGCGTCGGCGATGGCACGTTCATCGGCCGGCATCAGCGGCAGCGCCTCGGACTCCAGGCACACCCGGATCAGCCGCTCCCAGAATTGCAGCCGGGCCGGCGTTGGCTCGTGCTGCAGCGGGTTGCAGCCGGTGGGCTTGCCCGCTTCGAGACTGAAGTACCGCGCCCCCAGCGCGCGCATCGCGATCTCGCAGCCGCGGTCCAGGTCAAACAGCACCAGCCTGGGTGCGGGCTCCCACTTGCGCGTCAGCGCCAGCAGGAACATCTCCAGCGTTGTCTTGCCCACGCCGGTGGAGCCGATGATCAGCGTGTTGCCCGGCAGCTTCAGGTCGGCCGAGTCCTCGTCGGGCGGGCTGGCATGCAGGTTCAGGTAGAAGGGTTGCCCGGCAGGCGTGCGCAGCAGCGCCAGTGCCTCGCCCCACGGATTGCCGTCGCGCTTGCCGCGCGCGAAGTTGTGACCGGCCGCCAGCGCCGCGAAGGCGCGCGACGACAACTTGGCTTCACGGGGCCGCCATTGCCAGTTGCCCGGCCACTGCGCAAACCACGCGGCGTCGGCCACCAGGTCCACCGGCGCCATCTGCAGGCTGGAAGATTCCCCGACTGCGCCGATCGCCTGAGCCGCGCGCCGGCCGGCGTCCTCCACGTCCTCGCCCAGCACCACCAGGCTGTAGTGGTACTCGCCCATGCAGAACTGGCCGTCGCCCAGCTCGTTCAGCGCCGCGTCCATGTCGGCGATCTGGCTGGCGACCACGTCGTCGCTGGCGATCAGCTGGTCGCGCTGCAGTTCCAGTGCGCGCATCGCTTCGCGCCGCGGCAGGATCGAGAAGCTCTGCGTCTCGATGAACTCGCTATCCTCGTACAGCAGCGCGTCAAGCACGCCTGGTTCCACCGCGTCGGCGTACTCCTTGATGTCCACCAGCGCCGCATAGCGCCGCCGGTGGCCCTGCCGCAGTTCCAGCTTGTCGCCGCCGAAGGACAGCCTTGTCGTCGGCAGCGTGCGGTACAAGGGCCCGGCGGTATGCGGCACCGGCTGCCAGCAGCCGTTGACCAGGTAGCCGAGGAACTCGCCGACCTCGGACCAGCTGCGGTCCTTGCGGAGGCAGGTGCCCAGCAGCGTCGGCGCGAACTCGCGCAGCACGCGCTCGACCAGCGCGGACTTCTCGGCCATCGTGCGCAGGGCTTCTTCCTGGGCCAGGGCAATCGCTTCGCGCGAGCGTTGGCTGGATTGCAGGGCACGGCTGATGCGCGACGCGTTGGGCCGGTAGACCAGCGTCAGGTACAGCTCGCTGGCCATGGTGCGGCGCTGGCGCAGCCGCGTCTGGTAGGCGATGGACAGTTCCCGCGCGAAGCCGACTTCGGTCGGATGGCGCAGCTCGTCGCTGACGACGCGGTGCAGCCGGTGTGTCCACACCGCCCACTGCCCGCCGGCCAAGTTGCGCAGCAGGCTACACATCGCCTCGTGGCGCTCGGCGACCACATGTTCGTCGGCACATTCAAAGGGCACGCCATCCAGCCGCCAGACACGCAGGTAGTCGCCGCCGCGGGTGATGACATCGTGCGGGCTGACCAGCGACGAGAAGGGGACGAAGCGCGCCAGCGGGTTCTCCCGCCTGGCCTGCATCCAGTGCCGCGGACGCAGCCGGCTGCGGGCAAAGCGCGCAAGGGGGCGGGACGGGGCCGGCTCAGGCATGCCAGTCATGGTGGACTCCCCTCGGCAGGGCCGGCGTGTAGCTGCGTGCGTGCCACAGCTGCGCATTGCGGTCGTGCAGGCGCAGCTTCAGGTGGATGAACATCTGGTGGAAGCGCTGATCGTCGCGCCGGGTGACGAAGTGCATCCAGACCAGCGCCGGCACGAAGCACAGCAGCACCGCCAGTGCGACCCAGCCGCTGAGCAGCACCCCACCCCACAGCATCAGCAGTGCGCCGCAGCCGAAGAGCACGACCAGCGGCACCAGCGGGATGCCGAAGCGCATCGCCGGCCGCGTCGCGCCCTTGTAGATGATCTCGCGCGGCACCATGGCGCTCAGGCGACGATGTAGCTGGCGAAGGCCGCGGCGCCGCCGATCAGCGTGCCGCCGATCAGCACGTTGGCCACGTCGGCCAGGCGCGCGCCCTGGAAGATCATCTTGAAGCCGGCCCAGATGATGGCGATGGTCACCACTGCGATCGAGATCGTGACCAGGATCGTCTGGACGTTGGTGACCGTGGTGTTGATCTTGTCGAAGCCCTGGGCCCAGACCAGCCCCGGCAGGGCGAGCGGGGCCAAGGCGAGGGGAGCCGGATGGGTGAATTGGATGGCGCGCATGAATCCTCCTGGGGTGGTTGGTAGTGGATGACGCTCAGCGCGGTCCGTGCGCCTGAAGGGCGATGCGCCGCACGTAGCCGTGGCGTAAGCCGGTGACGAAGTTGCCGCTGTAGTAGCAGGACAAGGCCTGGCGCAGCGCGTGCTGATCCGGCTCGGCTCGCGCCGTGGCGCGGGTCGAGCGCACGAAGCACTCGCTCAGGATCTGCTGCATCGCGGCCAGATTGGCGCAGGGGTCGAAGGCCGTCTCCAGGTCCAGACCCAGGCGTGCCAGGTTGCGCAGGTTGATCTGTGCGAGCCCCAGGCTGAAGTTCCAGCCGCCGGCCTGCAGCGCTGCGGCGGTGGCCACGGCCTGCTGGTAGTTGCGCGGCTGGCGTTCCAGTACACCCCCGACCACGCCGATGGCGTGCGGGTTGCGGCTGCTCTCGACCGAGATCAGCGCCTGGGCGGTCGAGGGATCGACTTGCGGCGCGCAGGCCAGCAGCAGGCTCATCAGCGTGGCGGTGTCCATGGCCTCAGGGGTTGTCGATCGGTGTGTAGGCCGGCGTGGCTTTCGCCGCAGACCAGTCCGCATAGTCGTCGTCGAACTTCGTGTCCCAGGAGCCCATGCGCGCCTTGGCGGCGGGACTGAAATCGGTGACGGTCTGACCGTCCATGGACCACCAGGTGCGCGACCACGGCGCGCCGTCAATCCGCACCGTCACCACGCCGGTGTAGCCGCAGCTGTAGGCAAACCCGTTTTCCAGCTCGCTGGCGTAGGTGTATTGCGGCGGGCAATTCGTGAACGCGTTGGCCCAGTGATGGCTGCCACCGCTGCCGGCGCCGCCCATGCCGCAGGTGGGGAAGGGACGGCCACGTGCCAGATCCCGCAGCACGTCGGTGATCGGCGGTACGCACTGCGGAATCGCGCGCCAGCTCGGCGCAGCCAGGCACAGCAGCACCAGGCAGCCGTCCACCGCGGACGCCGGCATCGACAAGGCCACAAGCGCCGTCGCTGCGGCAGCCGTGCCGAGGCGGCGCAGGTTGCGGCTCGCTGCTGTGGGGTGAAGTGTCGTGTCCATGGCGCTCAATCTATGCGGCGGTCTGTCTCACAAGACCGACGATTTCGACCAAAAATTCGTCGCGGCTGCCGGGGGCCGATGCCGGCCGCGCCGCTCTACAGCAGCCCGTGAATCGCCGCGCGGAGCGCCGCATTGCGCCGGCTGCTGACATTGAGCTTGGCGTTGATGCGCTGGAAGCGCGAATCCACCGCGGTGCTGCCAATGCCGAGCTGTCTGGCGATCTGCTTCGTGCTGAGGCCCTGGCGCTCGAAGTCCAGCATCCTCAGATCATCGGAGCGCAGGCGCGCGTGATGCTGCAGCTCGGCGCGGGTGCGGCGCAACCACCACTCGTGCAGCTCGCTGGCCAGGCTGTGTGCAAGCAGCCGGCACGCCTCGGGGGCCAGTGGAGCCATGCCCGGCAAGGGAGTCGTGTCGAGCATGAGCGCGCCGAAGCGCCCGGTACCGCCACCGCTGTGGGTGGGGACGACAAGGACCGGTGCGAGATCCAGCGGTGGGCCGCTGCTCGTGCCGGCATATGGCGGCGCATCGAGCATCGAGGCCGGCACCGCTTCGGTGTGGTCGCGAGCGTGTCGCAGCCATGGGTGCTCGAGCCAGGATCCGGCAGGGCGGTAGGCCCACGCGGTGTCGGGGTCGCAGGCGAGCAGCAGCAGCACCTGCGTGACGCGCTCGGGATCAGGAACGATGTGAACGCAGGCGCTTGCGCGCACCCCAAAGGCCTGGGTGGCCCGGCACAAAGCGGCCAGCAGGTCGAAGGGGTCGGAAACGTTGTGCAGCGCCTGGATCGCGAGCAGCGCCTGGTCGCTGGCCGGGAGGAGGTCGTTCGGCAGGTCGACCCGCGAGTGCGGGCGGTCCCTCCTGGATGAAGGGTTGGGCGAAGGCATGTTGGAGCTCCCTGTGCAACTGGTTGAACACCAGCGGATCGTCGAAACGCAGACGATCCCGATTCGCGCAGGCCAGAAACTCGGCATGTGAGCGTAGCAGCGCCCAGCACGTGGTGATTTCCGGGGCTCCCAACACTTGCGCCCGTTCGACGATGACCCCCTCGGACACCCGCCGCAGCTTGAGTCGCAGCCGGCCATCGTGCGTTTGCAGTCGGAAGTCCGACGACGAGGTGGCGGCGATGCTGCTTGTGCGGGTGTTCATTGCTTTGTCCCGGTGATGTTTGTCGAAAGGGAGTGGCCACTGTGCGACGAAGACCGCCGGCTTGGAATCGCCAATTGGGGCCACCTCTTTGGGGGTATCGGCATCAGCCCCTCCGATGGGGGTGGCGGTGGAGGCGGTTCTCCGTTGCGTTTCCGAGGTGAGCCCGAACGTCGCCGGCTTCGGTTCCCCCCGAAGGGGGCCCCCGGATGGGGAAGCCCGACCGCTGCTTCTACTCGGCTTTACAGGGTCGGGTATCGAAGGAGACGGGCGTCCGCTGCGCGGCCGCGGCATCACGGCCGCCCGCTGGCGCGAGCGTCCGCATCACCCGGCGCGCCGGTGCAACGGCCCCGCTTCCGCTCTTCGCCTTCAGTGCGAACCGTAGCGCCGCGCGCGCGGCCACCAGGGCCTTTCGCGGCGTAAACGGAGCGCTTCCCACGCGCGCCGCGCTTCGCTTCCCGCGCGCGGGCCCCTTCCATTTACTCCACGCTGCCCTGGCCCCCGCGCTTATCCGCGGCGCGGGCGGTCTCGCACGGCGAAAGGCGGATGCGGGGCAGGAAGTCAGTTCCGCACCGGCTTCGACGCCGAGGGATGAACAGCCACGAACGGCTCCCTCGGAATTGGAGCAGGGGTAGGTTCTTCTGGAAGGCAGGGCGTGCGCAAATGATCATGAGGCACACGATCGAACCAATCCTCCTAACTCGGCCTGCACGAAATCGAAGGCATAGAGAAGGACGTGCTGGCCCAGCATGCCGAGGAGTACCTGAGGGCTCGCGCTGGTTGCCGTTGACGCGGAGGCTTTCGCCGAGTTGAGTGGGGCAGGGCGGCGGACCGCGCAACCCAACCCGTAACGGACGCTATGTGGTTGTTGTTCACTCGTGCGCCGCCGCCGGATGTGCAACGGCAAATGGCGCGACGGTCTCGACGACCGAGCTACACGTGGTTCGCTCGGGCAAGTTCTAGCACCATGCTGAACCGGTGATGAAGGTCTCGCGTCGTCCCTTGGCAGCGCCCACTTGACTAGTCCTTGTCGGCTGCGTGCGGACGCAGAAGGCGCTTTCCCCCGCTCCCGCTGCGGGCGACCTGGCTGGGCGAGCGTGGCGGCTCAAGCAAATCGTCGATACTGACCTCTCCGGCATAGCGCGTCAGGAACGTCGTCTCGAGTTCCGCGGCTACACGCTGCTTCATTCGCAGCACGGCTTCCGCGCCGATCCTGGTGAGGAAGGGCATCAGCAGCCATCCACTGATGCTCCAGGCCATCCAGAAGGTGCCGGAACTCGATGGGTCCGCGATCCAGGCCGCCGTACAGATGGATCTGCCTGTGAACCGGTGCACCGTAGACGCTGTACGAGGTCGAGCTGCGGAGTGGGGTGGCCTCCATGGCACGCAGGATCTGTCTAGCGAGCGGACCGCCGCCGGTGGCGGCAAAAGCGATCGTCGCGCCGGTACCTTCAACCGCCGTGGTGAGCGACGTCACCCCACTTGACGCACGCCATCGCGACCCCGGGGTTGCTGCCTGCACGCGCCCGCGCGACGCGACATTGACAGCCTGATGTGCAGCGCGTGTACGACCAGAACGTGCGCGTCTACGGTGACGCCAAGGTGTTGCGCCAACTCCTGAGCAGGTGAAACAGCAACGCCCTGCCGGCCTGGCTGAACGGCAGGTAGCCCAGGTCGTCCAAGATGACCAGATCCATGCGCAACAGGCTCATGGCGATGCGCCGGCCTTGCCCAGGGCCTTCTCCTGCTCCAGCGCGTTGACCAGGTCGACCGTGGAGCAGAAGCGCACGCGCCTGCCGTGCCGGGTGATGCCCGACACGCCGATGGCCGTTGCCAGGTGCGTCTTGCCCGTGCCCGGGCCGCCCCACGAGGACGACGTTGTGCGCGTCGTCGGTGAACGCCGCCTCGGCCAGCGTGGCAACCATTGCGGTCCACCGGCGAGACCGCCAAGTCGAAGCCCGCCAGGTCGCGATGCATCGGGAACTTCGCTGCGTGCATCTGGTGGCTCTCCCCTGCATTGCTTAGCCGGTCATGGCAAGCGACGATCGCGTCGTCGGCGGCAATGGCCACCGCGTTCGGCTACAGCCGGGTGCTGACCATCTGACCGACCAGCTCACACGGCACCGAGTAGCGGTTCCGCGCCACCGACACCAGACTGGTACTCGACACCCGCGCCGGCTTCTCGACGTAGCCGTCGAAGGGCGCCGGCATCGGCATCAGGTGCGCCCGCTCGTGCTTGAGCATCTCGGCCACGCTGAACTGGTCATGCTCGGGGTGGCGCACCTCATCCCACAGGGCGCGGCAGCGCTGGCCCAGCTGGGCGTTGAGTTCGGCGAAGCTGCCCCAGCGCTGCTTGGCCGCCTCGATCCAGATGCGCCGGCGGCTGTCCTGGACGTTCTTCTCGACGACGCCCTTCTTCCAACCCGAAGCGACGTTGCAGAAGTCGGCGTCGACCAGGTAGTGCGCGCACATCACCGCGAAGCGCGCGTCGACGACGCGGCCCTAGCCCTTCTTGACCTTGTCGACCGCCGTCTTCATGTTGCCGAAGATGCCGCGCCGCGGGACACCTCCGAGCGCCGCGAAGCCGCGCGTGTGTGCATCGACCAGTATCTTGTGGCCCTGGCTCGGATAGGCCACCAGCCAAAACGCCCGCGACGCGCACAGCTTCATGTGCGCGACCTGCGCCCGGTAGTAGATGCCGCCCACCACCAGGCCTTCCTCGCTACAGTCGAACTGGAACGCCTCGCCGAGCTCGAAGGCCAGGGGCACGAAGGCGTTCATCGCTGCACCCTGACCTTCCCCTGGCGCCACGCGCGAATGAAGTCGGTCAGCCGCGTGTAGCCACCTGCATAGCTCTCTGCCTTGATCTGCGCATACAGCGCCTTGGCCGTGCGCCGCTCGTGCCTCGGTCGGCGCGCGCCGGCCTTAAACGCGTGCTTGCTTGCTTCGACAAACGGCGTCAGCTCGTTCGGCTGCACCTGGCGCCGGTACTTCGGCGGGCCATCGACCTCGCCGTGCAGCCACTTGGCCACCGTGTTGCGCTACAGCCCCGTCATGCGCGCGATCTCGCGCTCGCACTTCTTGCCCCAGCTACGCAAGCACTGGATCCTGCCAATCATGTCCATCACTCCTCACCCCCAGCTGCACAAAGAAGCAGCAGGGTAGGTCGAACACCTGGCTCAGTTTTCGGTCGGCGGCAACAATCCACGGCGACAGGCGGGGAAACTACTGAGGTAAGCAAAAATATAATGCGGTAGCGTACGGTATGCATGTGCTACAGAGTCGCATCCCCATGTCGCGAGCCGTTCCGGCCGAAGCCGTCGGGCTTGGCCTGCGCGTCGAGCAGGTCGACCTGCGCTTCGGCGGCATCCATGCGCTGCGCGGCGTCTCCTTCGAGGCGGCGCCGGGCCGCATCACGGCGGTCATCGGTCCCAACGGCGCGGGCAAGACCAGTGTTTTCAATGCCATCTCCGGCTTCTACAAGCCCTCGGCCGGGCGTGTGCTGCTGGGCGAGCGCGACATCACGCGCGAGCCGGTGCATGCGCGCGCCGGCATGGGCCTGGGCCGCACCTTCCAGAACATCGCGCTGTTCCGCGGCCTGAGCGTGCTGGAGAACATCAAGCTCGGCGGCCATCACCTGATGCACTCTGGCCTGCTGTCGGCGCTGGCTTACGGCCGCAAGGCGCGTGTGGAGGAGGACGCGCTGCGCGCCGACGTCGAGAAGCGCGTCGTCGACTTCCTCGAGATCGACCACATCCGTCACCGTAGCGTCGACGCGCTGCCCTACGGCCTGCAGAAGCGGGTGGAGCTGGCGCGCGCGCTCGCCATGCGGCCACGCATGCTGATGCTCGACGAGCCGGTGGCCGGCATGAATCGCGAAGAGACCGAGGACATGGCCCGCTTCATCCTCGACGTGCAGGAAGAGTGGGGCGTGTCGGTGCTGCTGGTCGAGCACGACATGGGCATGGTGATGGACATCTCCAGCCACGTGGTGGTACTGAACTTCGGCCAGGTGATCGCCGCCGGCACGCCCGACGAGGTGCGCCGGCACCCGCAGGTCATCGAAGCCTATCTGGGTGCCGAAAGCGCTACCCACTGACATGAGCGAATTCCTCGAATACAGCCTGCTCGGCCTGCTGTCCGGCGGCGTGATTGCGCTGATCGCGTTGAGCTTCGTGCTCATCTACAAGGGTACGGGCGTCGTCAACTTCGCGGTCGGCGAGGTCATGATGCTCGGCGCCTACCTGTACTACGCGGGTGCGGTGAGCTTCGAGTTGCCGCCCTGGCTGGCCTTCGTGATCGCGATGCTGGCCATCGGCGCGTCGGCGGTCGTCGTCGAGCGTCTGGTGCTGCGGCCGCTGTCCGGCCAGCCTGCGGTCGCGGTGCTGATGGCGACCATCGGCATGGCCAGCATCATCCATGGCGGCGTCGAAGCGGTGTGGGGTGGCGATACCTACACCCCGCCGACGCTGCTGCCGCGCACGCCGATCATCATGGGCGACATCCTGATTCCGGGTACGGTGCTCGGCAACTTCGCGGTCGCGGCGGTGCTGATCGGCGGCTTTCTCGCCTTCTTCCGTTATTCCAAGACCGGCATCGCACTGCGCGCTACTGCGAGTGATCAGGTCACGGCGTCGGCGCTGGGCATCAACATCAACTACTCGCAGCGCCTGACCTGGGTGCTCAGCGGCCTGGTCGGAACGGTGGCCGGGGTGTTGATCGCCAGTTCGGCGGGCCTGTCGCCGCTTCTGGCCTCGGCGGCACTCGGCGTGTTCGCGGCCATCATTCTGGGCGGCATGGACAGCGTTCTCGGTGCCATTGTCGCCAGCCTCATCGTCGGCTGGGTCGAGGCCATCGGCGCCGGCTACCTCGGGGGCAAGTCGCGCGACGTGGTGCCCTATGTCGTCGTGCTGGCGGTCCTGATCGTTCGCCCCTACGGCTTGTTCGGCACGCGTGGTATCGAACGTCTTTGAGAGAGTGGCATGCGTACCGGTGTCTTTCATGAGAGCTTTTCCGCGGAAGAGCGGCTATGGGATTCGCCCACGCGGCGCGGCTGGATGCTGGCGTTCGTGCTCTCGCTCTTCACGATGCCGCTGTGGGGCACGGACTACATGCTGGCGATGGCCTGCATCGTCGGTATCCACGTCATCGCGACTCTCGGGTTGAACCTGACCACTGGCAATGCCGGGCTGATCTCGCTGAGTCATGGCGCCTTTGTCGGCGTGGGCTGCTACACGGTTGCCTGGCTGGCCAAGCAGGGTCTGCCCTTTTACCTGACGCTGCCGGCCGCGGGCCTGCTGGCGGCCGCGCTGGGGTTGATCGTCGGCCTGCCCAGCTTGCGCGTGAAGGGCATCTATCTGGCGGTTGCAACCCTGGCGGCGCACTTCATCCTGACCTTCGTCTTTCGCGAATGGGAGTCGGTGACCGGCGGCGTGCCGGGCACTAGCATTCCGCGGGCTTCGCTGTTCGGCTTCGAGTTCGTCGGCGACCACCGCAACTTCTACCTGATCTTCGTCGTGGCCTTCGTCATGGCGCTGGCCGCCAAGAATCTGGGCCGCACGCACTTCGGTCGCGCCTTCGTGGCCGTGCGCGAACGAGACTTCTCGGCCGAGATCCTGGGTGTGAACCTGCTGCACACCAAGCTGCTCGCATTCTCGATCGGTGCCTTCTACGCCGGCGTGGCCGGCGGATTGCTTGGCTACTTCTACGGCGCGATCACACCAGAGTACTTCGTGCTGACACTGTCGGTGTTCTATCTCGCTGCGACCATCGTCGGCGGGCTGGGCACGGTGCTTGGCAGCATCTTCGGCGCGCTGTTCATGACCTTCGTGCCCGAGGTGCTGCGCCTGTTGGCGCACAGCAGCTCGGAATGGTTTCCCGGTGTCGCCGGTCTGCTACTGCCGATGCAGCAGGTGGTGTTCGGCATTCTGATCATCGGCTTTCTCGTGTTCGAACCGCACGGCCTGGCCGCTATCTGGGCGCGTGTGCGGCGCGTCTTCCATCTCTGGCCTTTCAAGACCTGAGTTCGCCCCCGAAGAACCCGTCCGACCCTCATCAAGGAGACCTCCATGACCGACCTGACCCGACGCAAGATCGTGCATTCCGTGGGCGCCGCAGCGGCGCTGGGCCCCTTCGCCATCGGCCGGTCCCAGGCCCAGGCGCACAAGGGAGACATCGTGGTCGGCGCCAGCCAGCCGATGACCGGCGTGTTCTCGTTCGCCGGCGTGGCCATGAACCAGGGGCTGAACGACTATTGCGCCTGGCGCACCGGCAAGGGCGGGGTGATGGGTCGCAAGCTGCGTTACGTGTCGGAGGACAGCGGCTTCAAGCTCGACCAGGGCGTGGCCATCTTCAAGAAGATCATGGCGGCCGAGAAGCCGAGCTTCTTCTACGGCGACAGCACACAGTGGGTCAAGGCCGTCACCCAGGATGCCGTGGCGGCCGGCACGATCATGACCAGTTCCACCTCGCTGGCCAGCGTGGTGGCCGACCCCGCCGCGGTGCCGCAGAACTTCGTGCCCGGGCCGACCTATCCGCGGCTGCACGAGATCCTGATGGAGTACATCGCGCGTGCCAATGGCAGCAACAAGCCGCGCATCGCCTACGTATATGCCGACACCGAGTTCGGCCGCGATGGCATCCCCGGTGGCAAGGCGCGAGCGCAGAAGCTGGGTCTGCCGATCGTCGAAGAGATCGTCACCAAGCAGTCGGGCATCGACGTCGCGCCCGAGGTGGCGAAGCTGCGGCGCGCGCGTCCCGACATCGTCATCTTCCAGGGCTACATCCTGGCGCCGATGCCCGAGTTCGTGCGCCAGATGCAGGAGGCCGGGTTGAACCCGCAGATCATGGGCACGGCCTGGGGTCTGGACCGTCCGGCCTACGAGGCGCTGGCCAAGCTGAACGTCAACCTGACCGGTGCCGCCATGTACCGCTACGGGCACGAGACCGACTCCGACATGATCAACAACATGCGCGAGTACCTGGCCAAGAACCGCCCGGACGTCAAGCACATCTCGCCGTTCTACATCTCCAGCTGGCTGTCGGGCATGGTCTTCGCCGAGATCGCCGAGCGCTGCATCAAGGCCAACAAGCCGCTGACGCTGCCCAACATGAAAGCCGCGCTCGCCAGCATGACGGCATGGGATTCCGGCGGCATCTTCGGGTCGCTGGTCGACTACAGCAGCCACCAGGCGCCGATCGGCCGCATCTACAGCTACGACCCGGCCAAGAAGACGATGGAGCCGGCCAGCGGCTGGATCAAGGTGTGAATGGGCCCACCCCCTACGGCCTTCGGCCGCCCCCTCGAGGGGGCATCGCCAGCGGACCGGCGGAGCCGGGTCCGCAGCGATCGCTCGGCCAACCAAGGTTCTTCTAGACGCGTATGACCGCTGCGCTCAGCATCGAAAACATCGAGGTCGTGTACCAGCACAGCGTGCAGGCGCTGCGCGGCATGTCGATCGAGGTGCCGGAGGGCCAGATCGTGGCGCTGCTCGGCAGCAACGGCGCCGGCAAGACCAGCACGCTCAAGGCGGCCGGCGGCATCCTGCCTTACGAAAACGGACGCGTCGCTTCGGGGCGCATCCGCTTCTTCGGCGAGGACACGACGGGCCAGATGGCCTATCAGCTGGCTCGCGCCGGCCTGGCCCATGTGCGCGAGGGGCGCAAGATCTTCGGCGATCTGACCGTGGAGGACAACCTGGTCGCGGCCGGCAATGCGTTGGCCGGTCGCGGCGCCATCGACACCGAGCAGGTGTTCCGCTACTTCCCGCGCCTGCATGAGCGGCGCAAGCAGCTGGCCGGCTATCTGTCCGGTGGCGAGCAGCAGATGCTGGCCATCGGCCGCGCGCTGGTCGGCAAGCCGCGCCTGATGCTGCTGGACGAGCCGTCGCTGGGGTTGGCGCCCCTCGTGGTGAAGGACATCTTCGACATCATCGCGCGCATCAACCGTGAGCAGGGTGTTGCGATGCTGCTGGTCGAGCAGAACGCGCACGTGGCGTTGGGCGTCGCGCACTCCGGCTACATCATGGAAAGCGGGCGCATCGTCATCAACGGGCCGACTGCCAGGCTGCTGGGCGACCCCGATGTGCAGCGCTTCTACCTGGGCGCCGGCGAGGCCGGCGAAGAACGCGTGAACTACCGCGACATCAAGCACTACAAGCGGCGCAAGCGGTGGCTGTCCTGACATGAGCTCCGAAGACCTGAAGTCCCTGCCGCTGCCGCAGCAACTGCAGCACTGGGCGCGCGTGCAGCCCGACGGCGTGGCGCTGCGCCAGAAGATCAACGGCGTCTGGCGTCCCGTCACCTGGTCGCAGTACGCCGAGCGCTCGCGCTGGTTCGGCCTGGGGCTGCTCGACCTCGGCTTGCGGCCGGGCCAGAAGGTCGCTGTCCTCAGCGAGAACCGCGAGGAATGGGTGTTCGCGCAGCTCGGCACGGCCATGGTCGGCGGCATCACTGCCGGCGTCTACCCGACGTCGCCCGCGCACGAGATCGAATACCTGCTGGCGTTGTCCGAGGCGCCGATCATCGTCTGCGAAGACCAGGAGCAGCTGGACAAGGTGCTGGAGGTGCGCGAGCGGCTGCCGCTGCTGCACACGCTGGTCGTGATCGATGCGCGCGGCCTGCGCCGCTACGCGCGCGACCGTCTCTACGACTTCGACGATGTCGTCGAGCGCGGGCGCGACTACGAGGCGCGGCATGCCCCGCAGGCGGCCGAGGCCACACGCGGCCCGGCACTCGACGACATCGGCCTGATCGTCTTCACCAGCGGCAGCACCGGCCGGCCGAAGGCGGCGATGATGAGCTGGCGCGGCCTGGGTGCGGCGGCTCGCGGCCTGAACAGCATGCTCGGCTGTCGGCCCGGCGACGAGCTGGTGTCGTACCTGCCGCTGTGTCACATGGCCGAGCAGATGTTCTCGGTGCACATACCGATCTCGGTCGGTGCCACCGTCAACTTCGCCGAGAGCCTGCGCACCGTGCAGGAAGACCTGCGCGAGCTGTCGCCGCAGGTGTTCTTCGGCGTGCCGCGCGTCTGGGAGAAGTTCCACGCCTCGATCCAGACCAAGATCCGCGAGGCCGGCGGCCTGCGCCGCGCCGTCTACGAGCGCGCCTTCGCGGCGCTGGGCGACGCGGCCGCGACGCCGCGCAGCCGCTGGAGCCTGACGCAGAAGCTGCAATGGGGACTGTGGTACGTGGTGGTGTTGCGCGCGCTGCTCAACTACGTGGGCTTGCGTCGCTGCCGCGTGGCAGTGTCCTCGGGCGCGCCGATCGCGCCGGAGATCCTGAAGTTCTTCCGCACGCTGGGCGTGCCGATCCGCGAGGCCTATGGTCTGACCGAGGCCAGCGGGGCGACCACGATGCAGCCGGGAGACGAATCGCCGGTGGGCACGGTCGGCGTGGCCTATCCCGGCATCGAGCTGCAGCTGGCCGACGACGGCGAGATCTTGGTGCGCGGCGACGTGGTCTTCCGCGGCTACCTGAACAACGACGAGGCCACGCGTGAGGCCGTCGATGCCGACGGCTGGCTGCACACCGGCGATGTCGCGCGCTGGGAAGACGGTCCGGCCGGCCGCGAGCTGCGCATCGTCGACCGCAAGAAGGACATCATGATCACGGCCGGCGGCAAGAACATCACGCCGAGCGAGATCGAGAACGCGCTGCGCTTCTCGCCCTACATCAAGGAGGCGATCGTCATCGGCGACCGCCGGCGCTTCGTCAGTGCACTGATCCAGGTGGAGTTCGAGAGCACCTCGAAGTGGGCCGAGGAACAGGGCCTGACCTACACGCACTTCCGCAGCCTGGTGGAACTGCCGCCGGTGCGCGAGCTGATCCAGCGCGAAATCGACGCGGTCAATGCGCGCATGCCGCAGGTGCAGCAGGTGCGCAAGTTCCATCTGCTCGTCAAGGAGCTAGACCACGACGACGGCGAGGTCACGGCGACGATGAAGGTCAAGCGCAAGAGCATCGGCGAGAAGTACGCCGAGGTGATCGAGCGGATGTACGCTTGAGGCGGGCGCCCGGGTCGGGTGCCGCCTCTACCGGCTACTGTCAGGGCGCGTCGCCCATGTCGACGAACACCTGCCCGTCGACGATGCGCAGCGGCCAGGTGCGCAGCGCCACGCTGCAGGGCATCGCGCAAGCCTCGCCAGTGCGGATGTCGAAGCTGCCGTTGTGCCACGCGCACTGCACGTAGTGCCCCTCGATGCTGCCGTCCTCGGACAGGGAGGCTTCGCCGTGGGTGCAGGTGTCGTCGGTGGCGAAGTATTCGCCGTCCACCTGGTACAGCGCCACGCGGCGGCCACCGGGCAGCAAGGCCAGCTTGATCGCGCCTTCCCACACCTCGTCGGCAGCGCACAGCGGGACCAGCGATTCCCGCGTCGATGCCGTCATGGCACCGCACCTTCGATCACGCCCGTCTTGCCGAACGCCGCATCCGGCACCGCGCCCCAGGTGTCCAGCGATTCCGGCACCGGCTCCAGCATGCGTGGCTCGCGCGCGCCGACTTCAGGAAACTCTTCCATGCCGAAACTGTATTCCACCGTCATGCCGTCGGGGTCGTAGAAGTACAGGAACACGCTGCCCGACGGCGGGTGGCGCCCGATGCCGAAGGCGATCTTCACGCCAGCCTTGGTCATGCGGTGCCACGCGCGGCCGACATCATCGATGTCGCTGACCATGAAGTTGATGTGGTGCAGGTGGTTGGCGTCGCTGGCGCCGATGGCGAAGGTGTGGTGGTACGGGTTCGGGAAGCAGCGCATGAAGCTGAAGCGGTCTTCGACGAAGTCGCTTTCGGCAAAGCCGAAGTCCTGGCGCAGCGAGCGGTAGGTGCCGGCGAAGTCCGTCGTGCCGATGACGACGTGGCCCATGCGCGCGATCTTCGCCACCGTGGACACGTAGGGGCGCGCCAGCACGGTGGTGCTGCCGTAGAAATCGAACTCCAGGCCGCAGTGCGGCTCGCGCACGCGAAAGCTCGGACCCTGCTTCAGCGCGCGCGCCTCGGCCTGCGGCACGCGCTGCGGCTCCAGGCCGCGGCGCTGGAAGTGCTCGAAGGCCTTGTCGGCCTCGGCCGGGTTCTCCAGTTCCCAGCCGATGCGCTTCAGGCCGGCCACGCGGCCCTGCTGCAGCACCAGGTTGTGGTGGTCGCGGCTGCAGCGCAGGTAGGCGGTGTCGTCGCTGCGCTCGACCAGGTCCAGGCCCAGCAGGTCGCGGTAGAAATGCAGCGAGCGTTCCAGGTCGGTGACGGTCAGTGCGGCATAGCCGAGTTTGCGGTAGCGGAAGGGGGCGTTCATCGGCCGCAGCTCACAGCAGGATGCTGACGCGGCCATGCGGGCGCAGGCCGTCCAGGTCGAGTTCGCAGCGCTTCTCGCTGATGCGCAGCGCGCCGTCGACGCGGCGGACGCGGTACAGCAGCCGGCCCATGTAGGTGTCGGTGACGCCGTTCTTCGTGCGGAAGGTGACGAAGGCGGCGCTGACCGGCGTATCGCCGTCCTGCGCGGCGCCGACGCGCACGTTGCTGACCAGGTGGCGCGTGCGCGAGCGCGGCCATTCGGAGTGTGCGGTCTTCTTCATCAAGCGCACCACGCGCTCGTTCAGACGCTGCCGGTCGTCGGCGATGTAGAACAGCGACTTGTCCGGGTCGGCGCCCGGCCCCAGGTCGGTGCTGGGAACCAGGTAGGCGGCGTCGTCGGTGTACAGCGCGAGCCATTGTTCCAGCTTCCACTGGTCCAGCAGGTCGGCTTCCTCGAACAGCAGGTCTTCGGCTTCGGCGCGGGTGACGGCGGCGTGCATCGCGTGCTCCTTCAACCGGCCGAGCCGGTGATCAGCTGGTTCCAGCGCGTCCAGAACAGGCGCATCTGCAGCTCGTCGTCGTAGCTCGGTTCGGCCTGGCCCATGCCCTTGGAGATATCGCTCCAGCCGGCCGAGCCGGCATTGGCGAAGCCCATCTGGCACGACTGCAGCGCCTCCACGTCGTCGGGCGTGGCGAAGCCGCCGGGGCCGAGGAATTCGAGGAAGTTGAACAGCCGGTACTTGCGCGCCCATTCGGACTCTTCCCGCGGCGCCAGTGCCCAGCCGTTGACCATCATCTCGCCCGGCGTCACCGGATAGAAGGTGCGGATGGTGATGGCCATGATGTCGTTGATCACCAGGTTGGGGAAGATGATCATGTTGCGGTTGTGGGTGGCGATGCGTTTCGCCTTGTCGTCGCCCAGCCGCGCGGCCAGCCGGGCGTAGATCTGCTCCATCTCGTGCTTGCCCTGCTCGCCGAACATCGGCACCCACTGCGCGATCGGCCGGCCCCACGGCGCCTTGTATTCCAGCACCGCATGGCCGTTGCCCAGGTCGTAGCTGTGGCCGGACAGCGGCACCGGCACCAGGCCGCCGGCCATGTTCTTCAGATAGTCCAGGTAGCTGGCATGCGTGGTCACCGCGTGATAGCCGTCGACGCTGTTCTCGGCCAGCAGCTTCCAGTTGGCGCGGATCGCGTACTGCTGCGCACCGTCGACGATCGTCATGCCCGATTCGCTGTGCGCGGCGATCAGCTCGAGGATGTCCTTCGCGCCGGCCAGGTAGTCGGACAGCGAGCCCGCAGCGGGGTCGAAGTTGATGAAGCAGAAGCCGGCGTGGCTGGCGAAGTGCGGCACCGGCGTCATGTTGCCGACGCCGCTGCGCTTGTGGCCTTCCGCATAGCGTTCCTCGCCGGGCTGGCCCTTGATCTTGCCGTCGCAGCCGAAGACCCAGCCGTGATAGAAGCACTGGAACACCTTGCTGTTGCCCTTGGCCTCGCGGCACACGGTGGCGCCGCGGTGCGGGCAGGTGTTGAACAGCGCATGCAGCTTGCCCTGCGCATCGCGCGTGAACAGGATGTTGCGCCGCGCCACGGTGCGCGTGACGAAGTCGCCCGGCTTCGGCAGCTCGGACTCGTGGCCCAGATACAGCCAGCAGGTGTCGAACACCGCTTCGTATTCGCGCTCCATCAGCGCGTGGTCGACGAAGGCGCGGCGCGACACCTGGAAGATGCCGTTGGCATCGTCGCGGCGCAGCAGCGTGTTGACGGGCGTGCGGATGGTGGTGGGGGTGTCCTGCATGGCCAGCTCCGGAAGGCGACCGTAAAAACAGACCACGTGGTCTGTAAGTCGCGTATTCTGAAGTCGTACGCATGCGAACGTTACCCGGGAAAACCTGCATCCGGCGGCAAGTCCGGGTGCCTACCATGCAGGCGCAGAAATGCCCCACGCCCAGACGCCCCGATGCCCGACCCCACGACTTCCGTCCCATCGAGCCACGCCGCCCGGTTTGCCGGCCAGGTGGTGGTGGTCACCGGCGCCGCGCGCGGCATCGGCCTGGCGATCGCCGCGGCGTTCGCGCGCGAAGGCGCGGCGCTGTCGCTGGCCGACCTGGACGCGCAGGCGCTGGAAGACAGCGCGCGGCAGCTGCAGCAGGCGCACGGCGTGCGCTGTGTCGCCACCGCAGGCGATCTGTCGCAGGAGGCTGCGGCGCAACAGCTGCTGCAGCGCACGCAGCAGCTCGGCGCGGCCAACGTGCTGGTCAACAACGCCGGCGGCGGCGTGATCCGGCCCTTCCTGCAGCACACGCCCGAGACGCTGCGCGCCACCGTCGACCGCAACCTGTGGACGGTGCTGTGGTGCACGCGGGCCTTCCTGCCCGGCATGCTGCAGCAGGGCTACGGCCGCATCGTGCACATCGGTGCCGATTCGGTGCGCAACGGCCTTGCGGACCACGCCGCCTACAACGCGGCCAAGGGCGGCGTGCACGGTCTGACCACCGGGCTGGCGCGCGAGTTCGCGACCAGCGGCGTGACCGTCAACACCGTGGCGCCCTGTGCCGTCAACAGCGAGCAGCTGGCCGCCTTCGTGCGTGACAAGCCCGAGGCCGCGGCCCGGTTCCTGAACGTCATCCCGATGGGCCGCGCCGCCGAGCTCGACGAGGTGGCGTCGATGGTGCTGTACCTGGCGTCGCGCGAAGCCGCCTTCGTCACCGGCCAGGTAATCAGCGTCAACGGCGGGAGCACGATGTTGTGAGCGCCCCGGGCCGTTCGAAGGGTGAGCAGCGCAAGGCGAAGCCCGAGGCTCTGCCGACCGGCAAGGCCGCCGCATTGGACAAGCCGGCGCGTCGCACGCAGGCCGAGCGCAGCGGCGCGACGCGCGCCCGCATCCTCGACGCGGCGCTGGTGCTGCTGGGCGAGAAGGGCTACGCCGGACTGCGCACGCTGGACGTGGCGCAGGCGGCGGGCGTCAGCAAGGGCGCGCAGACGCACCACTTTCCGTCGAAGGACGACCTGGTCGTCGCGGTCGTCGAACACGTGTTCCAGCGCGCGTCGGAGCAGGCGCGTGACCGTGCGCGGCGCGTGCGCCGCGGCATCACGCCCGACGAGGCGATCAAGGCGCTGATCGCCGATGCGCAGGAGTTCTTCTTCAGCGAACTGTTCCTGGTGGCGCTGGACCTGGCGATCCAGGGCCGGTTGCGCGAGGCGGCGCGCAACCCGATGACCGAGCTGTCGGCGGCGACGCGGCTGCCGGTGGAAGCGCAGTGGCGCGCCGCACTGGTCGAGTCCGGCGTGCCCGGGGACGTGGCCGACGACCTGCTGTGGCTGACGCTGTCGATCGTGCGCGGGCTGGCGGTGCGCCGGCTGTGGCAGCACGACGCGCCACGCTTCAACCGGCTGTTCCGGCTGTGGCGCGAGATGGCCGTCGGCTACCTTGCCAACCTGCATGCGCGGCCGGCCAAGGCCGCCGCCGCGAAACGTGTCCATGGCCGCTGAGGACGCGCTGATCGACGTGCACACGCACGTCGTGCCGCAGGACTTTCCGGCCTACGCCGGCCGCCATGCGGCGGTGCCCTGGCCGTCGATGGCGCCGGCCCAGGCCTGCCACCGGCACGTGATGGTCTCGGGCAAGGTCTACCGCACCGTGTCACATCAGTGCTGGGACTGTGCGGTGCGGCGCGACGACATGCAGCGCCGCGGCGTCACGCGCCAGGTGCTGTCGCCGATGCCCGAATTGCTGAGCCCGTGGATGCCGGCCGAGGACGGGCGCACGATCTGCCGCTACCTCAACGAGGTCATCGCCGCGATGGTGGCCGAATCGCCCGCGCAGTTCACCGGCCTGGGTGCGGTGCCGCTGCAGGACGTGGCGCTGGCCATCGAGGTGCTGGACGAGCTGCTGCACCGCCAGGGGCTGGCCGGTGTCGAGATCCCCAGCCACGTCGACGGCGTGGCGCTCGGCGATGCGCGGCTCAAGCCCTTCTTCGAAGCGGCTGCGTCCTGGGGTGCGGCGGTGTTCGTGCATCCGCTGCGGCCCACCGGCATGGAGCGCCTGGTCGGGCCGGCGGCGCTGGAGCAGGTCCTGGCTTTCCCGGGCGAGATCGGGCTGGCCGGCGCGTCGCTGATCAGCAGCGGCCGGCTGGCGGAACTGCCCGAGCTGCGCATTGCGCTCAGCCACGGCGGCGGCTCGCTGGCGATGTTGCTGCCGCGCCTGCGCCACGCCTGGCGCAGCATGGCGCCGGTGCGCGAGGCGCTGGCGGGCGACCCCTTCGAGCTGGCGCGCCGGCTGTACGTCGACGACCTGGTCTACGACAGCGCCACGCTGCGCCGGCTGCTCGAGGTGTTCGGCGGCGACCGCGTGATGGCCGGCACCGACTACCCCTTCGTGATCATGGACGAGGATCCGGCCGGCAGCATCGACGCGTTGGATGTCGACCCGGGCCTGCGCCAAGCGTTGCGCGCCGGCAATGCCAGCCGCTGGCTGGGATTGGCGCCACCATGAACGCAGCGACCGAAGCCGGCGTGCTGCGCGAGCTCACGCTGCAGGACCGCTATGGCCTGGGCGCCGGCACCGTGCTGCTCAACGGCAACCAGGCGCTGGTGCGTGCGCTGCTGCTGCAGCGCGAACTGGACCGCCGCGCCGGGCTGAAGACGGCGGGCTACGTCTCGGGCTACCGCGGCTCGCCGCTGGGCGGGCTGGACCAGACGCTGTGGTCCGCCAAGGCCGAGTTGGCCGCGGCCGACGTGAGCTTCGAGCCCGGCGTCAACGAGGAGCTGGCCGCCACCGCAGTGTGGGGCACGCAGCAGATCGCGGTGATGGGCGAGGCCACCGTCGACGGCGTGTTCGGCCTGTGGTACGGCAAGGGCCCGGGCGTGGACCGCGCCGGCGATCCGCTGAAGCACGGCAACTACGCCGGCACGCACCCGCATGGCGGCGTGCTGGTGGTGGCCGGCGACGACCACCAGGGCAAATCGTCCACCGTGGCGCACCACAGCCAGCAGGCGCTGGCCGTGCATTCGATCCCCACGCTGTACCCGGCCGATGTCGGCGAGTTCCAGCGCTTCGCGCTGCTCGGCTGGGCGCTGTCGCGCTACAGCGGCTGCTGGGTCGGCCTGAAGGTGGTCAACGAGACGGCCGAACAGGCGATGACCTGCGACTTCGACCTCGACGCCTTCCAGGTGCAGCGCCCGGATACCGGCCCACTGCCGCCCGAAGGCGTGCACTACCGCGGCGCCTATGCGCCGGCGATGGACGAGATGCTGCTGCGCCGCTGGCGGCTGCCGCTGGTGCAGCGCTTCGCGCGCGCCAACGCGCTGGACCGCGTGATGGTCGGCGAGGCCGGCGCGCTCGGCATCGTCACCGCCGGCAAATGCTGGCACGACGTGCGGCTGGCGCTGCGTGCGCTGGGCCTGGACGGCGAGCGTGCGCGCCAGGTCGGCCTGGCGGTCTACAAGGTGGGCCTGCTGTGGCCGCTGGAGCCGCTGGGCCTGGCCGAATTCGCCGCCGGCAAGGACGAGCTGTTCTTCGTCGAGGACAAGACCGCCTTCGTCGAGACGCAGGCCGCGGCCGTGCTGTACAACGCGGCGACGCGGCCGCGCATCGCCGGCAAGTGCGATCCCGAGGGCCGGCCGCTGCTGAACAGCGACGCCGGCCACGAGCCGCTGGATCTGGCGCTGGTCATCGCCGCCCGGCTGCAGGCCGCCGGGCTGTGGGACGACACGCTGCAGGTGCGGCTCGATGCGCTGAACGCGTCGCGCCGCACGCTGCTGGCCGTGGCGGCGCCGGCCGACGTCAAGCGGCTGCCGTTCTTCTGCTCCGGCTGCCCGCACAACACCTCCACCAAGCTGCCCGAAGGCAGCCGCGCGCTGGCCGGCATCGGCTGCCACGGCATGGCGATGTACGCGCGGCCTGGCACGATGGTGCCGACGCAGATGGGCGGCGAGGGCGCGCAGTGGATCGGCATGCGCCGCTACACCGCGCGGCCGCACGTGTTCCAGAACCTGGGCGACGGCACCTACTACCACTCCGGTCTGCTGGCGGTGCGCGCGGCGGTGGCCAGCGGCGCCAACATCACCTACAAGATCCTCTACAACGACGCGGTCGCGATGACCGGCGGCCAGCCGATCGACGGCCCGATCTCGGTGGCCGAGATCGCGCACCAGGTGCTGCACGAGGGCGTGAAGGCCATCGTGCTGGTCAGCGACGATCCGTCGCGCCACCAGGGCACGGCGCTGCCGGCCGGCGTGCGCATCGAACACCGCGACCGGCTCGACGCGGTGCAGCGCGAGCTGCGCGACATGCCCGGCTGCACGGTGCTGCTGTACGAGCAGACCTGCGCCGCCGAGAAGCGCCGCCGGCGCAAGCGCGGCGACCTGCCCGATCCGGACCGGCGGCCGTTCATCTACGACGCGGTGTGCGAAGGCTGCGGCGACTGCTCCGAACAGAGCAGCTGCGTCAGCATCGAGCCGCTGGCCACAACGCTGGGGCTGAAGCGGCGCATCAACCAGAGCTCGTGCAACAAGGACGAGTCCTGCGTGAAGGGCTTCTGTCCGTCCTTCGTCACGCTCGAAGGCGCAGTGCCGCGCCGCGCCCGGCCGGCCGCGGCCGATGCGACGGCGCTGGACGCCGCGCTGGCCGCGCTGCCCG
Organism: Rubrivivax sp.; assembly: GCA_019635285.1. Classification (GTDB taxonomy): domain Bacteria; phylum Pseudomonadota; class Gammaproteobacteria; order Burkholderiales; family Burkholderiaceae_C; genus Rubrivivax. Next base: position 135,301 of record JAHBZS010000004.1, on the reverse strand, counting down.
AGCCGCCGCGCGCGCCGCTGGACGAGCAGGCCTACGGCGTGATGATCCCCGGCATCGGCGGCACCGGCGTCATCACCGTCGGTGCGGTGCTGGCGATGGCGGCCCATCTGGAAGGCCTGAGCGCCAGCACCTACGACATGACCGGCCTGTCGCAGAAGAACGGCGCGGTCTACAGCCATCTGCAGATCGCGCAGCATCCCTCGCAGCTGCGCGCCAACCGCTTGGGCCTGGGCGATGCCGACCTGGTGCTGGGCTTCGACATGGTGGCGGCGCTGGGCGACGAAGCCTTCCGCACGCTGGACCCGGCGCGCTCGCGCTTCGTCGGCAACCACCGCGTGCTGCCCACCGCGATGCAGGCGCTGAACCCTGCGGCCAAGGTCGACTTCGGCCTGCTGGCGCGCAAGGTCGCCGCCAAGCTGGGCGACGGGCGCGTCAGCTATCTGGACGCCACCGGCCTGGCCACCGCGCTGATGGGCGACGCGGTGTACGGCAACTTCGTACTGGTCGGCGCGGCGCTGCAGCTCGGCTGGCTGCCGCTGGGCCGCGCGGCGCTGGAGCGGGCGCTGCAGCTCAACGGCGTGTCGGTGCCGGGCAACCTGCGCGCGCTGAACCTGGGCCGGCTCTGGGTGCACGATGCGGCCGGACTGCAGCGCGCGCTGGGTGCCGCGGTGCCGTCGGCGGAAGAGGCCGCGGCGCCGACGCTGGACCAGACCATCGCCGCTGCCATCGAGCGGCTCAGCGCCTACCAGAACGCCGCCTATGCGCAGCGCTACCTGTCGCTGGTGCAGGCGGCGCGCGAGGCCGAGCGCCGCGTGGCCGGCAGCGAAGGCGCGTTCAGCGCCGCGGTGGCGCGCGGCTTCGCCAAGCTGATGGCCTACAAGGACGAATACGAGGTCGCGCGCCTGTATGCGCTGCCGGCGTTCCGGCAGCAGATCGAGTCGCAGTTCGAAGGCGTACGCGGCCTGCGCTTCCATCTGGCGCCGCCGCTGTGGGCCGGCAAGCCGGACCCGGCCACCGGCCGGCCGCGCAAGCGCACTTACGGCGCGTGGGTGCTGCCGGCTTTCCGCGTGCTGGCGCGCCTGCGCGCGCTGCGCGGGTCGGCGTTCGACCCCTTTGGCCGCACCGCGGAACGGCGTGCCGAGCGCCGCCTGGTCGACGACTACGAGGCGCGCATCCACCGCCTGCTGGCCGAACTGGATGCGCCCCGCCTGCCGCTGGCCACGCAGGCGGCCGAGGTGGCCGAGCAGGTGCGCGGCTACGGGCCGGTCAAGGAGCGGCAGATGGCGCTGGCCGCGGCGCGCTGGCGCGAACTGGACGCAGCATGGACGGCGGCGGGACACGCGCCGCCCGCCGAAACCCAACGGGCGGCCGCAGGCTGAGCGCCGGCGCGGCACCGCCACCACCGACAAGGGACGAACGATGGATCTGGGCATCGCGGGAAAGACCGCGCTGATCTGCGGCGCCAGCAAGGGCCTGGGCCGCGCCTGCGCCGAGGCGCTGGCGGCCGAAGGCGTGCAGCTGGTGATCACCGGCCGCAACGCCGACGCGCTGCACGAGGCCGCGCAGGCGCTGTCGGCGCGCCACGGCGTGAAGGTCGACGCAGCGGCCGGCGACATCACCACGCAGGCCGGGCAGGACGAGGCGCTGCGCCGGTGTCCGAAGCCCGACATCCTGGTGACCAACGCCGCCGGGCCGCCGGTGGGCGACTGGCGCGGCTTCACGCGCGAGCAGTGGCTGGCGGCGGCCGACGGCAACATGGTGGCGTCGATCCTGCTGATCCGTGCGGTGGTCGACGGCATGGCCGAGCGCGGCTTCGGGCGCATCCTGAACATCACCTCGGCGATGGTCAAGGCGCCGCATCCGGCGCTGTCGCTGTCGGTGGCGGCGCGGCTCGGCCTGACCGGCTTCGTCAAGACCATCGCGCCGGCCTACATCAAGGCCAACGTGACGATCAACAACCTGCTGCCCGAGCAGTTCGAGACCGACCGGCTGCGCTCCAACCTGAGCAAGATCGCCGCCGGCAGCGGCCGCAGCCTGGACGAGGAGATCGCCGCGCGCAAGGCCGCCAGCGCGGCCGGCCGCTTCGGCCGCGTCGAGGAGTTCGGCGCGGTCTGCGCCTTCTACTGCAGCCAGCAGGCCGGCTACCTGACGGCGCAGAACGTGCTGCTCGACGGTGGGATGTATCCGGGCGTGTTCTGAAGCCGGGTGCGTGCACCGGTAGCCGGTGTAGGGCTGACGCTCGATGACTTGTTGCGGAGGAGCGCTTGCGGCCATCAAGCGACGCTCGGTCGGCCTGCCGGTCAGCAGTCATCGAGGTCGCGGATGACCCTGATCGACCATCCGATCCGCGCCGTTGCAGGGCTGCCAAGCAGCCGCTTGAGACCACTGCGCAGGGGCATACTCACCCGCCCAATAAGGTACCCACGAGCAGAGCACCTGACTTTTGCGACAGTTTGCTGTACAAAGTCGTGCCGCGCCCTAGTCCTTGGAGACGGAGCATCCATGCGCCACTTTCTTATGTTGACAGGCCTGATTTTCTCTTTGAACACAGCAACTGCAAACGTCTCGGCAGTTTGCGGAGATGGGAGCTCCTGTTCTGCCATAGTCTGCGGCAAGGACGTTAACGACGCCAGAAGACAGTGCTCAAACAAGTGTGCCGGCAATATCGAGTCCGTCCAACTGTCTTGCACCAGCTGATGTACCACCTCGCAAAGCGCCACCGTTCGATGATTCGGCGGTGCAGTGGTGTGTACTACCTCCGCCGGGCTATGACCCGGCCAAGGATACGAAATTGAGAAAGAGTGACTCGCCAGAGGCGAAGGAAAAGGACTTCGCAAGCCCTTGTTTGGATATACCTGCTGGTGAGAGAATTACTAGAACCTATTGTCAGGTTCGTGATGCCTATGGTAGCGCTTGGTGTAGTGATATCGACGGCCCGGCAGCGTGTGATTACTGGGCTTGGCCGAAGCATGGAAATCCAAGGGTTGCAGTAGTTCTTGGAAAAACTCAAGCTTGCACGACTTTCTTTAACGAAAGTCATAATAGGAAGCGAAGATTTCAGTTTTTCGCCGAATGAGGCTCTAGTAGATGTTTGGCATATCAGACGAAGATGCAATCGGGGCAACGATCGGGAGAATTGTGTGACGGCTAAACGTTCGCTAGCAATAGCATTACTGCTATTGTCGCCGTGTCAATGGCTTAGAGCCGATGACTTAGCAAGCGAGAATCGTCGGATAGTCGATGCGTTCTTCGAGCATCCGACCACCAATCCGAGTCATATCCGTGACGTCCTGCAGAAGACAATCAAGGAGCTAAGGCCAGACTCGTTGAGGTTCGAGAGCGCCACTACAGGCATTCCACATACTCGGGTGCGCGTAAAAGGCGACAACCCGCCTTGCGGTAAAGATGATATTTCGGCTCAGCAGCAGTTGGGCGAGGGTTTATCAAGCTTCGGTCATAAGGTCCTTCTCGGAGGACTTATACTACCAGATCCGACAGGTATTGGTGGGACTATTTTAGTTGGACTCGGAGTAACAATATCTGCAATCGGAAAGGCGATAAGCTCCAATCCGTTTCAGGAAGTCGCTAACTGCGCACTTGCATGTTCTGCAGTACCCGGGACGTATGATAAAGCTCAACTCGAATCGATGATCAAGGTTTCTTATATATACACTAGAGGAGACGGGAGTGCTCCACGCAATCTAGCCCCATTTGACAGTGGTGACTGGTTTGTGGTTGGAGATTGGGTCGTCGATCATCTTATAATGCAGGTTGCCAAGAATTCCAGTCCAGAGATGTTCGGATCGACGTTAATCAAGCAAAGCAACCAAGAATATGCGGCCCCCAAACCTCCCGAGACTGAGATTGATTGTCCAGTTACCTTGGTGTGCGCTCAAGGAAAGAACTGGTCTCACAACTTAGATCGCGCACTTTCGTTGAGCATTGTTGCCGATATTCGACAGATCAGTTCAGGTGCATGCCTAGATGCTTCAATGATTAACAAGGAAAGATATCACGCCCAGATGATAAAGGCTTTGCCACCTGATTTCATTCAAACTTACTACTCAGAGAAGCTGAGACAAATAAGGGCTCAACCAACGGTCAAGTAGATGCCGCGGAACTACCTGTGCTCGCCCCTGGGGTCGAGACATGCCAGGAAGCCGCCCGTCGCCGCGGGCAGCTGATGGCCTGCTGATGGTCGGCTTGTTCAGTAGCTGACTGCTGTCGCCGAAATCGATCGGCCGGTATGGGTCGAGGCTGTGTGGAAACTCTTCGACGCTGACGACGTCATAGCCCGGTCAGACTGACGGGGGTGATCGATGGGGCGATACGTCGAAGGCCAGGATCGAACGCAGAGTGCTCTCTTCCCAGAGCGGCTGGACGACTGGATCCACGAAGACAGCACGGTGCGCGTCATCGATGTCTTCGTCGACGAACTTGATCTGAGGAACCTGGGATTTGGGCGCGCGGATCCTGCTGCGACGGGGCGCCCAGCCTACAGCCCGGCGACCCTGCTCAAGATCTACGTCTACGGCTATCTCAACCGGGTGCAGTCGAGCCGGCGCCTGGAGACCGAGGCCCAGCGCAATCTCGAACTGATCTGGCTGACCGGGCGCCTGGCCCCGGACTTCAAGACCATCGCCGACTTCCGCCGCGACAACGGCGAGGCCATCCGCAAGGTCTGCAAGGAGTTCGTTCTGCTGTGCCGCCGCATGAAGCTCTTCACCGACGGCATCGTCGCCATCGACGGGAGCAAGTTCAAGGCGGTCAACAACCGCGACAAGAACTTCACCGATCGCAAGCTCGCAGCACGCATCGAGCAGTTGGAAGACAGCATCAAGCGCTACCTGGTCGAACTCGATCGCGCCGACCGCGACGCCGCTGCGGTGCTGCCGGGCCGGGTCGCCCACCTCAAGGACAAGATCACCAAGGTCAAGCAGCAGATCCAGGCACTGAACGAGATCGGCGAGCAGATGAAGGCGTCCGAGGATGGACAGATCTCCCTGACCGATCCGGATGCACGATCGATGGCCACCAGCGGTCGGGGCACGGGCATCGTCGGCTACAACGTGCAGACCGCGGTCGATGCCAAGCACCACTTGATCGTGGCCCACGAGGTCACCAACGTCGGCCACGATCGCGATCAGCTGGCGCACATGGCCAGGCTGGCCAAGACGGTAACTGCTGAGGACCACCTCATCGCGCTGGCAGATCGCGGGTACTACGAGGGCTACGAGCTCCTGGAGTGTGAGCGAGCCGGCGTCGCAGCGGTGGTTCCCAAGCCGATGACGTCGAACAACGCCGCTGCTGGCTTGTTCGACAAGCGCGACTTCGTCTACGACCAAAAGGCTGACGAGTACCGGTGCCCGGCAGGCAGCGTTGCCATCTACAGAATGAGTTCCGAACAGGCCGGCAAGATACAGCACAAGTACTGGTCTTCGGACTGCCCTCGGTGTTCCATGAAGCCGCGATGCACCCGCAGCAAGGAGCGACGCATCTCACGTTGGGAACACGAAGACATACTGGATGTCGTTCAAGAGCGCCTTGACGGCGCGCCCGAGGCGATGAGGCTACGCCGGCAGACCGTCGAGCATGTCTTCGGCACGCTCAAGGCCTGGATGGGATCGAACCACTTCCTGACCAGGACGTTGCCCCGGGTGAGGACTGAGATGAGCTTGCAGGTCCTGGCGTACAACTTCAAGCGAGCGATCAAGATCCTTGGAACCAGATCGCTGATCAAGGCAATGCGGGCATAGGGCAAGAGCCCTCATTGCTGCGCGTGCTCGCCGAGCACCTTCAGCCAGCGATGGCCTACGCGTCTGCGCGCGTTTCCACACGGCCTCGGTCGGATGCGTGACTTCGGCGTCGAGCGCCGAACGTCAGCGATGCGCCGCCGAGCGGTCGGTCTTCAGAGGCTCACTTCTGGCCCAGGCGCTGCCGCAACTGCCGGCGCAACAGCTTGCCGGTAGGCGAACGCGGCAGCTCGTCCACCAGGTGCAGGCTCTGGGGCTGTTTGAAGCGGCCCAGGCGCGCCTCGCAGGCGGCGCGCACGGCGGCCTGCAGCGCCGTCGGCGATTCGCCGCGTTGTGGCACGACGAAGGCCACCGGCCGCTCGCCGAAGCGCTCGTCGGCGATGCCGACCACCGCACATTCCCAGACGCCGGGCACCTCGGCGATGACTGCTTCGATTTCCTGCGGGTAGATGTTGACGCCGCCGGAGATGATCATGTCGTCGAGCCTGTCGCTCAGGTACAGCCAGCCGTCCGCGTCGGCATGGCCGACGTCGCCGAAGGTCTGCAGGCCGCCGGGCAGCGTGCGCGCGGCCGTCTTCTCGGGCGCGCGGTGGTACGCGAACGGCGCTACGCCCGAAAAGCACACCAGGCCGGTGACGCCGGGCGCCACGTCGCGGCCGGCCTCGTCGACCACGTGCAGTTGTCCCTTGCGCGCACGGCCGACCGAGCCGGGATGTGCCAGCCATTCGTGCGAGTCGATCAGCGTCAGGCCCACGCCCTCGCTGCCCGAGTAGTACTCCAGCAGGATCGGCCCCCACCAGTCGATCATCGCGCGCTTCAGCGGCACGGGGCAGGGCGCGGCGCCGTGGATTGCGCGGCGGTGCTGCGGCGCATGCAGCGCCGCGCGGCGCTCGGCCGGCAGCGCCAGCAGGCGCTGGAACATCGTCGGCACCCACTGGCTGTGCGTGATGGCTTCGTGCTCCAGCAACTCGAGCGCGGCGGCGGCGTCGAAGCGCTCCATCACGTGCACGCTGCCGCCGCCGGCCGTGACGGCGAGCGCCACGCGCAAGGGCGCGGCGTGGTACAGCGGTGCGGTGGACAGGTAGCGCACGTCGCTACCGCCGACGCCGAAGAGCTCGATCAGGTCGGCCGCAAAGGGCGGCGTGCCGCGCCAGTCGGTCGGCAGCAGCGGCCGCAGCACGCCCTTGGGCGCGCCGGTGGTGCCGGAGGTGTACATCATCAGCGCGCCGGGCGGCTCTTCGGCCGCCGCTTGCGGCGAGGCGGCGGCCAGCAGCGGCTCGATCGGCTGGAAGCCGGCGATCGTGCCGTGCAGCGACAGCCAGTGCACCGGGTCCGCCACCGCGGCGGCCAGCGGCGCTGCCAGCGTGCCAACGTCGGCCACGCCGGCATCCACCAGCACGATGCGCGCGCCGCTGTCGGCGACCATCGCCGCCAGTTCCGGCGCCGTCAACGCGGTGGACATCGGCGTCAGGTAGACGCCGCAGCGCCAGGCGGCCCAGGCTGCGGCCAGGGCCTCGGGTACGTTGCCCAGCAGCATGGCTACGTGGTCGCCGCGCAGCGCGCCGTGTGCGCGCCAGACCGCGGCCATGCGGTTGGCCAGCGCCTCGAGTTCGCCGTAGCTGAGGCGCCGTGCGCCGCAGACCACGGCCGGATGCGCCGGCGCGCGCGCGGCGTGCACGCGCAGGTCCATGACGCCTGCCGTCGAGGCCTCGACCGCAATTCGACCCACGGTCTTCAGCCCGTCGAGCGCTGGCTCTTCTCCTGCTCTGCCCGGCTGCGCACCAGCGCCTTGGCTTCGGCCCAGTCCTCCGGCGTCAGCTTGCCCAACGCGGCGAAGGTGGAGGGCGCGGCCAGGTGGTGGCCGCCGTCGATGGCGATGTTCTGCCCGGTCAGGTACTCGCAGCCGTCGGCCTGCAGGAAGGTCAGCAGGTTGCACAGCTCGTGCATGCGGCCGAAGCGGCCCATCGGCACCTCGTCGGCCGAGGCCGCGCCGACGTTGGCCTTGGGGATCGGCGCCAGCTTCTCCCACGCGCTTTCGGTGGGGAAGGGGCCCGGCGCCACGGCGTTGACGCGGATGTTGTGCTTGCCCCATTCCACCGCCAGCGACATCGTCATCGCATGCACGGCCGTCTTCGCCATCGTCGACGGCAGCACGTAGGCCGAGCCGGTCCACACCCAGGTGACGAGCATGCTCACCACCGAGCCGGGCAAGCCCTGCGCGATCCAGCGCCGGCCGCAGGCCAGCGTGGCGAACAGCGCGCCGTCCATCACGGTGGAGCGCACCGCGGCGAAGCCGCGCGGGCTGATGTCGGTGGACGGCGCGATGAAGTTGGCCGCCGCGTTGTTGACCAGGCCGGTCAGCGGGCCGCCGGCCCAGATGCGCTCGACCATGGCCTCGATCTGCTCGGCTTCGCGCACGTCGCAGAGGTGATATTCCGCGCTGCCGCCGTTCTGCGCGGCGGCGCGCAGCTCGTCGACCGCGCCTTGCAGCACGGCCTCGCGCCGGCCGCAGATGTGCACCGATGCGCCGTGTGCGACGAAGTGGCGCGCCAGTCCAAGCCCCAAGCCGGTGCCGCCGCCGGTGATCAGGATGCGCTTGCCGGCCAGCGCGTCGGGTCTGAATTGGGTGGTCATTGCTGGTTCCTTGTCAAACCGGGTTCACGCCGGCCACGCGCTCGCGCCGCGCCAGATGGCCGGCAAACAGCTGGCGGCCGATGATGTGCTTCATCACCTCGATCGAGCCGCCGGCGATCTTGACGATGCGCGCATCGGCATAGGCACGGGCGATCGGGTATTCCCACATGTAGCCCCAACCGCCGAAGAGCTGCAGGCATTCGTCGACGATCTTGCAGTGCAGGTTCGACAGCCACATCTTCGCCATGGCCGCGTCCACCGCGTCCAGCTCGCCCTTCATGAAGTTGGCGATGCACTTGTCGGTGAATTGACGGCCCACCACGGCCTCGGTCTTCAACTCGGCGAGCTTGAACTGCGTGTTCTGGAAGTCGCCGATGGTCTTGCCAAAGGCCTTGCGTCCGGCGGTGTATTCCACGGTCCAGTCGATCACGGTCTCCGACACGACGGCCGAGCGGATGGCCTGCGCCAGCCGCTCCTGCGCCAGCTTGGTCATCATCAGCTCGAAGCCTTTGCCTTCCTCGCCGAGCATGGCCGAGGCCGGCACGCGCACCTCGTCGAAGAACAGTTCCGACGTGTCCTGCGCGCGCATGCCCAGCTTGTGCAGGTTCTTGCCGCGGCGGAAGCCCGGCAGACTGGTGTCGACGAGGAACAGCGTCACCCCCTTGGCGCCGGCGCTGCTGTCGGTCTTGGTGGCCAGCACGATCACGTCGCACAGCTGGCCGTTAGAGATGAAGACCTTCTGGCCGGAGATCACGAAGTCGTCCCCGTCGCGCACGGCCTTCGTGCGGATGGCCTTCAGGTCGGATCCGGCGTGCGGCTCGGTCATGCCCAGCGAGCCGATGGCCTCGCCGCGCACCATCTTCGGCAGCCACTTCTTCTTCTGCGCCTCGGTGCCGAAGCTGAGGATGTAGGTCGCGACCAGGTCGCAGTGGATCATGAAGCCGGGCCCGGTGAAGCCGGAGCGGGCCATCTCCTCGAACACGACCACGTCGAACAGGTAGTCGGCGCCGGCGCCGCCGTATTGCTCGGGCACGGTGCAGCACAGCAGGCCCGCGGCTCCGGCCTTCAGCCACAGATCGCGCGGCACCACCTGCTGCTCCTCCCACTTGGCGTGGTTGGGGGCAATCTCCTGCTCGATGAAGCGCCGGACGGTGTCGCGGAAGGCTTCGTGGTCCTCGTTGAAGAGCTCGCGCTTGAACATGTTCGGTGGCCTTTCCGGCTCAATAGGACTTGGGAAGATCCAGCACCTTCTCGGCGATGAAGGACAGGATCAGCTGTTCGGTGACCGGCGCGATGCGCGTGATGGTCACTTCGCGCAGCAAGCGCTCGACGTGGTATTCCTTGGCATAGCCGAAGCCGCCGTGCGTCAGCACCGCCTGCATGCAGGCGTCCTGCCCGGCGCGCGCGCCCAGGAACTTGGCGGTGTTGGCTTCCGCGCCGCAGGGCTGGTGGTTGTCGTACAGCCAGGCGCCCTTCATCACCATCGTCCAGGCGGCTTCCAGCGCCATCCAGCGCTCGGCCAGCGGATGCTGGATGCCCTGGTTCTGGCCGATCGGGCGGTCGAAGACGATGCGTTCGCGCGCGTACTGCGTGGCGCGGCGCAGCGCGTCCTGGCCGATGGCGATGGCCTCGCTGGCCACCAGCAGCCGCTCGGGGTTCAGGCTGTGCAGGATGTAGGAGAAGCCCTTGCCCTCTTCGCCGATGCGGTCGCTGTCGGGAATGAACAGCCCGTCGATGAAGATGGCGTTGCTGTCCACCGCCTTGCGGCCCATCTTCGGAATGCGCCGCACCTCGATCTTGCTGCGGTCCAGGTCGGTGTAGAAGATCGTGATGCCGTCGGTCGGGCGCTTGCAGTCCTCGAGCTTGGTGGTGCGCGTCAGCAGCATGATCTTGCTGGCCACCTGCGCGGTGCTGGTCCAGACCTTCTGCCCGTGCACCAGGTAGCCGCCCGGTACCTTCTGCGCGAAGGTCTTGATGGCGGTGGTGTTGAGCCCGGCATCGGGCTCGGTGAAGCCGAAGGCGCACTGGTCCTCGCCGGCCACCAGGCGCGGTATCCAGCGCGCCTTCTGTTCCGGCGTACCGAAGACGACGATCGGATGCGGCCCGAACAGGTTGATGTGCACCGTGCTGGCTGCCGCCATGCCACCGCCGTGGCTGGACAGCTCGTGCATCATGATTGCGGCTTCGGTGACGCCGAGGCCGGCGCCGCCGTAGTCGGTGGGCATGGTGATGCCCAGCCAGCCGGCTTCGGCCATGGCGCGGTGGAACTCGCGCGGGAACTCGCCGTCCTCGTCGCGCGCCAGCCAATATTCGTCGTCGAAGCGTTTGGCGACCGCGGCCACACCGTCGCGGATGGCGCGGTGGTCGTCGCTGATGGAAAAGTCCATCGGGGTGTCTCCTGGCGTGCTTTAGTGCGCGGCGTCCAGCGTGCGCAGCGCCTGCGTGAGGTGAGGCTTGTCGACCATCACGCCGTCGATCGACAGCGTGCCGGCCTCGGGCTGGGCAGCGAAGGCCTCGACGATGCGGCGCGCATGCGCGATCTCTGCTTCGCTGGGCGAGTAGGCGGCGTTGATGGTCTTGACCTGATCGGGGTGGATGGCGATGCGGCCGCGGAAACCTCGGCGGCGCGACGCGCGGCAGGCGGCCGCCAGCCCGGCGGCATCGCGGAAGTCGGCATGCAGCGTGTCGATCGGCGGCACGCCGGCAGCGGCGGCGGCGGTCAGGCACAGCGACGCGGCCCACTGGTACAGCGGCGAGAAGCTGCCATCCTCGTCGCGGTTGGAGACGGCACCGATGGCCGCCGACAGGTCTTCGGCACCCCAGGTGACGCCGGCCAGGCGCGGTATCGGCCCACTGAAGCCCTGCATGTTCAGCAGCGCCTGCGGCGTCTCGGTGGCCACCGGCACGATCTTCACGCTGCCGCGTTCGAGGCCGGCGCGCGCTTCCAGTGCATCGAGGCCGTGGCCCAGCTGCAGCAGATCGGCGGCACTGCGCGTCTTCGGCAGCAGGATGCCGGCCAGGCCGGGCACGACCACCGCGGCCAGGTCGGGCATCGCCAGCGGCGTGTCCAGCGGATTGATGCGCACGAACAGCCGCGGCCCGATCGCTGCGGCCTGCGTGGCGATGAACTCGGCCGCCATCGTGCGCGCCACGGGCTTGCGGGCTTCGGCGACCGCGTCCTCCAGGTCGAGGATCAGCACGTCGGCCGGGCTGGTGCGCGACTTGTCGAGCTTGCGTTCGCTGTCGGCCGGCACGAACAGCATCGAGCGCAGCTTCATGGGTGGACCCCCTGGGCGCTGCGCGCCGTCCCCCCGAGGGGGAGCGAGCGCCTTGGGAACGGCCCGGCGGCGCTCATGCCGCCTTCCTCAACATCAGCGCCTGGCGCGTGCAGGTACAGACCTCCTCGCCACGCTGGTTGAAGCCCTGGTGCAGGAAGGTCACGATGCCCGCGTTGGGCCGCGACTTGCTGTCGCGCAGTTCCTTCACCGTGGTGCGCGAGCGCAGGGTGTCGCCGTGGAACACCGGCTTGGGAAAGCGCGTGTCGCTCATGCCCAGGTTGGCCACCGTGGTGCCGAGCGTGGTGTCCTGCACCGACAAGCCGATCACCAGGCCGAGCGTGAAGATGCTGTTGACCAGCGGCTGGCCGAACTCGGTGGCCTTGCAGTATTCGAAGTCGATGTGGATCTGCGCCGGGTTGTAGGTGGCGTTGCTGAACCACATGTTGTCGGCTTCGGTCACGGTGCGCCGGATCTCGTGCTCGAAAACCTGCCCGACCGCAAACTCCTCGAACCATCGACCTGCCATCGGTGTTTACCCCTCGTCGTCCTTGTTGTCAGCGTATGGATGTACACGGTACGCATGTGTACTATATCAAAGGGCCCTCGAATGCAACTCGGGTCCAACCTTGATAAGGAGAGCCTCGTTGAGCAGCATGCAGACCCATCGCCAGGTGATCCTGGCCAGCCGGCCCGAGGGCATTCCGCAGGCGCAGCACTTCCGCATCGTCGAGGTTCCGGCACCGCTGCCGGGGCCGGGCCAGCTGCGCGTGCGCAACCGCTGGCTGTCGGTGGAGCCGGCGATGCGCGGCTGGGTCAGCGCGGTGGCCAACTATGCCGAGCCGGTGCCGCTGGGCGGCGTGATGCGCGCCTTCGCCGCCGGCCACGTGGACATGTCCAACCACCCGGACTGGCCGGTGGGCACGCCGGTGACCGGCCTGTTCGGCTGGCAGGAGCTGGCGGTGGTGGAGCCGGCCCAGATCCAGCGTCGCGTCGACGACGGCGACCTGCCGCTGTCCACCGCGCTCGGCGTGATGGGCATCAACGGCGTCACCGCGCACTACGGGCTGCTCGAGATCGGCCAGCCACAGCCCGGCGACACGGTGGTGGTGTCCACCGCCGCCGGCGCGGTCGGCTCGGTGGTCGGGCAGATCGCCAGGATCCGCGGCTGCCGCACGGTGGGCATCGCCGGCGGCGAGGCCAAGCGGCAGCTGTGCCTGCAGCGCTTCGGCTACGACGTTGCGCTGGACTACAAGGCGCCGGGCTTCGAGCCGGCGCTGCAACGCGCCTGCGAGGGCGGCGTGAATGTCTACTTCGACAACACGGCCGGCGCCATCAGCGACGCGGTGATGGCGCAGCTGGCCGTCGGTGCGCGCGTGGTGATCTGCGGCACGGCCTCGGTGGCGAGCTGGCAGCCGGCGCCGCTGGGGCCGCGCGTGGAGCGCCATCTGCTGGTCAAGCGCGCGCGCATGCAGGGCTTCGTCATCTTCGACCACCCGCAGCATGGCGACGTGGCGCGCGCCGACCTGCAGCGCTGGATCCGCGAAGGTCGTTTGCAGTACGTGGAGGAGGTGCTCGATGGCCTGGAACAGGCGCCCGACGCAATCGCCGGGCTGTACCGCGGCGAGAACCTGGGCAAGCGGTTGATACGGCTCTAGGAGCCTGCCGCGCGCGCCGGCATGCCCGGCAGCTGCAGCAGGTGGTCGCTGTCGGTGTCGGGCAGCAGCGGGCCGCGGCGGAACACACCACTGGCGCGGGCCACCACCTTGCCGTCGCAGCGGATGGTGCCCTGCGAGAACACCAGGTTCTTCGTCACTTCCAGGATGTCGGCCTCGCCCTGCACCCAGTGGCCGAGCGGCGCGCCGTTCATGAAGTCCAGCTGCAGGCTGATGGTCGGCAGGAACTGGCGCGGAATGGCGGTCTGGTACTGCGCGGCGGAGGACAGCACGATGTCGGCCAGCAGGCTGAGCATGCCGCCGTGGCAGCGCCCGCCCGGGTTCACCTGGTGCGGCTGCACGACGAAGCCCACCTGCAGGTGATCGTCGTGCCAGCGCGCATACAGCTCGGCGCTGTGCGTGGCGAAGGTGCTGCCCAGCTTGACGGGCACGAAGCCCGCTGGAACCGCATGGCTCAGGGTGCTCATAAGCAACCTCCGCGCTGATCGCGCTCCGGGGTGAGCGCTTTGGAGCGGCCATGCGCGCTCACAGCCTGGCCGCCATCGTGTTCCAGGCCGCTGCCAGCGCCGGCCGGTGCGCGGGGTCGGCGATGGCGATCAGCGCCTGCGCGCGCGCATGCAGCGACAGCCCGCGCAGCTCGGCCACGCCGTGTTCGGTGGCCACCGCGTCGGCCAGCTGCCGCGGCAGCGTCACCAGGCTCTGCGCGCCGAGCGCGGGCACGATGCGCGACACGCTGCCGCCCTTGGCCGAGGCTGGCAGCGCGATCACCAGGCGGCCGCCGGGCGAGGCCAGTGCGCCCTGGGCAAACGCGGGCAGGCCGCCGGCGCCGGCCTGGATCAGGCCGCCGGCGCGTTCGGCATTGACCTGGCCGAATAGGTCCACCTCGACCGCGCCGTTCACGGCGACGAAGCGCGGGATCGCAGCGATGCGCGCCGGGTCGTGCGTGAAGCCCACGTCCTGCAGCCGCAGTTGCGGCAGCGCCGCAGCCAACTCGCGCAGCTCGGCCCCGCCGAGGATCACGCCGGTGTGAAGGGCCGCGTCGCGGTCCATCGCTCCTGCCTGCCACAGCGCGATGAACGCGCCGGACAGCATGCCGCCGTGGAAGCGCAGCCGGCGGTGGCTGCACAGGGCATGCGCCATCGACATCGGCACGCCGCCGATGCCGAACTGCAGCGTGTCGCCGTCGCGCACCAGGCCGGCGACGTGGGCGCCGATGCGCTTTTCCAGATCACCAAGCGCCGGCTCGGCGAAGTCGTTCAGCGGCGCATCCGCCTCGACCGCGAGGTCGATCTCCGAGACGTGCACGCGAAAGGTCGAAGGCAGCCGCGGCAGGCGCGGGTTGAGGTGCGCCACCCGCCGCCGCGCGCGCTGCCACAGCAGCGGCACGAAGTCCGCGGCCAGGCCCGGCGCGCACCAGCCCTGCGCGTCGGGCAGGCTCAACTGCGCGATCGCGACGTCGTAGGGCTCGTCCTCGCGCAGATGGCGGGCGATGCCCAGGTAGTCCTGGCTGGGCAGTTCGGCGCGGCCTTCGGCCAGGCCGCGGCGCATCGCCGCCGACATGAACCAGCCGCGCAGCCGCGCCTGCGGGTGCAGCGCCAGGTAGTCCGTCCTGTCGATGCCTGGGAACTGCACGCCGGCGAAGGTGACGCCGCTGGCGCGCTCGGGATCGCGCCGCAGTTCGTCGGCCAGCAGCGACGATTCGTTGGACAACGTCGGCACCCATACCTTCAGGCCCGGCGCCAGCGCGTCGATCAGCCGGGCGCTCATCTTGTGCACCGCAGTCGGGCCTCGCCGCTGAGGACCTCGGCGCGTTCGGTCGATGCACGCAGCAGGTAGTGTGCGGCCTGCTCGTTGGCCTCGCGCAGCGTCGCCACCAGTTCCAGCGCTTCGCCGACCAACGCCACGCCGACGAAACGCGTGTGCAGTCGCATCAGGGCCTGCGGCCCGAACTCGCGCGTGAACAGCTTCGCGGCCAGCGCCATGCTCAGCATGCCGTGCACCACCGGCTTGTCGAAGCCGGCGCGGCGTGCCACGTCAGGGTCCAGGTGCAACGGGTTGTGGTCGCCCGAGGCGGCAGCGAAGAGCGCCAGCTGCAGCGGCGTGACCGGCGGCGTGTGCAGGCGCAGTTCGGCGGGCCAGTTCATGCCGCGACCGGGTTGCGCACCAGGATGGTCTGCGTACTGCGTGCCACCGCCTGGCCGGCGACGCGGTAGTCGGTGTCGACGACGATGAAGCTCAGCGCGCCGTCCTTCTTGTCGAAGATGCGGTCGACGCGGCGGCTCAGTTCGACCGTGTCGCCGACATGCACCGGCGCCAGGTAATCGAACTGCTGCTCGGCATGCAGCACGCCCAGCAGCGGCACCTGCAGCAACTGCATCAGCGCGGCGCTGCTGAAGTGCTCGCCTTCCACCGCTTTCAGGAAGGTCGGCGGCAGCGGGCAGGCCGGCTCGCCGGTTGCCGCGGCGGCCGCCGGGTCCCAGTAGCGCGCATCGTCTTCGCCGATCGCCTGGCAGAACAGCTTGACGCGCCAGGCGTCGATGACCACCTGCGTGGGCATCGTCTGGAAGCCAACCTTGCTGCGGTCGATCATCGATCGGCGGACCAGGTCAGCGGACCGCCGCTCCAGGCCGGCGTGGTACCGGCCAGGCAGGCCGCCACGTCGATGAAGGCCGGGTCGCCCTCCCGCCAGGTGCGGGCGGCCTGGGCCTGCTCGTCGAGCGTGCGACCGTGCAGCGAGGCCAGCCGGCTGACCGGCCCGGGCGTGCGCCAGGGCAGCGACCACAGGCGCGTGGCCAGCGCCGCGAACACCGCAGCCTGTGCGTCATCGGCGCCGGCGATCTCCAGCACGCGGCCGTAGGGCCCGGCCGGCGACAGCACCAGCTGGGCGCCGCTGACGGGCGCCGGCGCTTCGCCGACGACACGCAGTGCGGCACGATGCACCGCGCCGGCGCGGTCGGTGACTTCGGCGGTGTCGGCCGGCAGCGCGGCGTCCAGCTGTTGCGGCAGCTTCAGGCGGCCGAGCGCGGCCTGCCAGGCTTCGCGGCCGGCGCTGATCGGCCCGTGGCGCAGGCTTTCCACGGCCACGCCAGGGGGAGGTGCCAGTTCCCTTTCGGCGCGCAGCCGCTCCAGGAACAGCGTGCGCACCATACGGCCGGCGACCGGGTTGAACATCAGCCGCAGGAAGTTGTTCATCTCCACCGTGTTGGCCTCGTCCAGCGGCAGGCGCGCGCCGTAGAGCACGCTGTCGACGATGGCCGAGTAGGCAGGATAGAGCTCGTAGTCCGTGCCCGACACGCCGTGCTGCGCCGCGACCGCGGCGGCCACGCCGTTCCCCGGCGCCGGCACGTCGGCCTGCGCCAGATGCTTGAACTTCAGCGCCGGGTCGTAGGCCGTGCCGTGCAGCGCGCGCGCCACGGCCTTGGCCTCGTCGAGCAGTTTGCTCTGCGGCACCACCGCCGAGACGATGCCCAGCTTCTGCGCCGTGGCGGGGTCGACCGGCTGGCCGGTGAGCAGCATCTTCATCGCCGGCGCGAAGCCGGCCAGGCGCGGCAGCCGCTGCGTGCCGCCGGCGCCCGGCAGCAGGCCCCAGCGCACCTCGGGCACGCCCAGCTGCAGGCGCGGGTCGTCGGCCACCAGCCGCACGCGGCAGGCCAGCGACAGCTCCAGGCCGCCGCCGAGCGCCAGGCCGTTCAGCGCCGCCACGTAGGGTTTGGCCGCGGCCTCAAGACGCACGAACTGGCGCCCGAGCCGGCCGCACATCTCGAACATCTGCGCATGCGTGGCGCTGCGCGCGCTGTCGCAGTAACCGCGCACCATCGTCAGATCGGCGCCGGCCAGGAAGCTGCTCTTGCCGGAGGTGATGACGCAGCTGCGTACCGCCGGGTCGGTGTCGACACGGTCCATCAGCGCATCCAGCGCGTCCATCAGCTCGACCGAGAACACGTTCATCGTGCGCTCGGCCATGTCGATGGTCGCGACCAGCACGCCGTCGGCGTCCAGCCCCGTGGTGATGGGAGCGGCCACGGGGGTCAGCTCGCGAACTTCTTGAAGTCGGCCTTGCGGCGCTCGTTGAAGGCGTTGACGCCTTCCTTGCTCTCGTCGGTCTGGTAGAAGTGCTTGACCGTCTGGATGCCCTGGAAGCTGATGCCGCGGATGGTCTCGGTATCGGCGTTGAAGCTGCGCTTGGCGATGGTCAGCGCGGTCGGGCTCATCTCGTTGATCATCGCGCACCACTTGTCGACCTCGGCATCGAGCTGGTCGTGCGGCACCACCTTGTTGACCAGCCCCATCTCCTTGGCCTCCTGCGCGCTGTAGCGCTGGCAGGTGAACCACATCTCGCGCGCCTTCTTCTCGCCGACGATGCGCGCGAGATAGGCCGTGCCCCAGCCGGGATCGACCGAGCCGACCTTCGGGCCGACCTGGCCGAAGGCCGCCTTCTCGCTGGCCAGCGTGATGTCGCAGATCGTCGCGAACACGTTGCCGCCGCCGATGGCGAAGCCCTGCACCCGGGCGATCGACACCTTGCGCAGGTCGCGCAGCGCGGTCTGCATCTCTTCGATCGGCATGCCGACCGTTCCGCGCGGGCCATACAGCCCGGTCTCGTTCTGGTGGATCTTCTGGTCGCCACCGGTGCAGAAGGCCTTGTCGCCGGCGCCGGTCAGCACCATCACGTTGGCGCTCTTCTCCTCGTCGGCACGGTGCAGCGCGTCGATCAGCTCTTCCAGCGTCTGGTTGCGGAAGGCGTTGTAGACCTCGGGCCGGTTGATGGTGATGCGCACGACGCCGTCGCGCACTTCGTACAGTATGTCCTTGTAGTCCTTGCTCATGTCTGTCTTCCTTGATCAACCATGCATCGTCAAACCACCGGAGACGCTGATCGTCTGCCCGGTCATGAAGGCGGCGTCGTCGCTCGCCAGGAAAGCCACCAGCCCGGGATAGTCGTCGGGCATGCCGATGCGCCCGAGCGGCACGCCCTTGACCATCGCGTCGCGGATCTTCTGTCCCTGTTCACCGGTGCCGACGAAGGCGCTCATCGCCGGCGTGTCGGTCGGGCCGGGGCAGACGGTATTGATGGTGACGTTGGCGCGTGCCAGTTCGCGCGCCAGCGCCTTGCTGAAGGCGATGGTCGCGCCCTTGCAGCCGGAATACACCACCTCGCCGCTGCTGCCCACGCGCCCGGCGTCCGAGGCGATCTGCACGATGCGCCCGCTCTTGCGCGCGGCCATGCCCTGCGCCACCGCATGCGTCATGTGCAGCGGGCCGAACCAGTTGATGGCCGTGACCTTGGCCCAGAAGTCGGGCGTGGTCTTCAGGAAGGGCATCGGCGTGTCCCAGCCGGCGTTGTTGACCAGCACGTCGGTGCCCTGGCCGGCCTGCTGCTCGAAGGCGGCCACCGCGGCCGTGACCGCGGGGTAGTCGGTGATGTCGCATTTCACCGCCAGCGCCTTGCCGCCGGCGGCCTCGATCGCGCTCACGCTCTCTGCCGCGCCGGCCTCGTTGATGTCGAATACGCCGACCACGCAGCCCTCGGCTGCCAGCCGCGTGGCAATGGCGCGGCCGATGCCGCTGCCAGCACCGGTGACGATGGCAATCTTGCCCTGCAGTCCTCGCATTTCAGCTTGCTCCTTCGAATGGGTTTTGAGACTACGCGCCCTGGCGGCCGACGATGGCCACGGCGCAGACGTTCTGGTGCGGATGGCCGCCGAGGTTGTGCGTCAGGCCCAGGTCCACGCGGGGCAGCTGGCGCTGCCCGGCGCGGCCATGCACCTGCAGCCAGATCTCGTAGACCATGCGCAGCCCCGACGCACCGATCGGGTGGCCGAAACATTTCAGCCCGCCGTCGGGCTGTACCGGCAGCGCGCCGTCGCGGTCGAACACGCCATCGAGCACGTCGTGGATGGCGCGGCCGGGGGCGCTGAACTGCAGGTCTTCCATCAGCACGGTTTCGGTGATGGAGAAGCAGTCGTGCACCTCGGCCATCTGGATCTGCCGCCGCGGGTCGCTGACGCCGGCCGACGCGAAGGCGCGCGCACCGGCTTCGCGCGCGGTCTGGATGCTGGCGCCGTCCCAGGCCTGCGGGCCGCTGAAGCTCTGTTCCTCGCCGTTGCTGACCGAGACCTCCAGGGCCTTGATCGTCACCACCTCGCGGTCGGGGTGCAGCGCCTTGGCGATCTCCGGCGTGGTCAGGATCGCGCAGGCCGCGCCGTCGCTGACGCCGCAGCAGTCGTACAGGCCCAGCGGCGCGGCGATGGTCGCGGCCTTGAGCACGTCGTCCTCGGTGATGGCATTGCGCAGGTGCGCCTTCGGGTTCAGCGCCGCGTTGGCATGGCTCTTGACGGAGACATGGGCCATGGCGCGCTTCAGATCCTTGGCGTCGACGCGGTGCTTGGCCGCGTAGGCCGATGCCAGCTGCGCGAAAGCGCCGGGCGCCGTGCTGTTGGGCAACCACAGGTCGTTGGCGACGCCGCGCGTGCGCACCGGCAGGCCACCGTAGCCGGTGTCCTTGAGCTTCTCGACGCCCAGCGCGAGCACGAAGTCGTAGGCGCCCGAGGCCACCGCATAGGCCGCGCCGCGCAGCGCTTCGGTGCCGGTGGCACAGGCGTTCTCCACGCGCGTGGCGGCGATGCGCGGCAGGCGCAGCGCTGCGGCCAGCGGGCCGGCGGTCTTGCCGACGTTGTTCTCCTCCAGGCACACGCCGAGCCAGGCGGCCTGCAGCTGCTTGATGTCGATGCCGGCGTCGGCGCGGGCTTCGTTGAAGGCTTCGAGCATCAGCTCGTCCGCGCCCATGTCCCAGCGCTCGCCGAAGCGCGAGCAGCCCATGCCGAGGATCGCCACCTTGTCGCGGATGCCGCTGGCCATCAGAGTGCTCCTCTCACCGGGGTGGCTTTCCAGAAGTAGCGGCGGAAGCCGCGCTGCCGGTCGAATTCCTTGATGCGGTAGACCATGCGCAGCGGCAGGCCCACCTGCAGTTCGCCGGCATCGGTGTCGGCGAACTCCATCAGCACCCGGCCGCCGCCTTCGAAGTCCACGTGCCCGAACTGGAAGGGCGGGTGCGGCGTGTAGGCCAGGAAGTCGCTGGTGTGCGACAGCACGCGCGCCGGCGTGTCGGCGAGGCTCAGCGGCTGCTGCTGGCCTTCGGCGCGGCATTCGGGGTTGACGCACAGCGCGCTGCGCGGGAACTGCACCGTGCCGCAGGCCGCGCAGCGGCCGCCTTCGAAGCGCGCCATGCGCGGCCGGTCGCGCCAGGCGGCGGTGAGCGCGGTCTTGTTGTCCATCTCGGCGCGCATGCCCCATTCGAGCTCGATCTGGCCGGTGAAGGACAGGTACTTCAGGTAGCTGGTCTCGGCCTTGCCGGGCTCGGGCACCGGTCCGGCGCAGGGCAGGTCGGTGCGGCGCAGCAGCAGCGCGTCGCAACCGCTGGAGAACGCGCCGACCAGGATCAGCGCGCCAGGCTCGGCCGCACGCAGCGCCACGTCGAGCATGGCCAGCGCCTGCGCGCTGCCGAGGTCGCCGCCGTCCTCGTGGCCGGTGGAGACCACGGCTGCGGGCGCGACGCCGAGCTTTCTGGCCACCGCCTCGTTGGCCTTGGGCAGCGGCGACGGCATGACGAAGTGCGCGATGTCCGCAGCGGCGATGCCGGCGTCGCCGAGGCAGCGCTTGAAGGCCGTGACGGCCAGCTTCAGGTAGCCCTCGTCGCGCACCCAGCGTTCTTCCCAGCCGTAGTCGTGCTCGCGGCCGGTCTCGCGGAAGTGGTCGACGAAGTCGGCATGCAGCGAGGCCGCGCCGACGCAGGTGGCCAGCACGTGGCCCTGGCCGACGGCGATGCCGGCGGCGCCGTCGCCGGCGATCATCTCCTGTGCGCTGGCCGGGCGCGGCACGCGCCGCTCCGATGCCAGCACCAGCCGCGTCGATGCGGCCGGCTGGCGCAGGGCCGCCGCCAGCTCGGTGAGCGCGCAGCGCGTGCTGCCGGCGACGTCGCGCACGGCCGTCTGCTCGGGCAGCCCCAACGCGGCGGCGACGACGCCGGCATTCAGCCGGTCGGCGAAGGGCAGCGTGGTCGAGGCCAGCGTCAGCTCCTGCGGCGCCGTACCGGGCAGCGCCTGCAGCAGCCGGCGTCCGGCTTCGACGGCCATCGTCACGCCGTCCTCGTCCCAGCTGGCCATGCTGCGCCGGCCCTTGGCCAGGCCGCGCAGGCCGGGTGCCATCCATTGATGCTGGGCCAGCATGGCGCTGCGCTCCAGGCGCAGGCGTGGCAGGTAGCGTGTGCTGGCCAGCACGCCCCAGGCGGGGTGGGTACTACGGGTCGTCATGGATGGCAGGGCTTGATGCTGTGCTGCATGATACGCTAGTGAACGATATGCAACCCCCGGGCGATCCCGGATGCGCGCCGGAGCGGTGCGACCCACATCGACAGGAGTGACACATGAGTGACAGGCGTCTTCTCGAGGGCAGGGTGGCCCTGGTGACCGGCGGCGGGCGCGGCGTGGGCCGCGGCATCTGCCTGGCGCTGGCCGAAGCCGGCGCCAAGGTCGTGGTCAACGACCTCGGCGCGACGCTGGACGGACAGGCCAGCGGCGAGCAGCCCGGCGACGAGGTGGTGGCGGCGATCCGCGCGATCGGCGGCGAGGCGGTCGCGGACGGCGGCTCGGTCGCCGAATGGAATGCCGCGCATCGCATGGTGACCACCGCGGTCGAGACCTTCGGCCGCATCGACATCGTCGTCAACAACGCCGGCATCCTGCGTGACGTGATGTTCCACCGCATGAGCGAGGCGGAGTTCGACGCGGTGATCGCCGTGCACCTGAAGGGCAGCTTCAACGTCAGTCGCGCGGCCGCGCCGCACTTCAAGGCCCAGGGCAGCGGCGTGTACGTGCACATGAGCTCCACCTCGGGCCTGATCGGCAACTTCGGCCAGGCCAACTACTCGGCGGCCAAACTGGGCATCATGGCGCTGTCGAAGAGCATCGCGCTGGACATGCAGAAGTTCGGCGTGCGCTCGAACGCGGTCGCGCCCTTCGCCTGGACGCGGATGATCGACAGCATTCCCGCGGAGACGCCGGAACAGAAGAAGCGCGTCGATGGGCTGAAGAAGCTGGTGCCGGCGAAGGTCGCGCCCTTCGTCGTGGCGTTGTGCGCCGACGCCGCCAAGGACGTGAGCGGCCAGGTCTTCGGCGTGCGCAACAACGAGATCTACCTGTTCAGCCAGCCGCGTCCGGTGCGCAACGCGCACTGCGGCGATGGCTGGACGCCGGAGGGCATCCTCGCGTCGGCGCTGCCGATGCTGCGCCCGGGCTTCTACGCGCTGGACCGTTCCTCGGACGTGTTCACCTGGGATCCTATGTAGCCCCACAATATACGCAGGTATATTGTTCAGGGTCGGCGTTCCCGATCTGGAGAGGAAATCTCGGCATGCCTGCAACCACACCGAACGAACCGCACAACATCGACTGGGAACTGCGCCTGGGTTTCCTGATCCACGACGTGTCGCGCCTGCGGCGCAGCGCCTTCGACCGCTGCATGAAGCCGTTGAACGTGACGCGCTCGCAGTGGTGGGTGCTGGCCTACCTGTCGCGCGAGGACGGCATGACCCAGAGCCAGCTCGCCGACGAGCTGGACCTGGGCAAGGTCGCAGTCGGCGGCCTGATCGACCGTCTCGAGAAGTCCGGCCTGGTGCGGCGCGAGGCCGATGCGACCGACCGGCGCGTCAACCGCGTCTTCCTCGAGCCGAAGAGCAAGCAGCTGGTGGCTCGCCTGCGCAAGATCAACCACCGGATGAACGAACGCATCCTGGCCGGCCTGCCCGACGACAAGCTCGAGCACACGGCCGGCACGCTGGCCGCGATGAAGCGCAACCTGATCGACTATCTGCAGGCCGAAGAGGCCTGACGCCGGCCTCGGGTTCACCCTGAGCAGGCCGCTCGACCCTAGGCGTATAGTTCGCTAGCGTACTAATTAGGCGCCGCCGCCGTCACGTCGATGACGGGCGGGCGCCTGCCCAGGAGAAGCGGAATGACGGTGAGTCGATTCGACCCCGCGGCGCATGCGCGCCGCATGCGCGACGGGGGCTACTGGGCCGACATGGCCTTCGACGAGCTGCTGCTGCGCGCCATCGAGGCCACGCCGGACAAGCCGGCGCTGGTGGGCTATCGCGCCGATCGCGATGCGGTGGCACGCTTCAACTGGCGCGAGTTCGGCGATCGGGTGGCGCGCTGCGCCGGCGGCCTGCAGCGCCTGGGCATCGGCGCAGGCGATATCGTGGCGGTGCAGCTGCCCAACTGGTGGGAATTCGTCGTCGTCTCGATGGCGGCCAACCGCATCGGCGCGGTTGTCAACCCGCTGATGCCGATCTTCCGCGAGCGCGAGTTGTCCTACATGCTCGGCTTCGCCGAAGCCAAGCTGCTGCTGGTGCCGAAGTTGTTCCGCGGCTTCGACCATGCGTCGATGGCGCGTGCGCTGCAGCGCGAGCTGCCGGCACTGCAGCACGTGATCGTCGTCGACGAGGACGGCGAGCACGGCTTCGAGCACGCGCTGCTGTCGGGGCCGGACCGTGTCGAACCCAGCCGGCCGCCGCGGCTGGCGCCCGACGCGATGGCGGTGGTGATGTTCACCTCCGGCACCACCGGCTCGCCGAAGGGCGTGATGCACAGCCACAACACGCTGCTGGCCTGCAACCGCGCGCTGGCGGGCCGCTTCGGCCTGAGCGGCGACGACGTGTTCCTGGCCTGCTCGCCGCTGGGGCACATGACGGGCTATGCCGCGGTGATGCTGCTGGGCATCAGCCTGGGCTCGACGGTGGTGCTGCAGGACATCTGGGAAGTGCAGCGCGGCGTGAGCATCATGGCTGCGGAGGGCGTGACCTTCACCGCCGCGTCCACGCCTTTCCTGTCGGACATCTGCGACGCGGTGGCGGCCGGCGCGCCGCGGCCGACGCAGCTGCGCAGCTTCCTGTGCGGCGGCGCGCCGATTCCGCCGGTGCTGATCGAGCGCGCGCTGCGCGAGCTGGACCTGAAGGTCTGTTCGCTGTGGGGCATGACCGAGTCGCTGTCCAGCACGCTCACCGAGCCTGCGCGCGCCGTCGAGAAATCGGCCACGACCGATGGTCGCACGCTCGACGGCGTCGACGTCAAGGTCGTCGACTTCGACGGCCGCACGCTGCCGGCGGGCGAGACCGGGCGGCTGCTGGTGCGCGGCGCGCAGATGTTCCTGGGCTACTACAAGCGCGCGGACATCGAGACCTTCGACACCGAGGGCTGGTTCGACACCGGCGACCTGGCCTACGCCGACGACGAGGGCTACATCCGCATCAACGGCCGCACCAAGGACGTGCTGATCCGCGGCGGCGAGAACGTGCCGGTCGTGGAGATTGAGGCGCTGCTGTACAAGCACCCGGCGGTGGCCGCGGCGGCGCTGGTGGGCTATCCCGATGCGCGGCTCGGCGAGCGCGGCTGCGCCTTCGTGGTGCTGCGCCCCGGTGCCGCGTTGTCGCTGAAGGCGCTGCAGGCCTACATGGCCGAATGCAAGGTCGCCAAACAATACTGGCCCGAGCGCGTGGAGATCCTGGACGACCTGCCGCGCACGCCCAGCGGCAAGATCCAGAAGTTCAAGCTGCGCGAGGCCGCGGCGGGCACATGAGTGCATTGGGCACGCTGCCGCTGACGTGGCCCGAACCGGGCATCGCGCTGCTGACGCTGAGCCGGCCGCAGGCGCTGAACGCGCTGTCCGACGACATGGTGGCCGAGCTGTCGGCGCGTCTGGATGCGCTGGTGGCCGAGCGCCAGCTGCGGGTGCTGATCCTCACCGGCGCCGGACGCGCCTTCTGCGCCGGCTTCGACCTGTCGCTGGCGGCGGCCGCGCCGGGCGAAGACGACGAGGGCGCCGCGGCTGCGTGGTCGCTGCGCCAGGAGCGTTTCGCGGCACTGGTCACCAAGCTGCGCGGCCTGCGCGCGCCGGTGATCGCGGCCGTCAACGGCAGCGCCAACGGGGCCGGCCTGGCGCTGGCGCTGGGCGCCGAGATCCGCTTCGCCGCACGGTCGGCGCGCTTCAACGCCGCCTTCGTCAAGGTCGGCATGACCGGCTGCGACATGGGGGTGAGCTGGCTGCTGCCGCGCTGCATCGGCAGTTCGCGCTCCTTCGAGATTCTGCTCACCGGCCGCATGGTCGATGCCGACGAGGCCGAACGCATCGGCCTGGTCAGCGCCACCGTGCCCGACGACCAGCTGCTGCCGCGTGCGCTGGCGACGGCGCGCGAGATCGTGGCCAACGACGCCTTCGCGGTGTGGATGACCAAGCGGGGCGCCTGGGCCAACCTCGAGGCGCCGGGCCTGGCGCAGGCGATCGAGCTGGAGAACCGCTCGCAGATCCTGGCCCGCGGCACTGGCGCGCTTCAGCGCGCGGCCGAGGCGCTGCTGGCGCGCAGGCGCAACAGGGCATAAACGGCGTCGATCGTCGGCGTCTCGAGGCCGGCGAGGTCGGCCATCGCTTCGATCGAAGCGTTCAGCACGTCGATCTCCAGCGGCCGGGCACGCTCCCAGTCCTGCAGCATCGACATGCGGTGCGCGCCTGCGTTGCGCGCCGCGGCAATGCGCTCGTCGATGCTGATCGGCCAGCGCTCGACGCCCAGCGCCTCGGCCACCGTCTCGGCCTCGCGCATCATGCGGCGCACCAGCGCCAGCACCCCCGGCGCGGCGGTCAGCCGGTCGAGCGTGGCGCCGGTGAGCACGGCCACCGGGTTCCAGCACAGGCTGCTGATCATCTTGGCCCAGATCCAGGCGCGGATGTCCGGCACGATCGGCGCGTTCAGCCCGGCTGCGTTCATCGCGTCCGCCAGCGCCTGCAGGCGCGGCGTGACTTGGCCGTCCGGCTCGCCGATCGGGAAGCGCAGCAGGTGGCCGTCGTGGCGCACCACGCCGGGTTCGACCAGTTCGGTCGCGGTCCAGTAGACGCAGCCGATGGCGCGTGCCGGATCGAGCGTGCGCCACTGCGCGCCGTCCGGGTCGAGGCGGTCGATCCGATGCCCCGCATGGGGCCCGCCCAGGCCGTGGAAGTACCAGTAGGGAATGCCGGTGGTTGGCGGCAGCACCGCGGTGTGCGGCCCGAGCAGCGAGGCCAGCGCCGGCAGCGCGGCTGCCACCTGGTGCTGCTTCAGCGCGATGAACACCACGTCCTGCGGGCCCAGTTCCTCCGCGAGGTCGGTGGCGTGCACCCGAGCGACCTGTTCGCCCTGCGGCGACAGCATGCGCAGACCGCGCTCGCGGATCGCCTGCAGGTGCGCACCGCGTGCCACCACGCTGAGCTGCAGGCCGTCGACCCGCGCCAGGTGCGCGGCGACGAAGCCGCCGATCGCGCCGGCGCCGAAGATGCAGATCTTCATCGGGGTGGGGCCTTGCTCGATGCGTGCATCAATCGTGCAGTTGCGCCAGACCGCGGTCGAGCACGCATACGCCGCGCTCCATCGCGCTGGCACGGAACTGCAGCGTCAACGCGTCGCGACGGAAGATCTCCACGCGCACCGTATCGCCCGGCAGGCCGGGAGCGACGAAGCGCGCCGCCAGCGAGCGCAGCCGCTCGGGCCGGTCCAGGCCCAGCGTCGTCAGCAGCGCGCGGCAGGCGATGCCCAGGTTGTTGAGCCCGTGCGAGATCGGCCGCTCGAAGCCGGCCTGTCGGGCGATCGCGGGGTCGGCATGGATCGGCATCCAGTCGCGGCTGGCGATGCGGTACAGCAGCGCGGCATGCTGCGGCGTGGGCAGGTCCACGCAGGCGATCGGCACCGCGTCCTCGTCCAGCGCCGGCAGCACCGGCGCCGCTGCGGCGGGATCGCCCCAGTCGCCGCAGCCGCCGTCGCCGCGCAGGAACTGCAGGCTCTGCAGCGTGGCTAGGTGCGTGCCCCGTTCGCGCTCGAACAGCTCGGTGTCGATCTGCAGCACCGCGCCGCGGCCTGCGCCCTTGTCCCGCACGCGCACCAGCCGGTGCCGGGTGCACACGCGGCCGGCGGCCGGCAGCGGCGCGTGCAGCTGCAGGTGCGCTTCGCCGTGCACGATGCGCTTCCAGTCGATGGCCGCGGCCGGGTCGTCGTGCCAGAAGGGCTGCCAGCCGAGGATGACCGCCATCGACGGCACCACCCGCTGTGGCCGGCCGGGCACCGCCTCATAGACATAGGGCAGCTCGCCGCGGTGCAGCGGATCCCGGCCGAAACCCAGCGCCAGCGCATAGAGCAGGCTGTCGCGCCACTCGTAGTCCTGATCGGTCGGCGCGAAGCGCAGGCCGCTGACGTAGGCCAGGTTCACGTGGGCACGGTGACGACGATCTTGCCGAACTGTTCGCTGGCGTGCAGCCGGTCGAAGGCGGCGTGCACCTCGTCGAGCGTGTACTGCCGGTCGATCACCGGTCGGATCTCGCCGCGCGCGAACAGCGCCACCAGCTGGCGGAACTCTTCCATGCTGCCACCGGTGGAGCCGTAGATTTCCAGCTGGCGGATGAACAGGCGCTGGATGTCGGCGCCGGGGTTCGAGCCGGTGGTGGCGCCGCAGGTGACCAGCCGGCCGCCGCGGCGCAGGCTCTTCAGCGAATCGGCCCAGCTCGCCTGGCCCACGCTGTCGATGACCATGTCGACGCCTTCGCCGCCGGTCATCTCCAGAACGCGCGCCGCCACCTTGTCGCTGCGGTAGTTGACGCCGCCGCTGGCCCCCAATGCGATGGCGCGGGCGACCTTGGCGTCGCTGCTGCTGGTGACGTAGACGCGGGCGCCGGCGCGCAGCGCCAGCTGCAGGCAGGCCACGGCAACGCCGCCGCCGATGCCGACGATCAGCACGCTCTCGCCGGCGCGCAGCGCGCGCTTGCCGAACAGCATGCGCCAGGCCGTCAGGTGGCCGGTCATCAGCGCGCCAGCGGCCACCAGGTCGGCATCGTCGGGCAGCGGCACGAAGCACGACGCCGGCATCGCGACGAACTCGGCCAGCGCGCCGTGCCGGTGCTCGCCCATGATGTCCGAGTGCAGGCACAGCGGCTGGTCGCCGGCCATGCAGTAGCGGCAGCGGCCGCAGAACGCATTGCTGTAGAGCACCGCTTTCTGGCCGACGCGCAGGCCGCTGCCCTCCGGCGCCGACGCCACGACGCCGGCGGCCTCGACGCCTTGCACGATCGGCAAAGCATGTGTGATGCCGACGCCCACATCGCGCATGTAGAGGTCGACGCGGTTCAGGCCCACCGCATGCACGCGCAGCAGCGCTTCGCCGGCGTGCGGCACGGGCACGGGAACATCGCGCAGCTTCAGGCCCTCGGGCCCACGGGTTTCGAGCAGGGCAGCTTTCATGCCGTGCAGCATAGATGATCGTTCACATGCGTACGACAACGGGGAAACCCGCAGACGGTCGCGCCTGCGGCTGACTATGATGGATTTCGTACGTTAGTGAACGACATGACGGAAACGAAACGTCTGCAGGGAACGGTCTGCGTGGTCACCGGCGCTGCGCGCGGCATCGGCTGGGCCATCGCCGAACGCCTGGGCCGCGAAGGCGGCCGCATCGCCGCGTGGGACGTGAGCGAGCGCCGCCTGAAGCCGGCGGTCGACGAGCTGTGCGGTCTCGGCATCGACGCGCGCGCCTTCGTCTGCGACGTCCGCCGGCGCGATGCGGTGGCGGCGGCGATGGCGCAGGTCGAGTTGGCCTTCGGCGCGCCGGTGGGCGTGCTGGTGAACAACGCGGTGTGGGCGCGTTTCGGGCCTTTGGCGGACATCGACGAGGAGATGGTGGACAGGACACTGGCGGTCGGCCTGAAGGCGCTGATGTGGACGCTGCAGGCGGCGGTGCCGCAGATGCGGCGGCGCGGCGGCGGCAGCGTGATCAACCTCAGCTCCACGTCGGCGCTGCATCCGGTGAGCGATGCCATTGCCTATGCCGCGATGAAGGGCGGTGTGCTCGGGCTGACGCGCGCAGCGGCGGTGGAGTTGGCGTCGGACCGCATCCGCGTCAACAGCGTCATTCCCGGCATGGTGGGCACGCCGGCGTCGAAGGCGCAGTTCGACGCGCCGACGCTTGCGGCGCGCGAGGCGGCGATGCCGCTGGGCCGCTTCGGCCGGCCCGAGGACATCGCGGCGGCGGTGGCCTACCTGGCCAGCGACGATGCGGCTTACGTGCATGGCACCGAGCTGATGGTGGACGGCGGATGGACGGTAGGCATTCAATGAGACGACTCGAAGGACGTGCCTGCGTGGTGACCGGCGGCGGCAGCGGCATCGGCCGCGCCAGCGCGTTGCGCTTCGCGGCGGAAGGGGCGGCGGTGCTGGTGGCCGGCCGCAGCGCGGACAACATCGAGGAGACGGCGGCGGCCGCGCGCCAGGCCGGCGCGCGTGCGCTGGCCCTGCAGGCCGACGCCACCGACGAAGCCGCGGTGCAGGCTCTGGTGCAGCGCTGCGTCGCCGAGTTCGGCGCGCTCGACGTGTTCTTCGCCAATGCCGGCACGCCCGGCACGAACGCGGCCATCCTGGAACAGACCGTCGAGGAATGGCAGGAGGTCTGGCGCGTCAACGTGCTGAGCTGCATGCTCGCCGTCAAGCACGCAGGGCGGGTGATGGTCGAGCAGCGCCGCGGCTCGATCATCCTCACCTCTTCGGCCGCCTCGCTGCGCGCCAATGCCGGCGCCATCAGCTACAGCGCCAGCAAGGCCGCCGTCAACAGCCTGGCGCAGACGGCGGCCAACGCCTTCGCCGGCACCGGCGTGCGCGTCAACGCGCTGCTGCCCGGGCTGGTTGAAACCAAGATGACGCGCAAGGTCTTCGAGTACGCGCGCGAGCGCGGCAAGGAAGGCCGCATCGGCCACATGACGCCACTGCAGCGCGCCGGCCGGCCCGAGGAGATCGCAGCGATGGCGGCCTTCCTGGCCAGCGACGACAGCTCCTTCGTCACTGGCCAGCTGTATGCCGTCGACGGCGGCGTCAGCAGCACGCACCCCCACGGGAAGATTCCGGTCTGAATGCCTGAGGAGAACGAATCGATGGACTTTCGCCTGCCCGAAGACGTCACGGCCAAGCTGGCCGAGCTGGACGCCTTCATCGACAAGGAGATCAAGCCCCTGGAGCGCGAGCATCCGCAGTACTTCGACCACCGCCGCGAATACGCCCGCACCGACTGGGAGAACGACGGCCGGCCGCACCCGCAGTGGCGCGAGCTGATCAGCGAGATGGAACGCCGCGCCGACAAGGCCGGCCACCTGCGGCTGGGGTTGCCGAAGTCGGTGCCGGGCGGCGGCGGGGCCCGCAGCCTGATGATCGCGGCGATCCGCGAGCACCTGGCCGCCAAGGGCCTGGGGCTGCACAACGACCTGCAGGACGAATCGTCGATCGTCGGCAACTTCCCGATCATCCCGGTGCTCGACGCCTACGGCACGCCGGAGCAGAAGAGCTACATCGAAGGCATCATCAGCGGCAACAAGCACCTGAGCTTCGGCCTTACCGAGCCGGGCCACGGCAGCGACGCCACCTGGCTGGAGACGACCGCGACGAAAGACGGCGAGCATTGGGTGTTGAACGGCATGAAGCGCTGGAACAGCCAGGTCGCGCGAGCGCATGCCAACCTGGTGTTCGCCCGCAGTTCGGGCCGGCCGGGCGACGCCAAGGGCATCACCGCGTTCATCGTGCCGACCGCCACGCCCGGGCACAAGGTCCTGTACAACCACTGGACCTTCAACATGCCCTCCGACCATGCGGAGACCGAGCTGAGGGACGTGCGCGTCCCCGACAGCGCGATCCTGCACAAGGAGGGCGAAGGCCTGATGGTGGCGCAGCGCTTCGTGCACGAGAACCGCATCCGCCAGGCGGCGGCCAGCGCCGGCGCGGCGCGCTACTGCATCACCGAGGCGGCGAAGTACGCCCGCGAGCGCATCGCCTTCGGCGAGCCGCTGTCGAAGAAGCAGGCCGTGCAGTTTCCGCTGGTGGAGTTGTACGCCGAATGCGAGATGCTGCGCAACTACATCTTCCGCACCGCGTGGGAGATGGAGCGGCGCGATCCGCTCGAGATCAGCGACATGGTGTCGATCTGCAATTTTCGCGCGAACCGGCTGTGCTGCGAGGCGGCCGACCGCGCGATGCAGGTCCATGGCGGCATGGGTTACAGCCGCGCCATGCCCTTCGAGCACATCTACCGCCACCACCGCCGCTACCGCATCACCGAAGGGACGGAAGAGGTCCAGATGCGCCGCGTCGCGCAGTACCTGTTCGGCTTCGGCGGCAAGAAGGCGACCTCTTCGCAGGCATGAGTTTGCAGGCGATGGCGGCCGGCACGAACGGTCCCGACTTCGATGCGGGTGCGCTAGACGCCTATCTGCGCACGACGCTGGGCCACGGGCGCGAAGCGCTGAGCGTGCAGCGCACCGAAGGCGGCATGTCGAACCCGACCTACTTCCTGGCGCGCGGCGACTGGAGCGCCGTGCTGCGCAAGCAGCCGGCCGGCCCGCTGGCGCCGTCGGCGCATGCCATCGACCGCGAGTTCCGCGTGCTGCAGGCGCTGCATGGCAGCGCTGTGCCGGTGCCCGCGCCGCTGCACTACTGCGCGGACCGCGTCGTGCTGGGCACGCCTTTCTACCTGATGGAATGGCTGCGCGGCCGCGTCTTCGGTTCCTTCGGCACGCCCGGCATCGACCGCGAGATGCGGCGCGCATTGTTCGACGCGATGGGCGAGACGATGGCGGCGATCCACCGCGTGGACTACCGCGCGCTCGGCCTGGCCGACTACGGCCGGCCGGGCAACTACTTTGCGCGCCAGCTGAGCCGCTGGTCGCAACAGTGGACGCAGTTCCGCCAGGGCGATGACGACAACCCCGACCTCGACTACATCGTGGCCTGGCTGTCCGAGCGCGTGCCCGACAGCGAGCTGATCGCGCTATGCCACGGCGACTTCCGCATCACCAACATGATGTTCCACGCCAGTGAGCCCCGCGTCGTCGGCGTGCTCGACTGGGAGCTGTCCACGCTCGGGCATCCGCTCGTCGACGTGGCCTTCAACAGCCAGGCGTGGCGCATGGCGCCCGACGAGAACGGCGGGCTGCTCGGGCTGGATCTGCAGGCGCTGGGCATCCCGACCGAGGAGGCCTACCTGGAGCGCTACTACGCGCTCGCCGGCTCGAGCGAGCGCATGAGCACTTTCCATCAGGTGTTCGCCATGTTCCGCGGCGCGGTCGGCAGCGCCGGCGTGGCTCGGCGCGGTGAACTGGGCAACGGTTTCCTGCCCGATGCCGCGCGCGTGGGCCGCAAGCTCGCGCTGGCCTATGCGGGCCGCGGCGCGGCACTGGCGAGGACGGGCCGATGAGCGCACGGGAACCCACCGCGATCAGCGTCGACGAGGCGTTGCGCCGGCGCCGCTCGGTGCGCGGCTTCCTGCCGGACGAAGTGCCCGAGACCACGCTGCGCGAGGTTTTCGAGCTCGCGCAGCGCACGCCGTCGAACTGCAACGTGCAGCCGTGGCTGCCGCATGTCGTCTCGGGCGCAGCGCTGCGCCGCCTGAGTGAGTCGCTGGTGGAAGCCGGCGAACGCGGCGAGCCGCACCATGCCGACTGGCCGGCCGATGGCAAGTTCAGCGGCGTCTACCGCGAGCGCCAGATCGATGCCGCGGTGCAGCTTTACGGCGCGATGGGCGTGGACCGCCACGACCGCGCCGGTCGGCATGCGGCCTACGTGCGCAACCACGAATTCTTCGGCGCGCCGCACGCCGTCTTCATCTTCATGCACGCGCCGCACGACACGCGCGAGGCGGCCGACATCGGCATGTACGCACAGTCGCTGATGCTGCTGCTCACCGCGCGTGACATCGGTTCATGTGCCCAGGGCGCGCTCGGCCTGTATCCGGACGTCGTGCGCCGGCATCTGGGCCTGGATGCCACGCACCGCCTGCTGTTCGGAATCTCCTTCGGCTACGAGGACCAGGCGATCAAAGCCAATGGCGCGCGTGTGGGCCGGGCCGGTCTGGTCGAAGCCGTGCGGTTCCATCGCTGATGGAGCGCATCGCCGTCGTCGGCCCGGGACTGATGGGTCTGGGCATCGCGCAGGTGGCCGCCGCGGCCGGGCTGCAGGTGCTGCTGGTCGGCCGCGATGCGGCGGCGGCCGAGGCCGGCCACGCCAGGCTTGCCGCGGCCATCGAGCGCCAGGCTGCGCGTGGCCGTATCGATGCCTTGGCGGCGCGCGCGCTGCTGGGGCGCGTTGCGCCGGCGCGCGGCGACGCGGAACTGGCCGCGTGCGACGCGGCGATCGAGTCGGTACCGGAGGACCGCGCCCTGAAGCTCGCCGTGCTGGCCCGCCTCGAGGCGGCACTGCCGGCGCACGCGCTGCTGGCCACCAACACCAGCGGCCTGCCCGTGAGCGGGCTGGCCCGCGTGCTGGCGCGGCCCGGGCGCTTCCTCGGCCTGCACTTCTTCTCGCCGGTCGAGCGCATGAAGCTGGTCGAGGTGGTGCGCGGCGACGCGACGGACGAAGCGACGCTGCGCGGCGCGCTGGCCTTCGTGCGCCGGCTCGGACAGGTGCCGGTGGCCGTGCGCGACGGCCCCGGCTTCTTCACCTCGCGCGTCTTCGCTGCCTACCTGGACGAGGCGTTGGCGCTGGTCGGCGAGGGCGTGCCGCCGGCGGCGGTGGACGGCGCGGCGCGCGAACTCGGCCGCGCGCTCGGCCCGCTGGCGCTGCTGGACGACATCTCGCTGGCGCTGAACCTGCAGCAGATCGAGCAGGCCCGTGCCGACGGCCTGCCGCCGTCGCGCTGCCGTCCGCTGGGCGCGCCGGTGCTGGCGGCCATGGTGGCCGCGGGCCGGGCCGGGCGGCGCCAGGGTGGCGGCTTCTACGACACCGGCGCCGACGGCGTGCGCACGCCCTGGCCGGGTCTCGAGCGCCTGTTCGCGCCGGCAGCGGCGGCGGCCGACACGCTGCCGCAACGCCTGCGCTGGATCGAATCGATAGAGGCGCTGCGCTGCCTGGAAGAGGGCGTGATCGGCAGCGCCGACGATGCCGACACGGCGTCCTGTCTCGGCCTGGCCTACCCGCGTGCCGAAGGCGGCGTGCTCGGCTGGGCCGAGCGCTTCGGCCTTGCATCCTTCGTCGCGCAGGCCGACGCACTGGCCGACCGCCACGGCGAACGCTTCCGCCCTTCGGCCTGGCTGCGCGAACAGGCCCGCGGCAGCGCCGGGCTGCAGCGCTGGCGCGCTGCATCTTCTACCTGAAAGGTCATCGGATGAACGGCCCTCTGCACGGTTTTCGCATCCTCGAACTCGCGGCGATCGGGCCGGCGCCGTTCTGCGGCGCGCTGCTGGCGGACCTGGGCGCCGACGTGGTGCGCGTCGACCGCGTGCTGCCGCCCGGCCGCGAGCCGGACCAGCCGCCGCGCTTCGACTTCTACAACCGCAACAAGCGTTCGGTGGCGCTGGACCTGAAGACACCGCAGGGCATCGACACGGTGCTCGACCTGGTGGCGCATGCGGACGTGCTGCTCGAAGGCTTCCGCCCCGGCGTCACCGAGCGCCTGGGCCTGGGCCCGGCGCAGTGCCTGGCGCGCAACCCGCGGCTGGTCTACGGACGCATGACCGGCTGGGGCCAGGACGGCCCGCTGGCGCAGGAAGCCGGGCACGACATCAACTACCTGGCGATCACGGGCGCGCTCGGCAGCCTGGGCGCGCCGGGCGCGCCGCCGCCGCCGCCGCTGAACCTGGTGGCCGACCTCGGCGGCGGCGCGATGTACCTGGCGGTCGGCGTGCTGGCGGCCGCGCTGGCTGCGCGCGACAGCGGGCGCGGCCAAGTGGTGGACGCGGCGATGGTCGACGGCGTGGTGCACCTGATGTCGGCCTTCCAGGCCTATCGCCAGCAGGGCACCTGGACCGCGAACCGCGGCGAGAACATCGTCGACGGCGGCGCGCCGTTCTACGGCACCTACGAGACCGCCGATGGCCGCTACGTTGCGGTGGGCGCGATCGAGCCGCAGTTCTATGCCGCGCTGCTGGCCGTGATGGAGCTGGACCCGGCCACGCTGCCACCGCAGAACGAGCGTGCGTCGTGGCCCGCGATGCGGGAGC
The DNA here is from genome assembly GCA_019635285.1 of Rubrivivax sp. Classification (GTDB taxonomy): domain Bacteria; phylum Pseudomonadota; class Gammaproteobacteria; order Burkholderiales; family Burkholderiaceae_C; genus Rubrivivax. The sequence goes on along the minus strand of JAHBZS010000004.1, from coordinate 99,928 downwards.
GTTTCGCCGCGGTGTTCCGCACGCGCACGCGCGACGCCTGGTCGCAGGCCGCCGCCGGACGCGACGCCTGCCTGGCGCCGGTGCTGACGATCGACGAGGCGCCAGCGCATCCGCAGCTGGCCGCGCGTGGCACCTTCCATGATTTCGACGGCTTGCGGCACCCCGGGCCGGCGCCGCGCTTCTCCGCCACGCCGGGTTCGCTGCGCCGGCCGACGCCGTGGCCCGGGCAGCACCAGGCCGAAGTGCTGCGCGATTGGGGCGCTGCCGCGCCGGCCGTCGTCGCCGCAGGTGTTGCTGGAAATACCTAGACAGAAAGTACGCTAGCGTAAGATATCATCGTCGCCGAATTCGAGGAGACTGCGACGATGGTGCTGACCGACGACCAGAGGGCGCTGCAGGAGACGGCGCGGCGCTTCGCGCGCGAGCGCCTGCTGCCCGACTACCAGAAGCGCGAGAAGAGCGGCGTGCTCGACCGCGGCCTGATCGCCGAGATGGGCCGGCTCGGCCTGCTCGGCACCGATCTGCCCGAGGAGTTCGGCGGGCTGGGCGTCGACTCGGTCACCACCGGCCTGATTGCCGAGGAACTGGCCTACGGCGACTTCAACATCAGCGCGGTGCCGGTGGGCATCTCGCTGAATGCGGCCATCCTGATGCGCCATGCGCCGCCCGAGGTGGTGCGCGAGTGGGTGCCGCGCATGACGCGCGGCGACGCGGTGGTGGCCATCTGCCTGACCGAGCCGCGCGGCGGCTCCGACGCGAGCAACCTGACGCTGAAGGCGCGGCGGGTCAGCGACGCTTCGGGCGAGCACTACGTGATCAACGGCGAGAAGACCTCGATCACCTTCGCCGACCGCGCGGATGCGTACCTGATCTTCGCGCGCACCGGCAGCGCGGAAGAGGGTGCGCGTGGCGTCAGCGCCTTCTTCATTCCCTACGAAGGCACGAAGGGCATCTCGCGCACGAGGTTCGACGACGTCGGCAGCGCCATCATCGGCCGCGGCTCGGTGTTCTTCGACGACGTGCGCGTGCCGCTCAGCCACCGCCTGGGCGGCGAGGGCAAGGGCTTCACGCAGGTCATGCAAGGCTTCGACTACAGCCGCGCGCTGATCGGCCTGCAGTGCGTCGGCGCGGCGCAGGCCAGCCTGGACGAGGCCTGGGCCTATGCCAAGGAGCGCGAAGCCTTCGGCAAGCCGATCGGCCAGTTCCAGGGCGTGAGCTTTCCGCTGGCCGAGGGCGAATCGCAGATCGCCGCGGTGCGGCAGCTGTGCTACCACGCGCTGGCGCTGCGCGATGCCGGGCTGCCGCACACCTCGGAAGCGGCGATGTGCAAGTGGATGGGGCCGCGCAATGCCTTCGACGTGATCCACCAGTGCCTGCTGACCTTCGGCCACTATGGCTGGAGCAAGGATCTGCCGCATCAGCAGCGCATGCGCGACGTGATGGGGCTGGAGATCGGCGACGGCACCGCGCAGATCATGAAGCTGATCATCGCGCGCGAGCGCATCGGCCGCGCCGCGGTTCAGTACTGAAGGAGCGCCGCGCATCATGGGTTACCAGTCGATCTTCAGGGCCAAGCTGTTTGCCGGCCAGACCATCATCATTACCGGCGGCGGCAGCGGCATCGGCCGCTGCACCGCGCACGAGCTGGCCTCGCTGGGCGCGCATGTCGCGCTGGTCGGACGCAAGCTGGAGAAACTGCAGGCCGTTCAGGCCGAGATCGTAGAGGACGGCGGCAGTGCCAGCTGCCATGTCGCCGATATCCGCGAGGAGCCGCTGGTCGTCGACGTGATCGAGGCGGTGCTGCGCGAACGCGGCCGTATCGACGCACTGGTCAACAACGCCGGCGGCCAGTACCGCACGCCGATGAAGACCATCAGCACCAAGGGTTTCGAGGCCGTTGTGCGCAGCAACCTGACCGGCGGCTTCATCTTCATGCGCGAGGTGTTCAACCGCTGGATGGAGCAGCATGGCGGCGCCATCGTCAACGTCATCGCCGACATCTGGCACGGCTGGCCGGACTATGCCCATTCGGGCGCGGCGCGCGGCGGCATGCTGACGCTGACCGAGACCGCGGCCTGCGAATGGGCGGCCAGTGGCGTGCGCGTCAACTGCGTTGCGCCCAGCGGCATCGCTTCCAGCGGCTTCGACACCTACACGCCGGAAGCCAAGGCCAAGATCCTGGAGTTCCCGCCGAGCGTGCCGCTGCAGCGCTATGGCACCGAGGCCGAGATCTCCTCGGCCATCGTCTACCTGCTGTCGCCGGCTGCGTCCTACATCACCGGATCGTGCCTGCGCGTGGACGGTGGCACGCCGAACTTCCGCCCCAGCACCTGGAAGTTGCAGCCCAGCCGCAACAACGCGCCGTTCGAGGGCTTCCATCGCGCCGTGCAGCCGGACCTGTTGAAGCACGGGCTCTGACGCGCATGAAGCTGACGCTGGTGCGCCATGGCCGTCCGGACGAAGGGCACCGTGAGCGTCCGCACGACCCGCCGCTGCGTGCCGACGGTCGGCGGCAGGCCGCGGCCGTGGCCACGCTGCTGACCGAAGAGGGCGTGACGGCGATTGTCGCCAGCCCGATGCAGCGCGCGCAGGACACCGCGCGGCCGCTGGCTGAAAGGCTGGGGCTGGCGGTGCGCACGATCGACGGCTGGGCCGAGGCCGACCGAGACGTCGAGCACTACCGCAGCACCGAAACGCTGCGCGGGCTGGGAGATGCCGAGTGGCAGCGTTTCCTCGACGACCCGGTGCGCTATCTCGGCGGCAACCCGCAGGCGTTCCGCCGCGCCGTGCTCGACGCGCTGCACGGCACGGCCGAAGGCAGCGACGACGCGCACGTCGCGGTCTTCACCCACGGCCTGCCGATCAACATCGTGCTGTCCTTCGTGCTGGGGCTGGAGAAGATCGTGCACTTCCGCCCCGGCTACGGTTCCATCAACCGCCTGATCGCCCGCAACGGACGCTTTGGCGTGGTCAGCGTCAACGAAAGCGCGCACCTCAGACTGTCATGACGGCTCTTGTCGACGAAGCGGCGCTGGCGCCGCGCATCCAGCACTACCTGTCGCAGCAGGTCGGCCACGCGGTGCGAGTGGGCGCGGTCCGGCGCTTCCCGGTCGGCTTCTCCTGGCTGACCTTTGCGGTGCCGGTGGACGGCCTCGATGAACTCGGCCCGCGCGAACTGATCCTGCGCCTGGGGCCGGACTACGGCCTGTTCGCGCCCTACAGCGCCTTGCCGCAGGTGCTGGCGATGCGCTCGCTGGTGGACAGCGGCGTGCCGGTGCCGCGCGCCTTCTGGCACGACGACGACCCCACGATCCTGGGCGCGCCGTTCATGTTCTCGGACAAGGCCGAAGGCGAGGCCGTGGTGCCGTGGGTGTCGCCCACCGAGCCGCCACTGGAGGAAGGCCTGCGCATCCGCCTGGCGCACCAGTTCATCGACTGCCTGGCGGCGCTGCACCGCGTCGACTGGCGCGCGCAGCCGATTGCCGCCCTGGCCGGCGACGTCGACATCCAGAACGCCGCGCTGCGCAGCGTGCAGACCTGGGAGGCGCTGGTGCGGCGCTGGCAGATGCGCCCCTATCCGCTGGCCGACTGGGGCCTGCGCTGGCTGAAGAGCCATTGCCCGCCGGCGCCGCGCGTCACCATCGTGCATGGCGACTACCGCACCGGCAACTTCCTGCAGGCCGGCGGCACCATCACCGCCGTGCTCGACTGGGAACTGGTGCACCTGGGCGACCCGCACGAGGACCTGGCCTGGGCCAGCATGCCGATGTACAAGGGCGGCACGCCGTATATCGGCCGCCTGGCCGAACCGGAGCTGTTCTACGGGCGCTATGCGCAGCAGTCCGGCATCGAGGTGTCGATGGCCGCGGTGCGCTACTACCAGGTGTTCTCGCTGCTGAAGCTCGCGGCCACGCACATGGCGGCGGCGCGCTGCTTCGAGGAAGGGCGCTTCAACGACCTGCGCATGCCGGCGATGGGCAGCCAGATCGCGACCTGCCTGCGCCAGATGGACAAGCTCATAGAAACGTCATGATGCCCCCCACGCTCACTTCGTTCGCTGCCCCCCAGGTCCGCAACGGGTCTGCTCGAGGCCCTTGGGGCGCGGCCTCCCTCGGGGCGGCCCTGCGGGAGGTCAGATGAACAACTCCTTCGCCCGCCTGATCGACGGCATGTGCGCCACGCTGCGTGCCGAAGTGCTGACCCGGCTCGACGACGACTTCGCGCGCGGCCAGGTGTTCGGCGTCATCAACCTGCTGAACACTTTCAAGGTGCGCGCCGACTGGTCGACGGGCTTCCTGTTGGAGCAGATTGCCGCGCAGCAGCAGGCGCTGGATGGCGTGCGCCCTCTGGTCAACCTGCCGCTGCCCGACGCGCCTTTGCCGCAGCCCGTGCCGGTGGCCGATCTGCTGGCTCGGCGCGACGAGGCCAACCGGGCCCTGGCCGCGGTGACGGCCTGGCTCGACGGCGACGGCGCCCGGTTGCCCGAAGCGCAGCGTGCGCAGATCGATGCGCAGCTGCGGCAAGCCATGCGTGCCGAAGTCGATCTCGAGCTGAAGCACTCGCCGCGGCCGCTGTTCGCCGAGATGTCGAGCGGCAAGGAAGGTTGACCGGCCGTCACAGCAGCCTTGAAAGGGGCGGTGACGCAGGTGAGGATGGGGTTGGCACCGTTGACAGGCGGCCGGCATCGGATAGTCTCCTATTCATACATTACGCTAGTGAATTAACTGGCGATCTTCTGGAGACAAACGATGCCCTCGATGGTCCGCCGTGCCCTGTGTGCCGCTTCGCTCGCGCTCGCCGCGCCCCTTGTCCTGGCGCAGTCCGGCGCGCCGATCAAGGTGGGCCTGCTGCTGATCGACAGCGGCCCCTTTGCCACCTATGCCGGCCTGATGGAGTCGGGCGCCAAGGCCGCGGTCGAGATCCTCAATGCCGACGGGGGTGCCAACGGCCGCAAGTTCGAGCTGGTGATCCAGGCGCATTCGGGCACGCCCGCCGCCGCCGTCGCGGCGGCGACGAAGCTGGCGCAGCAGGGCGGCGTGTCGCTGATCATCGGCCAGACGCAGAGCTCGCATTCGCTGGCGCTGGTGCCGAAGCTCGAGTCGCTAGGCGTGCTGCAGATCGACCACTACGCGCAGAGCAACGACCTGATGACCAAGTCCTGCGCGCCGAACTACTTCCGCGTCAACACGCCGGACGCGCTGACGACGCGCATGATGCAGGAGTTCGTCAAGACGAGCGGCGCGAAGACCTGGAACCTGATCTCGATGGACTATGCCGCCGGGCAGAGCTTCTCGAAGAGCTTCACCGAGCTGGTGGGCAGCACCGGCGGCAGCGTGCAGCAAAGCCTGTTCTCCCCGCAGGGGACGGCCGACTTCGGCACGTACATCACGCAGCTGTCCAAGCCCACCGACGCGCTGGTGGTGACGCTGTTCATGAGCGACGGCCAGTCCTTCGCCAAGCAGTCCAGGCAGTTCGGCCTGTTCGACAAGTACAAGCTGGTGCTGGGCAACGGCTTCGCCACCGACTTCCAGCTCGACGTGATGGGCGACACCGTGCTGGGCGTCTATAACACGCTGAGCTGGACCCCGGAGCTGCCCGGCGCGCGCAATGCGCAGTTCGTGAAGGAGTTCGAGCGCATCGCCAAACGCCGGCCGTTCTACACGGACGCCGACATGATGGCAGCGCTGGAGACCTACCGCGCCGGTGTAGTCAAGGCCGGGTCCACCGATCCGGAGAAGGTGCGCAAAGCGCTCGAAGGGTTGAAGATCGACACCCTGTTCGGCAACGTGGAGATGCGCGCTGCCGACCATCACCTGATCCGCCAGCACGGCATGGCGCAGGTGGTCAAGGGCCCGGGCGGCAAGAACGTGTTCCAGATGAAGGTCGTCAAGCCGGGGCCCGAGATCTACCCGCCGGCCAGCCCGGAATGCAAGGTGAGCTGACGCTGAGCACGGGCGACCGATGGACTTCCCGCACCTGTTCAACGTCGCGCAGTTCGCCAACGCGCTGGCGCTGGCCTCGCTGCTGACCATCCTCGCCAGCGGGCTGGCCCTGATCTTCGGTCTGCGCGACGTGATGAACTTCGGCCATGGTGCGTTCTACATGCTCGGCGCCTACGTCGGCTATTCGGTCGGCAAGAGCCTGGGGTTCTGGGCGGCGCTGCTGGTCGTGCCGTTGCTGCTGGCGGCGGTGGGCGCGGTTTTCGAGCTGGCGGTGCTGCGGCCGCTGCAGAAGCGCTCGCACATGGACGTGGCGCTGGTCACCTTCGGGCTGGCGCTGATCATCGGGCCGCTGGTGCACAAGATCTGGGGTACGACTCCGCTGTCGGTCGAGCCGCCGCCGGTGCTGGCCGGTTCGGTGGATCTGTTCGGCACGCTGTATCCCTCGTACCGGCTGTTCCTGATCGCCGTCGGCTTCGGCACCTGCATCGCGTTGGCCGCCTGGCTCAAGTTCACGCGCAGCGGCATGCACACGCGCGCCGTCAGCCAGCAACCGCACGTGGCGCGCATGATGGGTGTCAACACCGACCGCCTCAGCCTGCTGGTCGTCTGTCTGGGTGTCGGCTTTGCCGGCTTGGCCGGCGTGCTGGCCGGCCCGTATCTGTCGGTGGACCCCGGCATGGGCGCGAGCATCCTGATCAGCTGCCTGATCGTGGTGGTCGTCGGCGGTCTCGGCAGTATCGGCGGCGCCATCGCGGCTGCGCTGGTGTACGGCTTCATCCAGGTGATCGGCACCGTGCTGTTCCCGGCGCTGGCGGTGCTGGCGCCGTATCTGCTGCTCTTCGGCGTGCTGCTGTGGCGGCCGCAGGGCTTCGGCAGCGGGCGGGTCGCCTGATGAGCGCCGTGATGCGCACGGTCCGTGCGGCCGCGCCTTCCGGTCGGCCGCGCTGGCCGGTGGCTGCCCTTGCTGCGTCGGTGGCGGTCGCCGGCTGCTTCCTGCCGGCGGTGCTGAGCAGCACCTTCTACCTGAGCCTGCTGATCAACGGCGTGCTGCTCGGCATAGCGGCGGTCGGTATCGGCTTCCTGATGCACCAATGCGGGCTGGTGATGTTCGGCGTGGCTGCGTTCATCGGGCTGCCGGCCTATGTGCTCGGCATCTTCACGACCCATTTCGGAATCGGCCTGGGCTGGGCGGTGTTGTCGAGTCTGCTGATCAGCACGGCTTTCGCGGCAGCGGTCGGCGCGCTGGTCGTGCGGGCGCGGCCGTTGCCGTTCGCGATGCTGACGCTGGCGCTGGCGCAGATGCTGAAGTCGCTGTCGACGCTGCAGGTGATGCGCCCGATCACCGGCGGCGACGACGGGCTGACGATGACCTTCAGCGGCAGCTTCCTCGGCCTGACGCAGTCCGCGCTGGGCAAGGCGGCCAGCTTCTGGCCGCTGGCCTGGGTGGCACTGTGCGTCGTGATGTGGCTGCTGTGGAGCGCCTCGCGTTCGCGCTTCGGCCAGGTGCTGCGCGCCACGCAGGCCAACGAGGAGCGCATGCGCTTCTCCGGCTTCGACACCTACGTGCCGCGGCTGCTGGCCTTCGTGCTGTCGAGCTTCGTCGTCTCGGTGGCCGGGCTGCTGATGGCGCTGCATTCGGCCTTTGCGTCGCCGGAGCTGCTGGACTTTGCCACCGGCGGGCATGCGCTGGTCGCCATGCTGGTGGGCGGCGGCGGCACGGTCGGCGGCCCGCTGCTGGGTGCGCTGCTCTACACCTGGGGCCAGGACGCCTTCGGTGCCACCGGCTACCTGGAACTGCTCACCGGCATTGCGGTCGTCGTGATGATCTCCGCCTTCCCGCAGGGCGCGATGGGCTTCGTGCTCAAGTTGTTCAGGCGCCATTGACATGCTGCGCGTCGAAGAGCTGAGCGTCAGCTACGGCAGCGTGCAAGCGCTGGACGGCGTGAACCTGGAGGTGGCCGAGCGCGGCGTGCTGCACGGCATCATCGGCCCCAACGGCGCCGGCAAGAGCACGCTGATGGACGCCATCACCGGGCGGCGCCGGCCGACGCGCGGGCGGGTGTGGGTCGACGGCCAGGACATCACGCAGCGCAGCGTGACCTGGCGCCGGCGCACCGGCATGTCGCGCTCGTTCCAGCGCACCAGTATCTTCCCCGGCATCAGCGTGCGTGAGCAGCTCGAGCTGGTGGCCTCGCAGCTGGGCGAGCCCGACCTGGACGAGATCATCGACGCCTTCGAGCTGCGAGCCGCGCTCGACCAGCCGGCCGACGGCATCGCCTACGGCGACCAGCGCCGCGTCGACATCGCGCTGGCAATGATCGGCAAGCCCAGCCTGATGTTGCTGGACGAACCGGCCGCAGGCCTGTCGACCACCGAGACGGTGGCGCTGTTCGAACATCTGGTGCGGCTGGTGCGGCACCGTGGCGTCACCGCGCTGGTGGTCGAGCACGACGTCGACGCCGTGTTCCGCTTCTGCGACCGGGTGACGGCGCTGGACCTGGGGCGGCTGATCGCGCATGGCACGCCGGAACAGGTGCGCAAGGATGCGCGCGTCATCTCTGCCTACCTGGGGACTGCGGCATGAGCGCGCCTGGCCGTTCCCAGGCGCCCGTCCCGGAGCACGCAGTGCGGAGGGCAAGCCAGTGAGCTTCATCTCGATCCGCGGGCTGACCGCCGGCTACGGCAAGTCCGTGGTGTTGCGCGGCATCGACCTCGACGTGGACGAAGGCGAATCGGTGGCCGTGGTGGGCAAGAACGGCGCCGGCAAGTCCACCCTGATCAACAGCTTCTTCGGCGGCACCACGCTCAAGGGCGGCAGCATCACGGTGGGCGGCGTGGTCGTCGACAAGCTGCCCGCCTATGCCGCGCCGAAGCACGGCGTCAGCGTCAGCCCGCAGGGGCGGCTGATCCTGCCGCACCTGACGGTGCAGGAGAACCTGCTGCTCGGCGCCGCCAGCGGACGCAAGGGGCACTGGACGCTGCAGCGCGTCTTCGAGCTGTTCCCGATCCTCCTGGAGCGCCGGCAGCGCATGGGCACCGCGCTGTCCGGCGGCCAGCAGCAGATGCTGGCCGTGGGCCGCGCGCTGCTGGGCAACCCGAAGGTGATCCTGCTCGATGAACCGACCGAAGGGCTGTCGCCCGTGCTGGTCGACGAACTGGTGGCCACCTTCAACAAGATCCGCGATGCGGGCACCGGCGTGCTGATCGTCGAGCAGCACTTGAACCTGGTACGGCGCACGACGCAGCGCTTCGTCGTGATGGCCAAGGGCGAGATCATCGACCGTGGCCGCACCGACGCCATCGATACTGAGCAGCACCGGGCGGCGCTGGCGTTCTGATTCCGTGCTGTCCAGCCGCCGGGCGCGCCGCACCGGCCCGTCGGTCCGGGGATGCCGGCCCCCGATGCGCCATCACTCGTTCATCCGGCACTGGTGCCGGCGCGCTGGGCCGCGAGGTACTCCAGGCCGTAGATGTCGGCCATCTCGCTGTGGCCAGTGCGTCCGTCGGGCGTGTGCCACCTCATCAGCGACTGGAATGCGCAGTGCGATGGGTTGTAGTTGTACCAGGGGTGAACCGCGATCGCGCTGCCCGTCACCTCGTGCCGCCGGCCCGTGACATCGACGGCAACGATGCGGCAGGTCATCGGGCAGTGGTGCGAATGACGCGCCTCGACCGTGGCGGAAACCAGCCCGTGCACCTGTCCGTCCTGCATCACATAGCCGTTGCGCAAGCTCTCGTAGACGGTACGGCCGTTGCGCTGGTCGAGCAGCATGGCCAGATGCAGACCATAGTCCTCACCGAAGACGGCGGAGATCCAGCTCACGGCACGCTTGCTGGTCTCGGTGCGCGTGCTCCAGCTGTGATCGACGCAGTCGTAACAGTCGACCTCGTAGCGCCGGCCGCGCAGTTCCAGGTGGCCGGTGATGTGGCCGATCAGCTCGAAGTGACCGCTCGGGTCGCCGCCGGTGTCGGGGTTGCCCCACTGCGTGCCCAGGCGTTCGTCGTAGCGCTTGCCGGCATCGGTCTGCAGCAGCGGGTTGTGCATCGGGTCGGCGGCGTCGAAGGGTTCATGCAGGCCGCGGAACTGCAGGTCCAGCGAGCAGCTGCCGTCGAGCCGGTAGGCGTACTGGAAGTGATAGCGCCGCGGCGCTTCGACGACCTTGACACGCAGGCCGCTGGCCAGCTCGTAGTCGGTGAAGTTCGCGGGACAGGGCAGATGCATCTGCGCGTCGCTGAAGTCCACCTCGTAGGGCTGGAAGCGAAAGCCCTGCACGATGCCCACCGACGACAGCGCGACACCCAGGTTGGGCCGGGCTGCGATGTAAATGTTGCCCAGAATGCCCGCCGAAGGCACGGAGAAGCTGAGCGGCGTGGTCTCGGCCCAGCGCCAGTTCTCGCGCTTGACGGGATGGAACTCGGAGTCCTTGGCAGTGATCACGGACCGATCCTCCCTAGGCCAGCGGCCCGGTGTACTTTTCCAGCGCGGCCCAGGCCTCGTTGCCCATCTTGGCGCGCCATTCGGCGTAGTAGCCGGCCTGCCTGAGCTTCTCGCGGAAAGGCGCGATGTCCACGGGATTGAACTTCAGCCCGGCGGCTTCCAGCTTGGCCTGCACGTCGAGGTTGAGCTTGCGCATGTCCTCGCGCTCCTTGAGCCCGGCCGCGTTGATGTTGCGGCTGATGATGTCCTGGATGTCGGCAGGCAGCGCCATGAAGCTGCTGCGGTTGGCCGCGATCAGCATGCCTTCCCAGCTGTGATTGGTCAGCGCGACGAACTTTTGCACTTCGTAGAGCTTGGCGGCCCACACGTTCACCAGCGGGTTCTCCTGCCCTTCGACCAGCCGGGTCTGCAGCGAGGTGTAGAGCTCGGAGAAGTTCATGCTCACCGGCGCCGCACCCAGCGCCTTGAACATGCCGAAAAGCATGGGCAGCACCGGCACCCGGATCTTCAGGCCTTGGATGTCCGCCAGCACGACCACCGGTTTGGTTCCGGTCGACACGGTGCGGAAGCCCAGGTCCCAGTACTTCTCGAAGACATGGATATTGACGGCAGCGGCCGCCTTCCGTGCCACCTGGCCGAGCTCGCCGTCGACCGCGCTCCAGATCGTCGCGTAGTCCTTGAACGCGAAGCCGAGCGCGCTGGGGCCGACCGACGGGTTGAGCGTCGTGAGGAACGATGCCGAGGTGGTGTACAGGTCCAGTGCGCCGGAGCGCAGCTGCGACAGCATGTCGGTATCGCCGCCCAACTGGCTGGCGGGAAAGTACTTGATGGCCACGCGGCCTTTCGACTCCTCGCCGATGCGCCGCGCTGCCTCCACGGCGTTGCTGCTCAACGGATGGTCGGGTGGAGCGAAGCAGCCCCACTTGAATTCGAACTCGGCGGCGCGCGCGATCCTGGGTTGAAGCGCCAGCAGCGGTGCGGCGGCCGTTGCGGCGATGAGGGTGCGGCGTGGCAGGGTCATGGTGTCTCCTCTATGGAACTACAGGAAGCCGGTCGAGAGCCAGGGCACGGCGGCCACCAGCAGCAGGCCTGCGATCAGGGCGCCGATGTAGGGCCACATGGGCCGCATCGCCTCGGAAGGCGGTACCTTGCCGATGGCGCAGGCGATGAAGAAGCCGATGCCCACCGGCGGTGCGAACACGCCAATGCCCATGGCCAGGATGACCACCATCGCGTACTGCACCTCGTGGATGCCGTAGCCGTGGGCGATGGGGAAGAGCAGCGGCGCGAACACCACCAGCGCCGGGATGCCTTCGAGCACGCTGCCGAGCACCACGAAGGCCACGATGGACAGGGCGAGGAAGCCCCAGCGACCGCCCGGCACGGCGGCCATGGCCTGTGCCAGCTGAGTGGAGAAGCCCGACTGCGTGAGCGCCCAGCCCATGGCGCTGGCGGCGCCGATGATGAAGAGGATCGCCCCCGAGATCGACGCCGCGTCGACCACGAGGCCGAAGACGCGCCGCCAGTCGAACTGGCGGTACACCAGCACGCCCAGCAGCACCGTGTAGACGATGCCGATGGTCGACACCTCGGTGGCCGTGGCGATGCCTTCGGTCACCACCAGCCGGATGACTACCGGGAGCGACAAGGCGGGCAGGGCGATGAGCAGGCAGCGCAGCACCGTCGAACGGGATGCCTTGGCGATGCCCGAGAGATCGTCGCCGCGCGATCGCCACCAGGCCACGCCGGCCAGCGCCAGCGCCACTACCAGCGCGGGCACCAGGCCGCCGGTGAACAGGGCCGAGATGGAGACGCTGGTGACCGAGCCGACGGTGATGAGCACCAGGCTGGGCGGAATGGTCTCGGCCATCGCGCCCGAAGTGGCCAGCAGCGCCACCATCTCGCCCGGCTTCTGGCCGCGCTTCTTCATTTCCGGGAACAGCACCGGTGCCACCGCCGCCATGTCGGCCACTTTCGAGCCCGAGATGCCGGATACCAGGTACATGCCGCCCAGCAGCACGTAGTTCAGCCCGCCGCGCAGATGGCCGACGAGGGCAGCAAGGAAGGCAACCATTGCGCGCGCCAGGCCGGCGATGTCCATCAGCCCTCCCAGCAGTACGAAGAGCGGCACCGCCAGCAGGATGAGGTGCGACGAGCCTTCGTCCATGCGCCCGACGATCACCTGAAGCGGCGCGCGGGTCGCGAAGCTCACGTAGGCCATCGTGGCCACGCCGAAGGCGAAGCCGATCGGTACGCCCAGCAGCAGCATCAGGCTGACGCCGGCGGCGAAGAAGATCAACAGGTTGGAACTGCCGATGGACTTGAGCCAGGGAGCGCTCAACGCTAGCGCGGCGGCGCCGATGCCGATCACCGCCAAGGCAGCCAAGACCTGCGCCGGAGCGGCCCGCCGCCACAGCCGTCCGAGCGCGATCAGCGCCATCAGCAGCATGCCCGCGGGCATGGCAGCGGCGCGCACGCTGTTGGGAATGCCGAGCGCCGGGGTGGTGATCGGATGTTCGTGCACCGCGAACATCACGGCCGGCGGCGCGATGAAGACCAGGAAGGTGAGCGACAGCAGCAGACCCAGTGTCTCGGCGCGCTGGCGCCAGCCGTCGGGCAGGCGCTCCACCACGAAGCTCAACCGCATGTGTTCGCCGCGCAGGAAGGCGATGGTCGCACCCAGCATGGCGATCCACAGCAGCAGAACGCCCGCCAACTCGTCGGTCCATCCGAGGGGGCTGTGCAGCAGGTAGCGCGAAACCACGCCCGCCAGCAGGATGGCCACCTCGGCGACGATGAGCGCCGCCACCGGCCACTCGAGCGCGGCGCGCAGCAGCCGCAGTGACGGCGTGGCTACGTCGGCCCGCTGCGCGGAGGCGTCGGCCATCGTGCTCACGGATGCTCCATGTCGCAGTTCCAGGCCCTCAGGCGCGCAGCTCGGCCGGTGCGAGCGCTTGTGCCAACGCGGGCAGCTGATCGGGCCGCAGTTCGAACCCCAGCGGCGCAAACCAGGCGCGCTGCGCGTCCACCCAACGCCGTGACTGGCTGGCCACGGTGTGTTCGATGCGGCGGCGGCGCTCCGGCACGGCCGTGGCCGCACAGCGGACCAGGCCGCTCACCGCAGCGGCCAGTGCGGCCGTGGCTTCGCGCCGCTCCGCGGGCCGTCCGGCCCGTTCTGCCAGCGCGAGGGCTGTCTCGAAGCGCGCGGCCACCTCGCCGCCTTCGCTGCGGGCCTCGTCACGCAGCGCGCTGGCCAGCGACCGGTAGTGCTGCAGTTCGAAGCGGGCACGATCGTCGATCTGCGCCAGACGGTCGCGCAGCAGCCTCAGGTAGCCGATGACGAGCCGCAGTTGTTCGCCGGCCAGCGGATCGGCTGGATCCAATGCCGGCATCACCGCATGTTCCAGTGCCTTGATCGCAGCCTGCAGCGCTCCGTCGTTGCGGTCAGCCATCACAGCGTCCTTTCCATCTCTTCGCGCAGTTCTTCCATCGCGCCGTAGGCTGCTGCCTCGACCCAGGCGATCAGGATGTCCTGGTGCGTCTTGCCCAACCGCACCACGCGATACGACGAGCCCAGTGCGGTGACCACGATCTGGTAGCAGTTGAAGAGCCGGTAGTAGCGCAGCTTGGCCGCATCCACGCGCAGCCCGGAAGCTGCCTCGTAGCGTTCGAGCAGTTCGCTGACCGGCGCAATGCCCGAGGCCAGGAAAGTCCTGCCGTCCTCGCTCCAGTGTCCGTACTGCTCGGCCGTGGTCCAGGCGAGATCCCGGTGGCGGTCACCGAGGTAGCCGCGCTCCCAGTCCAGGATGGCAGTGATCCGGGCCGTGGTTTCGTCGAAGAGGAAGTTGCCGCTGCGATAGTCGCCGTGAACCACGCTCACGCGGTCCAGCGACGGCAGGTTGCGCTCCAGCCAGTTTGCTGCCACCTCGAGCAACGGAAGGTCCTCGCCGCGGTCCTCCTCCCAGATGCGCCGCGCGCGATTGAGCTGCCACAGCGCGCTCTGCGTGCTGCCGACTGCCGGCCGGTCGAACGATGCGAAGGCGGCACTGTCGGGATCGAAGGCATGGATGCGCGCGAGGCCATCGACGAACTGCGGCTTCAGCTGCTCGCGCAGTGCCGGCCCGAAGTTCGTGCCAATGCCCGCAACCTTGCCGGTGGCCGTGCGCGGTTTGGTGCTGCCGGGGGCGAAGGCATAGATCAGGGCCGGCTCGGGGAACCAGCGGCCGTCGGCGTCGACCCAGTAGACGCGCGGCACCGGGATCACGCCGGCGAAGGCGCGCAGCAGCTCGAACTCGCGCCGCCGGCTGGTCGAATTGAGCGATTCGGCCGGCTCCATGCGCGCCACGAGCCGGGCGCGTTGGCGGCCGACGCCGGGCTCGTCCCAGTCCAGGGTGAAGGCCATCTGGATCTTCGAGGCACCGCCCGACAGCCAGCGCTGCTCGGCGATGGTGAAGTCGCCGCGCACGTGGTCCTTCAGCAGCGCGGCGATGTAGCCGGTCATCGCCTCGAAGCTGACGCCGGTGAACGCCGGGCCGGTGCGATGACGCATCTTGCGCGTCAGGTTGTCGTCGACCTCGCGCTCGGTAGGGAACTGGCTCCGCAGGCGCTCGATCAGCGTGTCGGAGGGGTGGTCGCGATCCTGTTCGGTGACCGTCCAGGGCATCAGGGCGGGTGGCATGCTCGAAGCGTGTGGCAGCGAATGCGAATGCCACCAGACTAAGCGCCGCTGCGCGTCTTGCGTGCTGGGGACTTCCAAGCGCCGAAAGGTCGCGTACGCGGCTTTTGCCGCAGGCTCAGTGCGTCAGCACGGCCGCCGGCGCGCGGGCAGCGGGTTCGAACAGGATGATCCGGTTGTAGCCAAGTCGGATGAGCCCGGCCTGCTCCAGCGCTTTCAGCTCGGCATTGACGCGCTGCCGCGACGCGCCGAGCGCCGCGGCGATGTCGCGCTGCGAAACCGGCAGCGCCATCGCGCCAGGCGCCTCGCGCGTACCGTTGACCACCGCCAGATGCCGCAGCACGCCAAGCACGCGGGCGTTCAGCGACGACTCATGGTTCATGCGCACGAGGTTCACGGTGTCGTAGGTGTGACGCGCGTTCAGCCGCGTCACCGCCAGCGCCACGCCGCCGTCCCGCAGCATCATGTCCACGAGCAGTTCGCGCTCGACGTGCAGCGTTTCGCAGCGGTCGTGCGCCACGGCGTCCACCGGCAGCGGCAGGTCCGCGATGGCGGAAATCATGCCAGCCATCTCGCCCGGGCCGTGCCAGCGGAAGAACACGTCGCGGCCGTCCTCCAGGGTCGCCGCCATGCGCAGCATGCCGCGCACCACCGTCAGGATCCACGGCACGACGCGGTCCGCTGGCAGCACCACATCGCCGTCGCGCCAGCAGCGGTGCACGGCGTGGCGTCGCAGGGTCTGGGCGACCTCCACCGGAAACATGCCGAATGGTTCGAGCGTACCCTCGCCGGCATCGGCGGAGGTCCCGGGGCTCGAATGATGGAGCGGCCTGCGCATGGGGCGGTGTTTCAGATCGCCGGATGCTCCTGCACCTCGGCGTACTTGGCATAGCCCTTGGCGACGCCGTATTCGATGATGCCGTAGCCCACCTGGTCGCCGTCGCGCACCTCGATCACCTGGTCGGCCAGCGTGCGCAGCTTGCGGCGCGTGGCCGGATCCTGCAGGTCCCACTGGTCGTGGGCGGCGAACAGTTTGCCCTTGTCGTCGCCGTGGAACCAGCCGTCCAGGCCACCGTACAGGCCGCCTTTCAGGTAGTACCGCGCCGGCAGCGCGCGCACCTGCACCGTGCGGCGTTCGCCGCTGGCGAAGGTCAGATCGAAGTTGGCCTGGTCCAGGCTCTGCCCCAGCGGGTCGGCCAGCCACTTGGCGTCGTGCTGCACCGCGACCAGCTGGTCGCGGCCCGAGGCCCGCTGGCCCAGCGGCCGCACGATCTCGCCGCTGAGGTAGATGACGTCGCCGGGCGCGCGCTCCTTGAGGAAGATCACCAGGCCGTAGTCCTTGAACTGCGCCGTGGTCCAGCAGAAGAAGAACGGCGGGTAGTAGGTCAGCGGCGGGTGGGTCTCGTCGCTGCGCATCTCCGCGCGCACGCCCCAGCTGTGGTCGCGCTGGCCCAGCCAGCTGTCCACCTCCATGCGCCGGCCGTCGAACTCCAGCCAGCCGGTGTAGCGCCCCATCTGCTGGGCGCGGTACATGTGCTCGGTGACCCGGCCGTCGCGCCGGCGCAGGTGGCCGGCTTCCTCGTGCGGGTTGAGCGTGGCATGGAACTCCAGTTCGAAGCGCAGGCCGGAGTCGTTGGGTCCCAGCGTCAGCGCATGCCGCTTCAAGCCTTCGATCACGCGGATCGAGAGCGGCCCGATGGTGGTATTGAGCGGGTCCGGGCGCAGCCGGCGGCTGGCGCGGAAGTTCCACTGCCGCCCCGGTACCGCCACGCCGGCGAAGCCGTCCATCACGTTGCGGTTCGGGTGGTAGCCCAGGCCGATGTCGAAGATCACGTCGCTGCCGGGCACCGGGTGGCCGGTGTACCACAGCCGCTCCATCCACGCCGGGTCGCTGTTGTCGATCTGGTCGAAGGTGGTCGGCAGCTGGTGGCCGATGAGATCGTCCTGCGGGGTCAGCATGGTTGCGGGCAATCCTGGATGTCGGAAGTCGTACGGTAGCGTACAGTCGAGCGATTCACAACCCGCACGGACCCTGAAGACCATGAGCGATCCCGCTGTTCAACTCGAGATGCAGGGCGCGCTGGCGCTCGTCACGCTGACGCAGGCGGCGCGTGGCAACCCTTTCGACGGCGACTTCACGCGCGATTTCAAGGCCGTGGCTGCCACGCTGTGGGACCGGCACGACGCCGGCGGCGTGCGCGCCGTGCTGCTGCAGGCTGCAGGCGCCAACTTCAGCTACGGCGGCGACCTGAAGAGCTTCTACCCGGTGCGCGACCAGCTGGGGCCGCTGGTGCGCGAATGGACGGCCAACCTGCACATGGGGCTGCAGCGCTTCTGGCAGCTGCCGGTGCCGGTGGTGTGCGCGGTGCAAGGCTTCGCGATGGGCGGCGGCGTGGCGCTGCTGGCCGGCGCGGACGTGGTGCTGGCGGGCGAGTCGGCGCGCTTCGGCTCGGCCTTCGCGCAGCTGGGCTTCAGCTGCGATTCGGGCTCCAGCCTGACGCTGACGGCGCGCATGGGCGTGGCCCGGGCCCGGCGCTTCGTGCTGCTGGCCGAGGTGCTCAGCAGCGCCGAGGCGCTGCAGGCCGGCCTGGCCGACCGCGTGGTGGCTGACGACCGGCTGCAGGACGAGGCCCGCGCGCTGGCGCAGCGGCTGGCCGACGGTCCGACCGTGGCCTATGGGCAGATCAAGCGGCTGTTTGCTGCGGCCGGGGGCGGGTTGCTGACCGCGCAGCTCGAGGACGAGGCGCTGACGCTGGCGCGGGTGGCCGGCAGCGCCGACGCGCAGGAAGGCATCGCGGCGATGGTCGAGCGGCGCAAGCCGGCGTTCAGGGGCGCGTGATGGCCGCCTGCGAGGCCGCCTACGAGACGCTGCGTGTCGAGCGCAGCGACGAAGGTTTCGCCACCGTCGCCTTCAACCGGCCGGACAAGCTGAACACGCTGTCGATCGCGCTGCGCCGCGAGCTGCAGCAGGCGGTGGCGGCGCTCGAGGCCGACGCGGCGGTACGTGTGCTGATCCTCACCGGCACCGGCCGCGCCTTCACCGCAGGACTGGACCTCGACGAATGGAGCGCGGCGCCGGCGGCTGCCGCCTGGGAATTCAACGCCGTGGCCGCGCTGCAGCAGTTCAGCGGCCCGGTGATCGGCGCGATCAACGGCTTGGCCATCACCGGCGGGCTGGAGATTGCGCTGGCCTGCGACCTGCTCGTCGCCGCCAGCGACGCTCGTTTCGCCGACACGCATGCCAAGGTGGGCCTGTTGCCCGGATGGGGCGGCTCGGTGCGCATGCAACAGCGCCTGGGCTCGCACCGCGCCAAGGAGCTGGCGCTGACCGGCCGCTTCTTCGACGCCGACGAGGCCCTGGCCTGGGGCCTGGTCAACCGCGTCGTGCCGCCTGCGCAGCTGATGGCCGAGGCGCAGGCGCTGGCGCGGCAGATGCTGGCCAACGTGCCCGAAGGCGTGGTGGCCTACAAGAAGCTGCTCGACGAAGAGGCGGGGCGGCCGCTGGCCGAGGCGCTGGTGTTCGAGCGCGACGCGGCGCGGGCCGCGAACCTGGGCGTGAGCCGCGAGGAGATTGACACGCGGCTGGCCAGGCTGCGCCGCCAGCCGCGGTGAGGCGAGGCGCCGGGGTCAACCGGCGTATGGGGTGCCGGACGGCATCTGGTCCGCCGCCAGCAGTTCGCGGGCGATGACCGTCTTCTGGATCTCGGACGTGCCGTCGACGATGCGCCACAGCCGCACGTCGCGGTAGATGCGCGATATCGGGTGGTCGTGCAGGTAGGCAATGCCGCCGTGCAGCTGCAGCGCCTTGTCGGCGACGCGGCCGCACATCTCCGAGGCAAAGAGCTTGAGCATCGCCGCGTCGGCGGAAGCTGGCTCGCCGGCATCCATCTTCGCGGCCAAGCTGCGCAGCAGCGCCCGCGCCGCGGCGATGTCGGTGGCCATCTCCGCCAGCATCCACTGCAGGCCCTGCTGCTCGGCCAGCGGGCGACCGAACTGGCGGCGTCCCTGCAGATGGTGCACGCTCAGCTCCAGCGCGCGCTCCGCGCTGCCGACGGCATAGGCGCCTACGCCCACCCGCGTCATGTCCAGCGCCCGCATGGCCAGCGAGAAGCCCTTGCCGGGCGCGCCGATCAGGTGGTCGGCGGGGACGCGGCAGCCCTCGAAATGCAGTTCGCCCACCGTCGTGCGCGACGCCATCGGCCGTTGTGCCGGCGCCTGCCGCAAGCCGGGTGTGCCGCGGGGCACGACGAAGGCGCTCAGGCCCTTCGCGCCGCGTTCGGGTTCAGTGCTGGCGATCACGGTCACCAGGTCGGCAATCGGCGCATGCATGATCAGGTGCTTCATGCCGTCGATCACCCAATGGTCGCCATCGCGCGACGCGCGCGTGCTCACGCCGGCGGCGTCGGAGCCGGCTCCGGGTTCGGTCAGCGCGAAGGCCGCCAGCGCTTCGCCAGTGGCCATCGGGCGCAGGAAGCGCTGCTTCTGCACCTCGGTACCGCCCAGCAGCACCACCTGCGAGGCCACCATGTTGTTCAGCGCCACGCGGCCGCCGATGGCGGCGTGGGCCTTCGACAGCTCGGCCATGATCTCGGCATAGCCCACGAGCCCGAGACCAAGCCCGCCGTAGCCGCGTGGGATGGTGATGCCGAAGTAGCCCAGTTCGCGCAGGCGCGCGCTCAGCGCCGTGGGCAGCGCCTGCGTGGTCTCGATCTCGTCCGCATGGCCGTCGGCCCACTGTCTGAAATCGCGCGCTTGCGCCAGGTGGCGCGCCAGCTCGGGCTCCGTGCCCATGGCTACATCTTGCATTCGGCGCTGGGCGGCAGCGTGATGCGCGCCGCCGGCTCCACCGAGCGCAGCGCGATCTCGCCCTTGCCCGGCGCCGCCTTCACAGCCTGCACCACGACCAGCGGCCGCACCAGCTGGTGGTCGGCGGCGCGCATCTCCACCGGGCCGACGAGCGTGTCGAACTTCAGGCCGTTGAGCGCGCTGCGCACCGCGGCGACGTCGGTGGACTTGGCCTTCTGGATGGCCTCGTGCGCCAGCATGAAGGCGATGTACGCGTCGGCGGACAGGTAGCTGGGCTTGCGGTTGAAGCGCGCCTCGAAGGCCTTGACGAACTCGGCGTTCGTGTCCCCGGGCAGCGACCAGAAGTAGCTCTGCGACGACCACACGCCAGCGGTGGTGTCGGCCTGGCCGGCGATCAGGATCTCGTTGACCATCGAAGCGCTCATCACCAGCTTGTACTTGTCGAACAGGCCGAAGGGCGCCTGCTGCTTGGACAGCGCGATACCGGCCGAGCCGGGCATGTACATCACCAGCGAATCGGCCGGCTTGGCCTGCAGCTGGGCGATCTGCCCGCCGAAGTCGGTGGTGTTCAGCGGCGCGTAGATCTCCTTGCCGACGGTACCGCCGATGCCCGGCAGCACGGCGACGAAGCGCCTGGTGGCGTCGCGCGCCGCGGCAATGTCGGCCATCAGCAGGTCGAAAGTCTTGGCGCCGTGGCGCTGCGCCAGTTCGCGCCACACCTGCACCTGGCTCGAGTCGCTGATGCCGACACGGAAGTAGTTGGGGTTGCAGTTCTTGCCGGTGAGGTCGTCGCTGGCCGCCGTGGCGTCCAGGTACAGCGCGTCCAGGTCGGCCAGCTTGGCGCTGACCGCCAGCGAGTTGCCGGACGGGCTGATGCCGGTAAAGAAGGACACGCCCTGCTGACGCACCAGCTTGGTTGCCGCAGCGATCGCGCCTGCGGGCGGGCCATCGTGGCCCTGGACCACGAGTTCGTACTTGCGGCCGAGCGCTCCGCCCTTCGCGTTCAGCATCTCGACGGCAAGCGTGGCGCCGTCGACGATCGCACCGGTGCTCACGGCGAGCGGGCCGGCGTCGATGCTGATCACGCCCAGTTTGATGGTCTGTTGCGCGATCGCGCCGCCATGCAACGCCGCGGCCAGCGTCAGCGTTGCCAGAATGCCCTTCTTCGTCATGGTCTCGTCTCCAGTGATTCAGCTGATCTTGCGTTCGCGACCCACCCAGTGCGGATCGCGCAGCACGTTCTTGCGCACCTTGCCGACGGGTGTGACCGGCAGCGGGTCGCTGCGGAACTCGTAGCTGCGCGGCACCTTGTAGCCGCCGATGTGCGCGCGGCAGTGCGCATCGAGCTCGGACTCGCTGACGCGCATGCCGTCCTTCGGCACGACCACCGCATGCACGCTTTCGCCCCATTGCGCGCTGGGGATGCCGATCACCGCGGCCTCGCGCACGGCGGGGTGCAGGAAGAGCACGCGTTCGACCTCGATCGAATAGACGTTCTCGCCGCCGGTGACGATCATGTCCTTGATGCGGTCGGCCACGTAGAGGTAACCGTCCTCGTCCATCGTGCCGGCGTCGCCGGTATGCATCCAGCCGTCCTTCAGCACCGCGGCGGTCGCCTCCGGGTTGTTGAAGTAGCCGTTCATCAGCATGCTGCTCCGCACGACGATCTCGCCCAGGGTGTCGGGCGGCGCCTCGCTGCCGTCGGCCAGCAGCACCTTCACCTCGTTGCCCGGCGCCGGCTGGCCGGCCGAGCGCAGGCGCTTCGCCTTCGGGCCGCTGGTCAGGTGGTCGCGCCAGCGCAGGATGGTGGCGAAGCCGCCGGTCTCGGTCATGCCGAAGACCTGGAAGAAGCGCCAGGTGGGCAGCTTGCGCATCGCCTCGGTGATCAGCGCCTCGGGCATCGGGCTGCCGCCGTAGACGCAGGTGCGCAGGCTCGACAGGTCGTAATGCTCGAAGTCCGGGTGCCGGATCAGCAGGTTGATCATCGTCGGCACCAGCACCGCATTGGTGGCCTTGTGCTCGGCGATCGCCTCCATCACCAGCACCGGGTCGAACTTCGGCAGCGGAATATGCGTGCCGCCGGCCAGCGTGATGTACAGCAGGGCGCTGGCGCCGGCGAAATGGAAGTAGCCGGCGACGTAGACGAAGCTCAGGTCCTCGATGTCGGGCAGCCAGGCCAGATAGCCCAGCGTGGCGACGAACAGGCCGCGGTGGCTCATCATCACGCCCTTGGGGTGCGCGGTGGTGCCGCCGGTGTAGAAGATGACCCACAGGTCCTCGCCGTTGCGGCCGGCATCGGGCAGCGGCTCGTGCGCGGCGATCAGCGTTTCGTAGTCGAGCAGGCCGTCGGGGCAGGGCGCTTCGCCGATCCAGACCAGGTGCTCGACCCAGTCGAGACGGCGCTTCAGCTCCAGACTCTGATCGAGGAAGCTGTCGTCGACGAACAGCACGGAAGCCTTCGAATCGGTCAGCGCGTAGACGTTCTCTTCCACCGACCAGCGGATGTTCAGCGGTGCAAATGCGCCGCCGGCCCACGGCACGGCGAAGAACAGCTCGATGTAGCGGTCTGAATTCATCGCCAGCGCGGCAACGAAGCGCCCGTCGGCAATGCCCAGCGCGCGCAACGCGCCGGCCAGGCGTGGCACGCGGCCGCCGACCTCCTTCCAGCTGCGGCGCCGGCCGTTGCAGACGGTGGCGGTACGGTGCGGCTGGCAGGCGACGGCCTGCATCAGGAAGCGGGTGCCCTGCATCTCGTGGCCTTGATTCGAGCGATGAAGACGGTACGGTAGTGAATGATATGCATGGTCATCTACTGGGGATTTCCCGCGCCATCAGCGGTCGAGCCAGTCGCGCAGCAGGTCCGCGCGGTCGGCGCCGATGCACGGTGGCGAAGCGCGTGTCGTAGCGCAGCTCGGGCAGCGCGGTGACGTCGGCCTGGGCGTCGACGTTGCGCTGCGTGATCGGCAAGATCGGCACGTCGCCGTCCAGCGCCGCCACCGGGCCGCAGGTCGGGCGTGCGTCCGGCACCGGAAACTGCGCCTCCTGCAGCTCGTAGATCAGCAGGTCGAGCATCGACTCCATCAACGCCACGTCAACCACCTGACCGGTGCCGCTGCTTCAGATCCAGCGCGATGCTGCGCTTGCCGGCGTTCAGCTGGCAGAAGGGGCGCTGTGGCGGCTGCCGTCCGGCGCAGCGCGCAACGGCTGGCGCAGCCGCATGTCGTCGCCCTCGGAAGGCTCGACCTTCACCACGTCGGCGCCCAGGTCGGCCATCAGCCGTGCGCAGTCCATGGCAGCGATGCTGCCCTCTGCGCCACGCCGGCAGCGTGGCGCCGGATGCATAGATGCTGTGCCGCGTGGAGGCCTTGGTTCGCCGCGCCGCGCGCCTTACGCTCACGGCATGAACTTCACCGAAGAGCAGATCGCGTTCCGCGACAGCGTGCGCCGCATGGCGGAGAAGCATGTCGCGCCAATCGCCGCCGAGATCGACGAGACCGACCGCTTCCCCACCGAGTTGGTCAAGCTCTACGGCGAGATGGGACTGATGCAGTTGTGGGTGCCCGAGAAATACGGCGGCCCCGAAGGCAACCTGACGATGATGTGCATCGCGCGCGAGGAGATCAGCCGCTTCTCGCCGGCCTGCGGCTCGATCGCTGGGCTGAACACGATGTTCATCATGCCGCTGCTGCACTTCGGCACCGAAGAGCAGCGCCGGCGCTTCCTGCCAAAGATCGCTGCGGGCGGCGTGGTCACCGCCATCGCCATCAGCGAGCCGCAGGCCGGCAGCGACGTCAGCGCGATGACGACCCGCGCGGTGAAGGACGGCGACAGCTACGTCATCAACGGCCGCAAGCAGTGGTGCAGCTACGGTGTCGAGGCCGACTACATCGTGCTGATGGCGCGCACCGCCGGCGACCGCGGTGCCGACGGCATCAGTGCCTTCGTCATCGAGCCGAAGACGATGAAGGGCGTGAGCTTCGGCCGCCACGAGCGCAAGATGGGCTGGCGCGGCGCGCCCAACACGCCGATCTACCTGGACAACGTGCGCGTGCCCATCGAGAACCTGGTGGGCGAGGAGGGCAAGGGCTTCCGCGCCAGCCTGCGCGCGCTGGACCTGAACCGTCCGACCATCGGCGCGCAATGCGTGGGCCTGGCGCAGGGCGCGCTGGAGGCCAGCGTCGCCTACGCCAAGGAGCGCAAGCAGTTCCGCCAGGCCATCGCCGAGTTCCAGGGCGTGCAGTTCATGCTGGCCGACATGGCGATGAACATCGAAGCCGCGCGCGCGCTGGTCTACGAATGCGCGCGCGCCGGCGACGTGGGCGACTGGCAGCGGCTGAACACGCTGGCCAGCATGGCCAAGTGCTTCGGCAGCGACATGGCGATGAAGGTCACCACCGACGCGGTGCAGGTCTTCGGCGGCTACGGCTACACCAAGGACTACCCGGTCGAACGCATGATGCGAGACGCCAAGCTGGCGCAGATCTTCGAAGGCACCAACCAGATCCAGCGCGTGGTGATCGCACGCGACCTGCTGCGCTGAGCGCGCCAAACATCAAAACGAAGGAGACATCATGAAGGCATGGCTGCGCCTGCTGGCGCTGCTCGCGGCGCCGACGCTGGCCGTTGCGCAGGGCTATCCCAACCACCCGGTGCAGATGCTGATTCCGTACCCTCCCGGCGGCACCACCGACATCATGGCGCGCGGCCTGCAGGAGCCGCTGCAGAAGGCGCTGGGCCAGCCCGTCATCGTCGAGAACAAGGCCGGTGCCTCGGGCGTGCTGGCCGCGCGCGAGGTGGCGCGCGCCAAGCCCGATGGTCATTCGCTGCTGTTCATCAACAGCGGCATCGTCGCGGTGACGCCGCACGTGCAGAAGGATGCCGGCTTCGATGGCGTCAAGGACTTCGCGCCGGTGGCGATGGTGACCTCGGCGCCGCTGTTCGTGGTGGTCCCGGGCAACCTTCCGGTCAATGACTTGAAGGGCTGGATCGACTGGGCGAAGAAGCAGCCCGGCCCGCTGCCCTATGCGTCGGCCGGCGTCGGCTCCTTCGGCCACCTGACGAGCGAGATGTTCGCCAAGGCGGCCGGCCTGAAGATGACGCACGTGCCGTACCGCGGGCAGGCGCCGACGACCACCGCGGTGATGTCCGGCGAGGTGCCGCTGCTGATCACCAGCATGTCCGGCGCGATGCGCGACGCCATCCAGACCGGCCGGCTGAAGCTGCTGGCCGTGACCTCGCCGCAGCCGAATGCGCAATACCCCGGCGTGCCGGCGGCGGCCAGCGTGCTGCCCGGCTTTGCCGCCGAGACCTGGTTCGGCCTGATCACCACCGCCGGCACACCGTCCGAGGTGATCGCGCGGTTGAACAAGGAGATCAACACCGTCCTGGCGACCCGGGAGTACCAGGACAAGATGCTCGCGCTGGGCCAGGAGGTCAAGCCGATGACGGCGCAGCAACTGGGCGCGCTGATCGCCGACGACTCCGCGCGCTGGGGCCAGGTGGTGCGCGACAACAACATCTCCGCTCAATGAAAGGAAGCACGATGAGCCGCTACGCCGACTACCACGACCTGAAGGTGGAGGTCGCCAACAAGGTCGCCACCGTCACGCTGAACCGCCCGCAGGCGCGCAATGCCATCAACCAGCGGCTGATTCGCGAACTGCGCCGCATCTGGGACGACCTGGGCGACGACCCGGCCGTGAACGTGGTGCTGCTCACCGGCGCCGGCGACTGGTTCAGCGTGGGCGGCGACGTCAAGGCGATGAGCGAGCGGCCCGGCGGCGACGTGCTGGAGGAAGGCGAGGTGCACGACCCGATGATCAGCCGCCGCCTGGTGACGCGTCAGCTGGACCTGGACAAGCCGATCGTCTGCGCCATCAACGGCGACTGCGTGGGCCTGGCGGCCACGCACGCGCTGCTGAGCGACGTGACCGTGATGAGCGAAGACGCGCGCATCGGCGACAGCCACGTCAACAAGGTGGGCCTGGTGGCCGGCGACGGCGGCACCGTGATCTGGCCGCTGCTGGTGGGCGTGAACAAGGCCAAGGAATTCCTGATGCGCGGCACGCTGCTCAAGGGCCCGGAGGCGGAGCGCATCGGCCTGGTGAACCACTGCAAGCCCAAGGCCGAGGTGCTGCCCTTCGCGCGCGCCATCGCGCAGGAGCTGGCCGACGGCCCGGTGTGGGCCACGCGCTGGACCAAGCTGTCGATCAACCAGATCGTCAAGGACCGCGTCAACCGCCTGCTGGAAGCCAGCATGGCGCTGGAGCAGGTGACCTTCGAGCTCGCCGACCACAAGGAGGCGACGCAGGCCTTCAAGGAGAAGCGCAAGCCGAAGTTCGGTCAGCAGTGAAGAACGGAGGACGGCGGCGCTCGTGCCGTGTTCTTCGATCCTGCGCCTAAAAACACGCTTTAGAAAATGGAGACAACGATGATCGACCATATCCGTGCCCGCTGCCGCGAGCTTGCCGCGCTGACGGTGATCGCAGCCTCCCTGTCCGCGGCCACGCCGGCGCTGGCGCAGACCGTGCTGCGCCATTCGAACTGGTTCCCCGAGGGCCAGGTGATGCGCGTCAAGGTCATCGACCCGTGGAAGGACGAGGTCGCCAAGGTCACGAACGGCCGCGTGAAGATCGAGACGCTGCCCAAGGTAGTGGGCAGCGTACCCGGCCAGTTCGACGTCGCGCGCGACGGCCAGGCCGACATCGTGGTGTTCAGCAACGGCTACACGCCGGGCCGCTTCGATATTCTGGAAGTGGGCGAACTGCCTTTCATGGGCGACAAGCCCGAGGTCTTCGGCCCCGCGCTGCACCGCTTCTACACCAAGTACACCGCGCAGTATGGCGAGTACAAGGGCGTGGTGCCGCTGGCGGTCTTCGTCGTCGCTCCGCCGCAGTTGTTCAACAGCAAGCGGGCGCTGCGGTCGGTGGCCGACTTCAAGGGGTTGAAGATCCGCAGCAACAGCGCCGGCACGACGCAGGCGTTGACTTTGCTGGGTGCGGTACCGGTGGCGAAACCGGCTACCGAGACCTACGAGCTGATGGCCGGTGGCGTACTCGACGGCACGGTGATGCCGCCGGAGTCGATCCTTCCCTTCAAGCTGGTCGAGCACTCGAACTTCGCGACCATCATCCCCGGCGCGTTGACCAACTCGATCCTGACGCTCGCCATCAACGAGGCAAAGTGGAATTCGCTGTCCAAGGAAGACCGCGAGGCGATCATGAAGATCAGCGGCGAGGTGTTCGCGCGCAACATCGGGCTGGCCTACGGCCCCGGCAACGAGGCCACCTGGGAAGCGATGCGCAAGGCCGGCAAGAGCATCGAGACTGCTGGCCCGGCGATGGTGGCCGAGATGAAGACAACGCTCAAGCCGATGGAAGTCGCTTGGGCCGAGCGGGCCAGGAAGAAGGGCGTGGCTGATCCGCAGAAGTTGCTGGACGCGCTGCGCACCGAAGTCGCCGCCGTCGAAGCGGGACGCTGAGAATATGGCGGCGCGTGGCGGGCCCGGCGCGCGCCTGGCGGGCTGGCTGGAAGGCGCGGCCGCGCTGCTGCTCTTGGCCTTGATGCTGCTGGTGTTGGTCGACGTGGTGCTGCGCAGCGTCGTCAATCGGCCGCTGCCCTGGAGCACCGAGGTGCTGGAAGTGCTGCTCGGCGCGATGATCTTCCTGCTCTATCCGGTGCTGGCGCGCAACGGTGGTCACAT
This sequence comes from Rubrivivax sp., assembly GCA_019635285.1. GTDB lineage: Bacteria > Pseudomonadota > Gammaproteobacteria > Burkholderiales > Burkholderiaceae_C > Rubrivivax. The sequence continues at coordinate 72,365 of JAHBZS010000004.1, read as the reverse complement.
CACTGTCGACCTGATCCCATTCCCGGCACCAGTGCGGCGTCTGCAGCGCAGACTGTCGGCGCTGGCCGGGGCGTTGCTGTTCTCCATCATCGGTTGGTGCCTGGGCCGGCAGGCCTTGCGCGCGGCCGAGTTCGGAGATGGCACCACGCTGTTGCACTGGCCCTATGCGTGGATTCTCGGCGCCATGGCGGCGGCGTCCGCGCTGACGGTTCTTGGTTTCGTCGCCTCGGCGTGGCAGAACAACGGCGCCGAAGTGGAGCCATCCTGATGCTTGCAGCCTGTCTGGGTTTCATTGTCGCGTTCTCGTTCATCCTGTTCCAGGTGCCGATCGCGACCGCCCTCGGCATGGTCGGCTTCGGCGGCTACGTGTGGCTGATGGGGCCGACGCCGGCGCTGGGCATGGTGGCGACGATCACCAAGGACAGCACACTGGTGTACTCGTTGATCGTGCTGCCGCTGTTCGTGCTGATGGGCAACCTGGTTGCCGGTGCCGGCATCTCCGGCGACCTGTTCCGCGCCGCGCAGGCCTTCATCGGCCGCCGCCGTGGCGGCCTGGCGATGGCCACGGTCGTCGCCTGTGGCGGGTTCGGCGCTATATGCGGCTCCAGCGTCGCGACTGCCGCGACGATGGGGCGCGTCGCGATCCCGGCGATGCGCCAGCTGGGTTATGCCGATTCGCTGTCGGCCGCGGCGGTGGCCGCGGGCGGCACGCTCGGCATCCTGATCCCGCCGTCGATCATCATGGTGATCTACGGCATTGCGACGCAGACGCACATCGGCATGCTGTTCGCCGCCGGCATTGTGCCTGGGGTGATCGCCGTCGCCGGCTACATGGCGGCGGTGCAGTGGTCGGTCTGGCGGCAGCCCGGCATCGCGCCCCTGGCCGAGCCGACGAGCCGGCAGGATACCGCGGCGCTGTTGCGCTCGCTGTGGCCGGTGGCCGTGATCTTCGGCCTCGTGATGGGCGGCATCTACGGCGGGCTGTTCACTTCCATCGAGGCGTCGGGCATCGGCGCCTCGGCGTCCTTTGCCTTCGCGCTGTGGTACCGGCGGCTCGGCTGGCAGGCGGTGTTCGCGATTCTGGTCGACACCGCCAAGACCTCGGCGATGATGTTCGCGATCGTGCTGGGCGCAGCGCTCTTCGGCGAATTCATCAACCAAACCGGCGTGCATCAGTCGCTGCTGGCGGTGGTGCAGGGCAGCGGCTTTCCGCCGTTCGGCATCGTGCTGCTGATCGTGGTCATCTACATCCTGCTGGGCAGCGTGCTCGAGAGCCTGTCGATGATCCTGCTGACGGTGCCCATCTTCTTCCCCGTGATCAAGGCCCTGGGCTACGACCCGGTGTGGTTCGGCATCCTGATCGTTGTCGTCGTCGAGATTGGTTTGATCCATCCGCCGATCGGCGTCAACCTGTTCGTCATCCGTTCGGTGATGCCGGACATCCCGATGATGACGGTGGTGCGCGGCGTGGTCCCATTCATCGTCTCCGATCTGCTGCGCATTCTGCTGATCGCCGCGGTGCCGGCGATCTCGCTGTGGCTGCCGCACCTGCTGTTTCCGAACGCCACCTGACGATGGAGCCGTTGTTGAGCGCGCTGGACGATCACTTCGTCCACCAGATCGCCGAGCCGGTGCGTCACGTGGGCACCAGCGACCGGAACTTCTATGACCGGCACTACTTCAACGTCCACGGCTGCAACGATGCCTTCTTTGCCATCGTCGGCCTCGGCCAGTACCCCAACCTGGGCACGCAGGACGGCTTCGTCTCCATGCGCGTGGGGCGCGAGCAGATCACGCTGCGCAGCTCGCGTGTCCTCGGCGATCGCGCCGACATGGCGTGCGGGCCGCTGCGGCTGGAGGTGCTGGAAGGGCTGAAGCGGCTGCGGCTGACGATCGCACCGAATCCGTCCGGCATCGAAGCCGACCTGGTGTTTCGCGGCTGCCACGCGCCGCAGCTGGAGCCGCGCCAGCTGCAGCGCAGCCAGGGCCGTGTCGTGCACGACGTGATGCGCTATTGCCAGACCGCCGTCTACAAAGGTTGGATCGTCCTGCCGGACGGCGTGCGGGTGAGCTCGGACGCCGTGCCGCTGAAGGGCTATCGAGACCGCTCGTGGGGCATCCGCGCGATCGGCCGTCCTGAGCCGCCGGGCCCCGAGGCTGCCGGCGGCGCCGAGCTGAGCGGCCTGTTCCGGAGCACCGACTTTCGCCGGCTACACATGGCGTGCCAGTTCGAGGGCTTCACCGTCAACGTGAAGCTGCACGAGGATCGACATGGCCAACGTTCGCTCGAGGACGCTGTACGCCTGTGGCACGACGGCCGGGCGCCGGAGGCGCTGGGACGACCCGAATGGGAGATCCTGCGCTGGAGCGCCGACCGTCGCTTTGTCGTGCAGGCGCGCCTGCACTTCCGTCGCTCCGGAGGGCCGGACCACGTACTTGAGATCCGCCAGCTGCTGCCGCTGTACCTGGAAGCCGGCACCGGCTACGGCAACCGGCCGCTGCTGGAGTGGATTCACGGCCAGTACCGCGGCCCGTTGGTGACCGACTTCGTTCGGTTCGACGTCGATGCGACCGACCCGGTGCTGGCCGGCCCCATCGACTGCCTCGCCGAGATGGAAATGGATGGCTGCCGTGGCCATGGCTTGTTCGAGTACACGATCTTTGGCCGGATCGACGGCTTCGACGGGCCTGGGCATTTCAATGCCCGGCCCCCGCTTTGATGGCGATCGTCGACGATCCAGACACCGACCTCGCGGCACTCGCGGGGCACTTCGGCGGCTGGCTGCGCCGACAACCAGGCTGCCGCTTGAAGGCGGTGTCCAGCCTGACGCAGGCCAGCCGCGCCAACGGCTTCTCGAACGAGACCTATCGGGTCGTCGTATCGAGCCCTGGCGGCGCCAGCGAGACGCTCATCCTGCGGCTGCCTCCGGCGCGCACCGGGCTCTTTCCGGACTACGACCTGGCGCGCCAGTACAGCTTCATGAGCGAGCTTGCCCAGACAGCGGGCCTGCGCATGGCGGCGTGCCGGTGGCTGGAGACGGACCCCGGTGCGCTAGGGCGGCCGTTCTTCGTCAGCGACTGCGTCGACGGCGAGGTCGCGCCCGACAACCCCTCCTACGCGAACTCGGGCTGGATCGTCGACGCGACGCCCGGGCAACGGCAGTGTCTGTGGGACGGCTGCCTGCGGCAGCTGGAGCGCCTGGCGGCTGTGCGATGGCAAGGGCCGTTGCTCCAGGCACTCGACTGGCCTGACCGCGGCCGGCCACGATTCGCGCAACATCTGGAGCACTGGACTCGCCTTGGCGCCTGGGGCCGGCGGCAATTGCCCGACGACGGTGCCGACCCGCTGCTGCGTGAGCTGGAACAGTGGTTGCGTGCCTACCGCCCCGAGCAGGAACTGGCTGGCATCGTCTGGGGAGACGCCCGCTTCGGCAACGTGATCGTGCGCGACTTCGAGCCGGCCGCATTGCTGGATTGGGAACTGGCCGTCGTCGGCGACCCGATGATCGACCTCGCGTACTGGCTGTTCCACGTCTTTCTCGTGCAGGTGCTGCACGGCGGTCCCACCGCGGCGTCGCGGCTGGCCGGCTTTCGCGGCGATGCCGAGACCGTCGCCCAGTGGTGCGAGCAGACGCAGCGCACGCCACGCGACTATCGGGCCTACTGGCTGTTCAATGCCTACAAGATGTTGTGCATCTGGCAGTGCAAGGCGGCACTGATGTTGCGCACCGGCACCTGGAGCATCGAGCAGGCGCTGGACGCGCGCCGTGGCGGTCTGCTGCGTCCGCACATCGGCGCCGTGCTGGAAGGCGGCTCAGACGCGGCATTCCTCCGCTGACTGCATATCTCGGGCCGGGTCTCAGGCCGCGACTGCTTCCTTCATCCGAACGCGTACTGGCAGGCGTTTGAGACCACCAACGAACGAGGTCTGAACCCAGGCCGGCGCGCCGTCCAGCTCGAAGTGGTCGACGCGGGCGAGCAGTTCGCGAAACAGCGCCTGCAGTTCGGTCTTCGCCAGGAACATGCCCAGACAGACATGGGCGCCGAAGCCGAAGCCGACATGGCGGTTCGGATTGCGGTCGACGTGGAACGCGAACGGATCGGCAAACACCTCTTCGTCGCGGTTGGCCGACGGGTAGCACATCATCAGATTCTGGCCGGCCTTGATCTCGCGCCCGCGCAGCACGTAGTCCTCCGTCGCGGTACGGAAGAAGTGCTTGACCGGCGAGACCCAGCGCACCATCTCGTCGACGGCGCCGGGCACCAGATCGGGGTTGGCCTGCAGCTTGCGCCACTCGTCGGGGTTCTGGATCAGCGCCAGTACGCCGCCGGCTGCGGTGGCGCTGGTGGTGTCGTGGCCCGCGCTGGCCAGGGCCACGTAGTAAGAAGAGGCCTCGTAGTGGCCGATCGGCCGGCCATCCACCTGCGCGTTGGCGATCAAGGACGCCACGTCGTCGGTCGGCCGGCGACGCCGGTCTTCGCTGACGCCGTCGAAATAGGCGACGTAGTCCTGTGTGGCTTTGATCAGGTCGGATCCCTTCTGCACCTCCGGATCACTGCCGCCGAAGTAGGCCTGCGTGATGCGCAGCAGCCGCTCCTCGTCGTCCGCGGGCAGGCCGAGGATCATCATGATCACGCGCAGCGGGTACCAGACGGCGATCTCGCCATAGAAGTCGCAGGCCGGGCCGCGCGCCTCCAGCTCGTCGACGGTGCGGCGCGCAAGGGCGGCGATGCGTTCGTCGAGCAGCTTCACCTGCTTGGGCTGGAACCAGGCCTGCGTCAGCATGCGGTAGCTCCTGTGATCGGTGCCGTCCATCTGCGGCAGGCCGCGGACCAGGTGCGGCTTGCCTTGCATCAGCGCTGCGATCTGCTGCTCGAACGCGATGCTGAAGAGCTTGGACCGCGGCGCATTGAGAAACTTGTCCTGCAATCGCTCGATCTCCATCACGTCGGCATGCTTGGTGACAGCCCAGAACGGCCTGAAGCCTTCCGGTTCGCACCAATGCACCGGGTCTTCGGCGCGTAGCCGCGAGAACAGCGCATGCTGCACGGCAACGTCGCCGTAGGTCTTGTTGCTGGCCAGCGCGTTGTCGAGGTCCGGGTCCTTCATCGTCGTCTCCTACATGGGTTTCGGGATCGGGTGCGTGTGCAGTGCGACCACGCGACCGGCGACACGGCCTTGCGCGATGTCGTCGAAGATCGCGTTGATCTCGTCTACCGGGCGGGTCTGGATCGGAGCGGTCCGCAGCGCGGGGTCCCGCAGCAATTCGAGCAACTCGTGGAACTCTGCCAGCGAGCCCACGTACGACCCGGCGATCCGCAGGTTGCGCATCGGCAGCAGCGGGATCGAGACATGGGTGCCGCCGCCGAACAGGCCGACGACGACCAGCATGCCGCCCTTGCGCAGGGCGGCCAGGCCCCAGTCGAAGGTTTGCGGCACGCCGACGAAATCGACCACGCCCGCCGCGCCGCCGGCTGCGAAGTCGCGCAGCGCACTGCCGCTGGCGGCGGCGCCGATGTCGAACACCGCATCGGCCTGCCCGGCGGCCAGCCGGAGCTTGTCGGGGTTGGCGTCGACGACCGCAATGCGAGCCAGCGGATGCAGTCTGCGCACCATGCCGAGCGCTGCCAGGCCCAGCCCACCGGCGCCGATCAGCACCAGCGTGTCGCCGTCGCGGCACGGCGGCAGCTTTTTCAGCGCCGAATAGGCCGTAACGCCGGAGCAGGACGCGGTCGCGGCCACCAGCGTGTCGATGCCAGGGCAGGGCACGATGTAGCGCGGGTGCGGTACCAGCAGGTATTGCCCGTAGCCGCCGGGCCGGCGCGTGCCGAGCGAGATCGGCGTCTCGCAGTCGATCTCGGCGCCTGCGCGGCAATGGCGGCACGCGCCGCAACCGATCCACGGGAACACCACCCCTTCGGTGCCAGGTTCGACGGGCGGCGCGTCGGGGCCGGCAGCCACGACCGTCCCCAGGATCTCGTGGCCCATGGTCAGCGGCAGGTGAATGCCGATACGGCCGAGTTCGATTGAACGCCCCGCGCCCAGGTCGTAGGCTCCGTCGCGGATATGCAAGTCGCTGTGGCAGACACCGCAGGCCGACACGCGCACCAGGACCTCGGTACCCTTCGGTTCCGGGCGAGGCCCGAGCACCTTCTGCAGCGGCCGGCCCCACTGCAGCACCTGCCAGCTTTCCATCCGTGCGTTGTCCTGCATCGCAGCCTCAGGCCAAGGCCCGTACCACCGCCTTGGCGTGCAGATGGTCGCGCAGCCCTTCGAGTCCCATCTCGCTGCCCAGGCCGCTGGCCTTGTGGCCGCAGAACGGCATCTCGGGCGCGCTGAGCGCGAAGGTGTTCAGACTCACGTTCCCCGCTGCAAGGCCGTGCTCGATGGCATGAGCGGCGGACAGCGATTTCGTGAACGCATAGGCTGCGAGGCCGTACTCGGTGGCGTTGGCGCGGGCGATCGCGTCGTCCAGGTGTTCGAAGCGCGCCATCAATGCCAGCGGGCCGAAGGGCTCCTGCTGCATCGCCGCCGCGTTGTCGGGCATCTCGCCCAGCACCGTGGGCATAAAGAAGGAGCCGAGACGATCGGGTGGCTCGCCGCCGCACAGCAGCCCGGCACCGTGCTCAAGCGCGTCCTCACAGAATCCTCGCATCGCATCGACACGGCGCGGATGTGCCATCGGGCCCATCTCGACCTGGGCGTCGAACCCGCTGCCGACCCGCAGCGCGGCGGCACGTTCGGCGAACGCGGTGACGAAGCGGTCGTAGAGCGCGTCGTGAATGAAGAAGCGGGTCGGGCAGATGCACAGCTGGCCGGCATTGCGGTACTTCGCTGCCAGCGCCAACTCGACGACGCGCGCCACGTCGACGTCGGCACAGACGATCACCGGCGCATGGCCGCCCAGCTCCAGCGTCGCCTTCTTCAGCACCGCCCCGGCCTTGGCGGCCAGTTCGCGGCCCACCGGAACAGAGCCGGTGAACGATATCTTTCGGATGGCGTGATGTTCGATCAGGCGCGACGAGACCTCGGCCGGTTCTCCGTAAAGCAGGTTCAGCACGCCGGGTGGCAGGCCGGCTTCAATACAGAGATTCGCGATGGCGACCAGGATTCCAGGCGTTTCCTCGGCCGGCTTTAGCACCAGGGTGCAGCCGGCCGCCAGCGCGGTGGTGAGCTTGCGCGAAGCCAGTACCGCCGGGAAGTTCCATGGCGAGAATGCGGCGATCGGCCCGACCGGTTCCAGCCGGACGATCTGGTCGACACCGCGTTGGCGTGCCGGTACGGTTCGGCCGTAGGCGCGCTTGCCCTCCTCAGCCATCCACTCGAAGGTGTCGGCGCTGTTGCGCACTTCCTGCAACGATTCTGGCAGGCGTTTGCCCTGCTCGCGGGTGATGATGGCGGCCAGCCGCGATTCGTCACGCCGGATCAGCGCCGCGATGCGTTGCAGCAGTGCGGCACGCTCGATGGCCGGCGTCGCCGCCCAGGCGGCGAAGGCGCGCCCTGCGGCGTCTGCCGCTTCGTCGATGTCAGCGGCCGTCGCCAGCGGAAGCTGCGCGATCGTCTCGCCGTTCGCGGGGTCGGTGACGGGGCGAGTCGCGCGGCCGTCGGTGATCCAGCGGCCGGCGACGAGCAGGCCAAGGCGGGGGTAGTCGTGCGCCCTCACCGCGGCAACCCCAATCCCCGCTGCGCAATCAGGCTACGCTGGATCTCGTTGGTGCCGATGCTGATGACCCACATCAGCGAGTGGCGCAGGTTCTGCTCATAGCGGCCGTTGCGCAGCGCGCCGGGCGCGCCCTGCGACAGCGCCGCGCGCGGGCCCAGGATGTCCAGCGCCGTCTCGCCGAAGCGCTCCATCAGCTCGCCGCTGAAGACCTTGCTGATCGCGCCCAGCGCCGGCGGCGTGGTGCCGCTTTCGGCCAGCTCGGCGCAGTGCAGCATCAGCTGCCGGCCGACCTCGATGTCGGCGGCCAGCGTGCCGATGCGCTCGCGCACCAGCGGGTCGCGCCGCAGCGCGGGCTCGGCGCGCACATCGCGGCACAGCAGGTCGAAGGCATGCGCCACCTTCAGCACGATGCCGCCGCCGACCGTGCCGCGTTCGTTGGCCAGCGCGTCGGTCAGCACCTTCCAGCCGCCGTTCACCGGGCCGACGATGTTCTCCGCCGGGATGCGCACGTCGTCGTAGAAGATGTTGGCGAAGCTGCCGTCGTACATCGTGGTCGCCGGCTTGACGCTGATGCCGGGCGTGTCCATCGGCACGATGAACATGCTGATGCCGGCATGCGGCGCCTTCCTGTACTGCTCAGGGTCGGCGTCGGTGCGCGCGGCCAGGAACATGTACTTGCCCCACCAGGTGGTGGTCCAGATCTTCTGGCCGTTGATGACCCACTGGTCACCGTCGCGCACGGCGCGCGTGCGCAGCGACGCCAGGTCGCTGCCGGCGTCGGGCTCGCTGTAGCCCATGCCGTGCATGGCCTCGCCGCGCAGCATCTCCGGCAGGTAGCGTGCGCGCTGCTCCGGCGTGCCGTGCATGATCAGCGCGTTGGCCTGCACTGCAGCGCCGATGCGCGGCGCTTCGGCGCGCTCCATCACTTCGATGAAGGCCAGCTGCTCGCGCGGGCTGCGCGCCTGGCCGCCGAACTCGTGGGGCCAGGCCAGGCCGATCCAGCCGGTGCGGCCGATGTCGCGGGCGAAGGCGGCGTCGAACTCGCGCTCGTGGAAGGGCTGGCGGTCGAAGGCCGCCTTGCGCTCACCCGTCCAGTGTGTCTGCAGCCAGTCGCGCACCTCGCGGCGCAGCGCATTGCCGGCTGCGCCCAGGTCGTATTCGGGCAGCGTGGCGGTGTCGTCGTCCAGCAGCCAGGCCGCCAGCTCGCGCCGCGCCTCGATGGCGCCGCCCAGCACGAGGGTGTCCAGGTGCGCGCGACGGAAGTGGCGCGGCGCTTCGTGTTCCTCGGCGTAGCCGATGGCGCCGAAGGCATGGTGCGTCTCCAGCGCCACCTGGCGCAGCGCCTGCGCGCCGAAGGCCGGCGCGGCAGCGGCGTGGTAGCGCCAGTCGGGCTGGCCCAGGTCAAATGCGGCCGCGGCGTGGTGCAGCGTCAGGCGCACGCCTTCCAGTGCGATCAAGCCGTTGGCCAGCTTGTGCTGCACCGCCTGGAAGCGGCCGATCGGCTGGCCGAACTGGCGGCGCTCCTTGGCATAGTCCACGGCCAGCTCGAAGGCGCGCCGCGCCGCGCCATGCGCGCGCGCCAGCAGCAGCAGGCGCAGCAGCGGGCGCGCCGCGGCGGCGGCCTTTGGCGCCAGCGGCACGCTGCGCGCCGGCGCGTTGTGCAGCCGCAGCTGGCACCAGCCGGCGGCGCCCTCCAGCCCCAGCGCACGCGCCGGCTCCACCTGCGCGCCGCCGGCCCGCAGGTCCACCAGCGCAAGGCCTTGTGGCAGCAGCGCCAACAGTTGCGTCGCATGGGCCGCGCCATCGACCGGTGACAACGTGCCGCCGGCCTGGCTGCCGTCGATCTGTAGCGTGCCGTCCAGCGCCACCGCCAGCCGCATCTCGCCCTGATGCAGCGGAGCCAGCAATTCGAGCTGGGCACCGAGGCGGCCCAGCAGCAGGTTGGCCAGCAGCGCCCCGGCCAGCGGCGCCGGCGCCGCGGCGCGGCCGAGTTCTTCCATCGCCACCAGCGCTTCGCGCAAGCCGCCTTCGACCGGGTCGCTGCCCAGCGCGCCCAGGCCCTGCTGCACCAGGCCCGACCACAGCACCGTGGCTGCGGCACTGTCGGCGCTGCGTTTCACGGCGCCGGTCGCCGGCCAGTGCTGCTGCAACCAGCCGCGCAGCGAATCGCGCAACAGCGCTCGTTCTTCATCGCCGGGCAGCAACCCCGGGTCGATGTCCGGAATCTTCACCCCAGCGCCCCGTGCCGTTGCAGCGCCTCGATGGCCCCATCGTCGAGCGCCAGCTTCTCGCGCAGCACCTGCTCGCCATGTTCGCCCAGCGCGGCGAGCAGCGGGCGCGCGCGGGTGGGCGTGCGGCTCAGCAGAAAGGGCAGGTTGGCGCACTTGAAGCGGCCATCGCCTTCGCCCAGCTCGGCCAGGAAGCCGCGCGCGGCCACCTGCGGGTCCTCCATCGCCTCGGCCACGCTGCGGTAGCGGCTGCAGGGGACTCCGGCCGCCATCAGCAGCTCTTCGCATTCGGCGCCGCTGCGTTGCCGGGTCCAGCCTTCGATCAGCTCGAGCAGCGCGGGCCAGTTGGACTCCTTGGCCGCGACCGTTGCGAAGCGCGGGTCGGTCTTGGCCTCGGGGTGGCCGATCACGTCGAACAGCACCTCCTGGTTCTTCGGCGTGACCGCGGCCACCATCACCCAGCCGTCGGCGGCGCGCACCGGCTCGTACACCTGGCGCCGCCGATCCGGCGGGAACTGCGCGGCCTGCATTTCGTAGATCAGCATGCCGAGCACCGAGTCCATCAGCGAGACGTCGATGTGCTGGCCCCGGCCGCTGCGTTCGCGTTCGTAGAGCGCCATCTGGATCGCGCCGAAGGCGTAGCTCGCCCCCAGCACATCGGCGAGGAAGATGCCGTTGTTCATCGGCCGGCTCTGGTCGCGCTGGTACTCCAGATGCGCCGCCTCGTAGCCGGATGTCGCATGAATCACCGGCGCATAGGCCGGCGCGCCGGCCTTCGGGCCGCTCTGGCCGAAGCCGGAGATCGACGCGTAGATCAGGCGCGGGTTTCCGGCGGCCAGCGTGGCGTAGTCCAGGCCCAGCCGTTTCATCACGCCGGGCCGGAAATTCTCGACCACCACGTCGGCCAGCGCCGCCAGCTCGCGCGCGACGCGCCGGCCGTCTTCGGTGCCCAGGTCGAGCACGACGCTGCGCTTGCCGCAGTTCATCGAGGCGTAATAGGTGCTGATGCCGCCGCGCACCGGCGCACGCTGGCGCACCACGTCGCCGGCCGGTGGCTCGACCTTGACCACGTCGGCGCCGGCATCGGCCAGCATGCGCGTGCACATCGGGCCGGACATGACGATGGTGAAGTCCAGCACCTGCAGGCCGGACAGTGCGTCGGGGGAAGAGGGAGTCTGCATGCGGGCAGCATCGCGCCCGCACGATCGATCGGCAAGCCGGCCGCTCACCAAGCAACTGTGCCGGGGCGGCACAGCCGGGGATCGTCAATCGGCGCTCAGCCGCTCGCCAGCGTGTTCGAGGAAGATCCGCACGCGCGGGCTCAGGTGGCGCTTGCTGGCGAACACGGCGTAGATCGGCTCGCGGTCCAGCTCATGGTCAGGCAGCACCTTCACCAACGCGCCGCTGTGCAGTTCGGCATCGATGTGATAGTCGGCGAGGCGGGCAATGCCCACGCCCATCGTCGCCAGCGTGCACAGCACGTCGCCATTGTTGGCCGCGGCAATGGCCTTCGGCTCGTGCGTGTGCACCTGGTCGCCGCTCTTCAACGGCCAGCGGCTGCGGAAGGACCCGGGCAGGAAGTTCAGGCAATGGTGGCCGTGCAGTTCGTCCGGCGTCTGCGGCGTGCCGGCGCGCGCCAGGTAGGCCGGTGCGGCGCACAGGTGCCAGCGCGCGGTGGTGATGCGCCGCGCCACCAGCGTCGAATCGGGGATGTTGCCGCTCTGGAACGAGATGTCGATCTGCTGCTCGAACAGGTCCGGCGGCGTTGCCGCGACGACGATCTCCACGCGCACCGCCGGATGGGCCTTGAGAAAGGCCGGGATCAGCGGTGCAAGACGGCGCCGCGCGAAGGCGGCGGTGCTGCTCAGGCGCAGCACGCCGGTGGCTTCGGTCACCGCGGGGCTGACGGCGGTCTCGGCTTCCTCCAGTGCCTGCATCACCTTCTGCGCCGCGGCCAGGAAGTGTTCGCCTTCCTGCGTCAGCTGCAGCACCCGCGACGTCCGGTGGAACAGCCGCACGCCGAGGCGGTTCTCCAGCCGCTGGATGACCTTGCTGATGGTCGACGGGTCCAGGTCCAGACTGCGCGCGGCCGACGAGAAGCTTTCCTCCTCCGACACGCGCAGGAAGAAGCCGAGTTCACGGATGCGGTCGTTCATGCCCCCATTCTGCGTCACGGTGCAGCGGCAATGCTGCGTTCACTGGCAATGGTGCGCAGTGATCTGCGAAGCGGACACGCTGGAGCGTGCGGTGCCGGAGAATCAGTCCAGCTTCAGCACCACCGCCTTGGTCTGCACGTACTCGTGCACGTGCTCGATGCCGCTCTCGCGGCCGAAGCCGCTCATCTTGTAGCCGCCGAAGGGAATGGCCGGGTCCATCACCTGGTAGCAGTTGGCCCACACCGTGCCGGTGCGCAGGCCCCTGGCCACCTTGTGCACAGTGCTCACGTCGCGGCTCCACACGCCGCTGCCCAGGCCGTAGCTGGAATCGTTGGCGCGCGCGATCACCTCGTCCAGCGTGTCGAAGGGCAGCGCGCTGATCACCGGGCCGAAGATCTCCTCGCGCGCGATGCGCATGTCGTCCTGCACGTCGGCGAATACCGTGGGCGCGACGTAGTAGCCGCCGGCCAGCGGGCCCGCGGTCAGCCGCTCGCCGCCGGCGACGGCGCGCGCACCCTGCTCGACACCCAGCGCCAGATAGCCGGTGACGCGGTCCAGTTGCTCGGCGCTGACCACCGGCCCCAGTTGCGTGGCCGGGTCCAGCGGGTCGCCGACCTGCAGCGTCTTCGCATAGGCGGCGACGCGCTGCACGAACTCCTCGTACACCGGCCGCTGCACGAACAGGCGCGTGCCGGCGCTGCAGATCTGGCCCGAGTTCTGGAACACCGCCATCGCCGCGCCGGGCACCGCGGCCTCCAGGTCGGCGTCGGCGAAGACGATGTCCGGGCTCTTGCCGCCGAGTTCCATCGACATGCGCTTCAGGTTGCCGGCCGCGGCGCGCACGATCTTCTGGCCGACCTCGGTGCTGCCGGTGAAGGCGATCTTGTCGACGCCGGGGTGCTCGGCCAGCGCCGCGCCCGCATCGCCGAAGCCGGCCACGACGTTGACGACGCCGGGCGGCAGGCCCGCTTCCATGCACAGCTCGGCCAGGCGCAGCGGCGACAGCGGCGCCTGCTCCGCGGGCTTGAGCACCACCGTGCAGCCGGTGGCCAGCACCGGGCACAGCTTCCAGATGGCCAGGCCGATCGGCCCGTTCCATGGGTTGATGGCGGCGACCACGCCGACCGGCTCCTTCAGGGTGTAGCAGAAGTGATCGCCGGGCGCCGAGTTGGGAATCGTGTCGCCCTGGATCGTCGTCGCCAGGCCGGCGTAGTAGCGCAGCAGCGCCACCGCGCGCCGCCGGCCGAGCGTGGTGCGCGAGATCGGGCCGCCCATGTCCAGCGTGTCCAACAGCGCCAGCTCGTCGTAGTGCTTGTCCACCAGGTCGGCCAGCTTCAGCATCAGCTGCTGGCGGTCGAAGGGCTTGAGGCGGCTCCAGTCGCCTTCGAAGGCGCGGCGCGCGGCGGCCACCGCCAGGTCGATGTCTTCCTTGCCGGCCTGCGCCACCTGGGCGAGCCGTTCGCCGTTGCGCGGGCTGATCGAGTCGAAGGTCTTGCCCGATAGCGCTGGCCGCGCGCGGCCGTCGATGAACAGGCCCTTGGGCTTGCCGTCCAGGAAGGCGGGCGTCATGTCAGTACAGCCCGGCCGTCCGAAGGTACTGACGCGCCCCCTCGGGGGGCAGCGAACGAAGTGAGCGTGGGGGCTTCATTGCAGTCTCCTCAGGCGTGAAGGATGAAGTGCGCCGCGCGTTCGCCGATCATCATCGACGGCGCGCTGGTGTTGCCGCCGATCAGGTTGGGCATGATCGACGCGTCGGCCACGCGCAGGCCCTGCAGGCCGTGCACGCGCAGCTGCGGGTCGACGACGGCCATCGGGTCCGAGGCCGGGCCCATCTTGCAGGTACCCACCGGGTGGTAGGTGGTGGCGACGCGCTCGCGGATGAAGCGCTCCAGCGCCGCGTCGTCGGCGATGGCCGGGCCGGGCAGCAGCTCGTCGCCGGACAGGCCGGCCAGCGCCGGCATCGAGACGATGCGCCGCGCTTCGCGCAGCGCGCACATCAGCGTCTCGACATCGCGCCGGTCTTCCAGGAAGTCCGGATGCAGCAGCGGCTTGGCGGCTGGGTCGCGCGAGGCCAGCTCGATGCGGCCGCGCGTGCGCGGCCGCAGCACCGCCATGTGCAGGAAGTAGCCGTGCTTGCGCGGCAGCGTGCGCGGGTTGTCCTTCATGCCAACCATGAAGGTGTACTGCACGTCGGGCCGGTCCAGGCCAGGCTGCGTGCGGATGAAGCCGCCAGCCTCGGCGGCATTGGACGCGAGCATGCCGCGGTGGCCGAAGGCATAGCGCAGCGGCGCCATCGCCACGCGCGGCGCGCTGCGCCAGTTGAGCGCATAGCTCTCGGCGCTGGGGTTGGTGACGGCCAGAGAGACCGTCGGATGGTCCTGCAGGTTGTGGCCGACGCCGGGCAGCTCGTGCTGCACGCGGATGCCCTGGCCGCCGAGCGAGGCGGGGCCGATGCCCGACAGCATCAGCAGCTGCGGCGAGTTCACCGTGCCGCCGCACAGCACGATCTCGGTGCCGGCGGACAGTTCGAGGGTCTGGCCGTGGCGGCGCAGCGTGACACCGACCGCGCGCGTACCCTGCAGCCGGATGCGCTCGACCAGCGCTTCGTCGTAGACCTTCAGGTTGGGCCGGTGCAGCACCGGGTGCAGGAAGGCGCGGCTCGAGCTCCAGCGCACGCCGTCGCGCTGGTTCAGGTCGAAGATGCCGAAGCCGTCCTGCGCCGCGCCGTTGAAGTCGTCGTTGCGCGCGAAGCCAGCCTCGGCCGCGGCAGCGACGAAGGCGTGCGCCAGCGGGTTGCTCTGCGCCGGCCGCTGCACGCTGAGTTCGCCGCCGCGCTGGTGCCACGGGTTGGCGCCGCGGTCGTAGTCCTCGTGCTGCTTGAAGAAGGGCAGCACCCGGTCCCAGCCCCAGCCGTCGTTGCCGAGCGCGGCCCACTCGTCGTAGTCGAGGCGGTGGCCGCGGATGTAGACCGTGCCGTTGACCGAGGTGCTGCCGCCGAACAGGCGGCCGCGCGGGCAGGGGATCTTGCGGTGCCCGACGCCGGCGCCGCCGCTGAACTCGAACTGCCAGTTGTAGCGTTCGTGCGGCAGCAGGAAGATGTTGCCGATCGGCAGCGTGGTTTTCAGGCTGAGCGGAAAGCGTCGGTCCGAGGCGCCGGCCTCGATCAGCGCGACGCGCCGCTGGGGGTCTGCGCTCAGGCGGTTGGCGACGACGCAGCCGGCCGCTCCGGCGCCGACGACGATGGTGTCGTAGTGCTCTTGCATGGCGTTGCGGATCATCCGCCGTCGGCACCTCGGCATGGAGCCGCCGCGCGGCACACTATCTGTGAACTGCCGTCAGCCGATGCGGCTGGCGGCAGGCCTAGAAGGCCACGCGGTCCTTGCCCTTCAGCTGCAGGATGGCGCGCGCCTCGGCCGGCGTGGCGATCTCCAGGCCCAGGCCTTCGAGGATCTCGCGCACCTTGCGCACCTGCTGCGAGTTGGACTCGGCCAGCCGGCCCTTGCCGATCCACAGGCTGTCTTCCAGGCCCACGCGCACGTTGCCGCCCATGGCCGCCGCCATGGCCGCCACCTTCATCTGCGCCGCGCCCGCGCCCAGCACCGACCAGCGGTAGTCGCTGCCGAAGAGCCGGTCGGCGGTGCGCTTCATGTGCATCACGTCGTCGGGGTGCGAGCCGATGCCGCCGAGCAGGCCGAACACCGTCTGCACGAAGTAAGGCGGCTTGACCAGGCCGCGGTCGACGAAGTGCTTGAGGTTGTACAGGTGGGCGGTGTCGTAGCACTCGAACTCGTAGCGCGTGTCGTTGCTCGACATTTCCTTCAGCGCCGTCTCGATGTCGCCGTAGGTGTTGCGGAACACCAGGTTCTTGCTGCCTTCCAGGTATTCGCGCTCCCAGGCGTGCTTGAACTCCTTGAAGCGATCGAGCATGCCGAACAGGCCGAAGCCCATCGTGCCCATGTTCATCGACGCCACCTCGGGCTTGAAGGTGATGCTCGGCTGGATGCGCTCCTGCACCGACATGTACGGCGATCCGCCGGTGGTGAGGTTGACTACGGCGTCGCAGCCCTTCTTGATCGCCGGCAGGAAGGCGGCGAAGGCCTCGGGCCGCTGGTCGGGCTTTCCGGTAACCGGGTCGCGGGCATGCAGGTGGATGATGGCCGCGCCGGCCTCGCAGGCGCCGATGGCGGCGTCGGCGATCTCCTGCGGCGTCACCGGCAGATGCGGCGACATCGACGGCGTGTGGATCGATCCGGTGACGGCGCAGGTGATGATGACTTTTGACTGCGGGGGCATAGGAACTCCTTGAAGTCTCGAGGAAATGACGCGCGCCGACCGTTTGGCGCAGACGAGCACAGGCACCGTATCCAAGACGCGTGCGGCGTGTTCCATGACCTGTGGGAAGTCTCGGGATGCAGCCTGTTTGAAACCTTACACATAGATCGTATGCTAGTGTACAAAAAGCAGCAAGACCGGGGTTTGTCCTCGCTGCAGCGCGATGTCCCCGGCACCTCTGTACGCCGCGCGCATCGCCGCTGACGTGGATCAGGCGAAGCGTCGCGCATCTTGTGCGGCCAGTTTTGCGGGCCGTCGGCGAGGCCAAGTTGCTGGAACAGGTCGCGAAGCTCGGGCACGAGGTGAAGATCGTCGTGGGTCGAGCTCGCCGGGGCGCCGGTAGGATCGAACAGGGGCCGAGTGCCGCGCGGCGGCGCAAGTTCGGGTTGCCGAGATCTGGGCGACAGCCGTCGTAGTCAACGCGAAAGACGAAGCCCCTATAGTGTTCTACCGTCGCTTCGACTTCGTACCCTTGCAGGTCCACGCCAGTCGGCTGCATCTGCCGATAACAACTTGTGGCGATGCTTTTCGAGTGATGGCGACAGTTGATGAGCCGAAGGGACCCTGAAGGGACTTGCCGTGTGCAGAACTGTTCATGACAGAGGAGCGAAGGGACAGGCGGCTTCCGTCAGAACATCAATAAATCAACTACTTGCGACTGCTGAAAAAGCTACGAACCAAGGGGTCGTGGGTTCGATTCCTGCCAGCCGCGCCAACAACGACGAGGGTTAGCACGTTAGGACGTGCTAACCCTTTTGTCTTTCTCTGCGCAGCTGGGAACGATTTGGGAACAGGTGGCGATGTGGTGGCCGACCGACCTGGGAATACCCCTCGGCGCAGTGGGCATGCTGCCACCTACCGCGTCGCGGTCGGGAAGCCGCCGTTTTCAGTCGAAGGTCGGGGCAATCGTTGAACAGCGAAGTGAACTGGTCTGCCGAGGGCCCTTGCAAATGCGAACCAACGGGGCTACCTTTGTCGCATCGGAGTCTTGAAATGCTGCGCAGGGCGATTTTCTTGGTGTTCGTGGGAGTAGGCGTGCTTGTGGGCCTCGCCACTGCGCTTCATGGAGACCGGGGCCTTCAGATCGTGATGGCGGGACTCGGCGCCCTCGTCGGGGCGGCGCTGGGTGGCGCCGCGGTGGGGTTCGGTCGCAGAGGGATAACGCGTCGCGAGATTCCGGGCCTCGGAACGACTTCATCTGACATAGCAGCCAACTTCTGGCGTGATAGGGGTCGGCCACCGGCGTAGGCGAGCTTCGCCTCGCTGCTGGACGAGCACACTCCAAGTGTCAAAACGGTCCGCTACTGCTTCCGGTTGAGCACGCCCTTGACTGCATCTTTCGCTTCGTCGAGGGTGGCATTCGCATCGGCCGCAACTTGACGACCCGACTTGAGCAGAAGTGACTTCGTGGTTGAGACGGTCCCATCCGCGGACCGGGTCACCTCCGCCTCCGCGTCGAATCCGCGCCCTGCTTGGTCCGCTTGTTCGCGAATAGCAGCTCCGCGAGCGTTGACTTCAGGTCTGACGCGAGCATTCGGGGACGCCGGAATGCTCGGTAGAGCACTTCCAAGGGCGTTCGCGACAGCATCTCGATTCTGGGTGTCTCTTGCCGACAGGTCAGGGTTCCGGACAGGGTCTGCACTTGTCTGGGCAAACTGATGCCGAAGCTCGCTGAACGATTCCGGCAGCGCAGCCCCGTCAGAGAAGGTCCGAGTTGGCCTGAGTCCCTGGCGCGCCAACTCGGCATCAAACAAGGCAGCGGCCGAGGCGCTGTCGCCGCCGTACCGCTCGGCGTAGCGCAGGAACATCGCCAAGTTGTAGGGATCTTGAGCGATGTCAATGGAGATGGATTCGCCGCGCTCGCGAGCCTCAGAGATTCGCTCGGCCAGTGCATTGCGCTCTCCGTATGAGGCCTGGGCCCGCTCGGCACGTGATGCCGAAAGCGCCAGACGACTTCCCAACTCCTGAGACTGACGAAGATCATCCGAGATGGCGCTAACGAAGGTGACATCGCGCGAGACGCGATCGCCGAACTGCTTGAACTCGGCGATTTGATCGCTGGTCATCGAGCCGAGAACTTTCTTCTGCTCGGCGGAGAGCCCGGACATGTATGCCTTGTCCCCGCTAGCGTCAACCTGAGCACCGGCGACGCCCGCATTGAGGCCCAGGCGGCCCGACGCTCCGAAGGCAATACGGGCCACCTGCGACTGGGTGAGTCCTGTGGTGTCTGCGACGTTCTTTGAAATCTGGTCCAGCCGCGTCAGCGTCTCGCCCAACTGCTCGAAACTGCTCGTTGACGTGCCCAAAGAACCTCTCGACGACTTCAGTTTCGCCACGCCCTTGGTGAACGCCTCGGTCAGAACGGTTGAGCGTTCATTGCCAGCGGAAATCATTTCGCCTCGCGCGGCGTCAGCCTGACGGCTAGCTTCCGTCACATCCTGCTCACTGACGCGCATTGACACCACGCGTGACGCGAAGCCCTGATTGCGCAGTAGGCTTACTGCCGTGCGGCCCGTCAGCGAGTTGGACGAGAGGGTGTTGCCGTTGAGATCGTTCTGCCAGTTGCTCATGAACGCCGAGGTGCGGTTCGGTGCCAGCTGAAACTGGTCCATCGCCACATTGCCCAGAGCGACGTTGCCAACGGCCGCCGAGCCCGTCGTTCCGGACAGCGTGCCTTGCATGCCCGAAAGACCCCCCACCAGGGCGGTCCCGAAGTTCTCCATGCGCTTGAGCGCAGCCCAGGCGATGAAGGGGATGCTGATGGCCAGGTAGCCGACAACGGCCTCGCCCGAGATCGCACGGGAATAGATTGTCGACGCCGTTTGCAGCGACAGGGCCCTGATGCCGGTTCCCAGATCAGCCGCGGCGGCCAGATCGTAGGCGGCGTAGATCGACGCCATGTAGTTGAGCACCGCGTACAGCGGCGGCCACAGCTGGATCCAGATCAGGATCGCGGCATAGCCCTTGAAGGCGATCATCGTCTCCCGGCCGCTGGTCAGCAGCAGCAACAAAATCAGCAGCGGAAACAGCGCATAGGTGACCGCCTCGATGACGTTCCTGAACACCGGCAGCGCCTGCTCGGCGACCTTGCCGTAGTTCAGCCAGGTCGCGTTCTGCTGCGCCACGGCCTGGGCCCGCCCCACGGCCAGCACCATCGCTGCCGGATCGTTCACCTTCTGGCCGATGATGCTGCCGGTGTCCTCGATTGCGTTCAGCACCGCGTTCTGGCGAATCAGGTCCGCTGCGGTGGCCGCGGCGGTAGCGATGTTGTTCTTGACGTAGGCCTGCTGGATCTGGCCGGCGATGACCGCGGCCGCCGCCGCCCCGGGCAGCGTCGGGTTCAGCTGGAAGGCCAGCTTGCCCTGAATGCGCGTGATCTGTGCCGGCAGGCGGGCGTTCAGGTTGATGTAGACATTCGGGCAGGTGTCGACGTTGACCGCGCCTGCGGCGCCGGTGAGGGTGGTGAAGCGCGCCGGGTTGGGTGTCGCCATCAGCGCCCAGACATCGTCCGACGCGGCGAACACCCCCGGATCGACCGTGCCGTCGATCAGGTCGTACATCGTGCAGTTGTGGATGAAGTTGATCAGGTCGGTGCGGAAGCCCGGGTCCTGGAACACGACGCTGCCGGTGCCGCGGATCAGGCGGTTGCCGAACATCAGACCGTTCCTCTCGTAGCTCAGCTCGCTGGGCAGCCCGCCGGCGCCCGGGATGACCTGGAAGGCGGTTTCGAAGAGTTGGGTCAGCGTGTGGCCGATGGTGCTGGTGATGCTGCCGAGCACTGCCACGCCGAAGGGCACGTTGGCGACCACCTTGACCGCCGAGCCACCGGTCTTGTCGACGATGCCCACGGTGACGCGCGGCACGATCAGGATCGAGAACACCAGCACCACGGTGGCCAGCCATTTCCAGCCCTGGAGCTTTTCGGGGGCGAAGGCATAGGCGATCAGCGCCGCGACGAAGCCGCAGAAGGCGACGGCCGCGACCGCGGCCATGTAGTCGGTGGAGGCGTGGATCGCGGCGGCCGCGTTGAAGATGCCGAACAGGCTGTCGGAGTTCTGGTAGGCGTAGATCTCCCACATGGCGCGCCCCGGACCGGGCCGCTATCGGGACACGAAGGCGGCCTGCTGCCCCAGCATGTCCAGAACATGCTGCGGCATGCTCGAGCGCAGTTGCCGTTCGAGCTGTTCCAGGTGGCTGGCGACGGCGCGGAACGAGCCGACCTTCTGGTACAGCAGGTTCTTCTCCTGCGACAGCTGCAGCAGCATCGCCTGGGCACGCTGGCGCACGTGGTTCGCCAACTCGCGCTGGGCCTGCTGCAGCGTGTAGTCCTTGTCGAGCGCCCCCAAGCCGACACGCAGGTTGCGCTCCAGGAACACGTAGGCATAGTCCGCGGCGATGACGTCACGGTACTGGCCGATCAGACTGTCCGACAGGCCGGAACCGGGGATGGTCGCACCGATGGACAGCATCTTGTAGACCGGCTCGGTGGTCTGGTTGACGAAGCCGACCTCGGGCGAGTTGTTCGGGATGGCAGCGCGAGTGGCGATCTTGTCGGCGATCGAGCGCATCAAGGTCTCGACGCGGGCCGTGAACGGCGTGTGCTTGTAGGCCACGTCCAAGGTCACGACGTCGCAGTTGACGTAGTCGTTGCAGCGCAGTAGGTGCTGCGTCACGTTGCCGCCCGCGCCGGCGGCCTGCCCGTAGAGCAGGTGGCTGATCGAGGTGATGGTCGGTGCGATCGGCTCGGGGTCGCGCGCGGCACTCTCCGGGTAGAAGATCACCGTCCCGACCAGGCTCATGATCAGTTCGCGTTCGGGGTCGTCTAGATAGGCGCCGGCGCGTTGCAGCGCCTTCCAGGTCAGGTTGCCGACGAAGGGGGCCTTGTTGCGCAGGTTGGGATCGGGAGAGGCTCGGGCCGTGTTCAGGATGTTGCTTCGATCGCTCGCGCAGCGGCGTCGGGCGGCATCGCGGTCGGGCTCCAGGCCCATCTCGATCGCCAGGTCGGCGCAGGCTTCCTGCGCGCTGTAGCCCAGCGCTTCTGCGCCGGTGCTGATGATCGCCTTAGCCGTCTCGCAGGAGTTGATGCGGGCGTTGTTGATCCAGGTCTCCAACCCCTTGGCCCACTTCGTCAACCCGCCCAGCAGGGGCGAGACGGACTCCAGCGCGAGCTGGAAGGCAATGCCCGGCAACGCGGCGGTGATGTTGCGCAGCATGTTCTTGAACTCCGCCGCCGAAATGTGAGAGAACGAACCGCCGAACACATCGATGCCGCCGCATCCGGCCTTTGCGTTCGGAAACTGCACCGCGGCCAGCTGGTACACCTTGTTCGGCGCGCGCATGAACAGGTTGCCGCCCGCATAGGTGTTGAAGGTCTGGCCGCGAAAGGCGCCGGGCTGCGTGTAGTTGCCGATCGCACCGAGGCTGTCGAACATGCTGTTCACCTCGGCATTCAGGTCGCCGGCATGCATCGGCAACGGCGACAGGGCAAGGGCGACGGCAGTGGCTGTCGCAGCAGTGCGCTGCGCGATGGTTCGCGGATACAGACTCACGGCAATGCTCCCGAGAAGTTCACAACGGCCTGCCTGCTGGCGAGTGGCGGAGTGCCGATCGTGGGTGCGGCTCCGACGATGGCGATGCGCTCCAGCAACTGCGCTTCGGACAGCACGCCGAAGCCGATCGGTGTGATCACACCGGTGTAGGGCTGGGCGAGGTACAAGGCCGGCACCTGGCTGACCTGCAGCGTGCGCGAGATGCCGTTGTCGCGGCGCGCCTCCGCGAAACCCGGCATCGAACCGCCATCCACGCTGACGGCCACTACGCGGATGCCGTGCCGGGCCTGGAAGGCCTGCAGGGTCGGCGCGAAGGCGTGGCAGTAGGAGCAGTCGCCCCTGAAGAAGAACAGCAGCACATGGTCGCGGCCGAGCGCGCCTATCGCTTCACTGCGCTGTGCCATCTGCACTTGATCGAAGACTTCCAGCGCCTTGGCGTTCACCGGTCGGCCTTGCAGGCTTGGGTCCAGCTCCGGCGAAGCCCAGGCGATGCGCTGTGCCATGTCGGCGAAGGTCGAGGCGCGAGCCACCACCTGGGCCTCCATCTCCATGTAGCGCCGCACATTGGCTTCGGTAGGGCGCATCACGGCAATGTGGCGCGTCTCCTCCAGCGCCTTCTGCAGCCGCTCAAATTCGACGAGCTCGGGGCGCTTGGCGGGGACTGGCTTCGGCCCAGGAGGGGCGGGCCGTGGTGGAGGCGGAACCCGATGCTCGAACTCCGGCTCGGGCTCTTCATAGAAGTGCCAGCCCCGCCAGGTGTCGAACCAGTAGCGAAGCGGTGCACTGGGCTCGGCCGCGAAGCTCGACGCCGCGGCCACAAGCAAAGCGCACAAGGCCAGGACGATCTTCATCAGCTGGGCCCGTCACAACAGCGACTTCGGCGGCCGGCCGTCGCGGCAGTAGTCGATGCCGAAATCGATCACCTGGCGGCGCGGAGATGGCGAGCCAGGCAGCTGCACGCCGTCCTGCCAGAAGCTGACCTTGAGGCGACTGCAGCCGGCCTGGGCATAGCGCCTCGCGGTGCTGACGTCGATGTAGATCGGCGCCGTGCCCTTGAAACGCTGCGTGATGGCCTCGGCGACCTCACCGACCAGCACCCCTTGTGCCTGACCGCTCGGCGCATCGATGGCCGCGATCAGCAGCAGTTTCGGATCGCGCACTGGCACGCGGTGCTGCGCGTGGGCCGTGCCGACTGCACAAAGCGCCGCCACCAAGGTGAGAATCTGGCAGAGCTTCATTGGCAGTTTCCCTGACCGTAGTAGCAGGTCGGGATCCGGCCACTGCCTTGCGCCTGCAAGGCACCGACATTCGGCAGCGTCGGCACGAGCGAGGCGTAGAACTCGGACAGGTCCATCGCCGCAAAGTCCAACGTCTGCAACTGCGCGACAGTGAAGCCGGAGCAGTCGGCGTTCTGCGCCGTCCCCCAGCCCTTGCCGACCTGCACCCGGCCCTGCTCATTGACGATGCGCGCGAGCACCGAGTTGAAGCAGCACTTTGAGGTCGTGTGTTCGATGCACGAGACACAGCGGCCAAGGATGCGGATGCACGACGAACACCATGTGCCGATGGTGCGGCACAGATTGGCGCCTTCCTTCATCGCCAGCTTGCCCTCTTCCTCGTTGCACGAAAGCATCGACACGGCGATGTAGATGACCACGGCGATGGCCAGCGACCAGGGGTCGAAGACCAGCACGACGCTATCGCCGGCATAGAGCACGGCAGAGCCGGCAGGCAGCGCCGTGCCGTTCACGGTGACCGTGACGCCGTAACTCGTGAAGCTGCCGTTGAAGCCCGCGCCGCTGAGCATCGCCGACATGCCCTGGACCAGGAACTCGCGATTGCCGGCATTCATCAGCACGTCGTAGACCAGCCTGGAACCAACCCCAAGCAGGGTCTGGTTGTTCATGCCCGCGCCGGCTGCGTCGGTGTAGCAGCAGTCCTTCAACAGCCGGTCGCGGCAGCGGTTGTCCTCGCCCTTGAAGACCTGCATGCGGTCGGTGTCGAGGTAGACGCCGGCTTCTCGGCCGGCTTCCAGCAGCGACATGCTGCGCGCGAAATCCGGGTCGTTCGGAGCGCGGATGTCGAAGCAGTTGCCATTCAGGCAGAAGACATCGGAGGGGCAGTTGCTGGCGGTGGTGACGCTCTGCGCCGGCACGGGGCAGCTGTAGCCGTCTTCGAAGACCTCGCAGACGCCGGTCACAGCGTTTACCTGCCTGCACGTGGAACTGCGCGGTGTGCAGCCACCCGCGACCAGCGGGGCGCATGCGTCGGCGGCCTGCCCGCCGTCGCAGCTCATCGTGCTCGTGTACTCCCAGCAGTCGCGTGTCAGCGTGACGCCGTCGATCACCTTGGTCGCTGGGCCGTCGGAGCAGATCGCGGCCGTGCTGGGAGTGCATCGGCCCCCCGCGGCCAAGGACGGGCACTGGTCCGTCCACTGGTCCGTGGTGGTCACCGTCGTGGCCGGCTGCGTGTAGGCCAGGCGCATCGTCGGGATCGCGCCGAATGCAGGGTTGATAGACCACCCGGACACCGCCCGCTCGCTGTCGAAGTTCCAGTAGGTGCCGGGGAACGTGCGAGTGATGTCGATGCCGAAGTAGGAACCGCTGCCGCTGGCCGGCGCGTAGCAGCGGGTTCCATCCAGCGTCGTGGTCGTGCAGCCGGTGTCCCAGTGGCAAACGGCGTCCTGGATGTTGTCGCCGCTCTGCGTGCCCGCCCGGCACGTGGCGTAGGTCGGCAGGAACGGACGCACGCTGGTGCAGGTGTAGGCGGCATCCAGGCTGCCGCTGCACTCGTCGCGGGACTCCGCCGCGATCATCGCCGTCAAGGCGCACTGGGATCCATCACAGCGCTTGTCGGCCACCCACACGGCCGCCCCCGAAGGGAGCATCGCCACCCGCTCCGGAAACAGCACCGGCGCGCTCATGTTCACGTCGAAGAAGGCCAGTGGCGCGCCGTCCCGGGTGACGCGCATGTGTTGGGCCGTCTCCGGCCGGTCGGGCAGGCATTGCACGTCGATGCCGGTCCGGCCCGAGCCGGCATGTGCAAACCAATCGCCGGGCGTGCAGTTGCTGCTGCGTTCGGTCGATACCGTCAGCGAGCGGGTGCAACGGTAGTTGCCGACCCCCACATGGCGTAGGCAGCTGCGCATCTCGGTGCCGGCAGGCGGGCTGCTGACGGTGGTGGTGCAACCGCTGTAGTAGCTCGCCAGACCGCCGAGCACGCTGGACGGACTGCGGCCGATGGCGCGGGCTTCCGCCACCGCCGGATCGTCTGCGGTGACGGCGGGCCGCGGCGTGTTGGCGGAGGCGTGCGCGCCGCGCTGCGCTTGGCAAACCGGATCGTTCGGTATCGTGGCGCAAAGGGCCAGGCGTGCGCTACCCTTAGCCGCGAGATCGGGCTGCCGGTAGTAGGCCCGCTCGGGCGGGGTTGTCGTGTAGCCGGGCACCACCGCGCTGGCGCCCGGGGCGGTGACGCTGCCTCTGGCCACCGGGTTCGCGGCCTGGCCTGCCGCGACGCCCTCGTCGTGCGGGCCTGCCAGGCTCGCCGTCTGGGTCGTCATGAAGCAGGCCAGCGTGAACCAGATGACAGCCTTGCGGAAGCTCATCTCGAGACTCCCTTCATGCGCTGCAGCAAGGAAGATGCGTCGCGCGCCATCGCGGGTGCCGAGCGTTCGAAGAAGCTCAGCGCGTAGTCCAGGCTGACGTCGCCGGCCGCCATCACGAACTGGTCGCTGGCCAGGCAAGTGCCGCTGCTGCATGGCTGCGCAGAAGCCCCGCTACGCAGCAGCACGAAGGACGGGGTGCGCACGATCGAGAAGCGGTCGAAGGCCTGCGGGTCGATTTGCACGGCCACGCGGCGCTCGCCGATCAGGCGCTGCATGCGCTCAACGGTGTTGCGCAATGAGCCGTTGACGAGACCCCGCAGCACCAGCGTGGCCCCCGCGCGCTCGGCCTGGTCGAGCAGCCGGCCGATCGTGGCCTCGGGCATCGAGAAGCTGACGAAGACCAGCAGGGCGGGACCCGCCGCGGCGGCAAATGCCGGCTGAGCGGCGTCGTTGTCGAAGCCCTTGGCGAGTACCTCCAAGTCGATGGGCGCCTTCGTGACGGGTTGAGGCAGGGCGTCGACCCGGGGTGCTGCTGGCAACGGCACGCGCGCCAGCTCGGCGTCCGTCGGCATGCGATGACTCTGACGCGCCCGCTCGATGTCGGCGTCGGTCACCGTGGGCGGGACCTGGCCGAGCGCGGCGCTCGCCAGTGCCATCGCGCTGCTCGCCCACGCCGCGGCGGCGACGATGCGGCATTGAGTCCAGCGGCGATCAGAAACCCACACAACAGTTCCTTTTGCGGAACAACATGAAGGCGAAGTCCTCGCCGCGCACCGGGTACTCCTTGCCCGCCCCCCAGACGATGGTGCTGCGACCGAAGGGCTGGCAGCAGCGTCCGCCGTCCTTGGCCGTGTTGGGCACCGGGTAGGTCAGCTGGGTCTTGTAGGCGGTCTTGTCCATCGCCGGCAGGAAGTACGGACCGCACAGCCCGGGCTTGCCATGCCAGCCCCAGGCCAGCATCTGGCGGTGCATCTTGGCGGTCAGGCGCTGCGCGATCAGCGCTGCAGTGCGTATGCCGCCCATGTGGTACGGCACGTGGCCGTCGAGCGGATAGATACCTCCCTGGCATCCGGCACACCAGAACAACTCGGCGATGCCGAAGCCGGCGGTGGCGGCGACGCAGTCGGCGGCGCACGCCGCCACGGCCGTCGGGTTGGCAAACAGCACGGCCTCCGGGTTGAGGATCAGCGTCAGTTCGTCGTCGTTCCACAGCGGGTCGACTTCGGTCAGGTAGGCCAGATCGAAGGAGCCGCGTTCGAGGCAGGGGAAGTCGGTCACTACCTGCAGCCAGTACAGGACCGGGTTCACGTAGAAGTGCGCCTGGTAGAAGCTGCCGCCATCGCCATCGCCTTCGGCGCGCGTGTAGCGCGCTGCCGCGGGCGCCGGAATGCCCGGGTCCAGATCGATGCCGCCCAGCGATGCCAGGCAGAAGGGCTTGCGCACGGCCTCGACATGGCGTGCCGGCTCCCAGAAGCCGATCGACAGACCGAGGGTCGGGTTGACGCCGCAGCTGCACAACGGACTCGACGGGTTGGCGATGTCCTCCTGGCTCCCGAAGTTGGCGATGGTCGCGCTGCCGATGCTGATCGGCAGGATGCAGCTCCAGCAGATGTCGGTGATCGGGTTCGGAAAACGTCCGGTGCAGGTCAGGCTGTCGGCGGCAAGGGCTGGCGGCGTCGTCAAGCTCGCGAACAGCCAGAGCGCGAGGGTGCAGAGGGTGTGCCGGCGCTTCATGGCAGTGCCAACTCATCGACGCGCAGCCGCCTGCCGTCCTGCGAGACCAGGGCCGGCAGCTGCCGGATGCCGAAGCGCCGGATCAGCGTCCCCTGCTGGTCGAAGTAGACCGGCCGC
This sequence comes from Rubrivivax sp., assembly GCA_019635285.1. Classification (GTDB taxonomy): domain Bacteria; phylum Pseudomonadota; class Gammaproteobacteria; order Burkholderiales; family Burkholderiaceae_C; genus Rubrivivax. The sequence continues at coordinate 44,981 of JAHBZS010000004.1, read as the reverse complement.
TGCCAAGCCTTCATCAGCTCGAGGTACGACCCTCCGGTGAGGATCGGCTTGAGCTGGCCTTCGTAGCGTGTCATCAGCTCGCGCGCACGTGCCACCTGGCGGCTGTCCCGGGCGTCGAAGAAGAGCAGTTGCCTGGACAGCGACACCACGTCGAGCGGGTTCTTCCGCGTCCCGGCAGGGAATAGCAGCCGGCCCTGGGCATCGACGATGTTGCGATCCAGCGTGAAGCTGGGGTCGATGTAGAAGCTGCGAGCGGTTTCGGTGGCGCGCAGGCCGGGCACCGGTGCCGGGTGCTTCACCGCGTCGATGCCGCGAACCTGAGCCTCGCGCAGCAGGCGCTGCAGTTCACCGCTGCGTTCTTGATCGCGCAGGCGTTGCTGGATGAAGTCCAGCAGATGCGGTTCGGCAATGCCGTAGGTCGGGCCCAGCACGCCCAGATCGGCGGCGCACGCGCTGGCCGCTGCCAGGGCCAGACCGAGAGACAGGACGCGAAGCGCGAGTCGTCTCATCGCGCGGGCCCTTGTTCGCAGCGGATGCGCTGGCCCAAGGGGCCGAGTGCCGAGGTGTCGCGCAGGTGGCTCGCCCGGATCATGGCCATCAGAACCGGATCGCCGCCCCCGTCCGCCATGGCCTGCCGCAATTGCGCTGTCCGCAAGGGCCGGCCGCAGCGTTGCTCGAAGGCCAGCAGGTAGGCCTGCGCACCGCGCTGCGCGGCCGGCGAGATCTGGTTGAGCAGACCGAGGTAGTCGGGCATCGGAATGTCGTGGGTGATGGCTTCCACGCCGGCCGTTGCCATGCCCGCTCCAGTGCCCACCGCGGCGGCGATCAGCGTCAGGCGAATGAAGCGTGGCGCCATGACCATTCCTCAGAACAACGGCAACACGGTGCCGAGCACCTGCTCGGCACGCACCAGGCCGCTGGCGCGGTAGCGCGAGTCGAAGGAGTCTGTGCTGGTGCCCTGCACGTAGTAGTGGCCCGGCGGGATCACGACCGGCGCGATCGGGTCCAGTGGCCTGCGGTCGAAAGTGTGGGTCTTCGCGATGCCGACGCTTTGGCCGTTGACCGCCACAGTCCGCCCGGAGACGGTGACCACGTCGCCCGGCAGGCCGCGCACGATCTTGAAGAACGGCTGGCCGTTCAAGCCCGGGTAGGCGGTGCGTGCTTCGCCGTCGAACGCGTAGACGACGAAGTCGCCGCGCCGCAGATCGTGCGGGCCGTAGCGCACCAGCGCCACGCAATACGGCAGGCTCGGGGTCCAGTTGAACAGGAGGGGCACACGCGGTGTCGGATCGACGAACAGCCGCAGGTAGGCGAAGCCCCAGATCGCGAAGACCGGTAGGTACAGGACCCAGCGCTCGCGCAGGTGGCGTGCGAAGTCGTTGAAGTGGCGCGCGAGACGCCCAGCGATCCCGGTCATGGCGTCTCCACCTTGCGCCGCAACTGCGCTGTCAGGTCCAGCGTACGCGGCGTCGATCCTGCGACAGCGCTCTTCAGCACCACCAGGCAGCCACAATCGCGCGGCAGCTCTTCCAGGGCCAGCGGGAGGCGCTGCGAGAAGCTGCGCGCCATCGCGAAGGCCTTGTCGCGTTCGCCGTCCGAACCGGCCCGGGTCAGCAGCTGAGTGAACTCGGCTTCCTTCTGCCGGTAGATCTCTCCGACGTCGACCAGCCCGATCACCTGGCCTGGACGCACCACCATGCGGTCATAGGCCGCCAGCGCAGCGGCGACGATCAGCAGCGCCAGGGCCGCGTTCGGCAGCAGTGCCTTCATGCCGTGGCTCATGGGGCATGCCCCCTGCGCCGCAGCAGCTCGGCAATGGCCTCGTCGATGCTGAGCCCCTGTGCACGCAGCTCGTCGATCGGCGCGTTGTCCTCCAGCTTGTTGGAGAACAGCAGGTGCGTCGCCGGGTCGAGGATGTTGCGCGCCACGCCTTCGCCCACTGGCGACGAGATGTAGACCTCGGAGAACACGCCAGGCTCGGTGCGCAGCGAGTTAAGCAGCCGCTTCTTGGGCTCGTCCATCGACAGCCGCCCCTTGCGATCGAGCATCTCGATCGACTCGGGTTTCTGGCGCAGCAGGAAGACCCAGTCCGAGCAGTTGAAGGCGGCTTCCATCTGTGCCGAGCCGTAGTAGTCGTCGGCGCTCTGCGTGGCGGTGCCGAGCGAGCCGCCGTACTTGCGCGCGCGCCGCGCGGCTTCCTCGACCACCGCTGCCTTGACCGGATCGTCGGCGCCGATGTCGCCGAGTTGCTGCTTCAGCTCGTCGATGAACAGCACCTTGCGCCGGTTGCGCGTCAGGTACATCTCGCCGGTGATCTGGTGCAGCAGCAGGATGTTGACGACGGCGTGCAGGTCGGGCCGGCGCTTCAGCTCCTCGTTCTCGATGACGACGAAGTCGTTCCCGAAGTCGATGTTGTTGCGGCCCTCGAAGAAGCGCTCGTACTGGCCGCCGCGGGCGTACGGGTTGAGCATCACCGCCAGGTCGCGGATGCGCGGGTCTTCGCGCACACCCAGCTCTTCGATCGTCCCCGCCTTGAAGGCGTCGCGCAGCGCGGTGACGGTCAGCTCGTTGCCATGCTCGCGGAAGAGCTTGAGCACCATTGCCGAGATGGCCTTGTACTGGACCTCGTCCAGCGGCCGCGACATCGAGGCCATCTTCGAGATGGCCGGCACCAGCATGTCGATGTCTTCGTTGATGTCGGCGATGTGCGTGAACGGGTTCAGGCACAGGTCGACTTCGGGCTTGAACTCGATGTAGCTGCCCTTGGCCTTGCGGCACAGCTTCTCGAAGGAGCGGCCCAGGTCCAGCATCCAGACCTTGGCATCGATGGCCCGGTACGACCAGGCCATCTCGTTCATCAGCACCGACTTGCCTGATCCCGGTGCGCCGATGATCGCGAAGTTGTAGTTGCCCAGGTCGTTGTCGAAGATGTCCAGCGTCATCAGCTGGCCGCGCCGCCCGCCGAAGACCAGCGCCGGCGTGCGCGTGCCGCGCCACTCGGCGATCAGCGGGGCCAGGTGGATGGCGTTGGCCATGGTCTTGCGCGAGACCCGGCGCATCTTGGCCAGGTCCTTGTGGAAGCGCTCCGACAGCGTCATCGGCAGGCTGGCCAGCAGCGCCTGTCGGTGCATGTAGACGTCGGCGTTGAGCTGGAAGCCCCGGCCGCGCCAGATCGCGTTGGCGGTCTCGTGTGCCGCCACCGCCTTGTGCGGCGCCGAGAAGATGGCGAGCTGGTGGTACAGGCTGACCAGGCTGCTGCCGATGTCGATGGCGTTGGCTGCCGCCGTCCAGTCCTGCAGCTTCTTGCCGACGTCGGGCATGACCTCGGCCATCTTGCTGCGCGCGTTCTGCGTGGCGCGCACGTGGTTGGCCGTGACCACCGACTTCATGACGTTGGGGTCGAGCACGTGCACGCCCAGGGTCAGGAGGAAGGGTGCGCTGTATTGCAGCGCCGGCTGCATCAGGTCGCCGATCAGCGAACCCATCTGCCACAGCGCGAAACGCTCGGGGAAGGACTTGATCGAGTAGAAGCGCGCCTCCAGCGCGTCGTCGCTGCCTTCCTTCCACAGCCTCAGTCCGCTCGGACGCGGGTCCTGGATGGTGTCGAAGTCGACGATCTGATCGCGGATCTCGCGCCCGTCGTCGTAGTGCAGGTCGGGGGCGTCGGTCTGCGAGACGCGGTCGGGGTTGGTGAACAGCGCGCACCAGTTGATCAGGTCCGCCGCATCGCAGACGCGGTTGGGCAGCGAAGCCGAGCGCAAGGTCGAGCCCATCGACTCGCGCAGCGCCATCAGCTCGTCGCGCCGGCCCAGGTCCTCGGCGGCAGCGGCACCGCCTGGCAGCGACACGCTCATCATCAGCCGGAAGTCGCGGATCGTGTAGTGGAAGCCCGAGGTCAGCGACTGCTGGGCGCCTTGCAGCAGGTGACCGACACGTTGGCGCGCCAGGCGGTGGAACAGGTTGTCGTTGCGCGCCGGGCGGCCCCAGTGCTTTGCCTTGTCGGCCTGGTCCGGATCCTCGACGCGCAGGTTGGCATAGCGGCGCAACTGCTCGCGCACATGCGGCGATGCAAACAGGTGGAACTGGATGCCGGTGCCCGGCGGGCAGGTCGAGTACAGCGAGACCAGCACCTCGGCCATGCGCTCGTCGGCGCCGGACTGCGGCATCAGCTCGAGCATGAAACCCAGGCTGTCGCGGTTGACAAACAGCTTCTCGTCGGCGAGATAAGCCGAGTAGGGCAGCCAAGCGGCGAACTGTTCGGCCGGTGTATCCCGCGTCGCGCCGAGGCCCAGCCACGGCGTGCGTGAAGCGAGGGGCGTTGCGGCCCGGGGCGATGTGAGCGTGGAAGGCATGGCGGTCTGTTCAGTCCGTGCTGTCCGGGCGTGCGGCAGGCGGTACCCAGCCTTGCAGCGGGGTGTCGGCCGCAGCGGGTCGGGGCAGGCTCTTCGACATGGGCGTCGGCACAGGCGGCTCCTTGCCGTCGCTGGCGGGTGTGCTGCGCGGCGGCGGGCGCAGCGGCGCGTGGGCCTCGCGGACTTGGCGCTGCACGTGCTCGATCAGCCATCCGCCGCTGTCGATCTGCACATAGACGAAGCCCTGGTCGTAGAGATCGCGGTCGGCGTCCTCCCAGGGCTTGAACCACAGCCGCAGGACACGGGCCGACGACCGGGCCGGCATCATCGGCGTCGCTGCGGCAGCGGTCACCGTGGCGGGGCGTGAAGGCAAGGCCGGCGCCGCCCCTGTTCCCGCAGAGGTGGCGGTTGCGGTCCCTTCCTTGGTGGGTGGTGCGACGGCTCGGGTCTTCTGGCTCGGCAGGTTGTTCTGCACAGCGTTGGCGTAGGTGCCCGACACCGAGTCGCAGATCACGCCTTCGGGCGCCTTGCAGGCATAGCTCGAGCTGCCGCTCAGTCCCGACATGTTCGTGCAGCCTGCCAAGGCCATCGCGCCTGCAACGGCGCCCGCCGCGCGGGCCGAGGAGCGATGTGCGCTCATGGCTTGGCCCTCGCTACCTGCGCCAACCGCGCTTCGAGCACGCTGCGGTCGACATAGCCGTCGGTGCGCGAGCCGTCGGCCCACACCAAGGTGGGCGTGCCCTGCACACCCAGACGCTGCGCCAAGGCCAGGTTGCGTTCCAGCGGGTGATCGCAGCTCGCCGTCGGGTTCAGCAGCGACGTGTCGGCATGCAGCATGAAGCGCTGCCAGGCCTGCTCGCGGTCGGCCGCGCACCAGATCAAGACCGGCCTTGCCTGCCCAAGAAACGGCACGAGGAAGGTGTAGACCGTGACGTTGTCCAGGCTCGCCAGCTCGGGCTCCAGTCGCCTGCAGAACGAACACGAGGGGTCGCTGAACACGGCGATGCGCCGCTGCCCGCTGCCGCGCACGGTCTTGATCGCGTCGCCGAACGGCAGACGGTCGAAGTCCACAGGCTCCGCGGTCACGATCGCCTGCAACTCGGCGCTTCCCGACGCCGCACTCTGCGCCGCCCCTTGTGCAGCCATCGCGAGCTTTGGCGCCGTCAGGTCGCGCATCGACTGCGTGTCGAACACCCGGCCGAAGATGAAGTAGCGTGGGCTTTTCGCCGCCACGTAGGCTACGTTGCTGTTCATCCAGACTTCGTAGACACCGGCCACCGGCGAACGCAGCACCTGGCTGAACTGCGTGCCGGGGTGCGCCTTCTTCAGCGTGGCCAGCAGGCGCGCCTCGTCCGGCGCGGCTGCGAGCGCCGTCGCAGTGGTCGTGGCGATCACGGTGCCGCGCAGAAGCGCAACGAAAGCCGGGCGAGGGGTTTCAGTAGTTGCCATCGTCAGTTGCCTCCTGGTAGCGCGCGGTAGGTGCGGCATCGGTGCGCGCGAATCGGTCGCCGGAAGCTGCCATCGGCACGTCGATGCGCACGCCGCGGGTGATGACGACATCGACTTCGCGCCCGGCATCGACCTCGATCACCGGGAAGGTGTTCTCGGCCAGCTTGATGTAGTACTGCGCCAGGCGGTCCAGCGCCTTGCCGACGCCGGTGCCGAGCCCGGCGACGAAAGCATCGCTGCCCGAGGCGGTGGCCACGGTGCCGAGCGCCGAGGTGCTGTAACTCGTCGACGAGATCGCCAAGCCCTGGCCGATGCCGCTGACCACGCCCGCGAGCAGCGCGTTGGCCAGCATCTGACCCTGCTTGGTGACGAGCCGGCCGCGCATGCCCACCTTGCCGTCCTCGCCGTAGACGCTGCCCTGGATCCTCACTTCGAGCGCGGCACCGTCGGTACGCACGCACGACAGGCTCTCGGTGCGCAGGTAGGCGCGCTCGGCGCTGATGTCACCGTAGCCGGCGGCAACGACGAAGCAGTCGCGGTATTCGCCGCGGAAGCGGTTGGGCAGCACCGAGTTGTCGGACAGGCGGATCAGCACCGGATGCGGGTTCGACTGCGACTGCCCGCCGGTGGGCGCATCCAGTCCGCCGAGCAGCGTGCCGCGCGTGAAGCTGACCGGCAGGAAGGTCGAGACCGTGCGTGCCTCGTTCGCTGCGCCCGCGGTGCCTTGCGCCGCGCCGGTGGCCGCGGCGGGAGCCGTTCGGTCGGCCAGGGTGACGCGGCTCAGCACCGGCACCGCCGGCATCGACGACAAAGGTGCCATCGGCATCGGCGGCTGGCCCGGCGGCATGCCCGTCGCCGGCAGAGGGCGGCCCGCGGTGGGCAGCGGCGGCGGTAGCAAACTGGCTGCGGGCGCCGCGGCAACAAACGCTGGCGGCGCTGGGGCTGGTGCGGGCACGGCGGCCGGCGTCGGCGCCGCTTGCGCAGCGGAACTCAGCCGCTGCTCCAGATCGGCAAAGCGCTTCATCGTCTGCGCCTCGAAGGCCTGCCGGTCTTTGTTCAGTCGACCTTGCTCCTCGCGCTCGCTCTCGTACTGGGCCAGCTTGTTGCCGGCCGTGCCGACCCACTGGTCCAGCGGGTTGACCTGCTGGCCCGGCGGCATGACGCCGATGTGGGTCACCGAGGCCGGCGCGGACGCGGACGACCTGCCGGCAGCCGCAGGCGGTTTGCCGCTGTCGGTGGACGCGAAGATCATCCACAGCAGGCCAACACCGCCGGCGAGGATGGCGATCAGCAGGGCGTACTGGCGCTGCCTCGGAGACAGGCGCTCTCCCAGGCCCCTGAGTTTGGCGGAGGGGTTGGCGAATGGTCCGCTCACGGCTGGCCTCCGCGCCGGATGACGAACACCTGGGTGGTCTCGCCGGGCTGCAGCTTGTGGTTCTCCACCGCCACGCCCAGCACCTGGCCGCCTTCCCTGCTGTCGGGGCGGTCGAACTCCGGCTCCGACAGCAGCATCGACGACGGGCCGATGTTCTTCAACAGGTACTTCTCGCCCACCAGGCCGCGTCCTTCGTAGCGCCCGGTCAGCACGAAGCGGGTCTCGGCCCAGAGCTGCATTGGCTGGTGCAGCTCATCGACGCGGATGTCCGGCGGCACGCGGTCCGAGGCCATGGCCAAGAGCAGCGCCTTCATCGTGCGGATGTGATGCGCCGAGGGGCTTTGCGGCCCGAATCCACCGTAGGAACCCGAAACGGAGCTCGCCGGCGCGGCGCGCTGCGTCCGATCGCGGATGACGATGGTGTCGGCCGGCGTGTCCGCGCGGCGCAGCACCAGGGTGTAGGTGGCGTGCGCCGACGAGACGAACAGGTTCACAGGTTTCGTCGAATCGCCGACCGGACGGATGTAGATCTCGCCCTTGTCGCGGTCGCACTCGAGCACGATCTCCCCGCCCGGGTTCGTGGCCGGCGCCACGATGCCGGCGGTTGTGCCCGCGGCGCTGCCGGCACCGCAGTTGCTCGAATGGATGTTGCCGAACACGTCGGTGATCGCCGTACCGTCGATGCGGATGCGCGTCGGCTCCTTGATCGACAGGATGGCCTCGATGGCCACGCCGTCGCGGGCATCGAGCACCTGCAGTGCCAGCACCGGCAGGGGCAGGGCGGCCACCAGGGCCATGCACACCGCGCGACCTGCAAACTCGCTACGGAGCCACATTGGGCAACTCCTTGAAGGTCTTGAGGTGCAAGCGTCCACCGCCATAGCCGAACTCCACCTGGTAGGCCTTCAGGTCGTTGGCGGTTTCCAGGCCATTGACCAGAGTGCGAAGGCGGCCGCGCACCACCACCGATTGCGTGTCCTCGCTGGGTACCAGCTGCTGCGGCAGGAAGAAGGTGCTGGCGTTGATGCGCTTCAGCCGCGCGGCTTCCAGCTCCTGACGGGTCTTCAGTTCGCCGTGCTGCTCGGGCTCCACGTAGCCGAGCAGGATGTCCTTCTTCCAATCGACGGTGGTGGGCGTCACATCGAGCACCAGCCAGGCGACGAAGCTGCCCATCTGCTCCAGGTACTCGCCGCTGGCCTTGTCCCGCGAGACCCAGAAGGACTTGTTGATCGATGGCGGCACGATCACCGTGCGCACCGTGCCCAGCAGGTTGAGGATCACGACCAGTGCCAGCAGATGGCCCCCGGCGAGCAGCCCGACCGCGAGGCCCAGGCCGCGGTTGCGGCGGCGCATGTCCTTGATGTCGCCGTTGAGCCGTTCGAAGTCCATGGTGCTTCCGTCCTGGCATCAGCCCACCATGCGGCGGATGTGCGAGGGCGGCGTGGCGCGCATTGCCGTCATCGGGCTGGTGGGCAGGTGCCAGTACAGCCAGTGCATCGCGAAGGCCGGGTGCTTGTCGGCCTTGATGCGCGCGATCCAGCGCGAGCCCAGCAGCCCGGCGCCGAAGCACAGCGCGAAGGACAGCTTCGAGCCCGACAGGTAGCCCAGGAACAGGCCGAAGAGGATCGGCGCTGCGACGTCGACGTCCCAGAAGCCGATCTTCCACTGGTCGTCCAGACGCCGCGGGATGTAGGTGTCGGCGTGCATGTGGCCCCCGGTCGGCGGTGCGCAGCGGCCTCAGATCACCGCGCCCATGATGGCGCCGGCGATGACCAGGCCGACGGCCGCGAAGATCGCCAGGCCGACGTAGAACAGCACCGGCCCGAAGTTGCGCAGCGCCGACAGCGAGATCAACGCGACCACGAAGCCGACGAAGCCGACCAGCGCCTTGATGCCCGGGCCGAGCGCGGCGATCTGCGTCAAGGCAGCGGTCATCGGCCCGGCAATGCCGACAAAGCCGACCAGGTCGAGCGCATGGCCGGGAAAGGCCACGCCCAGCCCCAGGGCCAGCAGCGCCAGCAGCGACAGCGCGGCCACCGGCCGTCGCGGCTCAGCCCGCAAAGAGGAAGGTGAAACGGAAGCGGCGATTGCGTTGCTCATGAAAACCTCCAGGAATGAATCAGCATTGAGGGAAGAACGGGGTCGGGCCGTGTCGGGCGCGGTGAAGGCGGGTAGAGGGAACTGCCGGCGTGCCGGGCGAGGGCGGGCGGCATCGGTGTGCGGATCACGGCGACAACCTCGCGGCCATCTGCATCGGCGCGTGAGTCGGCACCAGCGCCGATGCCGTGCGACCGGGTGCCTCATTGCTGCTGGCCTGTGCCGTGTGCGCAGGCAGCCGTCGATAGACCTTCCAGGCGAAGGCGGCGCGCGCGGCGCTGCAGGCTTCGCCCTCCAGCTGGCTACACGCCGCGTTGTAGGCCCCGACGGCGTTCCAGGTGACGCCGTGGCGGGCAAAGGTGTCGGCCAGCAACCAGGCGCCCACCTGGATGTTGGTGCACGGGTCGAAGAGCTGGGCCTCGGTGATGCCGTGCCGGCTAAGGCGCCGCAGGTGCGAGCTGTTGATCTGCATCAGCCCGATGTCGTAGGAGCCGGTGCGCTGCAGGTGCGAGCGGTTGACGGCCTTCGGGTCGAGGTTCGACTCAACCCGGGCGATGGCGTAGAGCAGCGCAGCTTCCACGCCGTAGCGTTGCGCCGCCTCGTCCCAGCAAGCCCAGGCGCGCAGCGGCAGGCACAGAGGCAGAACCCATCCGACAACAATCAGAAGCTGCATGGCTCGACCCGATGCGGTCCGCGAGACACCGACAACACCCGCGGGCCGCGAGGCGCCGTGCGGGCGACGAGGTCAGGGCCGGCGATGCGGCCAGGGTCGGGTTCGGATCAGCCGGACGGCGTGCCGGCGAGGTCGGTTCGGGTGGGTGCTCGGGTGACCAGTGGCGGCTGGCGCGGGTGGGGTAGCGATCGGTGCGAACGGCTCAGCAATATCGGCTCAGCCGGACCGCGGCCCTCGCCATCGCGCCGCACGGTCGGCCATGTTCAGCCTGGCCTGGCGCAGCACCAGCGCGTCGGCATCGCCGTACTGGCGGCACAGCGCCACGCAGGCCGTGGTCAGCTGGTCGAGCTGGAATTTGGGGTTGGGGTGGCGGTTGGCCGGCGAGCGCTGCAGAGCGAGCAGCAGTTCGAACTGCGGCAGCCACATCGATTCGCGCCGGCGCGGCGTCAGCGGCGGGCGCAGCACGAGCTGCGTGCCGAGAAAGTCGAAGATGCGCGCGGGGGCGTCGTCATGAAGGAACACCAGCGACACGCAGGCGCTGATCAGGTCCGGGAAGCGGAAGGTCGGAGAAACGTTGCCCTCGCTGCGCAGCAGGTCGTAGAGCCACTCGTGCTCCTGCAGCCAGAGGCGGGTTTCGATGGTGCCGGGCTGCGTCGGTTCCAACGAGCCTTGGCTGATTGGCGCGGCGTCGTTCTGTCTGGTAGCGGGTAGGGCGAAGAACATGGCGCTTCCCTCGGGTCGGTGACTGCGACGGTGCTCTGTCGAGCGCGTGACCGAAGGGTACGAGCGCTGCAGCGATGGGGCTGCTGAGAATGGGGCGTTTGTTCGGGGGGTTTCGGCGTTGGGCGGATCCGCTCGCGGTCGTCCGGGATCAACGGTGGCGGCCGAGGCGGGACAGTCGGTGCCACCGCGCGAAACTTTCTCTAAGACTGATTGCAGTCACTCGCTGCGGCGTCGACGTCGAGCCGCTCCGGCTACTAAGGGAACGTTGACCAAAGGCCAGCAGGCCAGCAAACGTCCGGTGTACGGGTGTACGCGTATCGCGATCATTCCGCCAGCCCCACCGGATGCGCGAGAACGACCCTGAAGAGACATCCGCTGTCCTGATCTCGCCGCCCCGAAGCCGCCGGTCGGAGCCGTACCAGGCACTCGGTTGGAGGCCTCGCAGCGGAACCTAGGCACCTAGGCACGAGTGTCTATCGAGAGGCTGGCCCGCTACTTCGATCTCGCCTGGTAGTCCTTTTCCCGCTTAGCAAGCTCCGGGAATGAATCAGTCAGCAACTTCCCACCAACCGCAATGTTGTCGTACGAATGCTCTTCGAAATGGATGGTGAGCAGTTCCGATGAGTGGCCCGTGGTGCTTTCGAAGGCGCGCGTCAACGCTTCGGCACAGGCGATCTTCACCTCGCGAGTGAGTCGTGGCGAATAGACGATCAGGTGCGGCATGCCGTCTCCCCCACATTGTTGCCCTTAGCATCGAAAGGAGTGTCTGAGATCAGCCAGCACGAAGGATCCTCCGCCATCATATCGCCCGTTAGAGCCCAGGCACCCGCACGACAGCCGCCGCATTGGATGCGATGAGCGCAAGTCCCACAGGCGCCCTTCACCTTGCGTGACTTCAGGGCCCTAACGGTTGGGGAGGTTGCCCAGATCTCCGCAAGCGGCCGGTCTTTGAGGTTTCCAAGGGATAGTGGGAACATGACGCAAGGCGTCACGTCTCCGGCAGGCGTTATGCATCCGATGCTAATTCCCGCCTGGCAACCGCCGCGGCAATGCTCTGCCGCTGGCGACAGTGCGGCTAGTCCTGACGAGTGGGCGGTGAGGTGCAGTGCCGGGAACTGCACCTTGGCGTCGAGCCAAGTTTGGAGCAGCCGCTTGGCCGTCCTCGGTGCAAGTGCCTCGACCGAGGTGCCGCGGCCCGTTGGTACAAACTGCGAGAGGTTGAAGCCATCAACCCCGAGTTCAAGAGCGATGTCGATCATGCTTGGAAGGAGATGCGCGTTGCTGCGCATCGCGGTGAAGCAGATGTGCGTGCGAAGACCTGCCTGCAAGCCCCGTCGGATCGCGGTGACGGCACGATCAAACGAGCCGTTTCCGCGCACGCGCTCATGCGCTTCGCGCGTACCGTCAAGGCTGACCTGCAGCCGATCCAACCCTGCAGCCTTTAGCGAGCGGGCGCGTCGCTCCGTCATGGCATAGCCGTTGGTGCTGGTACCTGTCGACATTCCCTCGTCACGGGCAGATCGGATCAAATCTTCCAGGTCACGTCGCAGCAAGGGCTCCCCACCCGAGAAAGCGACGTCAACGACACCGATCTCCGCCATCTGTCTGAGAATGGCCCGGGCTTCAGAAGTCGAGTAGCCGAGCGAGCCGCCGCTGTCGGCGTTCGACGAACAATGCGTGCAGGCCAGATTGCACCTGTAGCCCAAGATGAACACGAAATGCAGCGGAAAGGATGGACGGAACATCGTCATCGTCGCACTACATGAACGACTGGCGAATCCTCGCCTCGATGCTGCCGAGATCAGGGGACTTCGCGGCACCCTCATAGGCGCGGTGGAGGCGGTGCAGATTGGCGGCGATGAAGCGGCGAAGCCGAAGCGCGGCAGCGGTGATCTCGTCACGCGTCGCTTCGGCGGTCTCGTGCGCTAGGGCCTCGGAGAACATCACCGCCTCGGCAAGGGTGATTTCCGAAAAGACGGAGTAGTCCGCAAACCCTTCAAACCGCCGGCGCACGCCGTAGCGCTCAGGGTTCAGGTGGATGTCGGTCTGCGGAAACAGGATCAGCGGGCTGACCCAACGCGGGATGCCGCCCACATCCATCGTCCGTGCAATCAGTCCCTCCGTCTCCGACAGCGCAGCATCGTCCTCGCCCGGCAGCCCGGCCATCCACCAGCTGTAGGGCTCGAGCCCAAGTGACACGGCGCTGGCGACGCCCTCGACGACCGCGTCGGGATCGAGACTCCGGTTGTTGATCGCGGCCACCCGGGTTGATCCGGTCTCGATGCCGTAGTCGATGGTGCCGAGCTCACAGCACGCGGCCAGTGCACTCATCCCAGTGGCGGAGAAGCTGTCGGGATGCGCAAAGACGTTCAGGTGTTTCGGCCGGAGGCCCCGCCGCATGAGCGCGTCTGCGAGCGCGACGAGCTTGCGGTCGCCGCCGACGAAGAAGTTGTCCTGAATGGTGAAGCGAGAGATGCCCTCCGCGGTCAACGCCTGCATCTGATCGACGATCCGATTTGGCGAATGGAATCGCAGCTTAGTCCGCCCCTGGAGGCGCCCAACGACGGGCTCGATACACCAGGCGCAACGAAACGGGCAGGCGCCACGCGCCGTCGAGATCGCAGCGACATCAGGCTGAAGCGGACGAGGCTTGAGAGTGCGATAGCTGTAGACGGGCAGGCTGTCGACGTCACCGATGACCTTCGGCGGCAGGGCTGCCCCGCGGGCCGTGTGGAGCCCAGGCACGTCGGTTGGAATGCCCCTCCCTTCTGACAGCGCTTGAGCAAGGCAGAGAAGCGGCACCTCGGCCTCGCCGCGAATGACGCCGTCGACCCAGGCGGCGTTGGTTGCGGCGATCTCGTCGGCAAAGAGCCCGGCATGCTGACCGCCAATGACGATCGGCAAGTCCGGCCTGTGCTCCCGCAACCGCTTTGCAGTTTCGATGGCACCGCGGCTGAAGTGAACCCAGTTCAGTCCGATCGCTACGAGCATCGGCGACTTGGCCAGGATGATGGCAATGGCATCCTCGGCCGAGAAACCCTGGTGAAACATCAATGGGATGTGGATACCATCGACCGCAAAACCTTGACCCTGCAGCCAGGCTGCATTGGCTAAGATGCCGAGCCCGAACTGCTTGTCGTCCAAGCACGGTGATGGGTTGTCGAACGACGCCGGCGGCTGGACGAACACGATGGGATCGCCCGTCATATCTCAGCTCATCACGACCAGTTCACGCTTCTTGAGTGCGCAGAGGAAATCCAGAACCAGCTGCGACGTCAGGGGAGAGCCGGTGCCGTCGAACAGCGCGCATCCGTCACGTACGACATCGTCGATCGCACGTCCGTCGCACAGATCGAAGATGCGCTTGCCGCGTTCGTCGACAAGGTGTAGCTGGTCGGTCCGCGGGTTGTAGAGCAGATAGTTGCCCACGTCCTCTGGGCGACAGCGGATCCTCTCCGCCTTCGAGACGGACGAAAAGAAATCGGTCATGACCGTAGCACCTCGTTGGCGATGAAGCGACCGTCGACTTCGATCCCGTCAGGCTTGATCCAGCAGGTGGGGTCGCCGCGATAGGCGTCCCCGTATCGCGCAAAGCTTGCCGCCCGGCATCCGCCGCAGCGTTCGAGGTGCTCGCACGCAGCGCAGTTGCCGTCATGGATGTTGGCCCTGTCGCGGATCCTTTTGAGTTCGGGAGCGGTCCCCCAGATTTCGGCGAACCGTTCCTTCCGCAAGTTGCCGACAGGGAGAGGAAGCACGACGCAAGGGGTCACGTCGTGATCGACCGTAATCCGGCAATGCGTGTAGCCAGCGCCGCAGCCCTTGTAGGGATCGGACTCGGCGCCGGGGAGCAGGAGTGCGACACGGCAGTCATGCCAGTCGACCTCGATCCGCCCCTTCCATTCGGTGGCGGCTGTTGTCCAGCGCGTCATCAAGCCGCCAAGTTCAGACGGCAGGGGCATCAGGCCAACGCCCCCGCGGGTGGTGTAGACGTATTCGGTCAGATTGATCTTCTTTGCCCCGAGCTTGTAGGCGAGCGCAATCAGGTCTCCGGCCTGTGAGAGGTTGGTCCGCATCGGCGTGTAGTTGACCGTCACGCGCACTCCGGCCCTCGCGAGGAGTCTGATGGCCTCGCATGCCTTCTCGAAGATGCGAGGAACTCGACGGATCGACTCGTGCACCTCCGCGGTCGCGCCGTCAAGGCTGACGCTGACGTTCGCGACTCCCAGTTCCTTGATTCGACGGGCGACCGCCTCGGTCACCCGCAAGCCGTTGGTTGCGAAGGTCACCTGCATCCCACGGTCGACGGCTCGCTTGGTCAGGACCTCCCAGTCGCGACGCAGCAGGAACTCCCCGCCGGAGAACGCGATGATGATGACCCCTACTTCCGCCAACTGATCGATGAGTTCCAGACTTTCGTCGAGCGACCAGAACACTGGCCCGTGCCCGAAGGTGGCGTCCGAGTAGCAGTGGACGCAGCGCGCATTGCAGTCGAGCGTAGTCTCCCAGACCACATAAAGCGGCATTGCGAGCTTCATGACCCTCGCCTCTGAGTGGAGAGCTCCTTGAGCGGCGCCTAGGCCACCATCCAAGCCATGGCCGAAAGGCGACCGAGATCCTCAACCTGCAGTGCACCTAAGGGTGCGATTTCAGACTTCGCGGGTGGGCCGACATGGATTCTTAGCTCCGAGATGCGCCCGTCGTTCAGGATGAAGTTGTGCGTGAAGGGCACCTGCAGACCCTCCTCTTTGTGGGTCACAACGTAACGCAAGCCGCTCGCGACTACATGATCTGCGCTCTTGGAGTTCGCCACCTCGATCGACGAGACGTTGATGGCGATCTCGCCGTCAACGCCCTTGGCCCGGCGCTCGTAGAAGGTGGAAATCTCTTCTGCCCCGGAGAATGAATGCTCGCCACCGAGCGGCTTGCCGCTGATCGTGAGCTTTCCGTCGTCATGCCACAAAGACATGATGCGATCTGTGTCGAAGCTCCTTTTCGACGTGGCAGCCCTATCCATTGTCTTGACTGAGGAGAAATACTTCTTCACGACGTCCAAGTTGTTGAACGGTTGAAGACTTTTGCGGGAGATTTCCTTGCGGTCCATCATGTCCTCCGGTGCCTTGGCGTCCGTATCTGACATCCGATTGGCAAGAGCAGCGTTGACTACGGTCAAGGAACATTCCATCCTCGCGCCCGAGCCTGCCGGCCGGGTAGGACCGGAAATGGCCGACCGCCGCCGGCCACACACACTCGGCCATTGACAGGTTCAGATTCGAGCCCGAGCGTCGGCGGTCGGCTGCGGGCTGGCAAGGCTGCAGCCGCCACCGTGGGACTGTGGCCGGCGGCATGGCTCCTCTTCAGATCTCAAGCTGCTCGGAGATCTCCAGTGCATCGTCGACCTCGATGCCGAGGTATCGCACCGGGATGCGATGTCAGAGTGGCCGAGCAACAGCTGCACGGCGCGCAGGTTCTTGGTCTAGATCAGCGTGGCCTTCGTTCGCCGCATCGAGTGCGTGCCGTAGTCGTGCCAGTCCAGGCCGATGTCCTGCAACCAATCGCGCAGGATGCGCGCGTACTGGCGCGTACAGATGTGCGGCGACGCGTGCGTTCGGCTTGGGACAGATAGTCCTCGGTGCGCAGGCCCGCTTCCCGGATCCATGCTTCAGCCGCCTCGCGTGCTGGCGCCGTGATCTCGAACTGCACCGGTCACTTGGTTTTTCTCTTCTGGATCGTGGCGCGGCTGGCGATGGATACCACATCATCCTTCGGCGATCGCATGCCCACTGACTAGCATCCCATAATTACCGTTCTGAGCTCAAGGGAAGCATGGGAAAAGCTTACAGCGACGAAATGCAGCAGCTGCCAACCACGATGACGTGGGCGGCGCAACAGAACATCGACCTGCTGCGTCGGGCGGTGCTGCTTTACTGTGATCGCGGTCTGTTGGCTGTGGGGTCGGGCGGATCGTTCACCGCTGCGGCCTTCGCGGCGGAGCTCCACCTGCGGGTCTACGGCCGGCCGTCGCAGCCGATGACCCCACTGGAAAGCTATCAAGTGCCCGGCGCCGCTGCGGCGCTGGCAGCAGGCCTACTGCTGTCTGCCGAAGGCAAGAATCCGGACATCCTCGCTGCGGCCAGGCAGCTTCAGCTTCGCGGCTGCCCGTCCATCGGCTTGACGTTGCGAGATGCCAGCCCGCTGGTTGACTTTTGCGATGAGACGGGGGCGGCCTCGTTGGCGATGTACGAGATGCCGTGGGGCAAGGACGGCTACCTCGCCACCAACTCGCTGGTCGCCACGCTAGTACTGCTGTGGCGAGCGTATTCCTCAGACGACGCATTCCAACCGGCGTTCGAGTCGCTGCTGCAGTGGTTTGACGGGCTTGCGGCCCAGCTCACCGGCGCTACTGCTGGTGCGTCATTTGGCAGCCGCGCGTTGATATTGCACGGGCTCGCCGGCCGCATCGGCGCTATTGATCTGGAGTCCAAGCTGACCGAGGGTGCTCTGGCCTTTGGACAGATCAGCAACTTCCGCCAGTTCGCCCATGGCCGGCATCTGCAACTGCACAAGCCACCAGACCCCGTCACCATCGTGAGCTTGAGGTCGCGCAGCGACCCGCTCGCAGATGCGACGCTGCAGTTGCTGCCGCCGTCCTTGGGCCGCGTGATCGACATCGCGCTTCCCCCGCTCGGTTACGCCGGCACAGAGCTGGCTTCGGTGCTCGCGGTGTTCCTGCTCACGGAACTCTGGGCCGGCGAGGACCGCGATCCGGGGCGTCCTGACGTGCCCCAGTTCGGCCGAGACATGCACTCCCTGGATGTCGCGCACCTTGTCAGCGAAGCGCTGCCGGTGTCTCACGCCATCACGCGCAAATGTGGCGATGGTGATGGTGCCAGCGTTGTGATGGCACATGCCCAAGACTACATCGCCCGGCTGGCCGGCGCGCGGTTCAAGGCGCTGGTCTGTGATTTCGACGGTACCTTCTGTGACACCGTAAAGCGCTTCGGCGGCTTGGACACTCAGATCGCCCCTGAGCTCAGCCGCCTTGCCCGCGGCGGCGTGCACTTGGCCTTCGCCACGGGGCGTGGCTCCAAGCTGGCGGCGGTATTGCGCGAGAAGTTGCCCGAGGATGTCTGGCCGCACGTCACACTCGGGTGCTACAGCGGATCGCTCATTTTTCGGCTTGACGACAAGAACGTCTCCAATCCGATGGCAGACAGCCGCCTGTGCGAGCTGGCGCGCTGGCTCACTGAAAGCCGGGCCCTGTCCGCGGCGATCGTCCCGAATCCGGATGCCGGCCAGCTCAGCCTGCGCGGTGTGCCAGGCACCGAGAAGGTCCACCTCATCGCTGCCATCAACGAGTGGATCGCCCAACAGGGCCTGCGCGGCTGGCGCACGTTCTGCTCGGGTCACTCGGTGGACGTCGTTACGGAGCAGGCCGGCAAGCTGCTGGTGGTGCGGCACGTCTGCCAGCGGCTCGGGCTAGAGGCCGACACCCAGCTTCTTCGGTTGGGGGATGCGGGCGATTTCGGTGGCAACGACTACGAGCTGCTGTCATCCGGGCTGTCGTTGAGCGTCGAGTCCATTCCTCCAGGTTGGAGCCAGTGCTGGAACCTGCTACCCAGGCGTCTCAGCGGGGTGCGCGGAACCGAGCATTACCTGCGTGGGCTTGTCGTCCAGGCTGGCGAGGCGCGCTTCACAGAGGACTTCATGGTCCAGGCCGAGCGCAATGTGAGAGAGGGATTGGCCGCACCCGACTACGGCTGAAAAGAGAAAGCGAGACGGATGAAGGAAAAACTGGCTAAGAAGCTGGTCGCCGACTTGATGGACTGGGATGTCGAGCGAGCGACCAACGAGTTTTCGTGGCTCGAACTGATGGTGAACTACAAGTTCAACGACTATCAGCAGTACGGGCCCGGTCACCGCTTCTATGTTCACCTGCTGCGTTGGCTGTCACAGTACCCCGCGGCGGACCGCGAACGCGTCTGGAAGCTGCTGCGTGAGCAGCTGATCTACGTCAGTCAGGAAGATATGCACCATCTCGTCAGCTTGACGGATCCAGCAATCGAGCGCGAGATGCGTGCCGCCGTCGCCAGGCGTTTGAGCATTCACGTGTACCAGGTGGATGAGCGCTGTGACGCACAACGGCTGCTTGCGGAGATGCGCTGCCGCACGCTGTACGTTGGCGTCAGCGACGGCGCCCGCATCGACGTATTCCGCCGCTACAACGAAGGCCTCGTGAACAACGAGCAGGTCGTGGCGATGGTCGAGATCTCCAAGTCCAAGCAGAAGAAGCTCTTGAAGACGCTGAAAGAGCGCTTGGACGCGATGAAGTCCTCGGCGCCGGCCACGTTCGAGTGGGTCTGCCTCATCGATGACTTCACGGCTTCGGGTACGACGTCCATCCGGCTAGAGGACGATGGCAGCTGGAGTGGCAAGGTTGACCGCTTCATGCAGGAGGTAGCGCCCGCTGCCGGCGAGGCTCCGCTGATTAGCGCGGATGTGCATGTACAAGTGCACCACTACCTGGCCTCGCAAACCGCAAAGAACAATGTGACGCAGAGATTGGCCGCTTACGCTACTGCCCACCCGGCTCTGCGCTTCATCCCTTCGTTCTCGTACGTGTTGCCTCAGGACATCGTGGTGTCCGCGAAGACCCATCCTGAGCTGGCCGCACTCCTGGCGGAACGCTACGACCCAGGTATTGAAACCAAGCACACGGGCACCGGCATTGCGCTGGGCTACAAGGACGGCGGCTTGCCGCTGGTGCTGGACCACAACACGCCGAATAACTCCCTCGCCACCCTGTGGGCGACAAGCGAGACAACGTCACCGAAGCACCAACCTGACAAGCTCATGTCGGCTCTTTTCCCGCGCCGCCAACGCCATTCGGATGTCCGACCATGAACCCATGGCATAAGCGGGCCAATGAATTTATCCGGGAGGCCAACGAGCTGCTCCCGCTGGTGAGCCCACAACCCATAAAGAAGTTCTTCCAGAAAGAGGCCGAGCGGCTTTTCGATCGGCTCGTCGTCGTCGTCGGATCCCCGGGCTCCGGCAAGACGACGCTCGCGCGGCTGTTGGATATCCACACGCTGGCTGCAGCTCGCGACTTCAAGAGCAACAGCGATGTACGCGACTTGCTAGCGTCGTTGGCCAAGGCTGCGGTGCTGCAGGACCTGCAGCCGGCAGTGCTGGCGCATAGGCTACCAACCGGCGGGCAACTGCGTTCCATCTGGAACCTGCCGTATGACGAGCGCCTGCGGCATCGGCTGCTGAGGTCCATGGTGCAGGCCAAGACGGTTCTCGGCTGGCTGCGCTCGCTTGAAGACGTCGGCGTCGACCTGGATGGGGTCCGCATCGTCACAACATCGCATGCTGAAGCGGCTCGTGAAGCCGTCGATGCCGATGATGTTTCGAAGTTCAGAGAACGCGCACGGGCAACCGAGCGCGCTATCTTCAAGCTGACCAGCGCCCTCGTCCCACCGCCTGGAGCCGATCTGGGTGAGTACCTTTTCGATGCGGCGTACGAGCCCTTCGCCGTCATCGAATCGATCATCGTGTCGCCGGCATGGCGTGGCGTCGAGTTGCGACTGCGGCCGATGCTCATCCTCGACGACGCGCATGAGCTACATCCATCCCAGCTGGCCGACGTCGACCTCTGGCTGCGTGATCGCGAGGTCAAGGTGGCGCGCTGGGTTCTCACTCGGGCCGACTCGCTGAATCTCGATGACTATCGTCGCGTGCTCCGTGACGAGGAACGAGCGGCGCCTGGCACGAAGCCCGGAAGAGACCGCATCCGCATTTTGCTTCAAGACACAGGCAACCGAGAGCGCAGGGAGTTCAAGGCCATTGCCGAGGACGTCGCCAGACGCTACCTCCAGCCGTTGGCAAGCTTGCATCGTCGAGGTTCCCTCAACCTCAAGAACCTGTTGGACCGCGTGCAACCGGCGTCGATCGCCGCGACGGACTTGCGAGTGGTGCTCGACGAGAACGCCAAGCTCGCCGAAAGAAACAACCTGTCGCGGGAGCAGGTGGCAGCGATGGAAGCTGCTTACCCAGACGACATAGCCCCGGATGTGAAGGCTGGGCTGACGCACATCCTGCTGCATCGGGAACTTCGTCGCACGCCGCAGCAGTCGCTCTTCGGCGGGCTCACGGAGGAGGAGCCAAGCACGCAAGATCTTCCTAAGATCCAGCGTGCCATTGCTACGGGTGCCGAGCTTCAGCTGTTGCATCGTTTCGATCGGCCGTTCTACTTCGGCTTCGACCGCATCGTCGATGCGGCCAACGAAAACATCGAGCAGTTCGTGACGCTTGCGAGCGTGCTGGTCGATCAGCTGGAAACGCAGGCGATTCGGGGTAGGGCCTTGGCATTGGATGCAAGGCAACAGCACAAGGCAGTGCGTGAGCATGCTCAGAGGCTCGTCGACGAGTGGGACTTCCCATACGCGCCTCAGGTGCGACGCCTGGTCGACTTCATCGGGGAGCGGTGCCTGGATCTCACACTTAGGGAGAACGCGCCCCTGTCGGATGGTGCCAATGCATTTGGCGTGCACTCGGCGGAGTTCAACCTTCTTGATGGTCGAGACGAGCTGAGCAGGGTGCTGCACTACGCCCTGGCGTACCAGGCGCTGGTTCTGGTGGAGCCCTACAACTGCAAGGGTCGAACTTGGGCGCTGTTCGAACTCGGCGGTGTGCCGATCGTCGCCAAGGGGCTCACGCTCAGTCGTGGCGGGTTTGCTGAGGGCAACCTATCGCAGTTGCGCACGGCGCTGGAGGAGAAGGCATGAACGGCGTGCCCAATCTGTCCAGCGCTGACGTCGACGATTTCATCAGCCACTACTTTCCGACGGCCGGACCGACGCTGTTCATCGGCAACGTGGGCTTCAGCCCCGACGTGCTGTATTTCCCGTCGCTGCTGGCGCCACTCCCGAACGTCGAAGTGCGCTTATTCCACGAGCAGCGTCCAGGCGTGCCGTCCGCCATCGCAAGCATCGCTGCACAGCGCCAGGCCCGCATGGCTGGGTTGGCGAAAAATCCGATCGAGGTCAAGGACGTGGCGATCTTGGCGGACGACGGCGCGCCGGTAGGCGGACGCAATGCCTGCCTTCAGGTGCAGGATTGGCTGCAGGCCAAGGACTACACCGACGTCGTGGTCGATGCGACGGGGATGTCTCGCTGCACGTGCTTTCCGGTGGTCAAGCAGCTGTATGAGCTGTCCCGGCAGTCGAGCCTGCGCGTCCACCTGCTGATCGCCGACAGCTGCGCTCCGGCGAGTCAGATCACCTCCGTGTCCAACGACCGTGGCGACTGGATTCACGGTTTCAGGGCGGACTCGGAGCTGGATGACGGGGCGGCCTCCCTCAAGCTGTGGGTGGTACAGCTTTCTGAAAGATCCGGCGCAGCGTTGGAAACCATGTTTCGGGAGCTCGGGACGCCGGAGGAGGTGTGCCCGGTCCTGCCGTTCCCGGCCGCAGACCCTCGGCGCGCTGATGCTCTACTATTCGAGCATCGGGAGTATTGGCAGCAAGACTGGATGGAGACGCCCATGAGCTTCATCCGTGCCCATGAGTCCGACCCGATGGACGTCTACCGTTCCATAGGTCGGCTGCATGATGCGCGCCGAAGCGCCCTGATGGGGCCCGGCTTGATGTCACAAACCATCTTGTCGCCGGTTGGCCGCCGACTACCGGGAATCGGCATGTTGCTTGCAGCGCTGTCCTACGAACTACCTATCTTCTACCTCGAGACAGTCGGCTACCATGTGGCCGGCACTCTGGATCCGGGTGTAGAAGGCGTTCCCTCCCAGCGATGGCACTTCCGTGTTGACCAACTCATTCCTGCCTACCAACCGTCGCCCTGATGGTGCCCGTTCCCGCATCGCGGGGGCCGGCTTCATCACGATGGATGTGTTGTTGGATGGGAAGGACAGGTTGGCCTATTCGGGCATCGGAGGATCGACCGGCAACGTGCTTTCGATCCTTGCCTTCCTGGGTTGGGAGAGCGTGCCGCTGGTGAAGCTCGGGCGTGACCGTGTCGGTGCGGCGATCCACCGTGAGTTCACGGCGCTGGGTGCAGACGTGACGCACATGCGCCTGGATCGCACTCTCACCAGCCCGTTGCTTTACCAGTTCGCCGGCGAACCTACACAGGCGCCGCGTTACAGCTTTGGCTGCCCCGTATGCGGCCGCGCGCGCACTTTCAACGAGAACCTGGTGGACAGCGGTGGTGCGGCTTTCGATCGTTGCGCCGCGGAGTCGAACGTCTTCTTCTTTGACCGCGTCACGTCTGGCACGGTCCGCATGGCTGCTGCAGCTCATGCGGGCGGATCACTGGTGTTCTTCGAGCCGTCGGCCGTTTCACCGAACCGCGACCTGTTCATGGCGGCGCTCAAGAGCGCGCACGTGGTTAAGTACTCCGCCGACCGCATTCCCGAACCGTTCACGGATGTGCTGTCCTGGGGCTTCATCGAGATCCAGACGCAGGGCGCGCGCGGCCTGCGCTTTCGCAAGCATTCGCTCGCGCCTGACTGGGTTGAGCTGCCGGCGTTGCGTAGCAGCTGCGTGGCTGACACGTCCGGTGCCGGCGACTGGTGCACGGCCGGCTTTCTTCATGCGCTGCTCGCCGGCCATGAGGGCGCAGAGATGCAGGATGCCAGTTACAACGAGGTGTACCACTCGTTGCGGCTGGGGCAGTCGATCGCCGCACTGAGCGTCGGCCACATCGGTGCACGCGGGCTAATGCGCGCCTCGCGACCCGATGACACGCTGAGTCGAGCAGTTCAGGTCCTCGAGGGGGCGTGTGCAGCGGGCGATCCCATGTTGCCAGCTCGTGACCATGTTGCTCTCGACACGGTCTGCTGCGAGGCGGTAACGAGCTATGTCAGGCCGCGGCCAACGCGGTTGCCGCTGCCCTTCTAGCGCTGCGGACCGGCGTAGTTGCCGGCGCCTGAACCGCTGCGGCGCTAAGTTCCTCGCGTACTTCCATCAGCAGCTTGCCGAGCATGTTCTTGCCCACGCCGTTGACTTCGCCCCAAGTGCGGTTCACCGGGTTGTCGACGGTCGCGGCCTCCACGAGGCGCGCATCGCACGTCGAAAGCAGCAGCTCGCGCAGGTCGGCATGCTGGGTGAACTTGGCGCGCAGCACGTCGCGCATCCGGTCGAATTTGATCTTCGACCAGTCCGAGCGGATGTCCCACCAGTAGAGACCGTGCGCGGCCATCGCCACGAGCGCGGGCGACGGCGCTGCAAGGATCCATGCGCGAACCTGCGGCTTGCGAGCCTTACCTGCCTGGTAGGCGTGTTCTGAGGTCTCGAACGTCTCGCCCTCGAAAACGATCGAGCGCTTGAAGAGGTTGCTGAAGCGGCCGTAGGGCTCTTCGTTGGCCCGGTAGAACTTGATCTCCTTCATGCCTTGTTCTCCACTTTGATTGCAAAGATATTAACAGTAATCGTATGATAATGTCAAATGCCACGACGCAAGCGCGACCCCAAGTTGCTGCGCGACCAATGCTCGCGCGTGGCTGTGCTTTTGGGACTCACAAACGAGAGCGATGCGGAGATCAGCCGCTATCTCGGACATGCCAATCCATCGACGTTGAGCCGGCTGCGGGACGGTGAGTCGTTCCTCGACAGCGAGTCCCTTGCCAAGTTCGGCCGCTATGCCGTTCGATCACTGGCACACCCCAATCTGCACTGGGTGCTCACGGGCGATGGTGAGCCGCTGCTGCCTGGCAAGGCGTCCAAGCGCCAAGAGCTGGAAGCGCTGTGCCTCCTGGCCAAGAAGGAAGCCGAGCAGTCGGCGAAGCGGTAGTCTCTTCGCTATCAGCTGTGCGCTGAAGCGGCGTGCCCGGGTTGCACAGTTTGCGGCTAGACATGGCGCTAGCTGTTGTCGCCGCGGGAAACGGGTCAGCGCATGTGGCGTCGGCGAACGACTGCTGGGTGACGCGTAGCTTGAGTCCGGCCGCGCTGTAGATCAATGGCAGCAATCCCTTCGCAGTGAACATTGGCGTGCCGGATTCCGCCGTCGCCTTTGCGG
This sequence comes from Rubrivivax sp., assembly GCA_019635285.1. Classification (GTDB taxonomy): domain Bacteria; phylum Pseudomonadota; class Gammaproteobacteria; order Burkholderiales; family Burkholderiaceae_C; genus Rubrivivax. The sequence continues at coordinate 20,278 of JAHBZS010000004.1, read as the reverse complement.
TACTACCGGTCGCCCGAGCGTGTCGGCATGCGGTAAAGAGCGACTCCTGACGGTCGCCAGTTCGAAGCCCCACGCCTGCAGTCACTCATTTGGCGGCGTGGTCATCCCGCCTGTCCCCCGCCCCCGCAGAGCCTCATACAACTTCGCCGGCCCCAGCAGGATGTCCTTCAACCCATCGCGCACCCGCTGCGAATCCAGCGCCTGCGTGCTCATCGTCGTGTGCGCCGCGAAGGCGTCGATGATGGCGTTCATCAGCTCGCTGTTCAGGTCGGGTGAGTTGGCGAACTGCTCCTTCGAGTTGTTCGCCGCCTGCTCGGCCAGCACGTCCGATTCCAGCAGCTTGCCCTTGATGACGTTGTTCACGTACACCAGCCGGTCGTCGTCGGTCAGGTCGCCCTGGAACAGGTCGTTCACGCGTTCGATGATGTCGGCCAGGTAGGCCTTTTCCTTCTCGCGCACCTCGCCGCCGCCGGCCTCGGTCAGCGGGTCCAGCGTCGGGTACTTGTCGCCCTGCAGCACCAGCGCCTGCCTGCCGCGGTCACGCAGCGTGTGGTGCGTCAGCACCACCTTCGACAGGTCGATGCCCTCGCGCTCGCGGCCGAACTCCAGCAGCGGCAGCAGCCGCTTGAAGAAGATGAAGCGCTTCTCAATCGCGGTGTTGCCGTAGTCGAAGATCTGCGACAGGAAGGCATACATGCGCTGGAACGCGCCCATGTCGCCTTTGAACAGCTGCAGCACATTCAGCTCCCCCTGCGCCGCGTCGGCCGCCGCGGCGTCGTTCACGGCCTGCGCTGCCCGCAGCCTGTCCTGCGCCGCCTTGTAGCGGTGCAGCAGGCGCGACACCACCGGCTCCAGCGCACCGGTCAGTTCGCTCTGCTTCGCGTCGGGCTTCAGCTCCACCGCCACCACGCGCTCGACCTCGAACTCGTCGTAGTGGCCGGCCGCATCCAGCTTAGCGCGCAGGTCGAACACCAGGTGCGGGTCGGTCACGTCGGCCAGCGTCGCCGTGGCGTAATAGGTCTGGAAGGCCTGCAGCACCTCCTGCGGGTCGTTGACGAAATCGACCACGTAGGTGGTGTCCTTCAGGCCATGCGCGCCGCGGTAGGCGCGGTTCAGGCGCGACAAGGTCTGCACCGCCTGGATGCCGGCCAGCCGCTTGTCCACGTACATGCCGCACAGCAGCGGCTGGTCGAAGCCGGTCTGGAACTTGTTGGCCACCAGCAGGATCTGGTACTCGTCGGTGCCGAAGGCCTCGCGCATATCGCGGCCGCGCAGGTGGGGGTTGAGCACCGCGCTGGTCTCGCTGAAGGGCTCGGGGCCCGAGGCCGGGTCGTGCACCTCGCCCGAAAACGCCACCAGCGTGCCGATCTTGTAGCCCTGCGCCTTGATGTACTTGTCGATGGCCAGTTGCCAGCGCACCACCTCCTGCCGGCTGCTCACCACCACCATCGCCTTGGCGTGCCCGTTCAGCAGCGGCTGCACGCTGTCGCGGTAGTGCTCCACTACCACCTGCACCTTCTGGCTGATGTTGTAGGGGTGCAGCTTCACCCAGCGCATGATTCCCTTCAGGGCCTGGCTGCGTTCCACCGCCTTCTCGTCGTACTCCTGCCCGCCGTGCGCCAGCCTGAAGGCCAGCTTGTAGGGCGTGTAGTTCTTCAGCACGTCGAGGATGAAGCCCTCCTCGATGGCCTGGCGCATCGAATACACATGGAACGGCGCCGGCAGGTTGTCGGCGCCGGCCGGGCGCGCGGGGTCGGGCCGGGTGCCGAACAGTTCCAGCGTCTTGGCCTTGGGCGTGGCGGTGAAGGCCACGTAGGTGATGCCGCTGTCGGCCGCACGGCCGGCCATCTGCGCGGCCAGCAGGTCTTCGGTGCCGACCTCGCCGCCGTCGGCCAGCTCGCGCAGCTCGTCGGCCGACAGCACCTGCTTCAGCCGCGCCGCCGCCTCACCGGTCTGCGACGAATGCGCTTCGTCGGCGATGACCGCGAAGCGCTTGCCCTGCGTCGCGGCCAGCTCCTGCACCGCCTTCAGCGCATGCGGAAAGGTCTGGATGGTGCAGACCACGATCTTCTTGCCGCCCGACAGCGCCGCGGCCAGCTCGCCGCTCTTGCTGCCCGCGTCGCCCTTGATGGTGGCCACCACGCCGGCGGTGCGCTCGAAGTCGAAGATCGCGTCCTGCAGCTGCGCATCGAGCACGTTGCGGTCGCTGACCACCAGCACCGTGTCGAACAGCTTGCGGTGCAACGCGTCGTGCAGGTCGGCCAGGAAGTGCGCGGCCCAGGCGATGGAGTTGGTCTTGCCCGAGCCGGCCGAGTGCTGGATCAGGTACTTGCCGCCCGGCCCGTCGCGCAGCACCGCCGCAAGCAGGCGCCGCGTGGCGTCGAGCTGGTGGTAGCGGGGGTAGATCACGGCCTCGAGCCGCTTCTTGTCGTCGCGCTGCGCCACCAGGTAGCGGCCGATGATCTCCAGCCAGCTGTCGCGCGCCCACACCTCGCGCCACAGGTAAGCGGTGCGGTGGCCCTGCGGGTTGGGCGGGTTGCCGGCCGCGCCGCCGTCGCCGCGGTCGAAGGGCAGGAACACGGTGTCCGCGCCCGCCAGCCGTGTGCTCATGCGCACGTGCTGGTGGCTCACCGCAAAGTGCACCAGCGCGCCGGACGGAAAGCCCAGCAACGGCTCGACGTTGCGCCCCTGGCCCGAGCGGACGTGCTTGACCACGGGGTCGCGGTCGAAGCGGTACTGGTCCACCGCGTCGTCCACGCTCTGCGTGAAGTCGCTTTTCAGCTCGGCCGTGGCCACCGGCAGGCCGTTGAGGAACAGCACCAGGTCGATGGCGTTCTCATGGTGCAGCGAATAGCGCAACTGCCGCACCACGCGCAGCCGGTTGGCGCCATAGCGCGCCAGCGTGTCGGGGTTCATCGCCAGCGCCGGCTTGAACTGCGCCAGCGCCACCGGCTGGCGCAGGCCCAGCAGTTCCACGCCGTGGCGCAGCACGTCCAGCGTGCCGCGGTCGTCCAGGCTCTTGCGCAGGCGGTCCAGCAGCGTGGGCTCGGCCGCCGCCCCGTGGTTCTTGGCCAGCGCGGCCCAGGCCGCCGGCTGGGTGGCCTGCACCCAGGCCAGCAGGTCGGCGGGGTAGAGCGCGCGAGCCCGGTCGTAGGCGGCGGCGTCGCCCTCGGCATGCAACCAGCCGGCGGCGGCCAGGTCGGCGCAGATCTCGTCTTCGAAGTGGATCTCGCGGTGCAGGGTCATGGGATACGTCCCGCAGCACGCCACTCGGCGGCCACCTCGCGGCGCGCTTCGGCACAGGCTTGATCGATCAAGCGCTGACCCTCCTCTTCCGATATGTCCGCGAAGGCCTGGCCCAGGCGATCACACAGTTCGTCGAGTCTTGCGCGTATTCGCTCGATCATCTCGAAGTCGCGCATGTTGACCAGCGCGGCCACCCGGCTGCCGTCCCGGGTGATGACGAGGCCGCCGCGGCCTGAAGCCACTTGATCGACATAGGCCAGCGGGTCGCGGCCAAAGTCATCGACTTCAATGCTGTCGGTCAAGGTGGCCTCCTTGGCTTGTGTGCGGCTCAATACACGGCGTCATGGTCGCCCACGTTGAGCGGGATGATCTCGCGCTCGGTGACCAGCAGGTGAAGGGTGATGCGGTACGACAGATTGATCGAGACCGAATGCACGCCGGCCAGCCGGCCACCCAGCGCGTGCAGGCGCAGCGAGGGGTGGTGCGGGTTCAGCTCCAGCAGCGCCAGTGTCTTTTCATAGGCGCGGGCCATGTCCGGGTGGCGCTTCAGGAAGCGCGCCGCGATGCGGTTGTAGCGCTCGGTGAAGACGATCTGGTAGGGCATGTCCCGGGCGCGATGGGCAGGCAGCCGGGTCAGCGGGCCTTTGCCCCGGCCGATTTGCTTGCCGCAGGCCCGGTGCGCTTGCGCTGCGGTGGCTTGCTTGCGGCGGCCGGCGCCGCGCGGCGCTTGGCGCTGGCGGCGGGCACGCGGTCATCACCAGCGGCGATCATCGTCTGCAAACGGGCGACATGCCGGGCCGGCGACTCGACCACGAAGCGGCCCGCGGCGATGTCGGCCCGGCTTTCGGCCAGTGCGGCTTCCAGCTCGCATTCGCGCAAGCGCTGGTACTGGGCGAGCTCCATCACCACGTAGCGCTCGGCACCGCGCACCGACACGACGGCTTCGGTACGGCCGCCGGCGAGCGACGCCTCGATGGCAGCGATGCCGCGGGTCTTCAGGTCGTTGGCGGTGATGTGGGCCATGGTGCGTGCGACGGGTGAGCCAAGGAGCGCATTGTAGACCGTGCGGTCAATCGTGTGGTTGCAGGTGCGCAGTGGAGGTCGATTCCGCTGGGCTGGGCTGCCGCAAGTCGATCTGGCCGGTGACGGCGGCGGAGATGAGGGCGGTGCGGCGCTCCTGCAGCATGCGAATGCAGTCCTCGGCAGCGGAGATGACTTCGGCCATCTTTGCCTCGATATCCGTGAGACGTTTATCGATTGCCTCTGCCTCCGTCCTGGGTGGCAATGCCACGACGATGTTCTTGAACTCGTCCCAGTACAGGCGCAACCTGAAATCGGTCACGCCCCTTGAATGCCTTCGCATCTCTTCCACTGCATTCGGTGTTCGCAGCACGCGCTCGATAAAGGCGGTCGGCACGACGCCTCGCGGTCGCGCCACGACGTATGCCGGGCTCACCATGCCACCGACCGCCACCGTCCCGAACCCGCCCTGCCACGCACGCATCATGTTGTAAACAAGATCGCCGGCGACGACGCGCTTGTACTTGGTTCGATCATCGCTACGAGTCACCTTGCGATCGAGTTCCGCGTCGTCGAGTTCACTGTCCGAGACGCCGTCGTGAATCGAGACACTCAGCACTGGAAGGCTGTCGTCGCCGCGCTCGTCGACTTGCTCAAAGACGCTTCCCAGCCGCAATACGGACCAGTGCGAAGGGACTTTGCCAAGCCACTCCACGCTGGAGTGCTTCATCGGCGCCAATGGGTTCAGACCCTTGGTGACCGCGTGTGCGATGACCGCCTGACGCTTTTCGTTCAGCAACTTGATCAGTCGCTGCTGTTCGGCGATCAGCGCCTCTATCTTCTCGACTTCACAAGCGAGAAAGCCTGTGATGGCCCCCTGCTCCTTCGCCGGCGGAAGCACGACGGGCAACTCCATGACATTGGTCGACGAGATCGACGCCAGGTTGGTGCTCTGCTTCGACCTCGACATGAAATAGAACTGCGCGTAGGCCGAGCCCGTGACCAGGTTCAGCCATTGCGAGCTGACGCCGAATGGCCGCACCGCGAACACATGGTTCTGGTGAATGCAGGGGTCGATGCTGCCGTCCCAGACATGCCCGCGGCCCAGCTTGTCGAAGTCGCCGCCCTCGTTCATCAGCACGTCGCCTGCCTGCAGGCGGTAGCGGGGCAGGTCGTCGGCGGGGATCTCGATCGTTGCAATGTCCTCGAGGTCGAGATAGCCGTCCTGCACGTTGGCCACGCGCAGGTAGGGAACCATGACGGTCTGGTGCCCGGTGTTGTCCTTGCCCTTGGCGACGCCGGTCTGAACACGGGCGATGAACTTCAGGCGGGTCACCGTCCAATGCGCAGGCACCGCCCCGAGCCATTCGACACCGCTGTCCTTGTACCGCTCGTACCGCCGCAACGTCATGCCGGCTCCGAGTCCAGCGTGGCCAGGAGCCCTTGAATGCGGCCGGTGACCTGGCGCAGCTCGGCATCGATCACTGCCAGCGGACGCGGCGGCTCGAAGACGTAGAAGTGCCGGTTGAACGGGATCTCGTAGCCGATCTTCGTCTTGTCGGGGTCGATCCAGGCGTCGGGCGCGTGGGGCTTGACCTCGCGCTCGAAGTAGCGCTGCACGTCTTCGGACAGTGGCACGTTCTCGGTGTCGCGCAGCGCGGGGTCGGGCTGCGGCTTGCCCTTCTGCTTACCCTTTTCGCCGAGCACCACGCGGCCGCCGGCATCGCGCAGCGGACGCTCGACGGTGATGCTGCGGTACCCGAAGTCCTGATTGCGGAAGATGCGCGACAGCGGCGCTCTTCCGAGCTTGCCGCCAGCCGAGGCGGCGGGCAGCGGCGTGCCCGCGGGCACGACCTGGCTGCCGACCGCCTTGCCTTGCGCGTCGAGCAGCGTCACCCAGTCCGCCTCGACGAAGCCGCCGAACAGGCGCGTGACATCGGCGATGTGCGCCTCGCTCATCTCCTTGCGCTTGGCGCCCAGGCTCTTGCGCATCTTCTGCCAGAAGCCGCTGGCGTCGATGAGCTGCAGCTTGCCCTTGCGCGCCGCCGGCTTGCGGTTGCTGAGCACCCACACGTAGGTGGCGATGCCGGTGTTGTAGAACATGTCGGCGGGCAGACCGATGATGGCCTCGACCAGGTCGTTCTCCAGCACGTAGCGGCGGATCTCGCTTTCGCCGCTGCCGGCGCCGCCGGTGAACAGCGGAGAGCCGTTGAGCACGATGGCGAAGCGGCTGCCGCCGTCCTTGGCCGGGCGCATCTTGCTCAGCAGATGCAGCAGGAACAGCAGCGAGCCGTCCGACACGCGCGGCAGGCCGGGGCCGAAGCGGCCGCTGTAGCCGAGCTTCTGGTACTCGTCGCGGATGGCCTTCTCGATCTTCTTCCACTCCACGCCGAAGGGCGGGTTCGACAGCATGTAGTCGAACAGCTTGCCCAGCAGGCCGTCGTCGGACAGGGTGTTGCCGAGCACGATGTGGCTGATGTCTTGGCCGCGGATCAGCATGTCGGCCTTGCAGATGGCGTAGGACTCGGGGTTGAGTTCCTGGCCAAAGAGCGTCAGCCGCGCCTTCGGGTTCAGTTGCGCCAGGTACTCGGCGGCCACCGACAGCATGCCGCCGGTGCCGCCGGTGGGGTCGTACAGGGTGCGCACCACGCCGGGTTGGCTGAGCACGTCGCTGTCCTCGATGAAGAGCAGGTCCACCATCAGGCGGATCACTTCGCGCGGCGTGAAGTGCTCGCCGGCGGTTTCGTTGCTGATCTCGGCAAACCGGCGGATCAGCTCTTCGAAGACGGCGCCCATCTGGGTGTTGCCCACCGCCTTGGGGTGCAGGTCCACCTGCGCGAAGCGCTGCGTCACCTGGTACAGCAGCCCGGCCTTGGCCAAGCGCTCGATCTGCACGTAGAAGTCGAAGCACTCGAAGATGTCGCGCACGTCCGCCGAGAAGGCCTGGATGTAGGCGTAGAGGTTCTCCTTGATGTGATCGGCGTCGCCGACCAGCTTCTTCATGTCCAGCGGCGAGGTGTTGAAGAACTTCAGGTCGCCGGTGGCGCGCAGCAGGAATGGCTCGGGGTTGACGCCGAGCTTCTGGCGCTTGGCCAGTTCGGCCAGCACCGCCGGCTTGGTGGCTTCGAGCACGCAGTCGAGCCGGCGCAGCACGGTGAAGGGCAGGATCACCTTGCCGTACTCGGACTGCTTGTAGTCGCCGCGCAGCAGGTCGGCGACCGACCAGATGAAGGCGGAGAGGGCGGATTGGTTCATGGGGGGAGGATATCTGCCCCTCGAACAACGCCATTCCTACCTGGGCTCGCGCCGCGCCTTCTTGTCCCAGGTTTCGAGCATGAAGAGGGCAGCACTGTGGGCGGCGTGCACCGCAAGGCGCGAATGCCGGGGTTCGAGCCGATACGACTTCGGTCCAGCGCCGTGAGCACTGCTCGCGTGGGTGCGGAAGGCCCCGAGGCCTTGCACGACCTGAATCAGACCCGTGAGGATGGTGCGCAGGTCATCGTCTGCGACTTGAGAAGGATCGAACCCGAGGTCCTTTCGAACGACGCCCCACAGATCGGACAGCGTTTGCTTCGCGGGCATCGCCAATTCGCGATCCTCGATGTAGTGTTTGCACAGCGATTCGAGGATGTTCGCCGCAGCCGAGACCGCCTCGCGCGGCTCGAGGTCAGCCTTGCTGGCCGCACGCTCGAACTCCTCGGATATGCCACGCATGTCGCGTTCGCGAATGAAGTTCTCGAGTGTGCGCGTGGGCACCCCGAGCGACGTTGTGATGATTCCACCGGACCGATAGTGCAGGCCAGCCGCTGCCAAGGCCTTGCGAAGCTTGCCGCGAAATTCCTCGGCCGAGTCGGCACCCCAGTCGCTCGGACCGAACTCTCGATCCATGTACCCTTCGACTACCTTACCGAGAACGCCAAGCGGATCGATGTCGTCCCGCTTGTTGGCGATGCGAAGCCATGCAAGAGCTTTGGCAAGCTTGCTGCCCTCCGGCGGATCGCCGGGACAGCCTGCATGGATCAGCAGACTATCGAGCGTGGCATGCGTTTCGCATTGCGAGGCGTACTCGGCGACTATGGTCAGGGCGGCTTGGGGTATTTCACGGCGCATGCGCGTAGCTTGCCACGGACCCCAGGCGTCGCACGCTATGCCCGCCGGTGAAAACTCGCTAGCGCCCGGCTCAGCAGCACGCTGATGGCGATAGGAATGCCGGGCATCACCAGCGGATGCAAGCTCAGGGGAACGACGAATCCGACCACGGTGGCGCAGGCCACGACGATCGCCAGGCAGGCGTAGAGCGCGAACAGCTCCGGGTCGTGCTGCTTGAACTCCTTGGACTTGATCAGGCGCACGATCCCTCCGTCTGCCAGCACGGCCAGCGCAAACGCCGCCAGCCACGGCAACCATTCCAGCAAGGTCGACAGCCTGAAGGCCGCCAACAGCACCAGTGCGTCGATGGAGCGGAAGTAGGCGTTGTCGAACAGCCGCTGGTTGACCGATGCCATCTCGTGGGCCACGGCGCCCCCCAACGCGGTGGAGGGAGGCGCATCGGCCGCCGAAGGCACGGGCGTGGCCTGGCGTGCCGCGTCCTGCATGCCGAGCGCCAGGGACAGGATGCGCAGCGCCGGGGCTTCACCCCAGAACTCCGCCGTGGCCTGATGCTCGATGCGCAGTTGAGCCAGGAAGCGCTCCGGCGGATGCGCCGACGGCAGATACAGCACCAGCACCAGCAGGCACAGCAGCGAGACGACTGCCACGACGCGGATCACGGCACCTGACCGGGGCTGAGTGCCTGCGCCTGCGGCGGTCTGGACGTCGCCTCGGATGCTGTCGCATCGGGATCGAGGATCGGAAACCGCCCCTTGATGATCCGCCCACCCGACACCGAGGCGAAGTACTGCAGGTTCGGCAACTTGCCCAGCACCTCGGCCGGCACCATCTCCTCGAAGCTCTCGGTCAGTTGGGTCGAGTAGCTCGAAGAGAAGTCGCCCAGGTGCGCGTCGGCGCCGCTGCTCAGGCCCACGCGCAGCGAGTGGATGGCGGTCTTGCCGAAGGTCTCCACCACGAAGTCCTGCGTCGGCCGGTCCTTCGAGCGCAGCGCGATCAGGTTGTTCAGGTTGCCCAGCGCCATGCGCGCGGCGTGTTCGCTGCCCAGGCGCCTGGCCAGGTCGGCCAGCGTCTGCATCGCGCAGGTGGTGAAGATGCCGCCCTCGGCGCCCTTGTTCAGGATCTCGATCAACGGCTGGTTGATGACGTTCGAGACCTCGTCGACGAACAGCGAGATGCGCCGGTAGCCGCCCAGGTTGTAGCGCATGCCGGCGCGCGCGGCCAGGTCGGCCAGCGCCAGCGCGCCGATGGCGGTGGCCACCGAAGGATCGGGCAGCGAATCCAGGCACATGTAGAGCACGTGCCCGGCACGCTCGATCTTCTCGAAGTTCATGATCGGCCGCCGGTCGTCGGCATCGAAGGGCTCGGGCGACAGGCTGCGGCCCAGATCGCCCGAAGTCAGCATCGACAGCACCGGCAGCAGGTTGGCGGTGATCTTCTGGTAGTGCTCGCGGTTGTGGCGGAAGGTGCGCACCTGCGCGTCGATGACCTTGTGGCGCTGCGACTGCGCGACGTGGTGCTCGTAGTACGCGACGAAGGCCAGCAGGTCGGCACTGGCCGCCTCGGACGGGCGCTTCAGGTTGCCGCGGTGCGCGTCGTGCAGCAGCTTCTTCATCTCCGGTAGCTCGCGCCAGCCGGCGCCCAGCGTACGCTCGTAGTAGCGGCGCAGCGTGCCTTCCAGCACCGGCTCGATGCCGCCTTCGATGTACTTGGTGAGCTTGACTAGGTTCGGCCGTTCTTCCAGTTCGACCAGGCCTTGCACCACCACGTTGACGGCATCCCAGCCGAATGCGGAGAAGGCGCCGGCCGTGTCCGGCGGCATGATCGACTGGATGCGCGAGGCGATCTCGGTGGGCTTCTGCCAGTTGAAGGTGAAGTCCAGGCGCACGCCGGCCTCGGGGAAGGCGGGGTGGAACTCCAGGAAGGTGTCCGGCTCGCGCCAGTCCTGGCAGGCGCGTTGGGTCACGCGCTTCAGGCGGCGGCTGTTCTTCGGGTCGATGACGATGACGACGTCGCCGCGGCGCACCGCCTGGGTGATCAGGCTGGCCAGCGCGACGCCCTTGCCCGACTGGGTGGTGCCGACCAGCAACGTGCCACCCTCGAAGTTCTGCAGCGGCCGGTGCAGCGGCAGCTCGCGCGGCTCGACACCGTGGATGTACGGCAGGCCGATCTCGGCGTCGGGCTGCGGCCGCGGGTCGTAGCCCAGCAGCGCCAGCAGGCGAGGGGAGACGGCGAACTCGCGGTAATCGACCTTGGCCAGTTCGTACAGGCGCTGCGAATGCACCGGCCGCCACTCGAATCCGAAGCCGAGGAATACCTGGTCAGGTTGACGGCACCAGCGGGCCAGTTCGCCGGTGCCGATGACCTGGATGGCGCGGCCCGACAGCGACGCCCGCAATATCAGCGTGTGTACGCCCTGTGCGATACGCAGCAAGCCCATGGCGAAACACAGCAGCGCCAGCGGCAAGGCCAGCGGGAGCGGCAGTTTATGGGTGGCGCCGACGGCAGCGAAGAAGGCCATGGCCATCAGCCAGACCGCGCCGGCATAGGTTTCGTAGGCGCGCCGCCAAGGCATCTCGTAGCGGCGCATCAGCATGTCAGGGCTCTGCCGATTCGCTGCGGACGAAGGCCGCTGGGTCGAAGCCGGCCACGAACTGCGGAGCGACGATCAGCCCCGGCGTCGGCTGCCCGCCGAAATCGTGCGACGTCGTCAGTGGCCTGCCGCCGCCTGGCTGCACCAGCATGTGCGCGTCGGCCAGGGCGCGGGCCGCCATCGCCGGCTGGATGCCGCGGCGCTCGAACTCGCGCAGCGGCACGAACAGCCCAGTGGCCACGGTACAGGCGGCGGCTGCCCTACCGGGACCGTTCAGCGTATGCACGATGTCGACAAGCACGTCGCGGACGCTGGAGCTCAGGCGCAGCGGTGCGTTCAGGCTGAACGGCGAAGGAAGTGATGCCGGTGGCGGCAACGGGACGTTCGTGTCTGGCGGCGCGGGCTCGATCAGCGACAGCTGCGCGCCGCGCGAGGCCGCGGCCGACACGGGTGGCGGAGGGCTCGGCTGCGCGCTGGCGCCAGGCGAGCAGAGAAGTGACCCGGGAAGCGCTTGTGGTGGCGGGTGTAGGCCCGAGAGTAGAAGGGCTGGTGACGCCAACTTCACCGCCTCCACCGGTGCCTTGGCGTGCGGCGGAAGGATCGTCCAGGTGGTGCGCTCTTCGTCTTGGCGCTCGAAGACGCCAGCCGCCAGCAACAGTTCCAGTACGGTTTCCGGCGCCTTGGGGATGCCGGGCAAGTGGTCCGCTTCGAGCAGGGCCTGCACATCGGTGGCCGACTGCGGCCACACCAGGAACAGGCCTTCGGGGCCGAACCACACACGCGACCTTTCGCGGTTGGGAGCCCAGCTCGAATTGCCGGCCGCCAGGCGCTGCATTGCATCGACCAGGTAGCCCGCGAGATGCGAGCCGGTCTGCGGCGCGCCGTGGCGGTCGACGTCGGCCTGCAAGCTTCGATCGATCACCAGCGCTAAGGAGCGGCGCACGAGGCTGTCAAGGACATTGTGGTCGCGGTACAGCGGCACGCCGCCGACGCTGGCCAACAGCTGCGGCACGATGACCGTGTTGCCCTCGTCGAGGTACTGCAGGGTCCTCGGCGGCACCACCAGGGGCAGCGCGAAGAGACCGAGGGCTCGGGCATCGACCGCGTTCGGTCGCCAACGCAAGAAGTAGCGGTCAGCGTTGCGGATGCGGAGCCACTCGGACAGTGACGTCAGGTAGGCCGGCCAGTCGCCGCCGTGGGTGTCGGTCACGATAACGTGACTGAGCACGCGGTGCAGTTCGGAGCAGAGTCCGCCGAGAAAGGTCGCCAGGCGCCAGCGGGGTTCGAGCTGGCGACGCGCCGTGATCGTCGAACGGCCGGAGAAGATGTGCGCGTCGGTGCCCTGCAGGGCAAAGAACGCGACCTCGAGGCCCAGATTCAGCAGGCCGCCGCGGACGCTGAAGTAGTTGTCTACCGTCGCCGGCAGTAGGTGGACGTAGGCTGCGTAGCGGCGCAGCAATGGCTCAATCTCGTTCTCGAAGTCCTCCCGACTGAGCCCGAAGCAAAGTCGGATTCGGGCGACAAGATCCTCAACGGAAGCCAGCAGTTCATCGACCGGCACCGCAGCGCAGACCGGATCCGCAGCGGGGAAGACGGTGTTCGCGGCTGCCAAAGTTTGTCAATCCACGGATCGATCGAAGCGTCCCTTATGTTGCCGGCGCAGTGACGCGCCGGATGGCCGAAACGCCGCCTGAATTCGGTGGCTTTCGCGATCTGGTACGGTGACTTGGGTATGGCCAGTAGCGTCCATCAGGCGCAGCAGCCAAGGTCGTAACCTTGATCGTTGATCGCCGGGTGACTTGATCACGCAGCTCGGCGCTCCGCGGTTGATGCAAGTCAAAACCTCCAGCAGGTAGACTAACTAGCCTTCGAACTGAAAGAGCGCGTATGATCCGGGCACCATGCTTCAACATCGCCGTCACCTTCGTCGCTGGGCAGTCCTAGTACTGTTCCTGTGGGTGTTCGGCATTGGCGCGAGCTTTGCCAATGCGTGTTTGGCTGCCAGGCCGGCAGTCTCGAGCTACGCTGGGACCGTCGGCTCCATGGCTCGCGCAATAGACGATCACGCCGGCGCGCCAACTCCAGTCGATCACCACGCGCTCGGCGCAATGCTCGAGGCAGGAGCGACTCAGGACGAAAGCCCCTGCAATCCGAACTGTCAGGACTTTTGCGACAGGTCGGCGATCTCGATTCCGTCTCTGAAGCCTGCGCTTGACTTGGCGCAGGCCGCCGCCCTTCTGCCTCCGGTTGCCCCTGTGCTCTATGCCATCGCGGCTTTCGAACCGGTTCAGAGCTGGTTACCCCGCCGGGATGGCGGACTGGCCCCACCGATCACGATCACCCTGCTGCGCCTCGCGCTATAGCGCCTGATTCCGGCAGGGACGGCGTCCGTCGTCTCTGGCCGCGTAATGCGGCCTGCGCTGCCATCGCACGATGGCGAATCGCGGCTCATCCCTCCGATGCCATGCGCCGGCGGACCTTGATGGCCCGCCGGACCGGAGCCCTCCCTCTCCCGGGGTTGATCGTCATGACCACCTGTCACATTCGTTCATTCCATTCATCCCGCTCGACAGAAGTGAGACGTCGGCAGGCGCCTCATTCGTGGGTGCTGTGAGGCAGGCATCGTGGCCGACCGGTCGAACGCCGAAGTGTTCCAAGTCGTCCAGTTTCCGATCGCTGGGCGTCGACAACCGGTCATGCAACCTGCGTCACGGTGCCTTCGGCGGCCTACCTCTTCGATCCGAGTTCCAAGGCTACGCAAGCATGGATGACGAAAACCTCCGCAGAAGCGTGTTCGATAGACCTGTCGCGCCGGGAACGGCTGGCGTGGCCGCCGGCCTCTGGGCACGCCGACTGGTCGCCGCGGTGCTCATGTGCGTCGGCATGACCGGCCCGCTGCGAGCCCAGGAGGATGCCCTCGGTACCAGCCTGCAAGGCTTGTTGACCTACGCGCGCGCGCAGAGTCCGGAGTTGGCTGCCATGCGGCTGGACGCCGATGCAGCAGCCCAGCGCCTGGGGTCGGCGGGCGCGCTGGCCGACCCCGTGCTGCGCGTGGAGCTGATGAACATCAACAACTATGGCAACGATGCGTCGCCTAGCCTGTTGCCTTCGAAGGTCGGCTCCACCGAGTACCGACTGATGCAGCCGCTGCCCGGCTGGGGCAAGCGCGACCTGAGACGCGATGTCGCCGCAGCCGATGCGGAGCAGGCGAGCGCGCGTGCCGGGGCCACGTGGGCCGAACTGGCGGCGCGCATCAAGGTCACCTACGCCGAGTACTACCGGACCGTCGGCAACGAACGGCTGACACGCGAGGTCCTCGATCTGATTTCGCGCCTCGAGCAGGTCGCGCAGGCGCGCTATGCCGGCGGCCTCGTCGCGCAGCAGGATGCGATCCGTGCACAACTCGAGCAGACCGCGATGCGTTCCGAGCTGATATCGCTCGACAGCGAGAAGCGTCAACTGAGGGCTCGGCTGAACGCGTTGCTGTCTCGCGACCGCGCCGCTCCGCTTGCCGAGCCGCAAATGCTGCGCCCGCTGCCCGGCCTGGCGACCGCCGACGCCGCGAGCCTCGCCGAGCGGGCACGGGCCCGCAATCCTCAGCTGCTTGCCGAGCAGGCGCGCGTGACGAGCGCGCAGAAGAGCCGGGACCTGACCTGGAGCAACCGTTACCCCGACTGGCTGATCGGCTTGCAGACTGTCCAGTCGGGCTCGCGTCTGACCGAATTCGGCGTGATGATCGAACTGAACATCCCGCTGCAGCAGGATGCACGCCGGGCGCAGGAGCGTGAGGCCGAGTCGATGGTCGGTGCCGCACGCTCGCGCGCCGAGGCCGTGGCCAACCAGTTGCTCGGCGAACTCGCGGGCAATCTTGCGGCGTTCGATGGCGCACGCCGCACCGAGGCGCTGGTCGAGACCCAGTTGCTGCCCCAGTCGGAGCTGAGCCTTCGCTCGGCACTGGCCGCCTACGAGACCGGCAAGGTCGACTTCGCCACGCTGCTCGATGCCCAGAGGCAGATTCGCAAGGCGCAGATGGACCGTCTCAAAGCCCGGGTCGAGGCGCATGTGCGCCTGGCAGAGATCGAACGCATTGTGGGAGAAGACCTTTGAAGACCGCCACGACATTGCTCGCCCTGGTCGTGCTCGGCGTCGTGGGTGCCGCCGCCGCCGGTGGCTATTGGCTCGGCACGCGATCGACGGTCGCGGCGCACGAGGCCGCTGCCGCCACCGCACCGGCGCCAGCGCCGCAGCGCAAGTTGCTCTACTACCGCAACCCGATGGGCCTGGCCGACACCTCGCCGACGCCCAAGAAGGACCCGATGGGCATGGACTACATCGCCGTGTACGAAGGCGAGGACAAGGATGCCGGCGGACCGGCTGCCGCCAACCAGATCCGCATCAGCACCGACAAGATCCAGAAGCTGGGCGTGCGCACGGAGGCGGCCAGCGCGCGGCTGGTCGGCAAGACGGTGCGCGCCGCGGGGCGGATCGACCCCGACGAGCGACGCATGTACGCGATCTCGCCCAAGTTCGAGGGCTATGTCGAGCGCCTGTACGTCAACGTGACCGGCCAGCCGGTGGGCAAGGGGCAGCCGCTGTTCGAGGTCTACAGCCCTGAGCTGGTCTCGGCGCAGCGGGAATACCTCATCGCGATGCAGGGCATGCAGGCCATGAAGGATGCCGCACCCGAGGCGCAGGGCGGCATGAAGCAACTCGCGGAGTCGAGCCTCGCAAGACTGCGCAACTGGGACCTCGCGCCGGAGCAGTTGGCGGGGCTGGTGAAGACCGGTGAAGCCACGCGCACCATCACCTTCCGGTCGCCGGTGTCCGGCCTCGTCACCGAGAAGAAGGCCATCCAGGGCATGCGCTTCATGCCCGGCGAGGCGCTGTACCAGGTGACCGATCTGTCTTCGGTCTGGGTGGTTGCAGACGTCTTCGAGCAGGACATCGGGCTGGTCAAGACCGGAGCCAAGGCGAAGGTGTTGATCAATGCCTATCCGAACCAGGTGTTCGAGGGCCGGATCACCTACGTCTATCCCACCATGAAGGCCGAAACCCGCACGGTGGCGGTGCGGATCGAACTGGCCAACCCCGGCCAGTTGCTGAAGCCCGCGATGTTTGCCCAGGTCGAGTTGCCGGTGGGGGGCAAGGCACCCGTGCTCACCGTGCCGGATTCGGCCGTGATAGACAGCGGCACGCGCAAGATCGTGCTGGTTCAGGTCCAGGAGGGGCGCTTCGAGCCGCGCGAGGTCGAGCTTGGCGCGCGCGGGGAGAGCTACGTCCAGGTGCTCAAGGGCGTGCGCGAAGGCGAGCAGGTGGTCGTGGCGGCGAACTTCCTGATCGACGCCGAGAGCAACCTGAAGGCTGCCGTCGGTGGCCTGGGCGGCCATGCGGGCCACGGCAGCGCAGCTGCAGGTTCCGGGCCGGCCGCATCCGGCGCCACCTCGCTCGCGCCGCCGGTGGTCGGCCACAAGGCCGAAGGGTCCGTCGACAGCATCGACCCGAAGACTGGCACCGTGAGCCTGAACCACGGGCCCGTCGCGACCTTGAAATGGCCAGCGATGACGATGGAGTTCAAGGCCGCCAACGCCGGACTGCTGCAAGGGTTGCGGCCCGGGCAGGCGGTGGCCTTCGAGTTCGTCGAACGCCAGCCCGGTGAGTACGTGGTGACCTCCATTGCCGCGCAGCCGCGCGCGCCAACGGTGGACCCTGGCGCGACAGGGGCAGTCCCGAACTCCGGCACGGGAAAGAGCTCCCACAGCGGCCACTGAAACGGGAACACCATGCTCGCCAAAATCATTCAGTGGTCGGGCAGGAACCCGTTCCTGATCCTGCTCGCCACGTTGTTCATCGTCATCGGCGGCATCGTCGCCGTCATGAAGACGCCGCTCGACGCGCTGCCGGACCTGTCCGACGTGCAGGTCATCGTCTACACCGAAGTTCCGGGCCAGGCGCCGCAGGTGGTGGAAGACCAGGTGACCTACCCGCTGACGACGGCGATGCTGGCGGTGCCGAAGAGCAAGGTCTTGCGCGGCTTCTCGTTCTTCGGCGCCTCCTTCGTCTACGTCATCTTCGAGGACGGCACCGACATTTATTGGGCCCGCAGCCGCGTGCTGGAGTACCTCAACTTCGCCACCAGCCGGCTGCCGAAAGGCGTGTCGCCATCGCTCGGCCCCGATGCCACCGGGGTCGGCTGGGTATACCAGTATGCGTTGCTGGCGAAGAACAGGACGCTCGCGGAGTTGCGCACCATCCAGGACTGGTACGTGCGCTATCAGCTGACCAAGGCGCAGGGCGTCGCCGAGGTGGCCTCGCTCGGTGGCTTCGTGCAGACCTACCAGGTCACGGTCGACCCGCTGAAGCTGCGCAGCTACGGCATCCCGCTGATGAAGGTGGCGCAGGTCATTCGCGACTCCAACCGCGACGTCGGCGGCCGCGTGGTCGAGATGGCCGAGACCGAGTACATGGTCCGCGGCAAGGGCTATCTGCGCGGCAAGGCCGACATCGAGATGCTGGTCGTCAAGAGCGAAGGGGGCACGCCGGTGCTGGTTCGTGATGTCGCCCGTGTCGAGATGACCCCGGACGAGCGGCGCGGGCTTTCCGAGTTGAACGGCGAGGGCGAGGTGGTGTCCGGCATCGCCATGTCGCGCTTCGGGCAGAACGCGCTCGAGGTGATCCACAACCTCAAGAGCAAGGTCAACGAAATCTCGGCCGGCCTGCCAGAAGGCGTGACGATCGAGGCCGTCTACGACCGTTCGGACCTGATCCACCGCGCGATCGATACGCTGAAGCGCACGCTGATCGAGGAGAGCCTGATCGTCGCCCTGGTCTGCGTCGTCTTCCTGATGCACGTGCGCTCTGCGCTCGTCGCGATCCTGATGCTGCCGGTCGGCGTGCTGATCGCCTTCATCGCGATGCGCCTGCTGGGCATGAACTCGAACCTGATGAGCCTGGGTGGTATCGCCATCGCGATCGGAGCGATGATCGACGCGGCCATCGTGATGATCGAGAACGCCCACAAGCATCTGGAGCGGCTAGATCTCGAAAGACCGGGCCATACCCTGCAGGAGCGTGCCGACGCGATGCTCGACGCCTGCAAGGAAGTCGGGCCCGCACTGTTCTTCTCCCTGCTGATCATCACCGTGTCGTTCCTGCCGATCTTCACGCTCGAGGCGCAGGAGGGCCGGCTGTTCAAGCCGCTGGCCTGGACCAAGACTTTCGCCATGGCCGCCGCGGCGCTCTTGTCGGTGACCCTGGTGCCGGCGCTGATGGTGCTGTTCGTGCGCGGCCGCATCGTCGCCGAGGCGCGCAACCCGATCAACCGGGCGCTGATCTGGCTCTACCGCCCGGTGATCGCCCTCGTGCTGCGCGCGCGGCTGCTCACCGTGGCGCTGGCGCTGGTGATCCTCGCCAGCGCCGTGGTGCCGCTCAAGCGCATCGGCACGGAGTTCATGCCCAAGCTGGACGAAGGCGCCATTCTGGTCACCACCCGGCGCATGCCCAGCGTGGATCTTCAGGATGCCACCCGTCTGTCGCTGGCCGCCGAGCGGATCACGAAGCGGTTTCCGGAAGTGCTGACGGTGGTGACCAAGGAAGGACGCCCCGATCTCGCCACGGAAGCGATGGGGCTGTTCGAAGGCGACATGTACGTCATCCTCAAGCCGCGCAGTGAGTGGACCACCGCGAAGGATCGGGAAGGGTTGGTGGCGGCCCTCGACTCGGCGCTCCAGGTGTTGCCGGGGGTCGACGTGTCTTTCACGCAGCCGCTGGCGATGCGGCTGGATGAGGCCGAGAGCGGCATCAAGACCGATCTGGGCATCAAGGTGGTGGGCCCCGATCTGGAGCAGAATCAGCGGGTGGCGGAGCGCCTGCGGCGGATCGTGGCGACGGTGCCCGGCAGCGCCGACGTCGCGGTGGAGGTGGCGGAAGGCAGCGGACAGGTGCGCATGCAGATCCGCCGCGAGGTGCTGGCGCAGTACGGCGTGAGTGTGGCCGATGTGCGTGACGCCATCGACTACGCCATGGGGTCGCAGACGGCGGCGGAGCTGATCGACGGCTTCCGTCGCATCGGTGTCGTGGTGCGTCTGCCCGAAGCCTATCGCGCGGACGCGGCGGCGATCGGTCGCATCACGGTGCGGGCACCGGGCGGCGAACTGGTGCCGTTGTCGGCCTTGACGGCGATGGTGTCCACCACCGGGCCGGAACTCATCGGCCACGAAGATGCCCAACGGCGATCGCTGGTGCTGAGCAATGTGCGGGGACGCGATCTGGGAAGCTTCGTGGGGGAGGTGCGCGCACGCATCGCCAACGAAGTCACCCTGCCCAACGGGGTGTTTCTCGAGTGGGGCGGGCAGTACGAGAACCAGCAGCGGGCCATGGCACGACTCGAACTCGTGGTGCCGCTGGCGTTGTTGCTGATCTTCGGCTTGTTGTACCTGTCGTTCCGGTCCGTTCCCCAGGCGGTGCTGGTGTTGTCCAACGTGCCGTTCGCGCTGGTGGGCGGGATCGCCGCGCTGTGGCTGCGCGGACTCAATCTCAACCTGTCGGCGAGCATCGGGTTCATCGCACTGTTCGGTATCGCGGTACTCAACGGCGTGGTGATGGTGGAGCATCTCAACCACCTGCGCCACGATGAGGGGTTGCTCGATCGTTCGGTGCAGGGACGCGTCCGGCAGGGGGCGGCGGACCGTCTGCGGCCGGTGCTCATGACGGCATTGGTGGCGAGCCTGGGATTCGTGCCGATGGCGCTCAGTACGAGCCCTGGCAGTGAGGTGCAGCGACCGCTGGCCAGCGTGGTCATCGGCGGCCTGATCACGAGCACGGTGCTGACGCTGTTCGTGCTGCCGGTGCTGTACGCGTGGCTGGAGGCGCGGCGACCAGTGCGTGTCCGCCGCGCCGGAACGGTCCCTCTGGTTGTGGAACGCCTGGCGGAATGACGACCCGTGCCGGAGGCTGTCTGGCGCCGCCCCGCGACATATCGCAATTTTCAGATGAGCCTTTCAGTGACCTCTGACCCCGGAATCATGAACGCGTCCACGCCCCAGAAGCTGCGCAAACAGTACGTCAACAACACGCATCCCCTGATCGTGCTCAAGTTCGAAGACGGACACGAGATCAAGATCTATCAGAACACGGGGAAGGTTTTTGATGCGTGGGCCGGCGAAACGGTCAAGATCATGGCGGTGTTCGATCCCACGTCGAGCGAGTGGGAACTGGTGGAGGCGCGCAAGGCGGACGCGTTCGAAAACGCCGCGAACTGATTCGGTTGCCGCGTTCACCCGGTGACTGAACGTCTCCTGCGTCCCCGTTGTACCC
>JAHBZS010000039.1 GCA_019635285.1 Rubrivivax sp. | reverse complement strand
CGGCACGGGGATCGGCACGTTGATGCCGACCATGCCCACCTGCACGCGCCGCGCGAATTCGCGCGCGACGTGGCCGTCGCTGGTGTAGCAGGCCACGCCGTTGCCGAACTCGTGTTCGTTGACCAGCTGCACCGCCTCGGCCAGATCCTTGACGCGCACGCAGCTCAGCACCGGGCCGAAGATCTCTTCCTTGTAGATGCGCATCTGCGGCGTGACGTGGTCGAACAAGCTGCCGCCGGTGAAGAAGCCGCCCTCCAGACCCGGCACCTTGTGGCCGCGGCCGTCGACCAGCAGCTTCGCACCTTCCTTGGTGCCAAGCTCGATGTAGCCCTCGATGCGCTCTTTCGCCTGCTGCGTGACGATCGGCCCCATCTCCGCGTCCAGCGCCATCGGGTTCTTGATCTTCAGCGTCTTGGCACGCTCGGCCAGCTTGGGCACGATCTTGTCGGCGATGTCGCCCACCAGCACGGCCACGCTGATGGCCATGCAGCGTTCGCCCGCGCTGCCGTAGCCGGCGCCGATGAGGCCGTCCACCGCCTGCTCGATGTCGGCGTCGGGCATGACCACCATGTGGTTCTTGGCCCCGCCCAGCGCCTGCACGCGCTTGCCGTGGTGCGCACCGGTTTCGTAGATGTACTGGGCGATCGGCGTGCTGCCGACGAAAGACACCGCCTTGACGTCGGGGTGCGTCAGCAGCGCGTCCACCGCCACCTTGTCGCCTTGCACGACGTTGAACACGCCGTCGGGCAGGCCGGCCTGCTTCAGCAGGTCGGCCATGAACAGGCTGGGGCTGGGGTCGCGCTCGCTGGGCTTCAGGATGAAGGCGTTGCCGCAGGCCAGCGCCACCGGGAACATCCACATCGGCACCATGCACGGGAAGTTGAAGGGCGTGATGCCGGCCACCACGCCCAGCGGCTGGCGCAGGGTCCAGTTGTCGATGCCGGTGGACACCTGGTCGGTGTAGTCGCCCTTCAGCAGCTGCGGGATGCCGCAGGCGAATTCGACGATGTCGATGCCGCGCGTCACCTCGCCCTGCGCGTCGGTGAAGACCTTGCCGTGTTCGGCGGTGATCATCGCCGCCAGCGTGTCGCGGTGCTGCATCAGCAGCTGCAAGAAGGCGTTCATCACGCGCGCGCGGCGGATCGGCGGCGTGTCGCCCCAGGCCGGTTGCGCGGCCTTGGCGTTGGCCACCGCGGCGTTCACTTCCTCCACCGAGGCCAGCGCCAGCTGGCGCGCCACCTTGCCGGTGCTGGGGTTGTAGACCGGCTGCTGCCGGCCGCTGGCACCGGGCACGACGCGCCCGCCGATGTAGTGGCCGACGTCGGTGGTGGCGGTGAAGGCTTCGGGTGCGCCCATGGTGTGCTCCGTGCGTGAGGTGAAGGGTCAGTCTAGGACTTGCCGCGATCGCGGCGCAAGCTGGGCAGGCCGATGCCCACGGCGTCGAAGCCGCCATCGACCGCCAGGCATTGGCCGTTGATGTAGCTGGCAGCGTCGCTGCACAAAAAGCCGATGCCGGCGGCAATTTCTTCCGGCGTGCCGTAGCGGCCCAGCGGAATGCTGTCGTGGTAGTCGGCGCGGATGGCCGCGCTGTGCACCCGCTTGGCCATCGCCGTGTCCACCGGCCCGGGCGCGATGGCATTGACGCGGATGCCCACGTCGCCCAGCTCGGCCGCCTGCTGCTTGGTCAGGTGGATCAGCGCCGCCTTGCTGGTGCCGTAGGCCACGCGCAAGGTGCTGGCGCGCAGGCCGGAGATGGAGGCGATGTTGACCACCGCGCCGCCGCCGCCACGCAGCATCAGCGGCACCGCCGCCTGCGTGCACAGGAAGGGGCCGTCCAGGTTGGTGGCCAGCACGGCGCGCCATTCGTCGAAGCCGGTGTCCTGCAGCGGCTTGAAGATGGCGATGCCGGCGTTGTTGACCAGCGCATCCAGCCGGCCGAAGCGGGCGTCCACCGCCGCCACGGCCTGCGCCACCTGCTGGGGGTCGCGCACGTCGGCCGGCAGCGCCAGCACCCGATCGGCCGGTGACAGCGCCGCGGCCGCGGCCTGCAAGGTGGCCGCGTCGATGTCCAGCAGCGCCACCGCATGGCCCTGCTGCAGGAACCATTGCGCGCTGGCCAGGCCGATGCCGCGTGCGGCCCCGGTGACGAGGGCAACCTGGCGTGTCGGTGGGTTCATGGCGGCCATGCTAAGTCAGCGTTGGCTGCGCATCAGCTGCGCCAGTTCGGCCAGGCCCATCAGCTGCATCTTCGACGTGCGCACGAAGTCGCCCGCCTGCTCGCTGGGCTCGCCGGCGGCCACGTACAGGCTGGCGTCGGCCTCCAGCCGCTGCTGCACCGCCTGCAGTTCGCGCAGCGGCTCCACGCCCAGCTTGGCCGCCTTCCAGCGCCGGTAGGCCACCACGGTGCGGCGGTTGCCCTTGCTCAGCTCCAGGTCGGCACCGGGCTGGTCCAGGCGGCGCAGCTCGTGGCCCTGCGCACGAAACGCGGCTTCGATGGCCGCGCCGAACTCGCGCGAATTCATCGCCTGCAGCCGCTGCACGGTCTGCTCGATCTGCGCGGGGCTGGGCGCGCGCAGCTGCTTCCAGGCGGCCATCGCGGCGATCACGAAGAACGGGAAGCTGCCCAGCATCGCCGGCGTGGCGTAGTCCGGCGGCAGCAGCACGCGCATCAGCAGCACCAGCAGCACGCCGATGCCCAGGGCGATCCACCACGGCGAGCGCAGCAGGATCGCGAACAGCGAGTTCTCGGCCATCTTCCACTTCAACGCGCTTCTCCTGCATCCAGCATCCGGTGGGCGGAGCTTCTACCATGCGCGCCGACATGCACCGCCCTTCGCCGCCCCGCACCGCCCGCCGCCGCCAGCGCCTGGCCCAGCTGCTGCTGTGGGTCACGCCGGCGCTGTGGTCGTCGAACTACATCATCGCGCGCGCGTCCGACGGCGTGATCGCGCCGCACGCGCTGGCGCTGGGCCGCTGGACGCTGGCCCTGCTGCTGATGCTGCCGCTGTCGGCCGCGGTGCTGGTGCGCGACTTCGCGCAGTGGCGCCGCGAATGGAAGCAGATGCTGCTGCTGGGCGCGCTGGGCATGTGGATCTGCGGCGCCTTCGTCTACGAGGGCGCGCAGTCCACCAGCGCGGTCAATATCGGCCTGATCTACGCGGCCACGCCGGTGGCCATCGCACTGGTGTCGACGCGGCTGCTGCACGAGCACCTCAGCCGCGGGCAGCAGGCCGGCATGGCCATGGCGCTGGCCGGGGTGGTCTTCGTCATCGTGCGCGGCGACCTGGGCCATCTGCGGTCGGTGCGCTTCAGCGTCGGCGACCTGTGGATCCTGGTGGCCGCGATCTCCTGGGTGGCCTACACGGTGCTGCTGCAGCGCTGGCCGTCGGTGCTGGGGCCGGGGCCGCGGCTGGCGGCCATCACTCTGGGCGGCGTGCTGGTGTTGCTGCCCTTTGCGGCGCTGGAGGCGCTGCGGCAGCCCGGCCCGCCGCTGGGCGCCAAGGCAGCGTGGCTGGTCGTGCTGGCCGCGCTGCTGCCGGGTTTGCTGTCCTACCAGGCCTACGCCTTCATGCTGCGCGAGCTGGGGGCGTCGCGGTCTTCGCTGGTCATGTACCTGTCGCCGGTGTACGCCGCCTTCACCGCCTGGTGGCTGCTCGGCGAGGCGCCGCGCTGGTACCACGCGGTGGGTGCGGCGCTGATCCTGCCGGCCATTTACCTGGCCACGCACAAGCCGGCGGCGACGCCCGGCGACAATGGCGCATGAGCGTCCGACACCCCTTCCATCTGGCCTTTCCGGTGACGTCGCTGGACAAGGCCCGCGCCTTCTACGGCGGCCTGCTGGGCTGCCCCGAAGGCCGATCGTCCGACAGCTGGGTCGACTTCGACCTGCAGGGACACCAGATCGTCGCGCACCTGGCGCCCGACGAAGCCGGCCACCGCCAGACCGGCAAGGTCGATGGCGACGACGTGCCGGTGCGGCACTTCGGCCTGGTGCTGGACATGGGTGAATGGCAGGGGCTGGCCGACCGCCTGGTGGCCGCCGGCACGAAGTTCGTCATCGAGCCGCACGTGCGCTTCAAGGGCCAGGTGGGCGAGCAGGCGACGATGTTCCTGCTGGACCCCTGCGGCAACGCGCTGGAGTTCAAGGCCTTCGCCGACCCGGCGCAGCTCTTCGCCAAATAGCCGGCCGCGTTCAGCCGGCCGAGGGTTCAGCCGGCCGCCCGATCAGTAAGCCGGGCCGCGCGCCGCCAGCAGCTTGGCGGAGGCCGCGGCGGCCAGCGCCGACAAGGCCAGGCAGGCCCACAGCACCGGCAGGTAGCTGCCGGTCCGGTCGAACACCGCGCCGGCCAGCACCGGGCCGGCCAGGTTGCCGAGCGCCGCGCCGCTGTACAGCGTGCCGATGATGCCGGACACGGCACGCGCGCCGAACAGGTCCATGCAGATGGCCGGCAGCAGCGAGACGATGCCGCCGTAGCTCAAGCCGAACCACAGCGCGAAGAAGACCAGCGTCGGGTAGCCGCCCGCGGACCACCAGGCCAGCAGCGACAGGCCCATGGAAGCCTGCATCAGCAGCAGGGTCAGCGTGCGGCCCAGCCGGTCGGCCAGCGCGCCGATGGCAAAGCGGCCGACCAGGCTGCCGATGCCGATCAGCCCCACCAGGCCCACGGCGCGGGCCGCGTCGACGCCCATGTCCCGGGCCGCCGCCGACACATGAGCGAAGGGGATGAACATGCTCGGCGCGGCCAGCACCACGCTCAGGTACAGCCACCAGAAGCGCGCGTCGCGCAGCGTCTCGCGCAGGCTCTGCCCGGCCACCGCCTGGCCGGGCGCCATGCGCGCCGCCGGCGCGCGGCGCAGCAGCCAGGTGGCGCAGACGCCCAGCACCAGCACCGCCAGCGCCAGCGCACGCATCGCCCCGCGCCACTGCCACCAACCGATGGCCACGGTGACCATCAGCGGCACGGCCACGGTGCCGGCACCGATGCCGGCACTGGCCAGGCCGGCGGCCAGGCCACGCCGCGCCTTGAACCAGGGCTGTACGCAGGCGATGGACGGGGTGTAGACCAGCGCGATGCCCAGCCCGACGCCCACCCCATAGGCGGCATAGACCATGCGCATCGAATCGGCCAGGCTGCAAAGCCACAGGCCGGCAGCGATCAACAACATGCCCGCGGTGGTGACGGCGCGCGGGCCGAAGCGGTCGGCCAGCATGCCGGCGCCCGCACCGAAGACGAAGTAGACGCCGCCCGAAAGACCGAAGACCAGCGACACGTCGGCGCGCTGCGCCGCGAACTCGCTGGCGAAGGAGGCGAAGAAGGCGGCGAAGGAATAGGAAACGCCGAAGATGATGGCCAACGCGAAGAACGTCGCCCAGACCACCACCCATGCGTAGGGCGCTTCTTTCATCGGCCCAGTCTATCCGCCGGCGACGGCGTCGAAAAAAAGCCCGCCGGAGACCCGGCGGGCTTTGGAAGTCCTTATGAAAGGACGTCGTTGGGACTGTTGCAGGCTCGCCTCTGTGGGCGATGCCTGGTGCGCCGTGCGCGCAAGCCTGACTTTTCGTGTGACAGCAAGTACCCGGACTCTAGGCAGTCCGGCCAGCGCAGACTATCCCTAAGTTCGAAAGCCGCCCGCTCGATTCGCCCCAGGGCATGCGCGCCGCCCCACAATGCGCCATGGATTCCAGATCATCGAAGCACATGGCGCAAGATGCGCCGCACTTGGGCGATTTGCATCAGCAACTGCAGGATCGGCTGGACGAAGTGCCGCCGCCCCTGACGCCCTTGGACGTGAGTGCGCTCGACGGCTTTCTCTGCGGTCTGTTGCTGCAGCCCAACGATGTGCCGCCCCAGACTTGGCTGCCGTGCGTCACCGACATCGAGGCACGCCCCCTGCCGGCGGGCTTCGACCCCGCGCGACTGCAGGCGCTGGTGTGGCAGCGGCACGACCAGCTGCGCGACGCCATTGCCAAGCGGCAGTGGTTCGACCCCTGGGTGTTCGAGCTCGACGGGTCGGCGTCGGCTTCGGAAGCCGTGCTGCCCTGGGCGGCGGGCTTTGCGATGGCCATGGATCGCTTTCCCGCGCTGCTGCAGCGCGGCGACGATGCCCAGTTGCTGGAGCCGCTGGCCCTGATCTACCTGCATTTCGACGCGGAGGACCTGGAAGACGCCGACGCGCTGCAGGCCATGATCGACACGCTAGAACCGCCGGTGGACCTGGCCGAAGCGGTGCAGGACCTGGTGCGCAGCGTGATGCTGCTGGCCGACGTGACGCGTCCGATCCGGCGCGCCGCCGCCGCGCGGCCACGCCGCCGGCGCTAGTGCTCGCCGCCCGGCGAGGGCGCCGTGCTCGGCGGCGCCGCGGTGTCGGCCACCGGCTCGACGAACAGCGAGCGTCCGAGTTCCGGGACGACGACGTCGGTGGTGTCGGCCAGGCTCAGATTGATCACCGGCCGGGCGCCGGTACCGCCAAGCGAAGCCAGCAGCAGCGCGCTGCCCGCGGCGCCGGCGATCGTGCCCCAGGTGAGGACCTGCATCGCGACGTAGCGCATGGACCGTGCTTGCGAAGTGGGTGACAGACCCGATCGTAGCGCTGCCGCAGGCCGGCACATCCGCCCACCGATGGATGCGGGCTGCGGCGTTGTGCGCACGCGCCACGCGCGGCGGCCGCACGCGGCGACCGCTCAGATCTCGATCAGCTTGCCGGGCTCGTAGCCGTCGGCTTCGCCCTTATCCGCCAGCCCGCGGGCCTGGCAGACCACGCGTGTGGGCGGCCGTCCGTCGCGCGCCACCCGATAGTCGTGCCGGCAGTGCAGATGCCCATGCAACCACAGGTCGGCGTGGACCAGCAGATCGTCGTCGGCATTGCAGAAACTGGCGGTACCGGGCTGCGCGCCGAAGCGCGGGTCGGCGCTGCGGAAGCTGGGGGCAAAGTGAGTGACCACCACTGTTTTGTCCCAACGCCCCTGCGCGGGCTCCTGCAGCGTCGCCGCCAACCAGTGGCGACAGGCCAGCGCCTCTTCACGGACGCCCTCTGCATCGAAGGCGGCCCCCTGGCGAGTGGCGCGCATCAGGCGCATGAAGTAAGCGGCTGCTCTCATGGCGGCATCGCGCCGTGCGTCGCCGAAGAGATCGAAATCGCTCCAGCGCACGGTGCCGACGAAGCGCACGCGCTGGCCGGCACGGTCGGTGAGCACCAGGCTCTCACGCTCCAGGACGGTCCAGCCCAGGCTGGCCGCGCGCTCGCGCAGCGCGGGCCAGGCTTCGGCCAGCTCGCGGCCGTCGAACTCGTGGTTGCCGGCGACAAACAGCACCGGCACCGGCCAGCCGGCAAAGCGCTCGAAGCCCTGCCAGCTGGCGTCGATGTCACCCGCCAGCACCAGCAACTCCGCGCCCGCAGCCGGTTGCGGCTCGAAGTCCTCGGTCTCGAGATGTAGGTCGGACAGCAGCTGCAGCTTCACGGCCGCCGCCGAGCCGGGGTCAAGCGGCCAGCTGGTCGGCGATGCGCTGCTTGGTCGCGCCCAGTTCGGCCGGCAGGTGGTACGCCAGCTTGGCGAACAGCTCCTCGTGCAGCTTCAGCTCCTGCTGCCAGTCGGCATGGTCCATGCCGATGATGCGGCCGAACTGCTCCTTCGAGAAGTCCAGGCCGTTCCAGTTGAGGTCTTCGTAGCGCGGGCTCAGGCCGAAGGCATTCTCGGCGCCCTGCGACTTGCCCTCGATGCGGCCGACCACCCAGTCGAGCACGCGCATGTTCTCGCCATAGCCCGGCCAGATGAACTTGCCGTCCGGCCCCTTGCGGAACCAGTTGACGCAGTAGATGCGCGGCAGCTTGGCGCCGGCCTGGGCCAGCTTGGCGCCGACGTCCAGCCAGTGCTGGAAGTAGTCGGACATGTTGTAGCCGGCGAAGGCGATCATCGCGAAGGGGTCGCGGCGCACCACGCCCACCTGGCCGGCGATGGCGGCGGTGGTCTCGCTGCCCATGGTCGAGGCCATGTACACGCCCTCGGTCCAGTTGCGCGCCTCGGTGACCAGCGGCACGGTGGTCGAGCGGCGGCCGCCGAACAGGAAGGCGTCGATGGGCACGCCGTCCGGGTTGTCCCAGTCGGTGTCGAGCACCGGGTTGGCGGTGGAGGCGACGGTGAAGCGCGAGTTGGGATGCGCGGCCTTGGCGCCGGTGTCCTTGGCGATCTGCGGCGTCCAGTCCTTGCCCTGCCAGTCGATCAGGTGCGCCGGCGGCGTGTCGGTCAGGCCCTCCCACCACACATCGCCGTCGTCGGTGAGCGCGACGTTGGTGAAGATCACGTCGCGGTCGAGCATCTTCAGGCAATTGGGGTTGGTGGCCTCGTTGGTGCCGGGCGCCACGCCGAAATAGCCGGCCTCGGGGTTGATGGCGTACAGCCGCCCGTCCTTGCCCGGCTTGATCCAGGCGATGTCCTCGCCGACGGTGGTGACCTTCCAGCCTTCGTAGCCCTTGGGCGGCACCAGCATCGAGAAGTTGGTCTTGCCGCAGGCGCTGGGGAAGGCAGCGGCGACGTGGTACTTCTTGCCCTGCGGCGAGGTCACGCCGAGGATCAGCATGTGCTCGGCCAGCCAGCCCTGCGCGCGGCCCATGGTCGAGGCGATGCGCAGCGCGAAGCACTTCTTGCCCAGCAGCGCGTTGCCGCCGTAGCCCGAGCCGTAGCTCCAGATCTCCTGCGTCTCGGGGTAGTGCACGATGTACTTGGTGGGGTTGCAGGGCCAGCGCACGTCCGCCTGGCCCGGCTGCAGCGGCGCGCCCACGCTGTGCACGCAGGGCACGAAGTGGCCGTCGGTGCCCAGCAGATCGAGCACCGCCTTGCCCATGCGCGTCATGATGCGCATGTTCACCGCCACGTAGGCGCTGTCGGACAGCTCCACGCCGATGTGCGAGATGTGCGAGCCCAGCGGGCCCATCGAAAACGGCACCACGTACATCGTGCGGCCGCGCATCGAGCCCCTGAAGAGGCCGGGCGTGCCGTCCGGCTTGCCGGTCTGCAGCAGCGCGCGCATCTCCGCCGGCGCCACCCAGTGGTTGGTGGGGCCGGCGTCTTCCGGGCGCTCGCTGCAGATGAAGGTGCGGTCCTCGACCCGTGCCACGTCACCGGGGTCGCTCCAGGCCAGGTAGCTGTTGGGGCGCTTGGCCGGGTTCAGCCGCTTGAACACCCCGCTGTCCACCAGGCCGGCGCACAGGCGGTCGTATTCCTCCTGCGACCCGTCACACCAGTACACATCGGCCGCTTCGGTCAGCGCCGCGATCTCCGCGACCCAGGCGATCAGCCGCGCATGCTTGACGTGCCGGGGCACATTCAGCCGCTGGCCTTCCATCGAGGGGTGATTCATCTGAACTCCAATCGTCGATCCGGGAATTTCGTCGCGTGCCTGGAGCGGCCGGCGGCCGTCCGCGCGCGGGGGGTAGATTGTCGCCACAATGCCGGGCCCCGGTAACCACTCAGGCGCAGGGAGGCTGCGAAAAGTCAAGTGCGAGGTGTAAAGCAGTTTTGACCAATGTCGAGCTAAAAGGCTCCGCATCAGTTATGCTGCACTGCAACATAATCCGAGGTCCGCAGCGCTGGAAAGTTCATGATTCGAGTGGTGAGCGTCAACGTCGCCCGGGCCAGCCTGCGCAGGATCGGCGAGGCGCAGGTGCTGACGGCCATCGGCAAGCGCCCGGTGGACGGGCCGGTGGCGGTGCGCCCCTTGGGGCTGGCCGGCGACGAACAGGCCGACCTGAGCGTGCACGGCGGCCTGAGCAAATCGGTCTACGCCTACCCGCACGAGCACTATGCGTTCTGGCAGGTGGTGCGCGCGCAGGCGCGGGTCGCCGCCTGGGACGAGGTGCTGGCGCCGGGCACCATCGGCGAGAACCTGACGCTGCACGGGCTGCTCGAGGGCGACATGTGGATCGGCGACTACCTGCGGCTGCCGCACTGCACGCTGGCCGTCAGCGAGCCGCGCCAGCCGTGTTTCAAGTTCAACGACGTGATGGGCTTCGGCCAGGCCGCCAAGCTGATGCAGCAGTCGGGTTATTGCGGCACCTACCTGAGCGTCATCCAGACCGGCACGGTGCAGGCCGGCGACGAGGCCACGCTGGTGCCGGGCCCGCGCGAGGTGAACCTGCGCGAGCTGTTCATGGCGCGGCGCGCCGCGCGCTGACGCGGCCCCCGCATGCTCGCCTACCGCCACGCCTTCCACGCCGGCAACCATGCCGACGTGCTGAAGCACCTGGTGCTGGTGCAGCTGATGCACTACCTCGCGCGCAAGGACAAGGGCGTGCGCATCGTCGACACCCACGCCGGCGCCGGGCTGTACACGCTGGATTCGCCGCAGGCGCAGAAAAAGGGCGAATATCTGCAGGGCATCGCCCGTCTGTGGGAAGCGCGCAACCCGCCCGCGGCGGTGGCCGACTACCTGGAGCCGATTCGCCACGCCAATGCCGACGGCGTGCTGCGGCACTATCCCGGCTCGCCGCAGCTGCTGCAGTCCCTGCTGCGCCCGCAGGACCAGTTGCGGCTGTTCGAGCTGCACCCCACCGACCACCAGGCGCTGCAGGCGCTGTTCGGTGGCGCGCGCGGCGTCGAGGTGCGGCAGGCGGACGGCTTCGCGCTGCTGCGCAGCCAGCTGCCGCCGCCGACGCGGCGCGGGCTGGTGCTCATCGACCCCAGCTACGAAGGCCATGCCGACTACGCGCGGGTCACGGCCACGGTGCGCGACGCGCTCGGCCGCTTCGCCGAGGGCGTGTACATGGTCTGGTACCCGGTGGTCGGCAAGCCCGGCGCGGCCGCCTTGCCGCAGGCGCTGATCGAGCTGGCGCCCAAGGGCTGGCTGCACGCCCGCCTGACGGTGCAGCAGCCGGACGCCCTGGGCTTCGGCCTGGCCGGCAGCGGCGTGGTGGTGCTCAACCCGCCGCACACCTTGCACGGCCAGTTGCAGGCCGCGCTGCCGTGGCTGGTGCGCGAGCTGGGCCAGTACGCCGGCGCGCACCATCTGCTGGAGCAGCACGCGGTCTGAGCCGTCGCGGGGCGTCCGTGACGCCCGGAGCCTCAGCTCACACCGGCCGCGCGGTCGGCCTGGAACTGCCGGGCATAGGCGTCGAAGCGTCCTTCGTCCAGTGCCTCGCGCACCTCGCGCATCAGGTTCAGGTAGTAGTGCAGGTTGTGGATGCTGGCCAGCATCGGGCCCAGCATTTCGCCGCAGCGGTCCAGGTGGTGCAGATAGGCGCGCGAGAAGCCGCGGCAGGCGGTGCAGCCGCAGCTGGGATCCAGCGGGCGCTCGTCGGACTTGTAGCGCGCGTTGCGGATCCGCAGGTCGCCGAAGCGCGTGAACAGGTGGCCGTTGCGCGCGTTGCGCGTGGGCATCACGCAGTCGAACATGTCGATGCCGCGCGACACGCCTTCGACCAGGTCTTCCGGCGTGCCCACGCCCATCAGATAGCGCGGTTTGGCCGCCGGCAGGTGCGGCGGCGTGTGCGCCATGATGCGCTGCATCTCCGGCTTGGGCTCGCCGACGCTGACCCCGCCGATGGCGTAGCCCGGAAAGTCCATCTCGGCCAGCGCCGCGGCCGACTCGGCGCGCAAGTGCTCGAACATGCCGCCCTGCACGATGCCGAACAGCGCGTTCGGGTTCTGCAGCCGCTGGAACTCGTCGCGGCTGCGCCGTGCCCAGCGCAGACTCAGCTCCATCGAGCGCCGCGCCTCGGCCTCGGTGGTCAGCCGGCCGCCGCTCTGGTAGGGCGTGCATTCGTCCAGCTGCATGACGATGTCGCTGTTGAGCACACGCTGGATCTGCATGCTCACCTCGGGCGTCAGGAACAGCTTGTCGCCGTTGACCGGGGACGCGAACTTCACGCCTTCTTCGCTGATCTTGCGCATCTCGCCCAGGCTCCACACCTGGAAGCCGCCGCTGTCGGTGAGCATCGGCTTGGGCCAGCCTTCGAAGCGATGCAGCCCGCCGAACGGCCGCAGCACCTCCAGCCCCGGCCGCAGCCACAGGTGGAAGGTGTTGCCCAGGATGATCATCGCGCCCATGTCCAGCAGCGCCTGCGGCAGCACGCCCTTGACGGTGCCATAGGTGCCCACCGGCATGAACACCGGCGTTTCCACCACGCCGTGGTTCAGGGTCAGGCGGCCGCGGCGCGCGGCGCCTTCGGTCTTCAACAACTCGAATGTCAGCATCGCGGCATTGTGGCTTCAGCACGGCGGCGGCCGCCGCAGCGCCCATGCTCAACGGGCCAGCAGCATCGCGTCGCCGTAGCTGAAGAAACGGTAGCGCGCCTCGATGGCATGCCGGTACAGCGCACGCACGTGGCCGTGGCCGGCGAAGGCGCTGACCAGCATCAGCAGCGTGCTCTTCGGCAGGTGGAAGTTGGTGACCAGCAGGTCGACGACGCGGAACGGGAAGCCCGGCGTGATGAACAGGTCGGTCTCGGCCGCGCCGGCGCGCAGCCGGCCGTCGCGCGCCGCCGACTCCAGCGCGCGCAAGGTGGTCGTGCCCACCGCGACGATGCGGCCGCCGGCAGCGCGCGTGGCGTCGATGGCCTGCACCGTGGCGGCACTCACTTCGAACCACTCGCTGTGCATGCGGTGCGCCTCGATCGTTTCGGCGCGCACCGGCTGGAAGGTGCCGGCGCCCACGTGCAGCGTCACCGCGGCGCGCGGCACGCCGCGTGCCTGCAGCGCCTGCAGCAGCGCCGCGTCGAAGTGCAGCGAAGCCGTCGGCGCCGCCACCGCGCCGGGGCGCGCGGCGAACACCGTCTGGTAGCGCGCCTCGTCCTCGGCGCCGTCGGCATGCGTGATGTACGGCGGCAGCGGCACGTGGCCGTGCGCTTGCAGCAGCGCGAAGGGGTCGGACGGGAAGCGCAGGCGGAACAGTGCCTCGTCGGCGCCGGCGCGGCCCAGCACCTCGGCATCGAAGGCCTCGGCAAAGCGCAACCGGCTGCCCGGCTTGGGCGATTTGCTGGCACGCACGTGCGCCAGCACCTCGTGGCCCGGCAGCACGCGCTCCACCAGCGCCTGCACCGCCCCGCCGCTGGGGCTTTTCTCGCCGAAAAGTCGGGCCTTGATGACGCGGGTGTCGTTGAACACCAGCAGGTCGCCCGGCTGCAGCAGCGCCGGCAGCTCGCGGAAGACGCGGTCCACGGGCAGCGCGCCGCGGCCGTCCAGCAGCCGCGAGCCACTGCGCTCGGCCGCCGGGTGCTGCGCGATCAGTTCAGGCGGCAGCTCGAAATCGAAATCGGCGAGGGTGTAGGCGCGAGAGGACATCGGCAATCGACGCCAGACAGGGACAAACGTTCCCTGAATCGGCAACGCGGGTGTGTAGAGTAACCCGGCTCGCACATCGATGGCCGCCACACCCGTACCCGCGAAGCCGGCCGGCGCCTCCGCGCCGGCGCGAGCCATGGCGCGCCTGGGTCTGCAGTCCGACACCGACCTGGCGCTGCACCTGCCGCTGCGCTACGAGGACGAAACCCGGCTGACGCCGCTGGCCGCGCTGCGCGACGGCATGGCCGCGCAGGTGGAAGGCGTCGTCGCCGACTGCCGCATCGAAGCGCGCTCGCGCCGCCAGCTGATCGTGCGCCTGCGCGACGGCGGCGCCGAGCTGCTGCTGCGCTTCCTGCACTTCTATCCGTCGCAGCAGAAGAGCATGGCGGCCGGCGCGCGGCTGCGCGTGCGCGGCGAGGTGCGCGGCGGCTTCTTCGGCCTGGAGATGGTGCATCCCGTGGTCAAGGCGGTGAGTGAACACGCGCCGCTGCCGCAGTCGCTGACGCCGGTCTACCCGACGACCAGCCAGCTGCCGCAGGCCTACCTGCGCAAGGCCGTCGCCGCCGGCCTGGCCCGCGCCCCGCTGCAGGAGCTGCTGCCGCAGGAGCTGCTGCCCGCCGGCCTGCCGAGCCTGCGCGAGGCGCTGCAGTTCCTGCACCATCCGCCGCCGGACGCCAGCCTGGAGGCGCTGCTGGACCATTCGCATCCCGCCTGGCAGCGCCTGAAGTTCGAAGAGCTGCTGGCCCAGCAGCTGTCGCAGGCGCAGGCGCGGCACGAGCGCCGCGACCTGCGCGCGCCCCCGCTGCGCGGGCTGCAGAGTGACGGCCTGACGCAACGGCTGCTGGCGGTGCTGCCCTTCGCCTTGACCGCGGCGCAGCAGCGCGTGAGCGCGGAAATCGCCGCCGACCTGGCCCGGCCGCAGCCGATGCATCGGCTGCTGCAGGGCGACGTCGGCTCGGGCAAGACGGTGGTCGCGGCGCTGGCCGCGGCACGGGCCATCGACTCGGGCTGGCAGTGCGCGCTGATGGCGCCGACCGAGATCCTGGCCGAGCAGCATTTCCGCAAGCTGGTGCAATGGCTGCAGCCGCTGGGCGTGCAGGTGGCCTGGCTCACCGGCAGCCGCAAGGGCAAAGCGCGCACGCAGATGGTCGAGCGCGTCAACAGCGGCGAGGCCGCGCTGGTGGTGGGCACGCACGCGGTGATCCAGGACGACGTGCACTTCGCCCGGCTGGGGCTGGCGATCATCGACGAGCAGCACCGCTTCGGCGTGCAGCAGCGCCTGGCCCTGCGGCGCAAGCTTGCCGAGCAGGCGGGGCCATCCGAGAGTGCGAGGGGCGGGGACCGGGCCGGCCTCGGTTCGATGCATGAGGGCGGGGGCCGCGCGCCGCTCGAACCCCATCTGCTCATGATGACCGCCACGCCGATCCCGCGCACGCTGGCCATGACCTACTTCGCCGACCTGGAGCTCAGCACCATCGACGAGCTGCCGCCCGGGCGCACGCCGGTGCTCACCAAGGTCTTCGCCGACACGCGGCGCGCCGAGGTGGTGGCGCGCATCCGCGACGAACTGGCGCAGGGCCGGCAGGTCTACTGGGTGTGCCCGCTGATCGAGGAGAGCGAAAGCGTGGACCTGCGCCACGCGACCCAGACCTTCGAAGAGCTGAGCGCCGCGCTGCCCGGGCACACGGTGGGCCTGCTGCATGGCCGCATGAAGGCGCCCGACAAGGCCCAGGTGATGGCGCAGTTCAGCGCCGGCACCTTGCAGGTGCTGGTGGCCACCACGGTCATCGAGGTCGGCGTGGACGTGCCCAACGCCAGCCTGATGGTGGTGGAACATGCCGAGCGTTTCGGCCTGAGCCAGCTGCACCAGCTGCGCGGGCGGGTCGGCCGCGGCAGCGCCGCCAGCGTGTGCGTGCTGCTGTACGCGTCGCCGCTGGGCGAGACCGGCAAGGCGCGGCTGAAGGCCATGCTCGACACGCACGACGGCTTCGAGATCGCGCGGCGTGACCTGGAGATCCGCGGCCCCGGCGAATTCATGGGCGCCCGCCAGTCGGGCGATGCGCTGCTGCGCTTTGCCGACCTGCAGGAGGACAGCCAGCTGCTGCAGCAGGCGCGCCGCATCGCGCCGCTGCTGCTGGCGCAGCACCCGCAGGCCGCGCAGCGGCACGTGCAGCGCTGGTTGGGCGCCGGCATCGACTTCCTGAAGGCCTGAACCCGCCTGAACTTCATCACAATGCGCGCTTGAGCCCGCCGGGCCGCCACAGGGCGGCACCCCCGGGGGCGCCGCCAGAAGGTACTGCATGACCTTGACCGAACTGCGCTACATCGTCGCCGTGGCCCGCGAACGGCACTTCGGCCGCGCCGCCGAGGCCTGCTTCGTCTCGCAGCCCACACTCAGCGTGGCCATCAAGAAGCTGGAGGAGGAGCTGGAGGTCAAGCTCTTCGAGCGCGGCGGCAACGAGGTCACGGTGACGCCGCTGGGCGAGGAGATCGTGCGCCAGGCGCAGGCGGTGATCGAGCAGGCGGCGGCCATCAAGGAGATCGCGCAGCGCGGCAAGGACCCGCTGGCCGGCCCGCTGCGACTGGGCATCATCTACACCATCGGCCCCTACCTGCTGCCCGAGCTGGTGCGCGAGGTCATCGAGCGCAGCCCGCAGATGCCGCTGATGCTGCAGGAGAACTTCACCGTCAAGCTGCTGGAGATGCTGCGCACCGGCGACCTGGACTGCGCCATCCTGGCCGAGCCCTTCCCCGACACCGGGCTGGCGATCGCGCCGCTGTACGACGAGCCCTTCATGGCGGCGGTGCCGATGACGCACGCGCTGGCCGCGCGCAAGACCCTGACCACCGAAGAACTCAAGCAGCAGACCATGCTGCTGCTCGGCACCGGCCACTGCTTCCGCGACCATGTGCTCGAGGTCTGCCCCGAGTTCGCCCGCTTCTCCAGCGACGCCGAGGGCATCCGCAAGAGCTTCGAGGGCAGCTCGCTCGAGACCATCAAGCACATGGTGGCCTCGGGCATGGGCGTGACCGTGCTGCCGCGCCTGAGCGTCGATGCCGAGGCGCAGCCGCACGTGCGCTACATCCCCTTTGCGCCGCCGGTGCCCACGCGCCGCGTGGTGCTGGCCTGGCGGCGCAGCTTCACGCGCTACGAAGCCATCGCCGCGCTGCGCAACGCGGTCTATGCCTGCAAGCTGGATGGCGTGACGCGCCTGTCCTGAAAGCTATGCGCGGCATACGCGCTTTCAATTGGCTGCGGCATCCGATGCCGACTATGCTGTGCCGGTCATCCGACCCGAACACACGCCAAGGAGGCCAGACGTGTCCAGCGAAGCCCAATGTCCTTTCAACCACGGTGCCGGCGGCGGCACCACCAACCGCGACTGGTGGCCCAAGCAGCTGCGCCTGGACCTGCTGCAGCAGCATTCCGCCAAGTCCGACCCGATGGGCGCGGGCTTCGACTATGCGAAGGAATTCAAGAGCCTGGACTACGCGGCGCTGAAGAACGACCTGGCGGCGCTGATGACCGACTCGCAGCCGTGGTGGCCGGCCGACTTCGGCCATTACGGCGGCCTCTTCGTGCGCATGGCCTGGCACAGCGCCGGCACCTACCGCATCGGTGACGGCCGCGGCGGCGCGGGGCGCGGGCAGCAGCGCTTCGCGCCGCTGAACAGCTGGCCCGACAACGTCAGCCTGGACAAGGCGCGCCGCCTGCTGTGGCCGATCAAGCAGAAGTACGGCCGCAAGATCTCCTGGGCCGACCTGATGATCCTGGCCGGCAACGTCGCGCTGGAGACGATGGGCTTCAAGACCTTCGGCTTCGCGGGCGGCCGCGCCGATGTCTGGGAGCCCGACCAGGACGTGTACTGGGGCGACGAGAAGACCTGGCTGGCCGACCAGCGCTACAGCGGCGACCGCGACCTGGAGAACCCGTTGGCCGCGGTGCAGATGGGGCTCATCTACGTCAACCCCGAAGGCCCCAACGGCAACCCCGACCCGGTGGCCGCGGCGCGCGACATCCGCGAAACCTTCGGCCGCATGGCGATGGACGACGAGGAGACGGTGGCGCTGATCGCCGGTGGCCACACCTTCGGCAAGACGCACGGCGCGGGACCGGCCTCGGACGTCGGCGCGGACCCCGAGGCCGCCGACCTGGAGCAGCAGGGCCTGGGTTGGAAAAGCCGCTTCGGCACGGGCGTCGGCGCCGACGCCATCACCAGCGGCCTGGAGGTCACCTGGACGACGACGCCCACCAAGTGGAGCGCCAACTTCTTCTGGAACCTGTTCGGCTACGAATGGGAGCTGAGCAAGAGCCCGGCCGGCGCGCACCAGTGGGTGGCCAAGGGCGCGGGCGCGACCATCCCGCACGCCTTCGACAAGACCAAGAAGCTGGTCCCCACGATGCTGACCACCGACCTGTCGCTGCGCTTCGACCCGGCCTACGAGAAGATCTCGCGCCGCTTCATGGAGAACCCGGACCAGTTCGCCGACGCCTTCGCGCGCGCCTGGTTCAAGCTGACGCACCGCGACATGGGCCCGCGCGCCCGCTACCTGGGCCCGGAAGTGCCTGCCGAAGAGCTGATCTGGCAGGACCCGGTGCCCGCGGTCGACCACCCGCTGGTCGACGACCAGGACGTGGCCGCGCTGAAGGCCAAGGTGCTGGCCTCGGGCCTGACGGTGGCCGAGCTGGTGTCCACCGCCTGGGCTTCGGCGTCCACCTTCCGCGGCGGCGACAAGCGCGGCGGCGCCAACGGCGCGCGCCTGCGCCTCGCGCCGCAGAAGGACTGGGCCGTCAACCAGCCGCAGCAGCTGGCCAAGGTGCTGAAGGGGCTGGAAGGCATCCGCGCCGAATTTAATGCCGGCGGCAAGAAGGTCTCGCTCGCCGACCTGATCGTGCTGGCCGGCGGCGCCGCGGTGGAGCAGGCGGCGAAGGCCGCCGGCCACACGGTGACGGTGCCCTTTGCGCCGGGCCGCACCGATGCGTCGCAGGCACAGACCGACGTCGCGTCCTTCGCCGTACTCGAGCCGGTGGCCGACGGCTTCCGCAACTACCTGCGGCCGAAGCTCGGCGTGTCGGCCGAGGATCTGTTGATCGACCGGGCGCAGCGGCTGACCTTGACGGCACCGGAGATGACCGTGCTGGTCGGCGGGCTGCGTGTGCTGGGCGCCAATGTCGGGCAGAGCCCGCACGGCGTCTTCACCACGCGGCCGGGCACGCTCAGCAACGACTTCTTCGTCAACCTGCTGGACATGGGCACGGTGTGGAAGCCCACGTCGGACGCGGCGGCCGAATTCCAGGGCAGCGACCGCGCCAGCGGCAAGGCCCAGTGGACGGCGTCGCGCGTCGACCTGGTGTTCGGCTCGAACTCGCAGCTGCGCGCGCTGGCCGAGGTCTACGCCAGCGCCGATGCGCAGAAGAAGTTCATCGACGACTTCGTCGCCGCCTGGGTCAAGGTGATGAACCTCGACCGCTTCGACCTGGCCTGAGCTGACACGAGGGGAGCACCATGGCCAAGAAGAAGTCCGCCGGTGGCGCGCCGGCGATCAACATCGGCATCGGCGAGAAGGACCGGGTGGCCATCGCCGCCGGGCTGTCCAAGCTGCTGGCCGATACCTACACGCTGTACCTGACGACGCACAACTTCCACTGGAACGTCACCGGGCCGATGTTCAACACGCTGCACGCGATGTTCATGGCGCAGTACACCGAGCTGTGGAACGCGGTCGATCCGATCGCCGAGCGCATCCGCGCGCTGGGCCAGGCCGCGCCGGGCTCGTACGCGCAGTTCGGCAAGCTCAGCTCGCTGAAGGACGCACCCGTCACGCCGCCCAAGGCGCTGGACATGGTGCGCGTGCTGGTCGCCGGCCACGAGGCAGTGGCACGCACCGCGCGCACCGTCTTTCCGCTGGCCGACCACGCCGACGACCAGCCCACCGCCGACCTGCTGACGCAGCGGCTGGACGTGCACGAGAAGACGGCCTGGATGCTGCGGTCGCTGCTGGAGACCGAGTAAGCGCGTGGCGGCCGCCCTCAGCCCAGCTCGTCGAGGTGCTTCGGCCAGCTGGCCTTGAGCAGACGCGACAGCGAGCGGTCGGCCAGCAGCCGGCCACCGGTCTGGCAGCGCGCGCAGTAGTTGCATTCGTTGCTGGCGTAGACGATGCGCTGCACCGGGCTGCCGCAGTCCGGGCACGGCTGGCCGAAGCGGCCGTGCACGGCCATCTGCGGGTGGAAGGCCGTGACCTTGTCCGGCCAGCCACCGGCGCGGTCGGCTTCGTCACGCAGCCGTGCCGTCCATTCGTCCAGCACCGCGCGCGTGGCCTCGTGCAGGCGGCGCACGTCTTCGTCGCCGAGCGCGCGCGTCAGCGCCAGCGGCGACAGCCGGGCGCGGTGCAGGATCTCGTCCGAATAGGCGTTGCCGATGCCGCTGAACAGCCGCGGGTCGGTGAGTGCGCGCTTGAGGGTGTGGTTCTCGCTGCGCAGCCGCTCGCCAAAGTCGGCCCCGTCGCAACGCAGCACGTCGAGGCCGCCGGCATCCAGCGCCGCCAGCGCGGCGCGCCCTTGCACCAGGTGCAGTGACGCGCGCCGCTGGCTGCCGGCTTCGGTGAACAGCAGGCTGCCGTCGTCGAAGTCCAGGCGGACCAGGGCGATCTTGCCGGGGCTCTTCGCCGCGGGCGCCAGCCAGCGCAGCCGGCCGGCGATCATCAGGTGCAGCACCAGGAAGAGCTCGCCGTCCAGGCACAGCACCACGCGCTTGCCCAGGCGCTCGACCCCCAGCACGCGCCGCCCCTGGGCGCTGGCGATCGGCGGCACGGCGGTGCGCAGCACGAAGGGGTTGAGCAGCTGCACACGCCGCAGCACCTGGCCGACGCTGCGCTGCGCCAGCCGTTCGACATAGACGGTGACGTCCGGCAGCTCGGGCATCGGGGCAGTGTGCCACCGGATAATGCGGGCCGATGAATGACACCGTCGAACGCATCGCGCACGAGGTGCGGCGGCGCCGCACCTTCGCCATCATCTCCCACCCCGACGCCGGCAAGACCACGCTGACCGAGAAGCTGCTGCTGTATTCGGGCGCGATCCAGATCGCCGGCAGCGTGAAGGCGCGCAAGGCCACCCGCCATGCCACCAGCGACTGGATGGAGATCGAAAAGCAGCGCGGCATCTCGGTGGCCAGCTCGGTGATGCAGATGGAGTACCGCGACTGCGTCATCAACCTGCTCGACACGCCCGGCCACCAGGACTTCTCGGAAGACACCTACCGCGTGCTGACCGCGGTGGACGCGGCGCTGATGGTCATCGACGCGGCCAACGGCGTGGAGCCGCAGACGCGGCGGCTGCTGCAGGTGTGCCGCGCGCGCAATACGCCGATCCTGACCTTCGTCAACAAGATGGACCGCGAGGTCAAGGCACCGCTGGATCTGTTCGACGAGATCGAAGCCGAGCTGGGCATGAGCGTGGTGCCCTTCACCTGGCCGGTGGGCATGGGCAAGCTGTTCGGCGGCGTGCTCGATCTGCGCCGCGACCAGATGCGCGTGTTCTCCGGCGGCGAGGACCGCCTGAAGGGCGGCGACGACACCATCGAAGGCCTTCACAACCCCGCGCTGGCGCAGCGCTTCGGCACCGACTACCAACAGGCCGCCGGCGAGGTGGAGCTGGTGCGCGAGGCCGCGCCCGGCTTCGACGAAGACGCGTTCCTGTCCGGCCGGCAGACGCCGATGTTCTTCGGCTCGGCGATCAACAACTTCGGCGTGCAGGAGGTGCTGGACGCGCTGGTCGACCTGGCGCCGCCGCCCGGGCCGAAGGCCGCGCTGCAGCGCACGGTGCAGCCCACCGAGCCCAAGTTCAGCGGCGTGGTCTTCAAGATCCAGGCCAACATGGACCCGGCGCACCGCGACCGCATCGCCTTCCTGCGCGTGGCCAGCGGCCACTTCGAGCGTGGCATGCGGCTGAAGGTCACGCGCTCGGGCAAGGAGCTGCGGCCGAACACGGTGGTGTCCTTCCTGAGCCAGCGCCGCGAGCTGCTGGAAGAGGCCTTCGCCGGCGACATCATCGGCATCCCCAACCACGGCGTGCTGCAGCTCGGCGACACGCTGAGCGAAGGCGAGGCGCTGCAGTTCACCGGGCTGCCGTTCTTCGCGCCGGAGATGTTCCGCTCGGTCGAGGTGGCCGACCCGCTGCGCACCAAGCAGCTGCGCGCCGGGCTCACGCAGCTGGGCGAAGAAGGCGCGATCCAGGTGTTCCGCCCGGTGGCCGGCAGCGTGCTGCTGCTGGGCGCGGTGGGGCAGCTGCAGTTCGAGGTGGTGGCGCACCGGCTGGAGCACGAATACGGCTGCAAGGCGCGCATCCTGCCGGCGCGCTACAACGTCGCGCGCTGGGTCACCTGCGAGCTCGAAGAGGGGCCCGCGGCCAGCGAGCGCGAGCTCAAGCGCTTCATCGACGGCAATGCCCACCGCGTGGCGCTGGACGCCGTCGACGCGCCCTGCGTACTGCTGGAATACGCCGGCGAGCTGCGCGCGATGCAGGAGAACTGGCCGAAGATCAAGTTCCACGCGCTGCGCGAACATGCCGGGCTGGTGTTCCAGAAGCAGCTCGACGGCTGATGGCGGTTTGGTTGAGTAGGCATGCGCTCACATACGAATATTCCTTGCACTGACGTGACGCGCACACTGTCGGGCGCGGCCCAACCCTAACGCCATGACCGGCCACGCCGCCCCTTCGTCGCGCCTGGCGCTGTACCTGGACCTGATCCGCTGGAACCGGCCGGCCGGCTGGCTGCTGCTGCTGTGGCCCACGCTGTCGGCGCTGTGGATCGCCGCCGACGGCTGGCCGGGCTGGCACCTGCTGGGGGTGTTCGTGCTGGGCACGATCCTGATGCGCAGTGCCGGCTGCTGCGTCAACGACGTGGCCGACCGCGACTTCGACCGCCACGTCAAGCGCACCGCGCAAAGGCCGGTGACACGCGGCGCAGTGTCGG
Source organism: Rubrivivax sp. (assembly GCA_019635285.1). Taxonomy (GTDB): domain Bacteria; phylum Pseudomonadota; class Gammaproteobacteria; order Burkholderiales; family Burkholderiaceae_C; genus Rubrivivax. The sequence goes on along the minus strand of JAHBZS010000039.1, from coordinate 24,152 downwards.
TGCGCGAAGCGCTGGGCCTGGGCGCGGCGCTGGCGCTGCTGGCCTTCGGCCTGGTGCTGAGCACCAACCCGGCGACGATCCAGCTGTCCTTCGCCGGGCTGGCCATCACGCTGCTCTACCCCTATGCCAAGCGCGTGGTCTCGATGCCGCAGGCGGTGCTGGGCGTGGCCTTCAGCTTCGGCATCCCGATGGCTTTTGCTGCGGCGTTGGGCGGTGGCGGCTGGCACCTGGACGCCGTGGCCGCGGCGGTGCCCTGGCAGGCATGGGCGCTGCTGGCGGTCAACCTGTTCTGGGTGCTGGCCTACGACACCGAATACGCCATGGTCGACCGCGACGACGACCTGGCGCTGGGCATCCAGACCTCGGCCATCACCTTGGGCCGCCACGACGTCGCGGCGGTGATGGCCTTCTATGCGCTGCACCTGGCCGGCTGGGCGCTGCTGGGTCGTTCGCTGGGCCTGGGTGGGATGTTCGGCCTGGGCCTCGTGGTGGCCGCCGCGCAGGCCGCCTGGCACTACACGCTGATCCGCGGCCGCACGCGCGAAGGCTGCTTTCGCGCCTTCCGGCTGAACCACTGGCTGGGGTTTGCGGTATTCGCCGGCGTCGCGCTCGACCTGGCGCTGCGCTGATCAGCCGCTGATCAACCGGCCTCGCCCAGTTCCTTGGCGCGCCGCTGCGCCGCGCGCACGGCCTTGACCAGCGCCGCCTTCACGCCGTCGGCCTCCATCGAGGTCAGCGCCGCATAGGTGGTGCCGCCCTTGGAGGTGACGCGCTCGCGCAGCAACGCAACCGGCTCGTCCGACTGCCGCGCCAGTTCGGTGGCGCCGGCAAAGGTGGCCAGCGCCAGCGCGCGCCCCTGCGCGGCGTCCAGGCCCATGTCCTGCGCCGCCTGCAGCATGGCCTCGATGAAATAGAACACGTAGGCCGGGCCGGAGCCGGACAGCGCCGTCACCGCGTCCAGGTCGGCTTCCTGGCCCACCCACAGCGTGCGCCCGGTGGGCGCGAGCAGCGCCTCCACCTGGGCACGCTCGGCTGCGCTGACGGCCGGCGTGGCGTACAGGCCGGCGATGCCCTGGCCGATCAGCGCCGGCGTGTTGGGCATGCTGCGCACGATGCGCGCCGCGCCGGTGGCCCGCGCGATGGCGTCGCAGCGGATGCCGGCCATCACGCTCAGGTGCAGTGCGCCGGCCGTACGGCCGGCGCAGGCCGCCGCCGCGTCGCCGAAGACCTGCGGCTTGACCGCCCAGACCCACTGCGCCGCACCGCCCAGCGACGCGTCGGCCGCGGCCAAGGTGCGCACGCCGAACTGCTGTTCCAGCCGGGCGCGCTGCTCGGCCAGCGGCTCGACCACGGCCACCGACGGCGCCGCCTGGCCGCTGCGCAGCAGGCCGCCGATCAGCGCCGAAGCCATGTTGCCGCCGCCGACGAAGACGATGGAAGGTGCTTGCATGCGGGCAGTGTAGCGAGCGGCGGCGCAATCTCTTTAAGATGCGCGCCTCGCCCCGACATGCGCACCATGAACCAGCCGCCTCCCGCCGACCCCGGCCTTTCCTTCGACGTCACCGAAGCCGACTTCCGCCAGACCGTGCTCGAGCGCTCGCTCGACGTGCCGGTGCTGCTGGACTGCTGGGCGCCCTGGTGCGGACCCTGCCGCAACCTCAAGCCCGTGCTCGAGAAGCTGGTGCAGGACTACGGCGGCCGCTTCGTGCTGGCCAAGCTCAACACCGACGAGGCGCCGCAGATCTCGGCCGCGCTGCAGATCCGCAGCATTCCGCTGGTGGTGCTGTTCGTCGGCGGCCGTCCGGTCGACCAGTTCATGGGCGCGCTGCCCGAGGGCCAGGTGCGCGCCTTCCTGGACAAGCACCTCGGCGAGCAGGTGTCGGAGGTCGATGCGCTGCGCGCCGAGGCCGCCGAGGCCACCGACCCGCAACAGGCCGAGATGCTGCTCAGCGAAGCGCTGCGCCTGGAACCCGGCCACCCCGAGGTGCTGCTCGACCTGGCCACGCGCTGGATCGAGCGCGACGAGTTCGACGGCGCCGAGAAGCTGCTCGCCAAGCTGCCGGCCGACCAGGGCGGCGACCGCAAGACCGCGCTGCTCAAGCGCATCGAGCTGGCCCGCCACAAGCCCGAAGGCGACCCGGCCGCGCTGGCCGCGCGCATTGCCGCCAACGGCAAGGACTTCGAGGCGCGCTTCGCGCTGGCCGCGCTGCAGGCGCATGCCGGCGACTTCAACGCCGCTTTCGACCAGCTGCTCGAAGTGGTGCTGCGCGACAAGGCCGAATGGCGCGAGAAGGCCCGGCTGCAGCTGATCGAATGGTTCGCGCTGTGCACCGACGCCGACGCGGTGAGCCGCGGCCGGCGCTACCTGGGCATGTACCTGAACTAGGGCCTGCTCACGTCGCGCACGCCGAAGATCGCGGTGCCCACGCGCACCAGCGTGGCGCCTTCGGCCACCGCGGCTTCGAGGTCGGCGCTCATGCCCATCGACAGCGTGTCCAGCGCCAGGCCGGAGGCGTTCAGCGCCGTCAGCAATTCATGCAGCGCCCGATGGGGCCGGCGCTGCGCGGCGGCATCCTCCACCGGCTCCGGAATGGCCATCAGCCCGCGCAGCCGCACACGCTGGGCCGGCAGCGCGGCCACCGCCTGCGCCACGGCGTGAACCTCGTCCGGCCGGAGGCCGCTCTTGCTGGCTTCGCCGCTGATGTTGACCTGCAGGCACAGCTGCAGCGGCGGCAAGTGCGCCGGCCGCTGTTCGGCCAGGCGCTGCGCGATCTTCAGCCGGTCCACGCTGTGCACCCAGTCGAAGCCTTCGGCCACGGCACGGGTCTTGTTGCTCTGCAGCGGCCCGATGAAGTGCCAGCGCAGCTCGGCACGCAGATCGGCCAAGGCGTCCATCTTGGCCAGCGCTTCCTGCACGTAGTTCTCGCCGAAGTCACGCTGGCCGGCGGCGTGCGCTTCGCGCACCGGTGTTGCGCCGAAGGTCTTGCTCACCGCCAACAACGTGACGCTTTGCGCGGGCCGGCCCGCGCCGTCGCACGCGCGTGTGATGCGCTGGCGCACTTGTTGTAACTTCGCTGCGATGCTCGACATAATGCCCTGAGCTTAAGCCCTCCAGGGCCGCACGCCACCCATGGACATCACGCAACTGCTGGCCTTTTCGGTCAAGAACAAGGCCTCTGACTTGCACCTGTCGGCGGGGCTGCCGCCGATGATCCGCGTGCACGGCGACGTGCGGCGCATCAACATCGAGCCGCTGGACCACAAGCAGGTCCACGCCATGGTGTACGACATCATGAACGATGCGCAGCGCAAGCACTACGAGGACACGCTCGAGTGCGACTTCTCGTTCGAGATCCAGGGCCTGGCGCGCTTTCGCGTCAACGCCTTCAACCAGAACCGCGGCGCCGGCGCGGTGTTCCGCACCATTCCCAGCAAGATCCTGTCGCTGGAGCAGCTGAACGCGCCGAAGGTCTTCGCCGAGCTGGCGCTCAAGCCGCGCGGCCTGGTGCTGGTCACCGGGCCCACCGGCTCGGGCAAGAGCACCACGCTGGCCGGCATGGTCAACCACCTCAACGAGAACGAATACGGCCACGTGCTGACGGTGGAAGACCCGATCGAATTCGTGCACGAGAGCAAGAAGTGCCTGGTCAACCAGCGCGAGGTGGGCCCGCACACGATGAGCTTCAACAACGCGCTGCGCTCGGCGCTGCGCGAGGACCCGGACGCGATCCTGGTCGGCGAAATGCGTGACCTGGAGACCATCCGCCTGGCGCTGACCGCCGCCGAAACCGGCCACCTGGTGTTCGGCACCTTGCACACCAGCAGCGCGGCCAAGACCATCGACCGGGTGGTCGACGTGTTCCCCGCGGCCGAGAAGGATATGGTGCGCGCGATGCTGTCCGAGTCGCTGGTGGCGGTGATTTCGCAATCGCTGTGCAAGCTGAAGGACGGCTCCGGCCGCGTGGCCGCGCACGAGATCATGATCGCCACCTCGGCCATCAAGAACCTGATCCGCGAGAACAAGATCGCGCAGATGTATTCGTCGATCCAGACCGGCTCGAGCCTGGGCATGCAGACGCTGGACCAGAACCTGGCCGACCTGGTGCGCCGCAACGTCATCGCGGCGGGCGAGGCGCGTGCGAAGGCCAAGTTCCCCGAAAACTTCCCGGGCTGATCAAGGAAACCGCATGGAACGCGATCAAGCCTCGAAGTTCGTCAACGACCTGCTGCGCCTGATGCTGGCGCGCAGCGGCTCGGACCTCTTTCTCACCGCTGAATTCCCGCCGGCCATCAAGGTCGACGGCAAGATCAGCAAGGTCAGCCCGCAGCCGCTGACCGGCCAGCACACGCTGCAGCTGGCGCGCGCGGTGATGAACGACAAGCAGGCGGCCGAGTTCGAGAAGACCAAGGAATGCAACTTCGCGATCTCGCCGCAGGGCATCGGGCGCTTCCGCGTCAATGCCTTCCTGCAGCAGGGCCACGTCGGGCTGGTGTTCCGCACCATCCCGCAGCAGCTGCCGACCATCGAGTCGCTGAACCTGCCCAAGGTGCTGAAGGACGTGGCCATGACCAAGCGCGGGCTGGTCATCTTCGTCGGCGCCACCGGCTCGGGCAAGAGCACGTCGCTGGCGGCGATGGTCGACCACCGCAACGAGAACTCCTTCGGCCACATCATCACCATCGAGGACCCGGTGGAGTTTGTGCATCCGCACAAGAACTGCATCGTCACGCAGCGCGAGGTGGGCCTGGACACCGACGGCTGGGAAGCCGCGCTGAAGAACACGCTGCGCCAGGCGCCGGACGTGATCCTGATGGGCGAGATCCGCGACCGCGAGACCATGGACCATGCGGTGGCCTTCGCCGAGACCGGCCACCTGTGCATGGCCACGCTGCACGCCAACAGCTCCAACCAGGCGCTGGACCGCATCATCAACTTCTTCCCCGAGGAGCGGCGCGCGCAGCTGCTGATGGACCTGTCGCTGAACCTGAAGGCGCTGGTCTCGCAGCGCCTGCTGCCGCACCAGGAAGGCAAGGGGCGCATCGCCGCGGTGGAGGTGATGCTGAACACGCCGCTGGTGGCCGACCTGATCTTCAAGGGCGAGGTCGGCGAGATCAAGGAGCTGATGAAGCGCTCGCGCGAGCTCGGCATGCAGACCTTCGACCAGGCGCTGTTCGACCTGTACGAGGCCAACGCCGTGACCTACGAGGACGCGCTGCGCAACGCCGATTCGGTGAACGACCTGCGGCTGCAGATCAAGCTGCACAGCAAGCGCGCGCGCAACCCCGACCTGGCCTCGGGGACCGAGCATCTGACGATCGTTTGAGCCCCCGGCCGCCTGGCGGCCGCCCCCCGAGGGGGCTACCGAACCCGACCGGGAGACCCGGATCGGGTTCGGCCCGCGTCGGCCACGCCGCTGCCCCCTCGCCGCCTGCGGCGGCATTTCCCCCAAGGGGAAAATTGAGCCACCATCTGCCAACGGCATACTTGTTCGATGAACACCAAGACCTACGACCCCGTGCCGTCACGCCGCGTGGCCTTTCTCGGCCTGGGCGTGATGGGCTTCCCGATGGCCGGCCACCTGGCGCGCGCCGGCCACCACGTCACCGTCTACAACCGCAACCCTGCCAAGGCCGCGGCCTGGCAGGCGCAGTACCGCGGCGAACGCGCCGAAACGCCGGCGGCGGCGGCCGCCGGGGCCGAGTTCGTGTTCGCCTGCGTCGGCAACGACGACGACCTGCGCAGCGTGGTGCTGGGCTGCCGCAGCGCCTTCGCCGGCATGTCCGCCGGCGCGGTGTTCGTCGACCACACCACGGCGTCGGCGGCGGTGGCGCGCGAGCTGCATGCCGACGCCGTCGAGCACGGCCTGCAGTTCGTCGACGCCCCGGTGTCCGGCGGCCAGGCCGGGGCCGAGAACGGCGTGCTCACGGTGATGTGCGGCGGCGAGCCGGCGCCCTTCGACGCCATGCAGCCGGTGGCCATGGCCTATGCGCGCGCCGTCACGCGCGTCGGCGGGCCGGGCGCGGGGCAGCTGGCCAAGATGGTCAACCAGACCTGCATCGCCGGCCTGGTGCAAGGCCTGGCCGAGGCCATCGCCTTCGGCGAGAAGGCCGGGCTGGACATGGCGCAGGTGCTGCAGGTCATCGGCAAGGGCGCCGCGCAGAGCTGGCAGATGGACCAGCGCGGGCCGACGATGATCGAGGACCGCTTCGACTTCGGCTTCGCCGTCGACTGGATGCGCAAGGACCTGGGCCTGGTGCTCGACGAGGCGCGGCGCAACGGCGCGCGCCTGCCGGTCACCGCGCTGGTCGACCAGTTCTACGGCGACGTGCAGCGCATGGGCGGCGGCCGGCTGGACAGCTCCAGCCTGATCAAGCGGCTGCGCGCTTAGGCGGTCAGGGCTTGGCGGCCGATGCGGCCGGCGCCGGGGTCGACGGCGGGATGGGCATCGCCGCCAGCTCGGCCGGCGTGATGATCTCGAACACCTTGACCACCTTCTGCACGCCGCTCACCGAGCGCGCCACCTGGGTGGCGATGTTGGACTCGGTTTCGGTCAGGCGGCCCATCAGGTAGACCACGCCGCGTTCGGTGACCACCTTGATCGACGCCATCTGCAGTTCCTTGGCATTGACGAAGGCGGCCTTCACCTGGCCGGTGGTCAAGGTGTCGGTCGATTGCTGCGCGAGGCTGCTGTTGGGGCCCACCGACACTTCGTTGACCACCGCGCGCACGTTCTCCACCTTGGTGACCGCGGCCTCGACCTGGGTGCGGTCCGCGTCGGTGGGCACCTGGCCGGTGAGCAGCACCACGCGGTTGTAGCTGGTGGCGCTGACGTTGCCGCGTGTGCCGATGGCGGCGGTGATGGCGTTGGAGGCACGCAGCTCGATGGTCTGGTCGTCGACCTGGGCGCCGGTGGTGCGGCGGTCTACGGCCATCATCGCGCCGCCGGCCACGGCGCCGCCGACGGCGGCGACGCAGCCGCCGAGCACGCCGCTGATCGCCAGGCTGGCCAAGAGGGCGCGGCCCAAGGCTTGATGTCTCATACGGGGTCCTGTTCTCCCATCAGTTGCAGATCCACCGCATCGCACAGGCAATGCAGCACCAGCAATTGCAGTTCCATCACGCGTGCCTGGCGGTCGTGGGGCACGGCCACCAGCACGTCGGTCTCGCCCAGCAGGTCGTGCATCGCCGGCGTGCCACGGCCGCCCAGCAGCAGCACCGACATGTCGCGCGCGTGCGCGGCCTCGATGGCCAGCCGCAGCGACGCCTCCTGCCCCAGCGTGTCGACCAGCAGCAGCACGTCACCGCTCTGCCCCAGCGCGGCGATCTGCTTGGCGTGCACGTGCTCGAAGCCCTCGCGCGCCGCCAGCGTGCCCAGCAGCACCGCGTCGGCGGCCAGCGCCACGGCCGCCAGGCCCGGGCGCTCGCGCTCGAAGCGGCCGGCAAAGCTCGCGCAGAAATGCTGGGCCAGCGCCGCGGCGCTGCCGACCCCGCCGACCAGCAGCTTGCCGCCGCCGGTGAGGCAGCCGACCAGCGCCTGGGCGGCGTCGGCAATGGGCCGCGCCAGCCCCTCGGCGATCTGGTACTGGAGGTCAGCGCTGTCGAAGAACTGCTGCTGTATGCGCTGCTCGAGCATGGACATGCATCATATGACACGCCCGTCTCACGGCAGTTCCCGCGGCCAGCTCCGACCGGGCTGATCCAGCTGCTTCGGGTCACTGATCCGGAGGAGCCTGCTGACATGGACCAGCTGGATGAGCGCCGCATCGTTCGCACCAGGCCGAACGACCGCTGCAGAAGTCGTGAAGCGGCGCTACCGCCCCATGGCGATCGTAGCCGTCACGGCCATCACCTGGCGCTCTACAGCGTGAGCCGCCGGTCGCCGCCGCTGGGTCAACTCACGCTCTCCGCCATCGAGGAGTCGGTCGGCCCTGCGACCATCGCTGGCGCGAATGGCGGCAATGCGAGGTTCAGCGGCCCTGGGACTTTGGCAGACCCGGTTGGCCACTCCTACGACTCCCTCCTCGCCGCGCGGACTCACCGTCCCGACCCATAACCGACCCAGACCAGCCGGCAAACCAGTCATCGCCGTCGCTTCAGCGCAGCAATGACTTCAGGATCAGCGTCGCCATCGAACCGAACGGTGGCCGCAGCAGGCCGCTCAGGTTCCACTTGCCTTGCTGGTAAACGCCCTTGGCGTGGCTCAGCGCCCTGAAGCCCTCGATGCCGTGGTAGGCGCCGATGCCGCTGGCGCCGACGCCGCCGAACGGCAAGTCCTCCTGCGCGTAGTGCATCAAGGTGTTGTTGACCGTGACGTTGCCCGAGGTCGTCGAGGCCAGCACCTTGCGGATGCTGGCGCCGTGGTTGCCGAAGTAGTACAGCGCCAACGGACGCGGGCGTGCGTTGAAGAAGGCGATCGCTGTATCGAGGTCGCGGTAGCCAATGACCGGCAGCACCGGGCCGAAGATCTCCTCCTGCATCACGCGCATCTGGTCGGTTGCGCCCAGCACGACCGTGGGCGCGATGTGGTGCGGCCGGGCTGCCGCGTCGGCCGGGTTGACGCCCACCTCATGCACCTGCGCGCCATGGCTGCGGGCGTCGTCGAGCAGCGCATGCAGGCGCTGGAATTGGCGCTCGTTGATGACGGAGGTGGCGTCAGCGCTCTTGGGCCCGGCCGGGTACAGGCTGCGCACAGCCTGGTCGTATTCGCGCACGAACTCGTCGAGCGCGTCTTGATGCACCAGCACGTAGTCCGGTGCGATGCAGGTCTGGCCCGCGTTCGCCAGTTTGCCGTAGGCGATGGCCGCAGCGGCGTGGGCCAGCGGGTGGCCCGCTTCGACGAGCACGGGCGACTTGCCGCCGAGTTCGAGCGTCACCGGCACCAGGTGCTCGCTCGCGGCACGCATCACCGCGCGCCCGACCGGTGTGTTGCCGGTGAAGAAGAGGTGGTCGAAGGGCAGTGATGCGAACTCCCGGCCGACAGCGTCATCGCCAGTGAGCACAACCACCTGTTCCGGCGCGAAGGTCTGCGCCAGCAGGTCCACCAGCAGCGCACTCGACGCCGGCGTGAACTCCGACGGCTTGATCATCGCCCGGTTGCCCGCGGCGAGCGCGGTGGCCAGCGGCATCAGCGCCAGCGACACCGGGTAGTTCCAGGGCGACATGATGCCGACCACGCCCAGGGGCTGGTACTCGACCCAGGCGCGCGCCGGCTGGAAGGTCATCGGCACATGGCGCCGCTGGGGGCGCATCCAACTGCGCAACTTGCGGCGCTGGTAGTTGATGCCCTGGATGACGGGCAGGATCTCCATCGCGGCTGTCTCGTGCATCGAGCGATGCCCGAAGTCCTGGCGCAAGGCCGCTTCGATCTCGGGCTGGCGCGCGAGGATGGCCGACTTGAGCTTCTGCAGATCGGCCCGGCGCTGCGCCAGCGTGGGCGCGCCTTCGCGCAGGAAGGCGGCGCGTTGGGTGACCAGCAGGTCCTGCATGCGGCTGGCGAGCGAAGCGGTCATGGCGGGTGAAACGATGGCGTTCATGGCGGTTCCAGTTCGAGTGCGTTGTCGTGCGAGCCCCGAACGGCTGGCGCTGAAGGCGCGATGGCCTGTGCGGAGAAGGGATTCGGTGGCGATGCGGTCGGGTGTCATGGGCGCTCCTATGTAGACAGTGACAACATGAAGGAACTGTACGCAGTCATGTTTACACTGTCAACTATGTTTTCCATGACAACTTCATGGACTACGATACGGGCCTTGGTCAAGCCGCTGCGAACGACACGTGAACGAAGCACTCGAACGCCCGTACCACCATGGGAACCTGCGCCAGGCGCTCATCGACACCGCCTCGGAAATGCTGCGCGACGACAAGGGTTGGCAGTTCACCCTGCGCGAAGTGGCGCGGCGCGCCGGCGTCAGCCACGCGGCGCCCTACAAGCATTTCCCGGACAAGGCCTCGCTGCTGTCCGAGCTGGCCCAGCGCGGCTTCGAACAGCTCGAAGCCGAGACGCGCGCCGCCATCAGCCCCCGCCAGCGCAGCGCGCGCAAGGCCTTCATGGCGGCTGCGTTGGCCTACGTCGAATTCGGCATCCGCAACCCGTCGCTGTACCGCTTGATGTTCAGCGCCGAGGCCGGCGATGTAGCGACCACGCACCTGGGCGCGCGGGCGATGTCGGCGCTGGGCGTGGTGATCGAGTTGCTTCAGCGCGGGCAGGCCAGCGGCGAGTTCAAGCAGCGCGCCGTGCGCGGCCAGGCAGCCGCCTGCTGGTCCATGGTGCACGGCATCGTGGTGCTGAGCATCGAGGGCATGCTGCACCCCGAGAAGGTCGGCGCCGACCCGATCCGGGCCGCGCTGGAGACCTTGCTCGAGGGGCTGGAGGCTCCAGCGCCATGACAAGGCGGCCCGGGGCGCCGGCGCTCGCCACCCGTCGGCCTACTTCGTTGGGCAGGACGAGCGTGAACGTCGTGCCCGTGCCGAAGCTGGCGCTGGATTGGCTGGCCATGGCAGCCAGCGACCACGGCAATGCGCCGCGTCCAGCCGGCAATCCCCCAGCGCGGGCGGGTCGCCGCGCTCGCAGAATCGCAACGCGCGCATTGCACGATCCTCCGCACTGCGTGCTCCGGAGGTCGCGCTTGAGCGGCCCGACACGCTCAAGGCTCAGGCCTTGAACTTGAAGGCCGGCAGGGCGTGGCCCAACCTCGCCCCCATCTGGGCGCCGAGTTCCTGCAGCCCGTTCAAGGGCCGCACCATGACCTCGAACTCGACGATCAGCCCCTGCTCGTCGAAGCGGATCATGTCGATGCCCTTGAGCTGCTTGTCATTGACCGTGGCGCTGAACTCCAGCACCACGCTGAGTCCGTCGGCGCTGGCGAACTGGCGGTAGTAGCTGAAGTCCTTGAAGATCGACAGCACGGTGTTCAGTGCCAACAGCAGTGCCGGCCGCGGGCGGTAGGCGTTGATCGCCATCGGCGAGCGGAACACCGCCTCGGGATGCACGATGGCTTCGAGTTCGCCGAGGTCACGGCGGGCGATCATCTCGTGCCAGGCCTCGAGCGACTTGGCGACGGCGGGATGGACTTGGGTGGGCAGTGGAGACATGGTGAGGGTTCCTGTGGGTTGAGAGGGTTGCTTGCAGCCGATCAGATGGATGCGGCCAGCGTCGTGCCTTGGTGGATGGCGCGCTTGGCGTCGAGCTCGGCGGCGACATCGGCGCCGCCGATGAGGTGGACGCTGCAGCCGGCCGCCTTCAGCCCGTCGAGCAGATCGCGCAGCGGGTCCTGGCCGGCGCAGATCACCACCTGGTCGACGGCCAACGTGTGGTCCTGGCCGTCCACGCTGACGTGCAGGCCGGCATCGTCGATGCGGCGGTACGCCACCGACGAGTTCATGCGCACGCCGCGCGCCTTCAGCCCGGTGCGGTGGATCCAGCCGGTGGTCTTGCCCAGGCCGTCGCCGACCTTGGACGCTTTGCGCTGCAGCAGGTGCACCTCGCGCGGCGAGGCTTCCGGGTGCGGCTCGACCACGCCGCCGGCAGCGGCGTAGTTCGGGTCGATGCCCCACTCGGCGTAGAACTTCTCGGGCGCCACGCTGGGGCTGACGCCCGTGTGCGTGAGCGCCTCGGCCACGTCGAAGCCGATGCCACCGGCGCCGACGATGGCCACCTTGGCGCCCAGCGGCCGTTCGTCGCGCAGCACCTCGAGGTAGCCCACCGCCTTCGGATGGTCGATGCCGTCGATAGCCGGCCGGCGCGGCGTGACGCCGGTGGCCAGCACCACCTCGTCGTAGCGCCCTTCGACCAGCCCGGCCACGTCCACGCGGGTGTTCAGGTGCAGTTGCACGCCGCGCAACTCGATCTGGCGCCCGAAGTAGCGCAGCGTCTCGTGGAACTCTTCCTTGCCCGGCACCTTCTTGGCGACATTGAACTGGCCGCCGATCTCGGCGCCGGCCTCGAACAGATCGACCTGGTGGCCGCGCTCGGCTGCCGTCACCGCGAAGCTCAAGCCCGCCGGGCCGGCGCCGACCACCGCGATGCGCTTCGGCGTCGCCGCCGGCTCGATCACGATCTCGGTCTCGTGGCAGGCGCGCGGGTTCACCAGGCACGAGGTGATCTTGCCGGCGAAGGTGTGGTCCAGGCAGGCCTGGTTGCAGCCGATGCAGGTGTTGATCTCGTCGGCTCGGCCTTCGCGCGCCTTGCGCACGAACGCGGCGTCGGCCAGGAAGGGGCGCGCCATCGACACCATGTCGCACACGCCGTCGGCGAGCAGCGCTTCAGCCAGCTCGGGCGTGTTGATGCGGTTGGTGGCCACCAGCGGGATGCCGACCTGGCCCATCAGCCGCTGCGTTACCCAGGCGTAGGCGCCGCGCGGCACCTTGGTGGCGATGGTCGGGATGCGCGCCTCGTGCCAGCCGATGCCGGTGTTGATGATCGTGGCGCCGGCGGCTTCGATGGCCTGGGCGAGCTGGATCACCTCGTCCAGCGTCGACCCGCCCTCCACCAGATCGAGCATCGACAAGCGGTAGACGATGATGAAGTCGCGGCCCACCTGCTCGCGCACGCGCCGCACGATCTCCACCGGGAAGCGCATGCGGCGCTCGTAGCTGCCGCCCCATTCATCGTCGCGCTGGTTGGTGCAGGCGGCGATGAACTCGTTGATCAGATAGCCCTCGGAGCCCATGATCTCCACGCCGTCGTAGCCGGCGTGCCGGGCCAGCGCGGCGCAGCGCACGAAGTCGGCGATCGTCTGCTCGACCTCGTCGCCCGTCAGCGCATGCGGCGTGTACGGGTTGATCGGCGCCCTCAAGGCGCTCGGCGCGACTTGATCCGGGTGGTACGCGTAGCGGCCGAAGTGCAGGATCTGCATCGCGATCTTGCCGCCCTCGGCATGCACGGCCTGCGTGACGACGCGGTGGTGCTCGGCCTCGCCCTCGTGGGCCAGCATCGCACCGCCCGGCATCGGCCGGCCGCGCTCGTTGGGCGAGATGCCGCCGGTGACGATCAGCCCGGCTTCACCGCGCGCACGCTCGGCGTAGAAGGCGGCCATGCGCTGGAAGCCGTTGGGCACCTCTTCCAGGCCGACGTGCATCGAGCCCATCAGCACGCGGTTCTTCAAGGTGGTGAAGCCCAGGTCCAGCGGGCGGGCGAGATGCGGGAAGGGGTTCATCGGGTTCTCCATGCAACCAGTTGCAATAACAGGATGCGACTATGCCACCAGTTGCATAGAAGTACAATAGGCCTGCACCTTCGAACGCACCCGTTCCAGCCCGAGCCGCCCATGTCCCTGCCGCACGCCCTGCTCACCGCGCTGGTCGAACAACCCAGTTCCGGCTCCGATCTGGCGGTCCGCTTCGACCGCTCGATCGCCTACTTCTGGCACGCGACGCACCAGCAGATCTACCGCGAACTCGCCCGCATGGAGGAGGCCGGCTGGATCGAGTCGCTCCCCGAGGAAACGACGCGTGGGCGCAAGCGCGCCTACCGGCTGCTGCCCGCCGGCCGCAAGGAGTTGAAGCGCTGGATCGCGCTCAGCGAGGAGCCCGCACCGCTGCGCGACGCGCTGATGGTCCGCCTGCGTGCCGAGGCCGCGGTCGGGCCGGCCGGTCTGGTCAAGGAGGTGCGCAAGCGCCTGCAACTGCACCAGGACATGCTGGCGCGCTACCAGGAAATCGAACAACGCGACTTCCCTATCGGCACCGAAGACCGCGACGTCGCACTCCAGCACCTGGTGCTGCACGCCGGCATCCAGTACGAACGCTACTGGATCGATCTGCTGCTCAGGGCGCAGGCCATCCTCGACGCGCCTGCGAAGGACTGAGCCAAGCGTTGCCTCTTCAGAGCCCGGATCCAGCACCAGGCGTCGAGTCGAGCGCGCCGCAGGTCAGATCGTCAGCCGGATGCAGATTCGGCGCGCGCGTGATGGACCGGCCCGAGTGTCCGCTGCCGGGCAACCGGGCGAACGTCGCCTTTTAGCGGGGACTACCAGTTCGCGCCCGCCCCAGAAAGCTGACCGCCAGTCCGTGCGGCTTGCCTGCAAAGGTCAGCTTGCGACGACCCCACGTAGACCCGGACTCGGCCACAAGCGGTTGAGAGCAATGGGCGGCTCTGCCCCTGGCGCCCTGGCGCCCTGGCGCCCGGAAGGCTCATGGACAAGTTGATGCAAATGCGCTACACTGATGTTGCAAATGAACGCAACACCGGAGCCCCTCATGTCCTCGACCGCCGCTTCCCCGCTGCACAACCTCTGGTCGATTGTCCTGTCCAAGGTCGGCGGTGCCCAGTTCGAGCTATTCATCACGAACAACGAGGCGGGCCCGGCGCCGCGGGCGGGTGGCAAGGCTGCCGCCAAGGGCGGCGCGAAGGGTGACCTGAATGACGTCAAGCGCGTCGTTAGGGCGTTCAAGATCGACTCCAAGCTTGGTCGGCACGCGCACGTGCACCGCAAGTCTGCTGTCGAGCTCTTCACGATCCCTGACCACCTGTCGGCCAAGCAAGCCTACGTCATCGTCAAGTTGGGCATCCCTAGCCGCAGCCTGGAGCCGCTGAGCGACCACTTGGGTATCGGCAAGGGCGCGGCCGCGGGTGTCCTGGGAATGGACCGCGCCACGGCCAACCGCAAGGTGGCCAAGGGCGACGTGCTTCCGACCTACGCGGCCGAGAGCATGCTGCGCCTGCTCGAGCTCGACGCGATGGCACGCGACACCTTCGAGACTGATGAAGAAGCGGCTGCTTGGCTGCGCCAGCCACACCCGATGCTCGACGGGGAGACGCCGCTGGACTGCGCCAAGTCCGGCTTTGGCGCCGAACGCGTCAAGGACATCCTCAACGCAGTCAAGTACGGTGGCGTCGTTTGACCACGGTCTACCGCATCGGCTACTGCGACACGCCGGCACCAACGCTCAACGTCCTGCTCATGAGTCTGGGCTATGGCTCGACGCAGGGCAATGGCCGCTGGCACACCAAGGGGCCCAACCAGGTCGTCTACTGCGGCTCGAGCCGGGCCCTGTGCCAGCTCGAAAAGCGCGTGCACGCCAACGGCGCCAACCCCAAGAACCAGGCGCTCATGCGGTTGGAGATTTCCGCGGCCGCCTCCCTGATTGAGGTCGATACGCTGGGCCTGCCCGCGGACTGGCGCGACGACGAGACGGCCACCCAGACCATCGGCAACACCTGGGTTGCCTCGGGCGCGAGCCTGGGTCTATGGGTGCCCTCCTACATCGAGCCCGGCGAGCGGAACCTGCTGCTCAACCCCGCGCACCCGGCGTACGCCACCATCTTCCTCCACATCGAGCGCCACCCGTTCAAATTCGACCCGCGGCTGTTCATCGCACCGGCGCCCGCAGCGCCTGGCGGCACTTCGCCCTGAAGCGCCAACTTCCAGACGCCAAGAGAGTTCTTTGGCTGTCTTGCTGAGGCAAGCGCCGAAAGGGCCTTGAACGTCCGCTTCGCGGCGCCGAGATCAGCCGACTCGAAGACCGCAAAGGGTCGGGATCACCAGTTCGCGCGGATGAGAAGCTGTCGCTGAATCAGTACCCACCACCTCGCAGACACCCTGTGACCGCAGTACCTTGTATAGCCGCCCTTGGGGGCCCGCGCACTTGGTCTCGGCCCGGCGACTGCTTAGTGCTGGTCAGCGTAAGTACACGCGCCGGCGGCCAAAGACAGCAACCGCTGCACACACGACGCGCGGCTTTCGGAGGCAGTCACTCTCCACACCTGCCGAATACGCCCGCCGATGCGACCCGAAAGTCCTTGCCCCGAGTGCCGTGTCGCTCGGCCGAGAAGAGGTCCATGCCCTGGCGGACGATGGCCGACTGCAGCCCGTGGGCGTCGAAGCACAGCGCATGCGGCGCCTTGCCGATGGCCTGCATCACGGGCCATGCGCCGTAGCGGATCAACGGGTTCATCTCGGCGATGTCTTCGCGGTCTACCGCGGTGGCCTGGGGCCGGTGGCGGCGCAGCCAGGCGTGCAGCTTCTGCCGCCACTTGGTTGCCAAGCTGCACCTGCTGCTCGAACGGCATCTCGTCGGGCACGCTGACCATGCGGTCGATCGTCGCGTGCTGCAGGCGGCGGTCGACCAGGACGAGCCGCTGCTGTACGCCTTGCAGAGCTAAAACGTCGCCGCCTCCGTTGCTGTCGCCACCAGCGCCGTCACCCCGGCGCCAAAGGCGAGCATCAAGGCGCGCATGCCGCGAACCTCGAGTCGCCGTCGACGCGCCGCATCCGCCAGGGGCCGAACAGCGTCGCGCCGCTGGCATCAACCATCTCGAGCCAGCCGACGGCGGTGGGCTCGGCCGGGGCCGGCAGCACCAGCACAATGGCCGGCTTGCCCTCGGGGGCCGCCGGGCTGGCGTAGCGGCCGACGAAGCCGACGCTGCCGTCGGGCAGTTCGCCCCAGTTGCCGCGGAAGGCCAGCTGCTGGCAGGGCAGCTGCAGCATGGCACCATTGCCCTCGAGCACGGCCAGCGCCGACGCGTCGCGGCTATGGTCGGCATCGCTCCACCGCACGTTCGACGTGCCGCGGAAGGGGTCGGGCGAGTCGGTCGGGCAACGCAGCTCAAGGTCTGCGAACTTCGCGGTGCACACGCCGAGCGGCGTGTATTGGATACCCTCCGCGCCTTCGTCGCCAGTGCCGGAGCCTGTGCCCACCACTCCGCCTCCGCCTCCGCAGCCGCCCAGAGCCAGCGGCAGCAGCAAGGCGGCCAGTGCGCCGATGCAGGCGCCCCGCGCCGATCTCGAGAACCTCATTCCGACTCCTTCTTCTGTGCGTCCTCGGTGTAGAAATACACGCCGAAACGCACGCGCGCCTGACGGCGCTCTTCGCTTTCCTTGGCGGCGTCGTGCGCCACTCGCTTGTCCGCAAGCCGCAGTACGCGCGCCAACACCGGCCGCCACGCGCGTGTCGCCGCCTGGTGCAACAAGTGGGCCGAGTCGGGTGAGATCTCGTCGACGTACACCGCCTGCTCGAGCAGGTTGCGGCCTTCGGTGAGGTTCGCGCAGGCGGCCGCCGCGTGGTCCGCGAGGTTCAGCCCGAGCGCCTCGGCCATCGCGGCGAAGTCGCCGCGCGGCACCATGCCTATCGTGTCGAGCTCAATGCGCTCGCCGTCCACGCGCACCACGCCCAGGCGCAGCATCTCGTCGAGCACGGCGCGCGGGCCGACGTCGGTGCTGACGCCCTGCACCAGCGCATCGAAGCCGTCGGGGGCGTCTCCGCGCTGCAGCACGCGCGGCGCCTTGCCGTCGAGGAAGAGCGGGTCGCTCATCCAGCGCCCGACGATCTGACCGATCAGGCCGAGCGGCGCCGGTGCGCTCGTGGCCTCGACCTCCGGCGCGCCGTCGCGCGCCGCGACGAGCTCGCGCGCGCGCAGGTCCTTGCGGTGCACGCCGCTGAGCAGCGACACCGCGCTGGCGGTGGGCTTCATGCCGCGCGCGCGGATCTCGGCCACCGCCTCGTCGACGAATAGCTGGCGCAGCCGCTCGGCAACGGCCGGGAAGGTCGCGCCACGACCGATCAGCAGCCGCACCAGCGGCCGGTTTGCCGCCACGAACGCCTTCAGAACGAGATCCAACTTCGACGCCATGCCCGAAGTATCGGGCAAGCCACTTGACGGCGCCCACAGGATTGGGCAAACTTCCCAAACGTTCTGCATTTGGGAATTATACCCAAATAGCAGGAACTTGATTCCTCCTTTGCGTCCGCTCCGGCGGCCGCCTTCTTCAATCAAGCCTCGATGCCCATGCCGCTGCTTCGCACTCGTCTGTTCAGTTGTTCGTCCTGGTTGTTGCCTCTGCTGACCGCCGCCGGCCTCGCAGCCTGTGGCGGTGATGGGGGCGGCAGCGCCAACCCCTTACCGAACGGCAATGCGCTCTCGGTCTCCGTCAGCGGCAACGGCCGCGTGGTCTCGGCCCCTGCCGGCATCGACTGCGGGGCCACTTGCAGCACCCATTTCGATCCGGCCACTTCGGTCACGCTCAGCGCCACGCCGGCCACCGGTCAGGTGTTCGGCGGCTGGGGCGGCGACTGCGCCGGCACGGCCGCGAGCTGCACGCTCACGATGGAGGCGGCACGCACGGTGACGGCGAGCTTCAACGCACCGCCGCCGTCGAGCTTCACGCTCGGCGTCAATGTCAGCGGCAACGGCACGCTGCGTTCGCAGCCGGCCGGCATCGACTGCGGCAGCACCTGCAACGCGCCCTTCGCCGCCAACACCAGCGTGGTGCTCAGCGCGACGCCCGCCGCGGGCCAGGTGCTCAGCGGCTGGGGTGGCGCCTGCACCGGCGCCGGCACGAGCTGCACGGTGACGATGAGCCAGGCGCGCAGCGTGAACGTCGTGTTCGCTCCGGCGCCCGCGGTGCAGCGCACGCTGAGCGTCACGCTCGCGGGGGGTGGCGCAGTGCGCTCACAGCCGGTGGGCATCGACTGCGGCAGCACCTGCAGCGCGCCCTTCGGCGACGGCACGAGCGTGATACTCACCGCCACGGCATCGGCCGGGCAGCAGTTCGCGAGCTGGTCGGGCGCCTGTAGCGGCAGCACCGCCACCTGCACGCTGGCGATGAGCGCCGACCGTAGCGTGGTCGCCACCTTCAGCGCGGCACCGGCCGCACCCGCATGGCAGACGGCGCAACTGCTCGAGTCGAACAACGACTTCAACGTCGGCAGCGCGGTGCTCACCGCCATCTCGCCCAAGGGCGACGCGATGGTGATGTGGGAGCAGTCGGACGGCACGCCCGACGGCAACACGCGCAAGATCTACTCGCGCCGCTATGCCGCCGGCCAGGGCTGGGACGCGGCGGTGGTGGTGCCCGGCGTGACGGCCAACGCCACGCCGCTCGCCGGTCGCCTGCTGATGGACGCCAATGGCACGGCCACTTGGCTGCGCCCCAACCTGGAAACGCGCCGCTTCACGGTCGGCTCCGGCTGGGGCAGCCCGTTCGTGCCACCGGCCCTCGCCGCCGGCCTGCTCAGCGCCGCGGTGGCGGATGCGGGCGGCGCGATCGGCGTGGTGACCGCCGGCGCCGATGTCTACAACATCGCCCTGCCGGCCGGCGCCACGAACTGGCTCGCCTGGACCCGCGTCGATGCGAGCGGCAACCTCGACGCCAAGGATGCCGACGTGGCGATCAGCGCCAACGGCACGGCCATGGCGATCTGGCGCGAGCGCAATCCGGGCGACGCCAACTACAGCGTCAAGGCCGCCCGCTACCTGCCGCAAGGCGGCTGGCAGGCGCCGCAGAGCATCGACGACAGCTTCGACAACGTCAGCTCCGCAACCTTGCCGAAGGTGGCGATGGATGCCGCAGGCAATGCGATCGCCGCCTGGCACCAGGGCAGCTCGCTCTACTACAACGTGTTCAGCGCCAGCAGCGGCTGGGGCAGCGCGGTGCAGGTCGACGCGAACGCCGTCGACTCGCTCTTCAGCGCGCGCGTCCGCCTCGTGATGACGGCCGCCGGCCGCGCCGTGCTGGTCTGGAACAGCGGCATGACCACGCTCAAGTCGATGCAGTACACGCCCGGCGCGGGCTTCTCGGCTCCCGTGGTGGCGAGCAGCTACGGCATCGACACACAGCTCGGCCTGGACGCCGAAGGCAATGCCGTGATCGTCTACGTGTCCCCCGACCGCTGGCCCAACCCGACCACCTTCGGCGACGTGTACTCGCGCCGCCTCGCCTGGGGCGGCGCCTGGAGCAACGCGGTGCCGCTGGAGGCTCCGCACGGCTTCGACCCCTACGTCTACGGCGCCTTCAACGCCGCGGGCCAGGGCGTGGCCGCCTGGGTGCACAGCGACGTGGCCGGAGCCGTCCGCAAGAGCCTGTGGGTGAACCTGCTGCGCTAAGCCCGGGCGGGTGCGATCGGCCCCGCCTTCCCCCCAAGAGAGACCCGAAGGAAACCAAGATGAACACCCACATCACCACCCTTGCGCTGACCGCCATCGTGGCGCTCGGCTCCGCCCTGGCCGCCGGCTGCGCTTCGATGGCCGTCACCGACGAAGCCATCGTCGATCGCACCGCGTTCGCCCTCGGCCTGGACAAGCGCGACTTCACCGTCAGCAACCGCGTCGATGACGGCACGACCACGCGCTACAGCGTGCGAACCAAGACAGGGCAGGACTTCAACTGCTTCGTCGGCGGCTCGATCAGCGTGACCGGCCGCAGCGTCTCGGAGGCCATCTGCACGAAGAAGGGCGAGGTGGCGCGCAATCCGCTGCTGCGCTGAGGCGGCGCAGGCTGCGCCGCAGGCGAGCCGCGCATCGGCACGCTCGTCGTGCGCAAGGAAACCGGTCTGCCGCCGAGGCCCGAGGAGCGCGCGGCGGCGCGCCGGCAGACGGAGTTGATGCAGGCCGCCCCCCCTGGCCTGCCCTGATCGTCGCGTGCAGCGCGATGCTCGGCGGCGGCGCCTCGCTGACATTGGGTGCGGGCTAGGAGCCTGGGCGGCAGAGATCGGCACCCGCGTTGGGGCTGATTCGGAATGCAGGCAAGGCGCAGTGCGCAGCCCGGGCGGTCCGCCCGGGCAAGCGCTGCAACGCTGCATGCGCCCGAATCAGCCCCAACCCGAAGGGCCGAGGTACCCAAGGCCGCTGGCGGGTGTTGCGTCGCTTGCGCGGGCGGCGAGCCCGCGCTGCGCGACGCGCCTACGCCAGCGGCCTTGGCCACCTCGGCGCGGGTGCCGATCTCTGCCGCCCAGGCTCCTAGGTCGTGCGCAGGGCAGGGATGCGCCGTGCCGATGAGCGACGAGCACGGCCATGCAGACCTTGACGTCAGCCGCGGCTCCTCAGCAGCGCGCCCAGGCCCAGCGTCAGCGCCAGGCTGGGCAGCGCCGAGCCCCAGGCCGGCCACCACTGGGCGCCGGCATGGAAGACGACGATGCCCGCCAGCCACAGCGCCGCCGGCGCCCAGCGCAAGCCGCGCTGCGGCGGCAGCCCGGGTGCGAGCTGCGAGATGACCACGCCGAACAGCGGCACGAAGATCGAGCTGAGCAGCAGCATGAACGGCTCCAGGCTGTGCATCGGCAGCACCAGCGCGCAGGCGGTGCCCAACGCGGCCAGCGCCATGCCGACGCGGCGGATGGTCATGCGTGGCCGTAGGAAGTTGACCGACACCGCACCGGAATGCACGTCGCCATAGGCGTTGTCGACCTCGTCGATGAGGATCAGGCCCAGCGCCACCAGGCCGCCCTGGGCCAGCAGCAAGGTGGCCACCAGTTCGGCGCCCGGCGCCGAGGTGCTGACCACCAGCACGCCCAGCGCGTAGCACCAGATGTTGGCCAGCGCATAACCCAGCCAGGTGCCGCGCAAGGCCGATGACGCCGCGCGCCCGTAGCGCGCATAGTCGGCCACCAGCGGCAGCCACGACACCGGCATCGCGATCACCAGGTCCAGCGCCGACAGCGCGCTCATCGAGCCGTCGCCGGGGCGGCTCCACAGCGCGTCGAAGCCCTGCGCCTGCGCCCGCGACCAGAACTGCCAGCTCAGCCAGCACAGCGACACCACCACCAGCGGCAGCCCGAAGCGGCTGACGAAGCGGCGCACCAGGCCGGTCATCGTGCCGCCGGCCAGCGCCACCAGCAGGCCGCCCCAGGCCAGGGTGGCGACGATCGGCACCCAGGCGGCATCCAGCCCGGTCAGCTGGCGCACGATGGCCGCCGTGCCGTCGCGCATGACCACCAGCTCGAAGGCCGTCCAGCCCAGCAGCTGCAGCACGTTCAGCGCCACCGGCAGCACGGCGAACCGCCGGCCCAGCGTGTGCCCGACCAGCGCTGAGCTGGACAGCCCCTCGCGGCAACCGATCGCCGCCACCCAGGCCAGCAGCCCGGCGCCCAGCGCCGAGCCGGCGACGATGGCCAGCAGCGCGTCGCGCAGGCTCAGCGCCGGCACCAGGAAGCTGCCGACCTGCATCACCAGCAGGCCCACGCCCAGGCTGAACCACAGCGAAGCGTGTTGCCCGAAGCCGAACACGCGGTCGGCCCGCGGCACCGGCAACGCCGAGGCATGCGCGCTGTCGCGGCGCGGGGAGGAAGGAGCGGATGACGGGCTGGCCATGGTGGCGTTCCTGCAAAACGAGGGCAGGTCGGCAGTCATGGCGGCGGCGCCGCTTCGAACATGCTTCCCTGCGCGAGGATGACCTCAATCAGGTTCAAAGGGACTCTCTCAGCAGCGGCCTGAAGAATGGCCGCGGCACCCCTAGCGAGGGCTCGATTCTATGCGGCCCGGCAATGAGCGCCTGGCCGGCCTGCCACGTGACGCCGTGCGCTGGCGCGCCGTCGCGCCCTCAGGCCGCGTCGAACGCCGCCTTGACCCAGACGATGCGTGGGCCGTCCACCGCCACCACGTCGAAGCGGCAGGGCGGCAGCGCCGGCAGGCGCAGCAGGTAGTGCTGCGCCGCGCGCACGATGCGCTGCTGCTTGGCGGCGCCGACGCTGGCCAGCGCGCCGCCGTGCGCGTCGTCGGCCCGCGCGCGCACCTCGACGAACACCAGTGTGCCGTCGCGCTCGCGCAGGATCAGGTCGATCTCGGCGCCGCGTGCGTGCGGCCCCCCGGCCACCCGATAATTGCGCTGCACCAGCGTGAGCCCCTGGGCCTGCAGATGGGCCAGCGCGCGCGCTTCGGCGGCGTCGCCGATGGCTTTGGTGGTGCCACCCTTGCCCGTTGCGTTGCCCGCTGCCTTGAACACCGACCCCGCCCTCCTGCAATCCGCCGCGGCCGCAGCCGCGGGTGCGCAGCAGTATCCCGCAGGCGCGCTGTATGTCGTGGCCACGCCCATCGGCAACCTGGCCGACCTGACGCTGCGTGCGATCCACGTGCTGGGGCTGGTCGATGCGGTGGCCTGCGAGGACACGCGCGTCAGCGCCGTGCTGCTGCGCCACCTGGGGCTCGACAAGCCGCTGCTCGCGCTGCACCGGCACAACGAGGCGCAGGCCAGCAGCCAGGTGCTGCAGCGGCTGCAGCAGGGCCAGCGCGTGGCCTGCATCAGCGACGCCGGCACGCCGGCGGTGTCCGACCCCGGCGCGCTGCTGGTGGCGCAGGTGGCCGCGGCCGGCCACCGCGTGCTGCCGGTGCCCGGCGCGAGCAGCGCGCTGGCCGCGCTCAGCGTGTGCGGCGACACCCACGGCGCCTTTGCCTTCGTCGGCTTCCTGCCGGCCAGCGGCGCCGCGCGGGCGGCGGCCCTGCGAGCGCTGGCCGAGAACGACGCCACGCAGGTGCTGTTCGAGGCGCCGCACCGCATCGAGAAACTGGCGCAGGAACTGGCGGCGGCGCTGCCCGAGCGCCGCCTGACGCTGTGCCGCGAGCTGACCAAGCAGTTCGAGACCGTGCACACCCTGCGCGCAGCCGATCTGCCCGCCTGGCTGGCCGCCGACCCACAGCGCCAGCGCGGCGAGTTCGTGCTGGTGCTGCATGCCGCGCCGCAGGCGGCGCCGGGCGACGGCCTGCCGCCCGAGGCGCTGCGCACGCTGCGCCTGCTGCTGCGCGAGCTGCCGCTGAAGCAGGCGGTGGGCCTGGCCGCCGAACTGGGTGCCGGCCCGCGCAACGCGCTGTACCAGGCGGCATTGCAGATGCAGGCCGCCGACCCTACCTAGAATGAACCGAACCCCTTCGAGGACCTGCCCATGATCAGCCGCGAACCCACGCTAGAACGCCTGGCCATTGCCCAGGGCGTGCTGCTCGAGCCCTTCGGCCTGGACGAAGCGGCGCTGGCGCGCGCGCTGGCAACCATCGGCGAACACCGCGTCGACGACGCGGATTTGTACTTCCAGAGCACGCGGCACGAGGGCTGGAGCCTGGAAGAAGGCATCGTCAAGAGCGGCAGCTTCAGCATCGACCAGGGCGTGGGCGTGCGCGCGGTGGCCGGCGAGAAGACCGCCTTCGCCTATTCCGACGAGCTGTCCGAGGCCGCGCTGCTGGACGCCGCGCGCACCGTGCGCACCATTGCCGCGGCCGGGCAGCACAAGCGCGTCAAGGTGGCGGCGCGGCCGCGCTACGCCGGCAGCCGCGTGCTGTACGCGCCCACCGACCCGATCGCCACGCTGGACAGCGTGCAGAAGGTGGCGCTGCTGGAGCGCGTGGAGAAGATGGCCCGCGCCAAGGACCCGCGCGTGGTGCAGGTGATGGCCGGCCTGGCCGCCGAATACGAGGTGGTGCTGGTGGCGCGCGCCGACGGCACGCGCGCCGCCG
>JAHBZS010000038.1 GCA_019635285.1 Rubrivivax sp. | reverse complement strand
AATCAGCCCCAACGCGGGTGCCGATCTCTGCCGCCCAGGCTCCTAGTCCAGGCGGTAGGCGTTGCCGCTGCGGTCGACCATGCACACGCCCGACCTGCGCGGGCTCTGGATGTTGAAGCGGTAGCTGCCGTTCTGCAGCGCTTCGGCGTGGGTGATCTCGAGCGTGTCCGTGGTCACGGCCCAGTCGCGCGACGCGCGGTTGACGCACGCGCGCCGCATCGACGATTCGGAGGCCCCGCTGCCGCCGGACGACCCGCCGCCCCGGCTCGCGTAGCTGAACTTCGCGCGGCACCCATTGTCGACCCAGATCCCGCGGGCATCCGCGCCCCAGTTCTCGCCGCGACGGCAGTTGGTCTGACTGAGCTGGCGCTCCATCTTGACGCGGTCGGGATCGATGTCCGACACCTCGCAATGCTTGCGCCGGTCGTCGTTCGACTCGCAGGTGATCGTGCCGTGCCTGCCCGGACGATTCGAGGGCGATCCGCCGCCGCCAGGCCGGGTGCGGTAGCCGAATTCCGCGCGGCAGCCGTTGTCCACCCAGATGCCGTCCCGGTCGACGCCCCAGTTGCGGTCCCGCTGACAGGCGGACTCGCTCAGCCTGCGTTTCAGCGAGACGCTCCCGGTGTCGAGGTTGCGCACGGCACAGTGCTTGCGGGCGTCATGCTGCGACTCGCAGCGAATGGTGCCGGGCGTGACGAGGCTCTCGCACCCTTCGGGCGGACATTGCCAGCCCGATTCCTCGGCGGTGGCGGGTTGCGTGCCGGCCAGGCACAGCAGAGTCAGCGCGGCAAGCGCGGCATTTCGGATCGTCATGCGGAAGAGCCTCCACTGGGTTTCGATGCGGGTCGCAAGGGTCGATCGGGCCAGATCGGCGGTCGAGACTGCGCTGGCCCCGCCGTCGATGGCGCATCATCTTAGCCAGCCCCGACGCCAGCCTGCCGCGTCCATGCGGGCGGGCGCGGCGCCTGGGTCTCGGCCGGCAGGTCGCTGCCGTCGAGGCAGCGCCGCAGTGCCCGGGCGCTTGCCGCCGCCCGCCGCCGGCGCGCAGGCACGGCCGGGGTTCTACGGCGAAGCCTCTGAGTGCCTGCGGCCCCAGCGGCCCGTCAACGCCGTCGCAGCAGGCGCAGCAGCGGCCACAGCCAGATCAGCAGGCACAGGCCGCCCAGCGTGCCGGCGATGGGCCGCTCGAAGAAGACCAGGAAGTTGCCGTCGGCCTTGATCAGGCTGCTGAAGAAGTGCTCCTCCAGCATGGTGCCCAGCACCACGCCCAGGATGGTGGGCGCCACCGGGAAGCCCCAGCGCTCCATGAAGAAACCCAGCACGCCGGCCAGCAGCATCACCACCACGCCGAACAGGCTGTTGTTGATGGCGAAGCTGCCGACCACGCAGAACAGCAGGATCAGCGGCATCAGCAGTGCCGCCGGGATGCGCAGGATGCGCTTGGCCACCTTGATGGCGCCCCAGCCGAAAGGCAGCATCAGCAGCTGCGCCAGGATGAAGACGATGAACACCGCGTAGATGTTCTGTGGGTTGTGGATGAACAGCGTCGGCCCCGGGTTCATGTCCTTCAGATACAGCACGCCGATGGCGATGGCGGTGATCGAGTCGCCGGGGATGCCGAATACCAGCGCCGGAATCCACGCACCGCCCAGCGCCGAGTTGTTGGCCGCGCCCGACTCGACGATGCCTTCGACATGGCCGGTGCCGAACTTCTGGGGCTCTTTCGAAAAGCGCTTGGACATCGCGTAGGACATCCACGCGGCGATGTCGGCACCGGCCCCGGGCAGCGCGCCGACCAGCGTGCCCAGCGCCGAGCCGCGGAACAGCTGCAGCCGGTACTTCTTGAGCAGCGCCCACATGCCGGTGAAGACGTTGCCGAAGGGCCGGTCGGTGGCCATCTCGGGCTTGATGACCACCACCGCGTAGCGCAGGATCTCGGACATCGCGAACAGCCCGATCATCAGCGGGATCATCGGGATGCCGCCGGTCAGGTCGGCATTGCCGAAGGTGTAGCGCGGCGCGCCGGCCGGGTTCTCCAGGCCGACCACCGAGAACAGCAGCCCGAGCAGCAGCGACACCAGGCCCTTCAGCGGGTCGCTGCCGGCGATGAAGATGGCGCAGGTGAAGCCCAGCATGACCAGCCAGAAGTACTCGAAGGAGCTGAACTTCAGCGCCACCTCGGCCAGCGCCGGCGCCGCCAGGATGAGCACCAGCACGCCGAAGATGCCGCCCAGCACCGAGAACACCAGCCCGGCGCCCAGTGCCACTTCGGCCTGGCCCTTCTTGGTCAGCAGGAAGGCCTCGTCGGTATAGGCCGCCGACGCCGGCGTGCCCGGCATGCGCAGCAGCGCGCTGGGGATGTCGCCGGAGAAGATGGCCATCGCCGTGGCGGTGACGATGGCGGCGACCGCCGGCACCGGCGGCATGAAGAAGGTCACCGGCACCAGCAGGGCGGTGGCCATGGTGGCGGTCAGGCCCGGAATGGCGCCGACGAACAGCCCGTAGATCGCCGACAGCGCGATGACCACCAGCACGTAGGGTTGGAAGACCAGCCCGAAGGCGGTGACGACGGCATCCATCAGGCGAGCCCGCTCATGGCGAAGAGGCCGAGCGCCCCACGGGCGGCGGACAGGCCCATCCAGGGCCCACGCGGCAGCCAACGAAACGAGCGTGGACGTGTCATCGGCATCAGTAGAAGGGCGGGATCACGCCCCAGGGCAGCGGCACGCGCAGCAGCTTGTAGAAGCTGAAATGCACCACCGCCGTGCCGACGACGGCCCACAGCAGCGCGCGCTGCCAGCCGACGCGAAAGGCGATGAAGCAGGCCATCAGGCACAGCGGCGCGATGATCAGGAAGCCGATGCGTTCGGACAGGAAGATGTAGGCCAGCACCGAGCCGACGACGACCAACGCGCTGCCGATGTGCTCGCTGCCGGCGGCGCGCTCGCTGTCTGCGGCATAGGCGCGGCCGCGGTGGCTGCGCACGATCAGCCCCAGCGCGCACAGCAGCAGCCCGGCGCCGACCAGCATCGGCAGGAAGCCCGCGCCGACCTTCTGGCCGGGCACGTCGGGGAAGGCGCGCGCGCTCCACAGCACGGCCAGGCCCAGCACCGCCAGGGCGATGCCGACCCAACGATCGGTGCGCTGCATTGAGCTGGGGCTACTTGGCGATGCCCACCGCCGTCATGACCTGCTTCATGTCGGCGTCGCCCTTGGCCATGAAGGCGGCGAACTCCTGCGCGTTGCCCCACAGCACGCCGAAGCCGCGCTGCGCCATGAAGTCCTTGTAGTCCTTGCTGTCGTAGGCCTTCTTCACCGAGGCCTCGAGCCGCGCCTGCACGTCGGCGGGCAGGCCCTTCGGCGCGGCGATGCCGCGCCACGCGCCGGTAGCCCAGGACGAGCCGGTGGCTTCCTTCAGCGTCGGCACATCGGGGAACAGCGCGGAGCGCCGGGAGTCCATCACCGCCAGCGAGCGCACCTTGCCGGCGTCGATCAGCGAGCGCGCCTCGGGGAGCGAGCAGGGCACGAATTCCACGCCGCCGGCCACCAGGTCCTGCAGGCCCGGCGCGGCGCCGTTGCTCGGCACCCAGGGCACGCTGGCCGGGTCGATCTTCAGGTCGCTGAGCATGCCGGCCAAGGCCAGGTGCCAGATGCCGCCCTGGCCGGTGCCCGAGGCCTTGAACTTGCCGGGCGGCGCCGCCTTGATGGCGGCCAGCACGTCGGCCATGGTCTTGTAGCTGGAGTCCGCGCGCACCTGGAAGCCGGCCGGGTCAAGGTTGACCAGCGCGATCGGCGTGTAGCTGGTCGGGCTCAGCTCGGTCAGCTTCTGGTGATGCATCATCGTGATTTCCACGGTGATCATGCCGATGGTGTAGCCGTCGGGCGCGGCCGTGGCGATGGCCGAGTGGCCGACCACGCCCGAGCCGCCGGTGCGGTTGACCACGTTGACCGGCTGGCCCAGGTCCTTCTCCATCAGGCTGGCGATGAAGCGTGCCACCGCGTCGGTGCCGCCGCCGGCGCCCCAGGGCACCACCAGCGTCAGCGGACGGTTCGGGTACTGCGCGAAGGCACTCGCGCAGAAGCTCAGGGCCAGCAGCGCGAACAGCGCGCGCAAAGGGGGCAGCAGGCGGGTCATCACGTCTCCGAAGGCGTTATCGAGGCAGGTAGCGGACGAATTTGTCATCGCACCGTGCCCGGGGCAACGCGGGAAAACCCCTTCGGCACGGCGCGCGCAGGCCGCTATCGAATCCCCTGATGCTGGCGCTGTCAGGCTGACGTCAGAATCGCCGCCTCAGTTGCAGGGTGCGTCGGATGGAAAAGGTCTGGTTGAAGCATTACCCCACCGGCGTGCCGGCGGAGGTGCGCACCGACCCGTACCCCACGCTGCCCAGCCTGCTGGAGCAGGCCTTTCGCCGCCACGGGGCTGCCGCAGCCTACAAGTTCATGGGGCGCAGCTTCAGCTTCGCCGAGATCGACGCGCAGTCGCGCGCGCTGGCGGCCTATCTGCAAGGCCTGGGTCTGGCGCGCGGCGACCGGGTCGCGGTCATGCTGCCCAACGTGCCCCAGTATCCGGTGGCGGTGGCGGCGATCCTGCGTGCCGGCTATGTGGTGGTCAACGTCAATCCGCTGTACACCGCGCGCGAACTCGAGCACCAGCTCAAGGACTCGGGCGCGCGGGCCATCGTGCTGCTGGAGAGCTGCGCCGCCACGCTGCAGCAGGTGGCCGACGCGGTGTCCATCAAGCACGTCATCGTGGCGTCGATGGGGGACATGCTGGGCAGCCTGAAGGGCGCGCTGGTGAACCGGCGGGCGCGCAGGAAGCTGCCGCTGCGGCCGTTCGAGCTGCCCGACGCGCAGCGCTTCAACGACGCGCTGGCGCAGGGGCGCCAGCGCGCCTACAGTGCGCCGCCGATCGGGCCGGACGACATCGCCGCGCTGCAATACACCGGCGGCACCACCGGCGTCAGCAAGGGCGCGGTGCTGCTGCACCGCAACCTGGTGGCCAACGTACTGCAGTCCGAAGCCTGGAACCGGCCGGCGCTGAGCCAGGTGCCCGCCGGCGAGCAGCCGACCACGGTCTGCGCGCTGCCGCTGCACCACGTCTTCGGCTTCACCGCCAACATGCTGCTGCCGCTGCACCTGGGCGCCTGCAGCATCCTGATCCCGGACGCCTGCGATACCGGCGCGCTGCTCAGGGCGCTGGCCAGGCACCGCTTCCACTGTTTTCCGGCGACGAGCACGCTGTTCCACGCGGTGGCGTCCCACGCGGCCTTTCACAGCGTCGACTGGAGCCACCTGCTGCTCGCGGTGGGCGGCGGCATGGCGGTGCCGCCAGGCGTGGCCAAGCTGTGGCTGCAGAAGACCGGCTGTCCCATCGTCGAGGGCTACGGGCTGTCGGAGACCAGCCCGTCGGTGGCCTGCAACCCGGTGGACGGCAGCGAACCCAGCGGTCAGATCGGCCTGCCGCTGCCGGGCACGGAACTGGCCCTGCTCGACGATACCGGGCAGCAGTTGCCGGCGGGCATCGCCGGCGAGGTGGCGATCCGCGGGCCGCAGGTCATGGCCGGCTACTGGCAGCGCCCCGACGAGACGGCGAAGGTGATGACGCGCGACGGCTTTTTCCGCACCGGCGACATCGGCCTGATGGACGAGCGCGGCTTCTTCCGCATCGTCGACCGCAAGAAGGACATGATCCTGGTGAGCGGCTTCAACGTCTACCCCAACGAGATCGAGGACCTGATCCATGCGCTGCCCGGCGTGCAGGAATGTGCCGCCTTCGGCATGCCGGATGCCAAGGCCGGCGAAGCCGTCAAGCTGGTGGTGGTGAAGAAGGACCCGGGCTTGAGCGAAGCCGACATCCGCAGCTTCTGCGAGGCCCATCTCACCGGCTACAAGCGGCCCAAGTGCATCGAGTTCCGCAGCGAGCTGCCGAAGAGCACCATCGGCAAGATCCTGCGCCGCGAGTTGCGCGAGGCGCGCGTCTGAGGCCGCGCGCCCGGGCACACTGGCGGCGATGAGCGTGCGCCTTTTTGTCGACGTGCCGCTGCAGGGCGGCGCGGAGTTCGACCTTCCCGACGTGGCTGCGCGCCACGTGCAGGTGCGTCGTCTGCAGCCCGGGGAGGTGCTGCGCCTGTTCAACGGCGAAGGCGGCGAATGGACGGCCACGGTGCGGCAGATCGGCCGGCGCGACGTGCGCGTGCGCGTCGACGGCCACGCGGCCGTGGAGCGCGAGCTGGCGCTGCCTATCACCGTGGCGCTGGGCATGCCGGCCAACGAGCGCATGGACATCCTCGTCGAGAAGGCCACCGAACTCGGCGTGCACGCCATCGTGCCGCTGCTCACCGAACGGTCGGTGCTGCGCCTGAGCGGCGAGCGCGCGCAGCGCAAGTGCGCGCATTGGCAGGGCATCGCCAACGCCGCGGCCGAGCAGTGCGGCCGCAACCGCGTGCCGCGGGTGGCGGCGGTGCAGGCCCTGGGCGACTTCCTGGCGCAGCCGGCCGATGGCGCGCGCCGACTGCTGCTCTCACCGCAGGCCGGCGCCACCGCGCTGCGCGTGGCCGCGGCCGGCGCGGATGCGCTGGTCACGCTCAGCGGGCCGGAGGGCGGCCTGTCGCCGGTCGAGGAGGCGGCCGCGCGCGCCTGCGGTTTCGTCGCCACCGGCCTGGGCGAGCGCGTGCTGCGCGCCGAAACCGCGCCGCTGGCCGTGCTGGCCTGGGTCGGGCTCGGCGGCTGAGACGACGCGGGCTTGCGGGCGGTGTGGGCGCCGCTCAGAATCGGTGTTCTACCAACGGGAGACGAACATGGGATTGCTGGACATCGTGGGCAGCATGCTGGCGGGGCAGCAGGGCCAGGGCGGCCAGGGGGGTCTGGGCGGCCTGGGTGAGCTGCTGGGGCAGGGTTCCCAGGGAGGCCAGGCCGACCTGCTGAAGCTGGTGCTGAGCATGCTGGCCAGCGACGGCCAGGGCGGCGGCCTGGCCGGCCTGGTGCGCAGCTTCCAGCAGGCCGGGCTGGGCGAGCAGGTGAACTCCTGGGTCGGCAGCGGCCAGAACCTGCCGGTGTCGGCCGACCAGGTGAGCCAGGTCTTCGGCCAGGACCGCATGGCGGACATGGCCAGCCGCATGGGCCTGTCCACCGGCGACCTGGGCGCGCAGCTGTCGCAGCTGCTGCCGCAGGCCGTGGACCACTTCACCCCGCAGGGGCAGATGCCCGAGGGCGGCCTGGGCGGCCTGGAGGACCTGCTGGGCCGGCTGACGCGCGGCTGAGCGCGCCTACAGCGGCATGCGCGCCGCCGCGGCGGCGTCCAGCGCACCTTCGCCGCGGGCGATGGCGGCGTCGAACATCGCCGCCACGCCGGGCATCACGAACAGGTCGACGCCGCTGCGCCGGGCCTCTTCGATCATCAGGCGCACGTCCTTGCGCGCCATGGCGATCTCGAACGAGGGCTCATCGAACTTGGCCGCGGTGATGCGCGCAGCGCGCGCCGGCAGCGTCTGGCCGGGGTTGAACTGCTGGAACAGCGAGAAGGCGTCTTCGGTGGGGATGCCCACCGCATGCGCCAGCCGGTTGACGTCGCCGAGCACGCCCAGCAGGCCGATCAAGGTCAGGTTGCCGAAGAGCTTGAAGGCCGCGGCACGCTCCGGCGCCTCGCCCAGGTAGTGCACCTTGCCGGTCATCGCCTGCAGCGCCGGCAGCAGCGCGTCGTGGCGCGCGCGCGCGCCCGACACCAGCATCAGCCCCGTGCCCTCGGCGCAGTTGGACGGCGCCATGAACACCGGCGCGTGCACGAAGGCGCGGCCGCGGGCGTCCCAGCGGGCCACGCGTTCGGCGGTGGGTCGCACGGCGGTGGTGGTGTGGTCGACGATCCAGGTGTCGGCGGGCAGCGCCGCGGCCAGCGGCTCCAGCACCGCGTCCACCGAGGCATCGTCGGCCAGCGACAGGTGGACGCGCTGCACGCCGGCCAGCGCCGCGGCCGGGTCGGCGAAGGCCTTGGCGCCGATGCTTTCCAGCGCCTGCGCCTTGGCGGCGCTGCGGTTCCAGACATTCACTTCGAGCCCGTTGGCGCGCGCTCGGCGCACGAAGCCGGTGCCCATCAGGCCGGCGCCGAAGAAGGCGATCTTGTTCACGTCAGTTCTCCTTTTGGGGGGACGCGGGACGATAGCGTGCCGGCGTGCAGAATGTCGGGCACGGATCCAAGGAGCGCACGATGCCGATCTTCGAGTACGCCTGCCAGGCTTGCGGCAACGCCTTCGAGCTGCTGGTGCGCTCGGACACGATGCCGGCCTGCCCGTCCTGCCAGTCCACCCAGCTGGACAAGCAGCTGTCGGTGTTTGCCACCGCGGCCGCCGGCGAGCCGGCGCTGGCCGCGGCCGGCCCCTGCGGCAGCTGTGGCCATCCGGACGGGCCGGGCGCCTGCGCCTTCAACTGACACCTCCGCTTCGGTTTCCCGGCGGGCTGACGTGTCGGGCAGTGGACGCCGCGGCACGTGGCCTGGGCTTCAGTCCCGCGCCGAGCCGGCCACCATTTCAAACCGGTAGAGCCGGCATTCGATCGGCCCGTTCCACAGCGGCACACGCAGCGACGCCTTCAGGCGCATCGTGCCGGGCAGTTTCATGTCCGGGCTCAGCACCCAGGCAGTCCAGCCGGCAGGGTGCTGCGTGTAGGCGCGCTTCCAGTGCGCGGCCAGCCGCGGGAAGAAGTCGCCGGGCGTGTCGCGGTCCTGCTCGGACGGCCGCGCGGCCTTGCCGGCGACCATGATGCGCTCGCCGTAGGGCGGATTCAGCATCAGCGTGCCGGGCAGCGCGGGCGGCAGCGGCGGCGCCGGACGCTCCAGCGCGTCGCCACCGTGGAACTCGATGGCATGGGCCACGCCGGCGCGCTGCGCGTTGCGGCGCGCGAAGTCGAGCATGCGGAAGGACACGTCGCTGGCCGAGATCGGCACCGCCGGCGCATGCACGCGCGCCTGCGCCTGGCTCTTCAGTCGCTGCATCTGCGCGCGCATCTCGGGCGTGGCGAAAGGCAGCAGCCGCTCGAAGGCGAAGCGCCGCTGCAGCCCGGGCGCGATGCCGCAGGCGATCTGCGCCGCCTCGATGGCGATGGTGCCGCTGCCGCAGCAGGGGTCGTGCAGCGCGCCGCCCTCTTCGGGCGTGCCGTGCCAGCCCGCGGCGGCCAGCATGGCCGCGGCCAGTGTCTCCTTCAGCGGCGCGTCGCCCTTGTCCTCGCGCCAGCCGCGCTTGAACAGCGCCTCGCCCGAGGTGTCGATGTACAGCGTGGCGCGCTGCTCGCTCAGGTGCAACAGCAGCGGCAGGTCGGGGTGGCGCAGCTCGACGTCGGGACGCGCGCCCTGGCTTTCGCGCAACTGGTCGCAGACGGCGTCCTTGATGCGCAGCGCGGCGAAGTTCAGGCTGCGCAGCGGGCTGCGCTGCGCGGTGGCGTCCACGCGCAGCGTGTGCTTTGGCGTGATCCACTGGGCCCAGTCCACGCGCCGTGCCAGTGCATACAGGTCGGCCTCGTCGCGGTAGGCGCCGTCGCCCAGCTGCAGCAGCACGCGCTGCGCCAGCCGGCTGCCGAGGTTGAGCTGCATCATGCCGGTGTGGTCGGTGCTGAGCGACACGCCGCCGCGCCGCGCCTGCACCTGCGTGCCTGGCATCAGCCGGCCGATCTCGTCGCACAGCAGGGCCTCGACACCGGCGGCGCAGGGCAGAAAGAGGCGCCAGCGCACGAGGCTCAGGGCGCCTTGCGCAGGTTGGCCGGCGCGATCTTCAGCGCCTCGCGGTACTTGGCCACGGTGCGCCGCGCCACCTGGATGCCCTGCTCGTCCAGCATCTGTCTGAGCTGGCTGTCGGACAGCGGCTTGGCCGTGTCTTCGGCGGCCACCAGCTGCTTGATCAGTGCGCGCACGGCGGTGCTGGAGGCGTTGCCGCCGGACTCGGTGTTGAGCGACGAGCCGAAGAAGTACTTCAGCTCGTAGGTGCCCATCGGCGAGGCCAGGTACTTGGCGGTGGTGACGCGCGAGATGGTCGATTCGTGCAGCCCCAGCTCATCGGCGATCTCGCGCAGCACCAGCGGCTTCATGGCGATCTCGCCGTGCGTGAAGAAGCTCTTCTGGCGCTCGACGATGGCGCTGGACACGCGCAGGATGGTGTCGAAGCGCTGCTGGATGTTCTTCATGAACCAGCGCGCCTCCTGCAGCCGCGAACTGAGCCCGGCATGCGCGCCGTTGGTGCCTCGCGCGCCGCGCAGCGCCTGCGCATACAGGTCGTTGATGCGCAGCTTGGGCATGACGTCGGGGTTCAGCACTACCTTCAGCCCGCGGCCCGAGCGGCGCACGATGACGTCGGGCACCACCGCCTGGGTTTCGGTGTGCTCGAAGGGGCGCCCCGGCTTGGGCTCGCACTGCACGATCAGCGCCTGCGCCTCGCGCACCAGGTCCTCGTCGCTGCCGGTGGTGGTCGCCAGGCGCTTGAAGTCCCGCTTGGCCAGCAGGTCCAGGTGCTTCTGGCAGATGAGGATCGCCAGGGCCTGCGCCGGACTGCGCGCCGCGGCCCGCAGCTGCAGGCACAGGCATTCGCCCAGCGAGCGTGCGCCGACGCCCGGCGGTTCCATGCTGTGCAGCCAGTTCAGCGCGCATTGCAGCTGCGACATCAGCGCGTCGTGCGCGTCGCCGTCGTCGGGGTCCAGGCCCAGCAGGTCGGCCAGGCGCGCGGCGATGTCGTCCAGCGTGTCGGCCAGGTAGCCGTCGGTGTCCAGCGATTCGATGAGGATCTGCAGCGCGGCGCGGTCCTCGTCGCCCAGACGCATGCCGGCCATCTGCGCGCGCAGGTGCTCCTGCAGCGAGATGCCGCCGCCGCCGCGTTCGAAGTCGCCGTCATCCTCGTCGCCGCTGGCGCTGCTGCTGGCGCCGGGCGTCTCGCGGATGCCGTCGAAGTCGTCGCGCTCGGTGCCGTTTTCCCAGTCCTCGCGCTCGGTGGCGCCGAAGTCGTCGGCCTTGACCTCGGCCAGCGCATCGCCGCCGTCCGCGCCGTCCGCGCCGTCGAAGTCGTCGCGGGCGGCGTCGCCGTTCGGCTCGGCCGCGGCGCGCTCCGACGGCGCCGTCTCGAAGGCCATGGCCTCGTCGTCGGCTTCCAGAAAGGGGTTCTGCTCGAGCATCTGCTCGATTTCCTGCTGCAGCTCCAAGGTGGACAGCTGCAGCAGCCGGATCGACTGCTGCAGCTGTGGCGTCAGCGCCAGATGCTGCGACAGGCGGACCTGCAGGGACGGCTTCATCGTCGGTTCCGCCCAGACCCTACATGCGGAAGTTCTCGCCCAGGTACACCTTGCGCACCTCGGCGTTGTCGATGATCTGCGCCGGTGTGCCCTCGGCCAGCACCCGGCCGTCGCTGATGATGTAGGCGCGGTCGCAGATGCCCAGCGTCTCGCGCACGTTGTGGTCGGTGATCAGCACACCGATGCCGCGCTGGCGCAGGAAGCCGATGATGCGCTGGATCTCGATCACCGCGATCGGGTCGATGCCGGCGAAGGGTTCGTCCAGCAGGATGAAGCGCGGCTGCGTGGCCAGCGCGCGTGCGATCTCCACGCGCCGCCGCTCGCCGCCGGACAGCGCGGGCGCCGGCGAGTCGTGCAGCTTCTCGATGCCCAGCTCGTGCAGCAGGCGCGCCAGCTGCGTGTCGATCACCGACTTCGACAAGGCCCGGCCGTGTTCGTCGAGCTGCAACTCGAGCACGGCGCGGATGTTCTCTTCGACCGTCAGCTTGCGGAAGATCGAGGCTTCCTGTGGCAGGTACGACAGGCCCAGGCGCGAGCGCCGGTGGATGGGCAGGTCGTGCATCGGCTGGCCGTCGATCTCGATCACGCCGGCGTCGGCGCGCACCAGGCCGACGACCATGTAGAAGGTGGTGGTCTTGCCGGCGCCGTTGGGCCCCAGCAGGCCGACCACCTCGCCGGCGCTGACCGCCAGGTGCACGTCCTTGACCACCATGCGCGAGCCGTAGCTCTTGCGCAGGCCCTCGGCCTGCAAGCGGCTGCCGGACGGGGCGGCGTGTGGCGGGGCGCTCACAAGGCCCCCCAAGCGCGCCGCGCCAGCCCCCCAAGGGGGGCTGTGCGCCCGTGGAACGGCCGTGCGGTGCTCAACGCGGCGCCCCGAGCGTGCCCGACGGCTTCAGCGGCAGCGTCACCTTCGGTGCCGAAGCGGCCGACGCTGCCGATGCCGCCGATTCCTCGCGTGGGGCGAGCACGGCACGCACGCGGCCCGTCGGGTTGTTGGGCGTCACCGCGCCGCCCGTCACCTTGAACAGCTCGTTGGTGTTGTCCCAGGTGATCAGCGAACCGGTGATCTCGTCGGCCAGCACGCCGGCACGCAGCCGCCGTACCGCCGCATTGCCGACGAAGCGCAGCGTGTCCGTCTTGGCATCGAACTCGATGCGCTCGGCCACGCCCTCGACGGTTTCATCGACGCCGTCCCGCTTCTGCCGGAAGCTGGCCGGCCGCTCGGCCGTGCCGATGGCCTTGGCTTCGCGGTAGCCGTCGGGCCGTTCACGCAGTTCCACCTTGTCGGCACGCAGCAGCATCGTGCCCTGCGTGATGACCACGTTGCCGTTGAAGATGACGATCTGCCGCTGCAGGTCGACGCTGCCGGGCTGGTCGGCCTCGATGGACATCGGCTTGTTGCGGTCGGCCCTTTCGGCATGCACCGGTGCAGCGCACAGGACGGTCGTGGCCAGCAGCAGGGCAGCCAGGCGGGCAGGAACGAGGCTAGGGGGCAGCACTTTTCAAGGCACGAAACTTGCAGGCCATTCTAGCCTGCGGGGCCATGCCCCAGCGCGGGAATCCGGGCAGTTGTGCCGCGCTTGCGCGGCGGATCAGCCGGGTTTGCGCGCCGTCTGCACCAGTGCGTCGGCCACCGCCAGCGCACGTTCGTTGCTGCCGGCCTGCGACCCGGAGGTGGTGTAGCGGCCCTGCACGGCCAGCGTAGGCACGCCTTCGATCTTGTACGCCTGGCTCAGCTGTTGCGCCTGCTTGGCCTTGGTCTGCACCGTGAAGGACTTGTACAGCTCGACGAACTTCGCGCCGTCGATGCCGTTGGCCGTCATGAAGGCGGCGATGTCGGCCTCCTTGTCCAGACGCAGGCGCTGCTGGTGGATGGCGTTGAACACCTTGCGGTGCATGTTCTCGACCTGGCCCATCGCCTCCAGCGCGTAGTAGATCTTCTGGTAGTTCTCGTACAGCGCATTGAAGCCCACCGGCACGCGCTTGAAGACCACGTCGTCCGGCAGCCGCTTGGCCCAGGGCTCCAGCGTCGGCTCCAGCGCGAAGCAGTGCGGGCAGCCGTAGGAGAAGAATTCGATCACCTCGATCTTGCCGGCCGGCACCGAGACCGGCACCGGTTGCGCCAGCTTGGTGTAGTGCGTGCCTTCCACCGGCCCGCCCTGCGCGCCGGCCGACGTGGCCCACACGGTGCCCAGGCCGGCGGCAGCAAGTTGCAACGAAAAGTCACGGCGCTTCATCGGGGTTCCTTTGTCTGCATCGGCAGTACTGAGTCGGGTGCGCAGGCAAAGTTCATTGCCGTTCGACGCGCACCAGGGTGGAGTCGACGCCGGCCGCCTGCAGCCTCTCGATGGCGGCATCGGCCTGGCCACGGGCCTCGAAGGGCCCGACCCGTACACGGTAGACGGTGCGGCCTGCCTGTTCGCGTTCCGTCACCTTGGCGTCCAGGCCCATCAGCGCCAGCTTCGCGCGCTGGGCTTCGGCGTCGTCGGCGCGGGTGAAGGCGCCGGCCTGGGCAAAGAACATCAGCCCGGTCGCGCCCGGCCTGGAGGCGGCACGGGCGCCGGCGTGGCCGCGGTGGCGGCCGGCGGCGTCATGACAGCGCGGGCGGCGGCCAGTGCGGGCGGCGCGGCGCCATGGCCGGCGCCGTGGAGGTGGTGGGCGCCGCGGGAGCCGGCGCCGCCGGACGGCTGCCGGGCTTGGCGCCCAGGCCGGCGTTGGGGTCCCAGTTCTTGTTGCGCTCGGCCTCGGCCGCGTCCTGGTCGGCCGTGCGCTGCGGCACCTTGTTGATGAAGGGCACCGGCACCTTGGTGACGTACATCGCCACGCCCAGCGCCAGCACCAGCCCGAGCAGCAGGCCGACGATCAGCCCGATCAGGAAACCGCCGCGGGATGTCTTCATGCGGCCTCCTGGGGCAGCGGCGCCGCCTCGCGCGCCATCGACTCGGGCGCGCTCACGCCCAGCAGCCGCAAGGCGTTGCGCAGCACCTGGCGCGTGGCGGCCAGCAGCGCCAGGCGCGCGCGCGCCAGGGCCAGGTCGTCGACGAGGAAGCGCTCGGCAGCGTAGTAGGCATGGAACGCGGCCGACAGGTCGCGCAGGTAGAAAGCCAGGTCGTGCGGCGCCAAGTCGGCAGCGGCTCGCGCCAGCATCTCGGGGTATTCGGCCAGCTTCAGCATCAGCGCCTGCTCGGCGGGGGCGACCAGCAGCGACAGGTCCGGCGCGTCCAGCCCGTGCTCCCACTGCGCCAGCACCGAGCAGATGCGGGCGTGCGCGTACTGCACGTAGAACACCGGGTTCTCGTCGTTGGCCTTCAGCGCCAGATCGATGTCGAAGACGAACTCGGTGTCCGCCTTGCGGCTGATGAGGAAGAAGCGCACCGCGTCGCGGCTGGTCCAGTCGATCAGGTCGCGCAAGGTCACGTAGCTGCCGGCGCGCTTGGAGATCTTCACCTCCTGGCCGCCGCGCATCACCGTCACCATCTTGTGCAGCAGGTAGTCGGGGAAGCCCTTCGGGATGCCCAGGCGGGCGGCCTGCAGCCCGGCGCGCACGCGCGCGATCGTGCCGTGGTGGTCGCTGCCCTGCACGTTGATGACCTTGTGGAAGCCGCGCTCGAACTTGTTGATGTGATACGCGACATCGGGCACGAAGTAGGTGTAGCCGCCCGCAGCGGCCGCAGCGCCGCTGCCGCCCGGCGCCGACTTGCGCATCACGCGGTCCTTGTCGTCGCCGTAGTCGGTGCTGCGCAGCCACAGCGCGCCGTCGCTTTCGTAGGTGTCGCCGCCGGCCACCAGGCGCTGCACCGTGGCTTCGACGCGGCCGCTGGTGTACAGGCTGGATTCCAGGAAGTAGTGATCGAAGCGCACGCCGAAGGCCTGCAGGTCCAGGTCCTGCTCGCGGCGCAGGTAGGCCACGGCGAACTGGCGCACGTCGTCCAGGTCGTGTGCATCGCCCGAGGCGGTGAACTCGCGGTCGTCGGCCTTGACCGTGGCGCGCGCGCGATAGGCCTCGGCGATGTCGTCGATGTAGTCGCCGTTGTAGGCCGCTTCCGGCCAGCCGGCGTCGCCGGGCTTCAGGCCCTGCAGCCGGGCCTGCGTCGACGTCGCCAGGTTGGCGATCTGCACGCCGGCGTCGTTGTAATAGAACTCGCGCGTCACCTGCCAGCCCTGCGCTTCGAACAGGTTGCAGATGCAGTCGCCCAGCGCCGCCTGGCGCGCATGGCCGACGTGCAGCGGCCCGGTCGGGTTGGCCGAGACGAACTCGACCAGCACGCGCTCGTCGCGGCGCGGCTGGCTGCCGAAGGCGGCGCCGTCGCGCAGCACTTCGGTGACCACCGACTGGCGCGCCGCCGGCGTCAGCCGCAGGTTGACGAAGCCGGGGCCGGCGATCTCCAGGTCCTGCACCCAGCGCTGCACCGCGGGCTGCGCACGCAATTGCTCGACCAGCGTCTCGGCCAGGTCGCGCGGCTTCTTCTTCAGCGTGCGCGCCAGCGCCATCGCGGCAGTGATGGCCAGGTCGCCGTGTGCGGCGATCTTCGGCGATTCGAAGGCGCTGACCGGCGCCGCGTCGGGAGCCATCTGTGCGAGCACTGTCTGTAGCGCCTGCAGCAGCTCCTGCTTGGCTTGGATCATGCGAGGATTCTAAGGTTGGCCCGCCCTCGCCCCGTCGCAGTGTGAAGGATGCCGCCAACGCCGCCTGCCGCCAGCGCGCCGCGGCTGGCACCATCGGCGATGGGCGTGCTGTCGCCCGATCCGCAGATGACCGTTCAAGCCCCCTCCGCCACCGCCTGGCCGGCACAGATCGGCAAGTACGCCGTGCGCGCCCGGCTGGGAGAAGGCGCGACCAGCGAGGTGTTCCTGGCCTGGGACGAATTCCACCAGCGCGAGGTGGCCATCAAGCGCGTGCGTCGCGGCGCCGCCGAGGACACGCCCGAAGGGCACTTCCAGCAGCACTTCTTCGCGGCCGAGGCGGCGCTGGTGGGGCGGCTGCAGCATCCGAACGTGGTGCAGATCCATGACGCGGTGGACGACGGCGATGCGCCGTATCTCGTCATGGAATACGTCAACGGCACGACGCTGCGCCGCTTCTGCCGCGCCGACGCGCTGCTGTCGCTGGAGCAGGTGGTCGAGATCGGCTTCAAGTGTGCGATGGCGCTGGGCTATGTCTATCGCCAGGGCCTGATCCACCGCGACGTGAAACCGGCCAACATCCTGGCCACCCTGCGACACGACCAGGTGGTCGACGTCAAGATCAGCGACTTCGGCAGCGTCATGAACCTGCAGTCGGAGCGCACGCAGGTGTTCCGCGTGGGCTCTTTGGCC
Source organism: Rubrivivax sp. (assembly GCA_019635285.1). GTDB lineage: Bacteria > Pseudomonadota > Gammaproteobacteria > Burkholderiales > Burkholderiaceae_C > Rubrivivax. Next base: position 29,825 of record JAHBZS010000038.1, on the reverse strand, counting down.
TACATGTCGCCCGAGCAGCTGGACGGCGACGTGCTCGACGCCCGTGCCGACATCTATGCGCTGGCCGGCGTGCTGTACCACCTGATCGCCGGGCGGCCGCCGTTCGACGCCACGCAGCAGGCGGCGCTGATGCACCAGATCTACCACGCCGCGCCGGCCTCGCTGCAGCTGCTGCGCGACGGTGTGCCGCCCAAGCTGGACCGGCTGATCGCCCGCGCGCTGAGCAAGCGCCGCGAGGATCGCTATCCCGACTGGGACAGCTTCGCGCAGGACCTGTCCGCGCTGGTCGCCAATGGCGACGTGCCGCGCGGCCCGCTGCAGGCGGTGCTCGATTCGGAGCGCTTCAACCTGCTGCGTGCGCTGGAGTTCTTCTCCGGCTTCGGCGATGTCGAGTTGTGGGAGGTGGTGCACCGGGCGCACTGGCAGCGCTGCCCCTTCGGCCACGCGCTGTACCGCCAGGGGCAGGAAGGTAACACCTTCCACATCATCGCCCAGGGCCAGGTGGAGGTGTACCGCGGCGGCCAGCGCGTGGCGCAGCTCGGCGCCGGCACGTCGGTGGGCGAGATGGCCTACCTGGCGCCGAACCCCGAGCTGCGCATCCACAGCGCCGACGTCATCGTCTCCGAACCGGCGACGACGATCTCGTTCACGCCCCAGATGCTCGAGCGCCTGAGCCTGGGCACGCGCCGGCTGTTCGACGCCGCCTTCATCCGCGTGCTGGTGCGCCGGCTGCATGCCGCGCACGAGGCGCTGGCCCATCCGCGGCGCATCCTCTGAAGCCGGCTGTCATCGCCGGGGCGGCCAGCGGCGTTCAGGGAAGGCCGGGGCTGTCCCGGTTGGCTGCCCTGCGCGGCGGCGTGTGCCTTTTCAAACCGGAGAAGCCCGAATGAAGAAGACCCTGATCATCGCCCTGCTGGCCGCCTTTGCCGGCGTCAGTGCCCACGCCGCGTCCGACTGCGAGGCCAAGGCCGTCAGCAAGGATGGCAAGCCGCTGGCCGGCGCCGCCAAGACCAGCTTCATGAAGAAGTGCGAGGCCGACGCCGGCGCCGCCAGCAGCTGCGCCACCAAGGCGGTGAGCAAGGACGGCAAGCCGCTGGCCGGCGCCGCCAAAGACAGCTTCATGAAGAAGTGCGAGGCCGACGCCAAGAAGTGACGGCGGCGCTGCCCCGGCGCGGCCGGCTCAGCCGCGCCAGTAGCCGGGGTCGCCGTAGTGGTGCTTGATGAAGTCGATCCACAGGCGCACGCGCAGCGGCAGGTGCTTGCGCTGCGGAAACACCGCGTAGATGCCGTTGGGCGGCGCGGTGAACGCCTCCAGCAGCGCGACGAGCCGGCCGTCGGCCACCTCGCGCTCCACCTCCCAGGTGCTGCGCCAGGCGATGCCCAGGCCGCGCGCGCACCAGTCGTGCAGCACCTGGCCGTCGCTGCAGTCGAGGCGGCCGCGCGGGCGCAGGTAGATCAGTTCGCCGTCCACCATGAAGGCCCAGCCGCGCGTCTGGCTGGCGTCCGAGGACAGCACCAGGCACTCGTGCCGGGCCAGCTCCGACGGGTGCGCCGGCACGCCGGCGCGCTTCAGGTAGTCGGGCGTGGCCACGCACAGCCGCCGGTTGTCGGCCAGGCGCACGCTGACCAGGCTGGAATCGGGCAGGTCGCCGACGCGGATGGCGCAATCCACGCTCTCGTTGACGATGTCCACGACGCGGTCGCTGAGGTTCAGCGACAGGCTCACCTCGGGATGCTGCTGCAGGAACTGCGGCACCAGCGGCGCCACGTGGCGCCGCCCGAAACCGGCCGGCGCGGTGATGCGCAGGTGTCCGCTGGCCTTCACGCCGCCGGCGCTGACACTGGCTTCGGCGTTGGCGATATCGGCGAGCAAGCGCTGACAATCTTCGAGGAAGGCGCTGCCTTCGTGGGTCAGCGTGATGCGCCGCGTGGTGCGCACCAGCAGCTTCACGCCCAGGCGCTCCTCCAAGGCGTCGATGCGCCGCCCGATGACCGCCGGCGCCACGCTTTCCGCATGGGCGGCCGCGGTCAGGCTGCCTTTCATGGCCACCGCTACGAACGATTCGATTTGCTTTAGTCGGTCCATCGCCACAGATTACCACTCGAATTGTTATAAATCCAAGACCCTTGCGGTACGCAATGGCGCGCCGTGTTCGGCATAGATTCCTGCCATGGAGCCTGCCGCCCCGTCGCCCCGCCTGCGCGCATTGCCGCGCGCCGTGCTCTTTGACGCCTACGGCACGCTGTTCGACGTTTACAGCGTGGCCACCCTGGCCGAGCAGCTGTTCCCGGCGCAGGGCGAGCGGCTGGCCGTGCTGTGGCGCGACAAGCAGATCGAATACACCCGGCTGGTCTCGATGAGCAGCCCGCAGGGCGAGCGCTACCGCCCGTTCTGGGAGCTCACGCGCGCCGCGCTGCGCTATGCGGCGCAACGCCTGGCGCTGCCCATGGACGCGCCGGCCGAAGACCGGCTGATGAACCAGTACCACCACCTGAGCTGCTTTCCGGAGAACAAGGCGGTGCTGCAGGCGCTGAAGGCGCGCGGCGTGCCCACCGGCGTGCTGAGCAACGGCGACCCGCAGATGCTGGCCGTGGCGGTGAAGAGCGCCGGCCTCGACGGCCTGCTCGACCCGCTGCTCAGCGTGCACGAGGCGCGGCGCTACAAGACCGACCCGGCGGCCTATGCGCTGGGCCCGGCCGCGCTGAAGCTGCCGGCGCGCGACATCCTGTTCGTGTCCAGCAACGGCTGGGACGCGATCGGCGCCACCTGGTACGGCTACAGCACGCTGTGGGTCAACCGCGGCGGCCTGCCGCCGGAACAGCTCGGCGCCGAACCCACCCGCACGGGCACCAGCCTGCGCGCCGTGCTCGACTTCTTCCCCACTTCCACCCCACGCAACACGACGCCATGACCGACCGCACCACCGTCCACCGCCTGCAAGTCGCGACCAACCTCTACCGCTTCATCGAAGACCAGGTGCTGCCCGGCACGGGCATCGAGCCGGCCGTCTTCTGGCAGGGCTTCGATGCCATCGTGCACGACCTGGCCCCGAAGAACGCCGCGCTGCTGGCCGAGCGCGACCGCCTGCAAGCCGAGATGGACGCCTGGCACAAGGCCAACCCCGGCCCCATCAAGAAGATGGCCAAGTACCGCAAGTTCCTGCAGAGCATCGGCTACCTGGTACCGGTGCCGGCCAAGGTGAAGGCCACGACGAAGAACGTCGATGCCGAGCTGGCGCTGCAGGCCGGCCCGCAGCTGGTGGTGCCGATCACCAACGCGCGCTATGCGCTGAACGCGGCCAACGCGCGCTGGGGCTCGCTGTACGACGCGCTCTACGGCACCGACGTGCTGTCCGAGGCCGACGGCTGCGAAAAGGGCAGCGGCTACAACCCCAAGCGCGGCGCCAAGGTCATCGAATACGCGCGCCACGTGCTCGACCGCTGCGCGCCGCTGCAGCGCGGCTCGCACCTCGATTCCACGCAGTACCGCGTCGAAGGCGGCGCGCTGAAGGTCACGCTGAAGGACGGCCGCGTGGTCGGCCTGGCCAAGCCGGCGCAGTTCGTCGGCTACCAGGGCGACGCCGCGGCGCCGTCGTCGGTGCTGCTGCAGCACCACGGGCTGCACCTGGACATCCGCATCGACCGCAGCCACTCGATCGGCAAGGACGACCCCGCCGGCGTGGCCGACCTGGTGGTCGAGGCCGCGCTGTCGACGATCCTGGACCTGGAGGATTCGGTCGCCGTGGTCGATGCCGACGACAAGGTGCAGGCCTACGGCAACTGGCTGGGCATCCTGAAGGGCACGCTGACCGAGCAGGTCAGCAAGGGCGGCAGCACCTTCACCCGCGGCCTTAACCCGGACCGCGTCTACACCGGCGCCGACGGCAAGCCGGTGACCTTGCACGGCCGCTCGCTGCTGTTCGTGCGCAATGTCGGCCACCTGATGAACAACCCTGCCGTGCTGTGGGGCGACGGGCAGGAGATTCCCGAAGGCATCCTGGACGCGGTGGTCACCACGGCGATCGCGCTGCACGACCTGCAGGGCCATGGTGCCAATGGCATCCGCAACAGCCGCTTCGGCTCGGTGTACATCGTCAAGCCGAAGATGCATGGCCCGGCCGAGGTGGCCTTCGCCAGCGAGCTGTTCGGCCGCGTCGAGAAGCTGCTCGGCCTGCCGCAGGCCACCGTCAAGCTCGGCATCATGGACGAGGAGCGCCGCACCAGCGTCAACCTCAAGGCCTGCATCGCCGCCGCCGCCGACCGCGTGGCCTTCATCAACACCGGCTTCCTCGACCGCACCGGCGACGAGATGCACACCGCCATGCATGCCGGCCCGATGATCCGCAAGGGCGACATGAAGAGCAGCGCCTGGATCCAGGCCTACGAGCGCAGCAACGTGCTGGTCGGGCTGGAGTGCGGGCTGCGCGGCAAGGCGCAGATCGGCAAGGGCATGTGGGCCATGCCCGACCTGATGAAGGCCATGATGGAGCAGAAGATCGCGCAACCGCGCGCCGGCGCCAACACCGCCTGGGTGCCCAGCCCGACCGCGGCCACCTTGCACGCGCTGCACTACCACCAGGTGGACGTGTTCAAGGTGCAGAAGGAGCTGGAGAAGACCGACGTCGATGCCGTGCGCGACGCCATCCTCGAAGCCCTGCTGACGGTGCCGGTGGCCAGCAAGCCGAAGTGGAGCGATGCCGAGAAGCAGCAGGAGATCGAGAACAACGCGCAGGGCATCCTGGGCTACGTGGTGCGCTGGATCGACCAGGGCGTGGGCTGCAGCAAGGTGCCGGACATCCACAACGTCGGCCTGATGGAAGACCGCGCCACGCTGCGCATCAGCAGCCAGCACATCGCCAACTGGCTGCTGCACGGCATCGTCACCAAGGCGCAGGTCAAGGCCACGTTCAAGCGCATGGCCAAGGTGGTGGACCAGCAGAACGCCGGCGACCCGCTGTACCAGAAGATGGCCGGCCGCTTCGACGAGTCGGCCGCCTTCCAGGCGGCCAGCGACCTGGTGTTCAAGGGGCTGGTGCAGCCCAGCGGCTACACCGAGCCGCTGCTGCACGCCTGGCGGCTGAAGGTCAAGCAGGGCGCCGCGGGCTGAGCCTCAGCGCTGCGGCGGCGGCAGCAGGCGCCGCAGCGCCTCGAAGAACAGGTCGGACTGCTCGCGCTCGCCCTGGATCTGCGCCGCCACGTGCGCCGAGAGTTTTTCGCTGACGCGCGCCAGCGGGCGGCCGGTGCTCATCGCCAGCACCTGGTGCATGCACACACGCTCCAGGTAGTACAGGTCGTCGTAGGCGTGCGCGATGCTCGCGCCGCAGACGATGACCCCGTGGTTGGCCAGGAAGGCCACGTCCTTGCCCTGCATGGCGCGCGCGATGCGTTCGCCCTCGGCCCAGTCCAGCGCCAGGCCGTTGTAGTCGGCGTCGATGCCGATGCGGCCGTGGAAGCGCATCGCGCCCTGGCTGGCGCGGGTATCCAGCGCGCGGTCGGTGGTCAGCGTCAGCGCGGTGGCATAGGGCATGTGCGTGTGCAGCACCACCGCCTGGCCGGTGATGCGGTGCGTGGCGGCATGGATGAACATCGCCGTCGGCTCCACGCGGTGCCGGCCCTGCAGCACCGTGCCCTGCTCGTCGACGAGCACGATGTCCTCGGGGCCGATCTCGCTCCAGTGCAGCCCGCGCGGGTTGATCAGGAAGCGGCGGCTGTCGTCGGGCAGCGCCACGCTGAAGTGGTTGCATACGCCTTCGCTCAGGCCGTGGTGCGCGGCGGCGCGCAGCGCCAGCGCCAGGTCTTCGCACAACGGTTGCAGCATCTTCGGGTCGGCTTCGCGCATCGCGGGTCTCCGTAGGGTGGGCGCCGGGGCGGCTGCCTACAATCTACGCGATGACCGACGTGCCCCTGCCGCCCCGCTGCGACGTGCTCGTGATCGGTGCCGGGCCGGCCGGCAGTGCCTGCGCGCAGATGCTGGCTCGTGCCGGCCTGCACACGGTGCTGGTCGACCAGCACGACTTCCCGCGCGACAAGGTCTGCGGCGACGGCCTGATCCCCGATGCGCACGCCGCGCTGCGCCGGCTGGGCGTCTACGACGAGGTCATGGCGCAGGCGCAAGGCGCGCAGCACGTGGCCTGCATCGGCCCGCGCGGCGGCCGCGTCGACGTGCCCGGCGCGCTGGCGGTGCTGCCGCGCAGGGTCCTCGACCACATCCTCGTGCGCGCCGCACAGCGCGCCGGCGCGCAGCTGCACACGCCGTGGCGCTTCGAGGCGCCCTTGCTCGATGGCACGCAGGTGGCCGGTGCGCGCCTGAAGTCCGGCGACCGGGTGCACGAGCTGCGGGCCACCTGGGTGGTGCTGGCCACCGGCGCGCCGCCGCAGGCCATGCTGGCGGCCGAGCTGTGCCAGCGCCGCACGCCCACCGGCATCGCGCTGCGCGGCTATGTGAAGCACGAGGCGCTGGCCGGCCGCCTGCGGGCGCTGGAGATCGTCTGGCACAAGCGGCTGAAGCACGGCTATGGCTGGATCTTCCCCTGCCCCGACGGCGTGTTCAACATCGGCGTCGGCCTGTCCGACTGCTTCAGCCTGGCCGGCACCTCGCGGCTGCGCATGCAGGACGTGAACCTGCGCCAGGTGTTCGACGCCTTCTGCGAGGTCTACGCGCCGGCCCGCGAACTGATGGCCACCGGCACGCCGCTGGGTGAGTTGAAAGGCGCGCCGCTGCGCTGCTCGCTGGACGGGGCGCTGTATTCGCGCCCCGGCCTGCTGGCCACCGGCGAAGCCATCGGCAGCACCTACGACTTCAGCGGCGAGGGCATCGGCAAGGCCATGCAGACCGGCATGCTGGCCGCGGCGGCCGTGGTCAAGGGCCAGGAGCAGCGCCTCGGCGACGGCGCGGTGCGCGACGCCTACGAAGCCTCGATCCGCGAGCTGCAGCCGCGCTTCGAGCTGTACCGCAAGGCCAGCCGCGTCAACGCCCACCCGTGGCTGGCCGACCTGGTGATCTGGCGCGCGCGCCACAGCCCGCGCATCCTGCGGCGCATGAGCGGCGTGCTGGAAGAAACCACCAACCCCGGCAACCTGGTCAGCGCCAGGGGCATCGCCAAGCTCTTTCTTCCGATCCGATGAACCACCGCCGATGCGCCTTCGGTGCCCTCCCTCGAGGGGAGCGAGTCGCAGTCTTCGCCCGTACTCATCGGGCCTGCGACCGCGGGTCGCGCAAGCCGTAGCGCCGCATGTGCCAATTGCTCGGCATGAACGCCAACACGCCGACCGACGTGATGTTCTCGTTCACCGGCCTGGCGACACGCGCCGACGAGCACAAGGACGGCTTCGGCATCGCCTTCTTCGAAGACCGCGGGCTGCGCCTGTTCATCGACCCCGAGAGCGCGCGCCATTCGCCGGTGGCCGAGATGGTGCGGCGCTACCCGATCAAGAGCCGCAACGTCATCGCCCACATCCGCAAGGCCACGCAGGGCCACGTGGCGCTGGAGAACTGCCACCCCTTCATGCGCGAGCTGTGGGGCCGCTACTGGGTGTTCGCGCACAACGGCGACCTGAAGTCGTTTCAGCCGCGCCTGCACGGCGCGTTCCGCCCGGTGGGCGGCACCGACAGCGAACGCGCGTTCTGCTGGCTGATGCAGGAGCTGGCCAAGTCGCATGCCGGCGTGCCCGGCATCGACGAGCTCAGCAACACGCTGCGCGATCTGCTGCCGGTGCTGCATGCGCACGGCACCTTCAACCTGCTGCTGTCCAACGGCCAGGCGCTGTGGGCGCATGGCTCGACCAAGCTGTACTGGCTGCAGCGCCAGCACCCCTTCCGCCCCGCGACGCTGGCCGATGAAGACCTGAGCGTCGACTTCGGTGCGCTCACGCAGCCCAGCGACCGCGTCGCGGTGGTCGCCACCCAGCCGCTGACCACCGGCGAGCCCTGGCAGGCCATCGCGCCGGGCGAGCTGAAGGTCTTCGTCGACGGCACCGTCCACGCCTGAGCCGCCATGCCCGACTATCCGGTTCCCCGCTTCGACCAGTTCTATCGCCACCCCGAGCTGACGCAGCTGCTGCAGGACTATGCCGCCGCACGGCCCGACCTGGTGAGCCTGCGCTCCATCGGCAAGAGCTTCGAGGGCCGCGACATCTGGCTGCTGACGCTGACGCAGACGCGCACCGGCCCCGATGCCGACAAACCGGCGTTCTGGGTGGACGGCAACATCCACGCCGCCGAGCTGACCGCCAGCACCGCCTGCCTGTACTGGCTGCACTGGCTGGTCACGCGCTACGGCGGCGACGACGAGGCCGGCCGCCAGGTGACGCAGCTGCTGGACACGCGCGCCGTCTACATCGTGCCGCGCCTCAACCCCGATGGCGCCGAGCTGGCGCTGGCCGACCGGCCGCGGCACATCCGCTCGGGCACGCGGCCCTATCCCTTCGACGAGCCGCAGGTCGACGGGCTGACGGCGGAAGACGTGGACGGCGATGGCCGCGTGCTCAGCATGCGCATCGCCGACCCGCACGGCGGCTGGAAGAAGCACCCGCAGCAGCCGCGCCTGCTGGTGCCGCGCGAACCGGGCGACTTCGGCGGCGAGTACTTCCGCGTCATGCCCGAAGGCCTGCTGAAGAACTACGACGGCCTGCAGATCAAGCTCAACCCGAACCGCGAAGGGCTGGACCTGAACCGCAACTTCCCGGCCTACTGGCGGCAGGAATTCGAACAGGGCGGCGCCGGGCCGTACCCGACCAGCGAGCCCGAGGTGCGGGCGATGGTCGACTTCATCGTCAAGCACCCCAACATCGGCGCGGCGGTCAGCTTCCACACGCACAGCGGCGTGATCCTGCGGCCGATGGGCACGCAGAGCGACGACGACATGACGCCCGAAGACCTGTGGGTCTACAAGCGCTTCAGCGACCTGGGCGCCAAGCTGTCGGGCTATCCGGCGATCAGCATCTTCCACGACTTCAAGTACCACCCCAAGGAGATCCTCACCGGCACGCAGGACTGGATCTACGAGCACCTGGGCGCGCTGTTCTGGACGGTGGAGCTGTGGGCGCCGAACCGCGAGGCCGGCATCACCGACTACGACTGGATCCACTGGTACCGCGAGCACCCGCCCGAGGACGACCTGAAGCTGCTGAAGTGGAGCGACGAGCACTGCGGCGGCCAGGCGCACGTCGACTGGTATGCGTTCCAGCACCCGCAGCTGGGCGCGGTGGAGCTGGGCGGCTGGGACAAGATGAACTACTGGCGCAACCCGCCGCCGAACCTGCGCGAGCGCGAGGTGGCGCGCTTCCCCGGCTGGATGGCGCAGATCGCGTTGTCGCTGCCCAGGCTGGAAGTGCTGCGCACCGAGGTGCGCGCGCTGGGCGAGGACTGCTGGCGCGTGCGTTTCGCGGTGGCCAACAGCGGCTACCTGCCGGCCTACGTCAGCAAGCGCGCGCTGGAGCGCAAGGTGGCGCGCGGCACCGTCTTCCACATCCACCTGCCGGAGGGCGCCAGCCTGGTCGGCGGCGTCGAGCGCATCGTCGGCGCGCAGCTGGAAGGCCATGCGCCGAAGCAGTCGCTGCAGGCCTTCGCGCCGCAATCGGCGGTGACCGGCGACCGCGCCGTCGCCGAATGGGTGGTGCACGGCCCGCGTGGTACGCGCATCGGCCTGAGCGCCCGCGCCGACCGGGCCGGCGCGGTGAGCACCGAGATCACGCTGGACTGAGCGCCCGGCGCGACGGCGACAACGTGATGCACCCCTTCCTCAGCCTGAAGGACTACGGCACGCCGGTGATGCTGCCCGGTGTGACCCTGACCACCGCGCCCGACGACGAGATCTACGGCACGCTGCGGCTGCAGCGCTTCGACGGCAAGTCCTGGGTGCCCTGCGGCGACCCGATGTCGCGCTAGGGGCCGCCGTGGCCTTGATGACCGCCCGCGCCGCCCGTCGCCTGGCCGACGCCCCGGCATTGATCGACGAACACGGCCAGTGCAGCTGGGCCGAGCTGGACGCCCGCGTCAACCGCCTGGTCCGCGCGCTGCGCGCGGCGGGCTTGCAGCCCGGCGAGCGCATTGCACTGTTCGCCGGCAACCGCCGCGGCGTGTTCGAGCTGATGGCCGCCGCCATCCACTGCGGCCTGTTCTACGTGCCCATCAACTGGCACTTCAGCGTCGACGAACTGGCCTATGTGCTGGCCGATTCGGGCGCGGTGGGCGTGCTGACCGACAGCCAGTTCGCGGCCACCGCCGCCGCGGCGCTGCAACGCTCGCCGGCCGCCGGCGCCAGGCTGCGCGCCTGCATCGCGCTGGCGCCCGACGTCTGCCCGGCAGGCTTCACCGACTTCGAGGCGCTGATCGCCGCGCAGCCCGACGCGTCCGAGCCGGCAGACCAGCAGGCCGGCGGGCCGATGTTCTACACCTCGGGCACCACCGGCCGGCCGAAGGGCGTGCTCAAGAACCAAGGCGTGCCGCAGCCGATCGCCACCTTGCAGCCCATGGCCGACAACCTGGTGGCCCACCTGCAGCTGCCGCCCGACGGCAGCACGCTGCTGTGCGGGCCCTACTACCACTCGGCGCAGTACGCCTGGGCCTTCCAGCCGCTGCTGGCCGGGCTGCGCGTGGTGATGTGCCAGCGCTTCGATGCGGCGCACACGCTGGCGCTGATCGACCAGCACCGCATCACCAACGTGCACCTGGTGCCCACGCAGTTCATCCGCCTGCTGCGCCTGGACGACGCGACCAGGCGCGCCTTCGGCGGGCAGTCGCTGGTGCGCGTCTGGCACGGCGCGGCGCCCTGCTCACCGCAGGTCAAGCGCGACATGATTGGCTGGTGGGGGCCCTGCATCCACGAGTACTACGGGTCCACCGAAGGCGGCATCGTCAGCGGCATCGGCGCCGAAGAATGGCTGCAGCGGCCGGCGTCGGTGGGCCGCGCCACCTTCCAGACCGAAGTGCGCATCCTGCGCGACGACGGCAGCGAGGCGCCGGCCGGCGAGCAGGGCACCATCTACATGCAAAGCCGCAGCGGTGCGCGACTGCAGTACCACAACGACGCCGCCAAGACCGCGGCCGCCCACCAGGGCGATGCGCTGTTCACCACCGGCGACGTCGGCTGGCTGGACGAGCAGGGCTACCTGTTCCTGACCGACCGCAAGATCGACATGATCATCTCCGGCGGCGTGAATATCTACCCGGCCGAGATCGAGTCGGTGCTGGCCGCGCACCCGGCGGTGCAGGACGTGGCGGTGATCGGCGTGCCCAACGCCGAGTTCGGCGAGGAGGTCAAGGCCATCGTGCAGCCGCCGCCGGGCCACACGGCCGACGCTGCGCTGCGCTGCGCGAGGCGCTGAGCGCACACTGCCGCGCCGCACTGGCCGGCTACAAAGTGCCGAAGTCCATTGAATTCCGCAGCGACATGCCGCGCACCGAGACCGGCAAACTGCAGAAGCGGCTGCTGCGTGAGGCTTACTGGGTGGGGCAGGAACGGCGCATCTGAGGCGGTTGGCGGCCGGCCTTCAAAACTCGCTGCGTGCGCGGCCACAGCGTACCGATGGGCGCTGGCCCCCAGCGCTGCTGCTGCAGGCCGGTTGGCCCATCAAGTTGCGCCCCCAAACAGTTGCGGCGGCACGCCTTGTCCCCGAGCGCGCATGTGCTGCAATCATGTGGGTGAAAACACGTTAGGCGTCAAGAAGTGCACCGTTCTTTGCGACCCGTCGTTGGTTGGCTATCGGCACTTGGCAGCGTAGCCGCCCTAATCTCCATGCTTCCGGTTTTGATTCAGGGCGGCGGGATGGGATTTCCTGGCGAACTGTTCCTCTTCGCAACCTTTGTCTTGTACCTCTACGGTGCATGGACGGGTATCCAGGCTCTCCGTAATACCCCAATGTGGCAGCAGAGGTCCATGTGGTTCTGGGCGGCCCAGGTCCCCGCCTTCAGCTCATCACTTCTCAGCGTCACTACCTCCTGCGGGTTTGGCGCGTGGCTCTACTTGCGCTTCGGCCCTGGGGGGCTCGGCGGGGGATGGGCTGCGTACCTGGGTAGCGGCTTTCGTTGGTCCTATGGAAAGCCTGAGGAGGTCCTAACTGTCGGCGTTAATGCCTTCGCGGTGCTCTTGGTTGTGCTCCTGTATGTATCGTATGTCCAAGCAGCGCGAGGCATTGAGGCCTAAAACTGTCGCTGAACCGGACGCGCAACGGCAGGCCAGGGTGCCCCCTGCCGCTGCGCGCGCGTTAGCTCTACGTTAGCCGCCTCGCAGCCAATCGGAGCATCCAATGCCAGAGCAAAGGCACCAAGTATTCGTAAGCTCGACATATGTAGACCTCGTCGAAGAGCGAAGCGAGGTAATGCAAGCACTCCTCGAGCTTGAGTGCATGCCAGCCGGCATGGAGCTATTCCCGGCAGCGAACGACTCTCAATGGGAATGGATCAAACGAGTAATCGATGAATCCGACTACTACATAGTTATCGTCGGCGGACGATATGGTTCGGTGTCAAAGGACAGCGGGCTTAGCTTCACTGAGATGGAGTATCGCTACGCCGTTGAAACCGGTAAGCCTGTCATCGGCTTTCTTGTCGATGACCCGTCGCGGCTTCCAAGCAAGGTTGTCGAACAGCAAGCCAGTCGCGTTAAGAAGCTCGAAGCCTTTCGAGAGCTGGTTAAAGGGCGCCTATGTAAGTTCTATTCTTCACCTGCGGATCTCGGCGCCAAAGTCAGTAGAAGTCTGACTCAACTGCGAAAGCAGCATCCTCGCCCCGGTTGGTTGCGTGCCGACGTTCTGGCTGCTCTTCCATCCGCTGATGACGTACTTCGTTTGAAATCCGAAAACGAGGAAATGCGGAAACGCCTAGAAATCTATGGGCTGGAAGAGCCGAAGTCTCGCGACCACCTTGCCTCGGGGTCCGATGAGTATGAACTCGACTTTGTCTTTGCTCGGTCGGAGAAGAGCGAAGAAACAGGAGGCTATCGGAGCAAGGGTGATCAGTGGGAGAAGGTCAAGCTGTCTTGGGCCTTGTTGTGGTTGCTGCGGTCCTGCAGCTCGAACGTCAGGCGTCAGAACCCCATCGCAGCGCGCCCGAGAAGTGATGCGTGATGTATGATGCTTCGCATCAGGAGTCCATCATGCGCACTACCCTCGCCATCGACGACGACGTCCTTGCTGCCGCCAAGCATCTCGCCGAGCGCGATCGCAAGAGCGTCGGAGAAGTCATCTCCACGCTGGCGCGGCAAGGCTTGACGCGCGGGCCGCGCTCGGCACGAGCAGAACGCAACGGCGTGCCACTGCTGCCCAGCCGCCGCGGCGCGGCTCCGGTCACTCCGGAACTGGTGAACCAGTTGCGCGACGAACTGCCGTGACCGTGTACCTGTTGGACGTCAACGTCCTCATTGCCCTGGTCGATCCGGCGCACATCCAGCACGACCTGGCGCACGAATGGTTCGCCCGGGTTGGGCGCAAAGGCTTTGCCACTTGCCCGCTCACCGAGAACGGCCTCGTACGCATCATCGGGCATCCCAGGTACCCGAACTCGCCCGGCCCGCCGAGTGTGGTGCTCCAGTCCCTGGCCGCGATTCGCGGCCTTGCCGGTCACAAGTTCTGGCCCGACGACCTCAGCATTGCCGACCCCGAGTTCTTCGCACCCGAATTGCTATCCAGCCACTCGCGCGTCACGGATAGCTATCTTCTTGCGCTCGCTCATGCGAAACGCGGGCGCTTGGCAACCATGGACCAAAAGTTGGCTACCGAGGTCGTGCCTGGCGGGAAGAGGGCCCTCGAGCTTATCCAGCCGAGTTGATGCCACAACCCTTCGCTCAGCGTTGAGCGGCGTGGGCCCCGAGCGGGTGGCAGAGTACGCCGCTCAGGCCGCCGCCGCGCTGCGCTTGCGCTTCGCCGCCACCTTCGGCTTGGCCGCCGCGGCCTTGCGCGCCTTGGCCGGCTTCGGCAGGATCGCCGCCTCCAGCTCTTCCAGCGCCTCGGCCGAATACACCGCCAGCTTCTGCAGGCTGGGCACCGACGAATGGCAGCCGGTGAAGCCGAAGTCCATGAAGCCGGCGTAGCTCTCGCAGGTGATGTTCAGCGCCTGGCCGTGCGTGACGATCGACGCCGGGTAGATGGCCTCCAGCCGCGCGCCGCGGAAGTACAGCGGCTTGTCCGGGCCGGGCACGTTGGAGATGGTGATGTTGAACATCGGCCGCGTGCGCCCGCCGATGCCGCTGAGCAAGGTGACGATGGTCGGCGCCATCAGCAGCACGGTGTACTGCATCATCGCCTCGCGCGGCAGGTTCTGCACGTGCGCCTTGGCATGGCGCACCGACGCGCGGATGGCGTCCAGCCGCTCGGCCGCGCCTTCGATGTCGGTGCCCAGCGTGGCGACGATGAAGCTGATGGCGTTGCCGGTGCCCTGGTCGTCCTTGGGCCGCACCGACACCGGGATGCCCGCGGTCAGCGACTTGTCCGGCAGGCTGTCGCGTTCCATCAGAAAGCGCCGCAGCGAGCCGCCGCAGATGGCCAGCACCACGTCGTTCAGCGTGCAGCCGGCGGCATCGGCCACCGTGCGCAGCCGGGCCATCGGAAACTGCTGCGTGGCGAAGCGGCGCTTCTCGCGCACGCGCCCGTTCAGCACCGACAGCGGCGCGTCGAAGGGCAGGGTCATGCCCTCGCCGCTTTCGCCGACGCGGCGCAGCATCTTGCCGAAGGCGGCCAGCAGCTGCGGCGCCGAGCGCAGCTGGCCGCGCAGCGCCTTGGCGGCGGCGTCCATCACGTTGGCCATGGTCGGCGCCGAGGCGTGGCGCTGGGCCTGCGCGGGGGTGCCGGCGGGGGCCGACCAGAAGGGCGGCAGCGCCAGGCTCTTGGCCGGGTCGCTGGCCATCGCCTGCTGCAGCATGCGCATGCCGCTGATGCCGTCGATCAGCGAATGGTGCATCTTCACGAACAGCGCAAAGCGCTTGTGCTCCAGCCCTTCGATCAGCGTGCATTCCCACGGCGGGCGGCTCAGGTCCAGCGGCGTGCTCTGCAGCCGGCCGACCAGCTCGCCCAGCTCGCGCTCGCCGCCCGGCCAGGGCAGCGCGGCGTGGCGCACGTGGTATTCCAGGTCGATGCGGTCGTCCTCGACCCACTCGGGAATCGGGTTCAGGTTGAAGGCGTACTTCAGCCGCCGGTTCCACGGCGCAGTGAAGCCGCGATAGGTGCGGAAGTCGTGCATCAGCCGGCGCAGGACGTCGCGCGGCGCGCCTTCGGGCAGGCTGAAGATCAGCAACCCGCCGACGTGGTTGGGCGTGGCCCGCGACTCGGTCATGATCCATGCCGCGTCCAGCGGGTTCAGGCGCATGCTGCTGCTCATTGCACTCGTCTCCTTCAGCCGCGCAGTGCCGGTGCGCCCCACAGCGTCCAGGCGGCCATCAGCGCCCAGGCGATCAGCGTGGCCACCAGGTTGCGCCCGGCGTTGTTCTGCGAAAACAGGGTCCAGTTCCAGTAGGCGACCGGGGTGCCGCGCAGCGGCCAGCCGGGCACGAAGCGCCGCACCTGCGCGCAATAGGCTTCGTAGGGCGCGCCGAAGATCGGCTTCAGGTGCGCTTCCTCGCGCTGCACGCGCGCGTCCATGTACAGCCAGTAGATCACCGCATACGCGAGCAGCAGCCACCACTGGCCCAGCAGCATCAGAAAGCCCAGCGGGATGAAGAAGCGCCCCAGGTACATCGGGTTGCGCACCATGGTGTAGGGGCCGCGGATGGTCAGCGTGGCGTTTTTGTCCAGCGACGCGAAGCACCAGATCTGGATGAACTCGCCGACCATCGACACCACGAAGCCGGCCAGCAGCCATTCGCGGCGCACGAAGGGCGCCACCAGCAGCAGCACCACGATGAACAGCGGCAGCCGCGCCTTGATCAGGAAGCGGCGCAGCCCGGGGTGCTGGAACAGTCCGTCCGATGTCTGTTTCATGGCCCTATTGTGGCCGTGACGGCGGCCGCTTCTTGCGCAGCCCGAAGTAGCCGCGCAGCAGCCACCAGCGGCGCCAGCGGTTCTGCCGTTCCAGCCGCTCCAGCCGCTCGGCGCCCAGCGTGTCGGGTTGCCAGCGTTGCCACTTCTTGTACACGCCGCTCAGGTCCATGCCTTCCAGCCAGCCGCGCAGCGGGCGCAGCAGCCCGCGCGTGGACAGCGCCGCCTGGAAGTCGATGATGCCCGGCGCGCCGTCGGGCCCCATCAGCAGGTTGCCGCCGCCGCGCGTGTCCAGGTGCACCAGGCCGCGCGCATGCACCTGGCACAGCAGCGCCTCCAGCGCCACCAGGTAGTCGGTGCTCACCGGCCCGTTGGGCATGTCGGCCAGCGCGCGCCCGGGCACGAAGCGCGCGGCCATGGCAAAGGCGTCGACGCGAAAGGCCTGGGACGGAATGCCCGGCAGCCCTTCCAGCCGCTGCAGCGCGCGCACCTCGCGGCCCAGCAGGAAGCGGCCGAGGCCCTGGCGCACCCAGGCCTGGCGCGACGCGAAGTCCTTGAAGATCCAGTCGACACCGTCCAGGCGCACGCGCTCGACGCGCGCATTGGCGAAGCGCCCGTCGCGCAGCAGGCGGCGTTCGGCGCGGGCCAGGTCGGCACGGGTGAAGGGCTTGGGCATGTCAGCGGCGCAGCACCGCCAGCCATTCGCGCTGCGCCTCGGTGAGCGCGCTGTCCGGCGTCAGCACCGCGTGCTGCAAGGCGCTGCGGATGTCGGGCTCCGGCTCGGGCAGCGGGCCGGCCAGCAGCGCCTCGAGCAGCGCGCGTGCGCGCTGCAGGCTGTCGCGGTACTGCGCCAGGATCGCGCTCATGCTGACGTGCATCGCCGGGTCGTCCATCCAGCAGTCGTAGTCGGTGGCGATGCACACCGTGGCGTAGCAGATCTGCGCCTCGCGCGCGAGAAAGACTTCGGGCACGTTGGTCATGCCCACCAGCTGGCAGCCCACCTGGCGCATGAACAGGCTCTCGGCGCGTGTGCCCAGGCGCGGGCCCTCGATGCAGGCGTAGGTCAGCCCGCGGTGCAGGCGCAGGCCCGTCTGCTGCGCCTGGGCCGCCACCCAGTCCACCAGGCGCGGGCTCACCGGCTCGGCGGTGGATACGTGAGCGACCACGCCGTCGCCGAAGAAGCTGCGCGCGCGCGGGCCGCGTGTCCAGTCGAAGTACTGCGTGGGCATCGCCAGGTCGCCCGGCGCCACCTCCTGCACCAGGCTGCCGACGGCCGAGAAGCCGAGGATCTGCGTCGCCCCGGCACGCTTCAGCGCAAAGATGTTGGCGCGGTAGTTCACCTCGTGCGGCAGCAGCCGGTGGCCGCTGCCGTGGCGCGCCAGGAACAGCAGCTCGTGCCCGCCCAGCCGGCCGCGCACGATGGCGCCGGAGGGTTGGCCGAAGGGCGTGGCCTCGTCCAGATGCTGCGCCACCTGCATGCCGGGCAGTTCGTACAGGCCGGTGCCGCCGATGATCGCGAGCATGGGTTCTCCGCGCGTGGGAATAGGTGCTGCGCCGGCATTCTGCCCGTACCATCGTGCCGCCCTGTCCGGCCTGGAGACCCGCGCATGAAGATCCGACTCGTTGCGACGCTGATGCTGGCGCTGTCGCTGAGCGCCGCCCCGGCGCTGTCCCAGCCGAAGAAGGACACGGTGGTGCTGGCCATGACGCTGGAGCCGCCGGGCCTGGACCCGACCGCGGGCGCCGCCTCGGCCATCGCCGAGATCGTGCTCTACAACATCTTCGAGACGCTGACCAAGGTCAACGGCGACGGCCGCGTGACGCCGCTGCTGGCCGAGAGCTGGAGCATCTCGCCCGATGCCAAGACCTACACCTTCAAGCTGCGGCGCGGCGTCAAGTTCCAAAACGGCGAGCCCTTCAATGCGGCGGCGGTGAAGTATTCCTTCGAGCGCGCGGTGGCCAAGGACAGCGTCAACAAGGACAAGGCGGTGTTCGCCAACATCGCGTCCATCGACACGCCCGACGAGCACACCGTGCTGCTGGCGCTGAAGAACAGTAACCCCGACCTGCTGTTCCAGCTGGGCCAGGGCACGGCGATCATCGTCGAGCCGAAGAGCGTGGCCACCAATGCCACCCAGCCGGTGGGCACCGGCCCGTACCGGCTGGACAGCTGGAACCGCGGCGCGTCGGCCACGCTGCTGCGCTGGGACGGCTACCGCAACGCCAGCCAGGTGAAGATGCGGCGCGCCACCATCCGCTTCATCAGCGACCCGTCGGCGCAGGTGGCGTCGCTGCTGTCCGGTGATGTCGACGCCTTCCCGCGCGTGGCCGCGGCGCGCAGCCTGGAGCAGTTCAAGCGCGACAAGCGCTTCCAGATCCTCATCGGCGGCTCGCGCGCCAAGGTCATCGTCGCCATCAACAACAAGCGCAAGCCGCTGGACGACGTGCGGGTGCGCCAGGCCATCGCCGCGGCCATCGACCGCCAGGCGGTGATCGACGGCGCGGCCGACGGCTTCGGCGTGCCCATCGGCAGCTACTACACGCCCGGCGCGCCCGGCTACGTGGACCTGACCGCCATGAACGCCTACGACGTGGCCAAGGCGCGCGCGCTGCTGCACCAGGCCGGCGTGGCGCTGCCGCTGGAGCTGACGATGAAGCTGCCGCCCACGCCCTACGCGCGCCAGGGTGGCGAGATCGTCGCGTCGATGCTCGACAAGGTAGGCATCAAGGTCAAGCTCGAGAACGTCGAATGGGCGCAGTGGCTGTCCGGCGTGTACAAGGACAAGGCCTACGACCTGACGGTGATCGCGCACGTCGAGCCGCTGGACTTCGGCAACTTCGCGCGGCCCGGCTACTACTGGGGCTACGAGTCGCCGCAGTTCAACGCGCTGTGGGACAAGATCCAGGCCACCGCCAACCCCGACGAGCGCAACCGCCTGATGGGCGACGCGCAGCGCCTGGTGGCCGAAGACGCGGTGGCCGCCTACCTGTACCAGCCGACGTGGATCACCGTGGCGAATGCCCGGCTCAAGGGACTGTGGAAGGATGTGCCGCTGTTCGCCAACGATCTGGCGGCACTGAGCTGGCAGTAGCCGGCATGGCCAGCGGCACGCGCCGCAGCGGCTGCAGCAGGTTGGCGACACGACAGCCCTCGTGATGCAGCGCCGTGGTGGCCCCGGCCTCGCGGGCGATCAGGCCTGCGCGCTCGACCATGAGCGCCTGGGCGGTGCGGGCGGCCACGACGCTGTAGCCGCGCAGCCCCAGATCGCGCAGCGCCGCGATGAAGTGCGGCGACAAGCCCCACGTGCCCAGCGGCCCGGGGCGCCGCATCTGCGCTGTCGTGTAGCAGGCCACGCTACCCGCGTCGAAGCCCCGAAGATGCAGCAGCAGCACGGCCGTGCTGGCATCGTAGGCAGACGCGAAGCTCATGATCACCACAGCCACCGGCATCTCCCACACGGCCGCGGGCCGCTTGGCAGATGCTCGGCGGCGCGCGCCGCCCGGGCCATCGGACGGGCCTGCGACGCCGTGTAGGACAAGTCCTACACGGCGCCCCGGCGTCACGCCTTGAGCTTGTAGCCGGTCTTGAAGATCCAGGTGATCACGCCCAGGCACAGCAGCAGGAAGGCCAGCGTCATGCCCAGGCTCCAGCCGATGGCCACGTCGGCGATGCCGAAGAAGCTCCAGCGGAAGCCGCTGACCAGGTAGACCACCGGGTTGAACAGCGCGATCTGCTGCCACGGCGACGGCAGCATGTGGATGGAATAGAAGGTGCCGCCCAGGAAGGCCAGCGGCTGCACCAGCATCAGCGGCACCACCTGCAGCTTCTCGAAGCCGTCGGCCCACACGCCGAGGATGAAGCCCAGCAGGCTGAAGCTCAGCGAGGTCAGCACCAGGAAGGCCAGCATCCACAGCGGATGGGCGATGGAGAAGTCCACGAAGAGCCGTGCCGTGGCCAGCATCAGCAGCCCCAGCACCACCGACTTGGCGGCCGCCGCGCCGACGTAGCCGATCACTGCTTCCAGCGGCGACACCGGCGCCGACAGCAGCTCGTAGATGGTGCCCGAGAAGCGCGGCATGTAGATGCCGAAGGAGCCGTTGGACACGCTCTGCGTCAGGATGGCCATCATGATCAGCCCCGGCACGATGAAGGCGCCGTAGGCAATGCCGTCGATCTGCTGCACGCGCGAGCCGATGGCCGCGCCGAAGACGATGAAGTACAGCGAGGTGCTGAGCACCGGCGAGGCCACGCTCTGCATCAGCGTGCGGCGCGTGCGCGCGATCTCGAAGCCGAAGATGGCCTTGATGGCGTACAGGTTCATCGGTGCACCAGGCTCACGAAGATGTCCTCCAGCGAACTCTGTTCGGTCTGCAGGTCCTTGAAGTCGATGCCCAGGCCGGCCAGCCGGCGCAGCAGCTCGGGCACCTTCGACGCGCCCTGCGCGGCATCGAAGTCATGCACCAGCGCATGGCCGTCGTCGGCCAGCTGCAGCGCCCAATCGGCCAGCTCGGGGGGCAGCGCCGGCAGCGCGCGCTGCAACTGCAGGGTCAGCCGCTTGCGGCTGAAGCGCTGCATCAGCTGCGTCTTGCCTTCCACCAGGATGATCTCGCCCTGGCGGATGACGCCGATGCGGTCGGCCATCTCCTCGGCCTCCTCGATGTAGTGCGTGGTCAGGATGATGGTCACGCCGCGCTGCTGCAGGCCGCGCACCATCTGCCACATGTCGCGGCGCAGCTCCACGTCGACGCCGGCGGTGGGCTCGTCCAGGAACAGCACGTGCGGCTCGTGGCTCAGCGCCTTGGCGATCATCACGCGCCGCTTCATGCCGCCGGACAAGGTCATGATGCGCGCATCGCGCTTGTCCCATAGCGACAGCTGCTTCAGCAGGTCTTCCAGCAGGCGCGGGTCCGGCGCCTTGCCGAACAGCCCGCGGCTGAAGGCCACGGTGTTGATCACCGACTCGAAGCTGTCGGTGCACAGCTCCTGCGGCACCAGGCCGATGGCGCTGCGCGCTGCGCGCCAGTCGCGCCGGATGTCGTGGCCGTCCACCGTCACCGTGCCGCGGCTGGCGTTGACGATGCCGCAGACGATGCTGATGAGCGTGGTCTTGCCGGCGCCGTTGGGCCCGAGCAGCGCGAACATCTCGCCGCGGCGGATCTGCAGGTCGACGTGCTTGAGCGCGACGAAGCCGGAGGCATAGGTCTTCTGCAGACCCTGGATGTCGATGATCGGCGGCATGCGGCCATTGTGCCGGCCGTGCAGAATCGGCGCGTGAAGACGCTCAGCTGCGGCATCCTCGTGCTCAATTCGCGCCGCGAGCTGCTGCTGTGCCGGGCCACCGGCACCTTCCGCTGGGACATCCCCAAGGGCGGCAGCGACGCCGGCGAGACGCCGCTGCAGACGGCCCTGCGCGAGACCGCCGAGGAGTGCGGCCTGCGCTTCGCGCCGGACGATCTGCTCGAGCTCGGCCGCTTTGCCTACCGCCCGGCCAAGGACCTGCATCTCTTTGCCACGCTGGCCGACGACGTGGTGGCCGCCGATTGCCGCTGCAGCAGCTACTTCGTCGACCTGTGGGGCCGGCGCCGGCCGGAGATGGATGCCTTCGAATGGACCCCCTTCGAGCGCGTGCCGCGGCGCTGCGCGCGCCGCATGACGGGCCTGCTGACGCAGACCTTGTCCTTGCCCCGACTGTTGCAAAGGCTGAAGCGGCGCGGCCGCGCAGGCGATTGAGCGCGCGTAGACAATCGCGCCCCATGTCCGCCGTCATCAACCCGCCGTCCTCGGCGGCCATGCGCTCGCAGCGCCTGCGCCAGTGGCTGCGCGCGCTGCGCCCTGCACCGCAGCCGGCCGACGCACGCGAGCGCCTGCGCATGATGCTGGGCGCCTGCCTGGGCCTGCTGCTCACCGCGCTGGCCTGCCAGTGGCTGATGCCGCACGGCGCGGGCCTGCCCTGGCTGGTGGCGCCGCTGGGCGCCAGCGCGGTGCTGGTCTTTGGCGTGCCGTCCAGCCCGCTGGCGCAGCCCTGGGCAGTGCTCGGCGGCAACACGCTGTCGGCGCTGGTGGGCATCGCCTGCCTGCGCTGGGTCGGCCCGCCGGAACTGGCGGCCGCGCTGGCGGTGGCCGTGGCCATCGGCCTGATGCTGGCCTGCCGCTGCCTGCATCCGCCCGGCGGCGCCTCGGCGCTGCTGATGGTGGTGGCCGGCGTGCACGACTGGTCCTTCGCCTTCTATCCGGTGATGGCCAATTCGGCGCTGCTGGTGCTGGCCGGCATGGTCTACAACACCTGGACCGGCCGGCCCTATCCGCACCCGCAGCTGGTGGCGCCGCCGGCGCAGCCCGGCACCGCGCCGCGCTTCGGCGAGGTCGACCTGGAATCGGCGCTGTCGCGCTACAACCAGGTGCTGGCGATGCCGGTCGACGACCTGCAGCACCTGTTCCACGATGCCGAGCTGCAGGCCTATCGGCGCCGTCTGCGCGGCCTGCGCTGCGCCGACATCATGTCGCGCGACCTGAAGACGGCCGAGTTCGGCACGCCGCTGCAGGACGCGTGGGCCCTGCTGCGCCGCCATCACATCAAGGCGCTGCCGGTGGTCGACCGCGCGCAGCGCGTGATCGGCATCCTGACGGTGGCCGACTTCATGCGCGCCGCCGAGATGGACCGCCACGACGGTCTGGCCGAGCGGCTGCGCCGCCTGCTCACGCCCTCGCCCAGCACGCACAGCGACAAGCCCGAGGTGGTGGGCCAGATCATGACGCGGCAGGTGCGCGTGGCCAGCGCCGAGCGCCCGCTGGCCGAGCTGGTGCCGCTGTTCGCCGACGGCGGGCATCACCACATCCCCATCGTCGGCGACGAGGCGCGGCTGGTCGGCATCATCACGCAGTCGGACCTGGTGACGGCGCTGGCGCAGGGCAGCGAGCCCATCGTGTAGCGCGGGTGCGGCGACGTACCATGCCGCCTGACATCGGGAGGGTCTGCAGATGGAAACCAGCGCACACAACCTGCGCAACCTGTTCGAGCAGCTGGGGCTGCCGGCCGAGCCGGCCGACATCGAGCGCTTCGTGAGCACGCACCGGCCGCTGGCCGACGCGGTGGCGCTGGCCGACGCGCCGTTCTGGTCGCGCGCGCAGGCGCAGTTCCTGCGCGAGGAGATCGCCGAAGACGCCGACTGGGCCGAGGTGGTCGACCAGCTCAACCTGATGCTGCGCGCCTGAGGCCGTGGCCGCCGACTTCGACGCCTTCCGCGTGCAGGCCCTGGCGCGCGGCTTCACCGACGTGCTGGAACGGCGCTGGCCGCCCGGCGAGGTGGTGGCCACGCACAGCCACCCCTTCGCCGCCGACGCGCTGGTGGTGCAAGGCGAGATGTGGTTGACGGTGGGTGGCGATACGCAGCACCTGTTGCCGGGCGGCCGCTTCGCGCCAGCGGCCTTGGCCACCTCGGCGCGGGTGCCGATCTCTGCCGCCCAGGCTCCTAGCCCGGCCGGCCGACCCGCAGACCCTAGTCGTCGGTGGGCGGCGCCGTCGCCGGCTGCTCGGGCAGCCCGGCCAGGTGCGCGTCCTCGGCCCAGCGCAGGATGTCCAGCGTGTCGCCGCGCCAGCGCAGGCGGTTGATGCCGGTGTTGGGGATCGCGCACTCGCGCGGGCCGTTCAGGCTGAGGCCGTGCGCCGTGCGCCACAGCATGTCCAGCACACCGCCGTGCGTCACCAGCAGCAGCGTCTTGCCCGCGTGCTCGCGCGCCAGGTCGCGCAGCGCGGCCAGCACGCGCGCGTGGAACTGGCGCACGCTCTCGCCGCTGGGCAGCGCGTAGTCGGCGTCGTGGCGCAGCCACTGCGCCCACAGCTCGGGGTGGCGCGTCTTGATGGTCGGCACGTCCAGGCCTTCGAGCACGCCGAAGCCCTGCTCGCGAAAGCCCGGCTGCACCTGCGCCGTGCGCGCCAGCGTGCGCTCCAGCGGCAGCGCGGTCTGCCGCGCGCGCTGCAGGTCGCTGCTGAGCAGCAGGTCGACGCGCTCGCCGGCCAGCGCCGTGGCCAGGCGCTGCGCCTGCTGCTGGCCGATGGCGTTGAGCGGCACGTCGATCTGGCCCTGGAAGCGGTGCTCGCGGTTCCAGTCGGTTTCGCCATGGCGGATGACGACGAAGTCGGTCATGTCACCGGCAATCCCCGCCGATGGCCGACTTGCTGCGGTCCAGCGGCTGGATGTTCAGCGCCAGCAGCGGCTTCAGCACGTCATGTTCGAACGCGCGCATCGACTTCGGGTTGTAGGGCGCCGGCCGCGACGCCTCGATCAGCACGCTGCCGTCGGCCAGGCGCCATTCCTCGATCTTCAGCTTGCCCGAGCGCAGCCGCGTCATCATGCTGGCGCAGCCCTTGGGCCGGGCCTGCAGCGCGGCGGGCAGCGGCACGGCTTGCTTGGCATTCACGTCGCAGCTGCGCGAATAGGCGGTGACGGTCTTGCCGGCGGCGACGAAGCCCACGTCGACCTCGTCCTTGCGGTCGTCGGTGGGCCCGAGCGGGCAGTCCCAGAGCTTCAGCGCGGGCTGCTCGGGCAGCGGCTGGGCGCCGCGCAGCTTGAAGGTCAGCTCGTGATGGCGGCCGCCGATGCGCTGGCGCAGGATCGCCGTGAAGCCTTCGGGCAGCCCCGGCGGCGGCGTGACGTCGAAGTACGTCACCTCCATCTGACTGCGCTCGTCCACCGTCAGCCGCAGGCTGCGCAGCGCGTCCTCCGGCGTCGCCGGGCCGCCCTGGCGCGGGTCCCAGCGCACGGCGTATTCGGCGTCGGCGGCGCTGGCCGGCAGCGCGCACAGCGCCAGCGTGGCCAGGGCGACCGCAGAGAGCTTGGACATCGGGGGAGTGTAGGGGCTGGGGCCCCTGGCCCGTATGACGCGTTTCACGACAAGCATGCGGAAGGTGTCGTTGGCGAGGCGGGTGCGTCCAGCGTGCAGCACAAGGCATGCGGCAACTGCAACTCAAACGCAATACACTACGCGGATGAAGTCTGCCGTCATACCGCAGGTCCGCGTTGAGCCGGAGCTGCGCGCCGAGCTTGAGTCCGTGCTCAGGGAGGGCGAGACCCTGACCAGCTTCGTCGAAACGACGGTGCGCAATGCCATCGCGTTCCGACGCGTCCAGACGGAGTTCCATGCTCGCGCCCAAGCGGCCTCCGAGGCGTACCACCAGACGGGCGTATCGGTGCCTGTCGAGACGGTGCTGGCAAGGCTCCAAGCCAGGCTCGACGCCAGGCGCAAGAAGCTCCGCCGATGAGCTTTGTCGTCGAGCTGTCTCCGGCGGCCGAGGCCGACCTGGAACGCCTCTTCGACTTCCTGCTCGACCAGGCCCACACCACCGAAGACCTCGATCGCGCTCAAAGCGCCATCGATGCCATCCGGGCGGCGGCGCAGCATCGGCTGGCGATCACGCCCTTCAGCTTCCGCAAGGCGGCGCAGAGCCCGGCGCAGCGGGAACTGATCATTCCCTTCGGGGGCACCGGGTATGTCGCGCTGTACGAGATCGTCAGTCCGTCGAAGGTCGTCGTGTTGGCGGTGCGCCATCAGCGCGAAGAGGACTATCACTGAGTCACTGAGGCGAGTCGCCGAAGGCTCCCTCGCGCACTTCCGACGCGCGCGCGGGCCTTGTCGGCGCGACCTGGGCGATTCAGCGAGGCTCAGGCCCCCGCCGCCCCCGGCAGGTCCACCTTCAGCTCCACCCCGTCGCCGTGGCGGCGGCGTTCGACGCGCACGCGCACTTCCTTGCTCGGCACCTTGGCGTACTTGCTGACCACGCGCACCAGCTCGCGCTGCAGCGCGGGCAGGTAGTCGGGCAGGCGCGCCGTGCCGCCGCGCGCGGCACGCTCCACCTCCAGCACGGCCATCAGCCGCTGCTTGGCGGTCTGCGCGGTCTTCTTCTTGCGCCAGAACAGCAGATGGTCGAGCCAGGTCTTCTGGGGGTTGGCGGTGCGCGCCGGCGCGGCGGCGCGGGCGTGGTCCTTGCGGCGGCGGCTCATCGGGCGGCCCTCCGTGCAGCGCGCTGCGCGACGAGCGTCCGGCATCGGCACCACGCGTTCATGCGCCCGCCCTCGCGAACAGCCGTTGGAAGAAGGTCGGCCGGGCCGGCTGCGTGAAGCGCATCTCGCGGCCTTCGCCCAAAAAGCGGCGTACCACGTCCTTGTAAGCCTCGGACACGGCGCTGGCCTTCAGGTGGATGGCCGGCACGCCCTGGTTCGATGCCTTCAGCACCGACTCGCTCTCGGGCACCACGCCGATCAGCGGGATGCGCAGGATGTCCTCGATGTCCTGCACCGACAGCATCTGCCCGTCGGCCACGCGCGACGGGCTGTAGCGTGTGATCAGCAGGTGTTCCTTCACCGGGTCGGCGCCGTCGATGGCGCGCTGCGTCTTCGACGCCAGCATGCCCAGGATGCGGTCGGAGTCGCGCACCGACGACACCTCGGGGTTGGTGACCACCACCGCCTCGTCGGCAAAGCGCATGGCCAGCAGCGCGCCGGTCTCGATGCCGGCCGGCGAGTCGCAGACGATGTATTCCATGCCCATCTGCGCCAGCTCGTCCAGCACGCGCTTCACGCCGTCCGCGGTCAGAGCTTCCTTGTCGCGCGTCTGCGAGGCCGCCAGGATGTGCAGGTGCTCGGTGTGCTTGTCCTTGATCAGCGCCTGGCTCAGTTTGGCCTCGTCGTGGATCACGTTGACCAGGTCATAGACCACGCGGCGCTCGCAGCCCATGATCAGGTCCAGGTTGCGCAGCCCCACGTCGAAGTCGATCACCGTGGTCTTGTGCCCGCGCATCGCCAGGCCGGACGCGAAGCTGGCGCTGGTGGTGGTCTTGCCGACGCCGCCCTTGCCGGAGGTGACGACGATGATCTTGGCCATCCGGGTGTCCTTTTTGTCTCGTTGTTCTGTCTCGTGAATCCGGTGTCGCGCCCCGCGGCGCTCAGGCGCCGCCTTCCAGCGCTTCGATGTGCAGGCTGTCGAAGGCCAGGCGCACCATGGCGGCGCGGCCGGCCACGCCCGCGGGCAGTTCCTCGGTGGTGCGGTGCACGCCGGCGATGCTCAGCAGTTCGGCCTGCATCAGCGTGGTGAAGATGCGTGCGTCCACGTTGCCCTTGGCGCCGGCGATGGCGCGGCCGCGCAGCGGCGCGTAGACATGCACGTGGCCGTCGGCAATGACTTCTGCGCCGTGGCTCACCAGGCCCAGCATGATCAGGTCGCGCCCTTCGTCGGCATAGATCTGCTGGCCCGAGCGCAGCGGCTTGTCCACCACCAGCGGCGGCGGCGGGGGCAACTGCACCTCGACCGGCACCTGCACCTCCACCGGCACCTCGACGATGCGTTCCACCGGCGGCGGCGGCTCGCGCAGCGGGCGGCCGCTCTCGGGCGCCGGCACCAGGCCGGCGGCAAAGGCGGCGGCCATCTGCTCGTCGCTGCCGCCGCGCACCGCCAGCGGCACCATGCGGTGGCGGCGCAGCAAGGCCAGCAGCGCGGCAAAGTCGATCGGCGCTGCCTGCTCGCGCACGCGGGACAGGTCCACGGCCACGGGCTCGTGGTCGAACAGGCCGGGCATCAGGCTGGCGCGCTGCGCCAGCTCGGCGGCCAGCGCGTCCAGGTCGGTGGTCTTCAGCAGCACCGCGATCAGTGTGAGTGCGGTGCTCCTCAGCTCGAGGATGGCGGTGTGGTTCTCACGAGAGACGACGGCCATGCGATGGGCACCCGAAAGCGCGCGATTCTAGCGAACCACTGTCGGTGGCCGGCAGCGCGCATCCGTGCTAGCGCCCGCAATTGCCCGATGATGTCGCCCATGGACACATCGGATACTTCGCTGCACGTCGCCTGCCTTTGCGCGGCCTGGTGCCGGCTGTGCGACGGCTACCGCCCGGTGCTCGAGCAGGTCGAGGCCGAATTGCGCGCCGCCGGGGCCGCGCCACGCTGGCACTGGGTCGACATCGAGGACGACGCCGACCTGGTGGGCGAGCTGGATGTCGAGACCTTCCCGACCATCGTCGTCTGCGACGCGGATCAGGTGCGCTTTGCCGGCCCGGTGACGCCGCAGCCCGAGACGTTGCGGCGCCTGCTGCGCGCGCTGCTGCTGGACGCGGCGCCCGATGCCGCCTGGCCGGCGGTGCCGCCCGAGGTGCAGGGCTTCGCGCAGCGGCTGCGGCAGCGCGGCTAGCGGCGCAGCAGCCGCAGCCCGTTGCCGATGACCAGCAGGCTGGCGCCCATGTCGGCGAACACCGCCATCCACATGGTCGCGTCGTCGAACAGCGCCAGCCACAGGAACACCGCCTTGATGCCCAGCGCGAGCACGATGTTCTGCCACAGCACCGCGTGCGTGCGCCTGGACAGCCGCACGGTCTCGGGCACGCGCCGCAGGTCGTCGTTCATCACCACCACGTCGGCGGCTTCCATGGCCACGTCGGTGCCGGCCGCGCCCATGGCGATGCCGATGTCGGCCTGCGCCAGCGCCGGCGCGTCGTTGATGCCGTCGCCGGCCATCGCGGTGGCGCCATGGCGCTGGCGCAGCTCGCGGATTGCCGCCTGCTTGTCCTGCGGCAACAGGTCGCCGCGCGCGTCGCTCAGGCCGGCCTGGCGCGCCACCGCGGCGGCGGTGGTGGCGTTGTCGCCGCTCAGCATGACGGTGGCGATGCCCATCGCGCGCAGTTCGGCGACGGCTTGCGCCGAGCCGGGCTTCAGCGTGTCGGCCACCGCAAACACCGCCAGCACCTCGGTGTCGCTGGCCAGCAGGCTGGTGCTGCGCCCCTGCGCCTCGTGCGCGTGCAGCTGCGCTTCGAGAGCCGGCGAGCACAGGCCGTGCTCCTCGATCCAGCGGTGGTTGCCCAGGCGCAGGCGCCGGCCCTCGAGCGTGGCCTCGATGCCGCGGCCGGCCAGCGCCTGGAAGCCCTCGGGTTCGATGGGGCTGGCGCCCAGGCCGGCGGCGATGGCCTGCGACACCGGATGCTGCGAATGGCCGGCCAGCGCCGCCGCCCATGACGCGACGCGCGTGCGCTCGGCGCCCTGGGCCAGCAGCGTCCAGTCCACCAGCCGCGGCCTGCCCTCGGTGATCGTGCCGGTCTTGTCCAGCGCCACGGCCTTCAGGCGGCGCGCCTGCTCCAGGTAGACGCCGCCCTTGACGAGGATGCCGCGGCGCGCGGCGGCGGCCAGGCCGCTGACCAGGGTCACCGGCGTGGCGATGACCAGCGCGCAGGGGCAGGCGATGACCAGCAGCACCAGTGCCTTGTAGGCCGCGTCCAGCGCGCCCCAGCCGAACAGCCACGGCCCGGCCAGCGCCACCGCCAGCGCCAGCACGAACACCGCCGGCGTGTAGACCGCGGCAAAGCGGTCGACGAAGCGCTGCGTGGGCGCGCGGCTGCCCTGCGCCTGCTCCACCGCGCGGATGATGCGTGCCAGGGTGGACTGCGAGGCTGCTGCCGTGACGCGCAGCTCGATGGTGCCGGACAGGTTGACGGTGCCGGCGAACAGCGGGTCGCCGACCGTCTTGTCCACCGGCAGGCTTTCGCCGGTGACGCTGGCCTGGTCGACGCTGCTGTGGCCGGCGACGGCCACGCCGTCCAGCGGCACGCGCTCGCCGGGGCGCACGCGCACGGTGGCGTCCACCGCCACCTCGGCCGCGGGCACCGGGGCCCAGCGGCCGTCGGGCTGGCGCACCTCGGCCAGGTCCGGGGCCAGGCGCATCAGGCTGCCGATGGCGTGGCGCGCGCGGTCGACGGCGCGCGCCTCGATCAGCTCGGCGATGGCGTACAGCGCCATGACCATCGCCGCCTCGGCCCATTGGCCGATGACGAAGGCGCCGGTCACGGCCACCGTCATCAGCGCGTTGATGTTCAGCCGGCCGCGGCGCAGTGCGGCCAGCCCCTTGCGGTAGACGCCGAAGCCGGCCAGCGCGATGGCCAGCGCG
>JAHBZS010000037.1 GCA_019635285.1 Rubrivivax sp. | reverse complement strand
GGCGCTGAAGCCGGCGCTGCAGCGGCTGCTGGCGGGGCGCTGGAAGAAGGGGACGATTCCGGAGAAGTGGGACGGGCGCACCGGGGAGCGCATTGCCGAGGTGCTGGAGCGTCTGCTCAGCGCGTAGGCGTCGCGCACGTCGTGCGGGACTTTTTGCTGCGCAGTGCGCGGCGCGTCCTAAAATCCCGACGCCACGCGCGGGCGCACATCGGTGCTTCGCACCGGGCGATGGACCACACCGCGCCTTTCACAAGGCCTTCATGAACACCGCATTGCATCGCGATGCGGGGCGCTTCGCGCTTCCGCACGCACGGGTCTGAACAGATGATCAACCGCCTGCTGGCGCGTCTGCGTCGCCCCGAGAGGGGCTGGGACCCGGTCCCCGCCGAGCATGCCGCCCGCTACAGCGCGCTGGAATGGGCCAACGTCGATCTGCGCCTGCTCGATGACCTGGAAGCGCGCATCGGCGGCTTGGCGGGCAAGACCGTGCTGGACCTTGGTGGCGGCCCGGGCCACTACAGCGCCGCCATGGCGCAGCGTGGTGCCAGGGTTACCTGGCACGACGTGTCCGCCCGCTACATGGCCATCGCGCGCGACAAGGCTGCGCAGGCCGGCCTGGACGGCCGCATCGAGTTCTCCCTGGGTTACCTCGACGAAGCGCCCGGTTTGCTGGGGCGGCGCTTCGACCTCGTCTTCAACCGCATCTGCTGGTACTACGGCTTCTCGGACCGCTCGTTCGCGGCGGTGCTGGTGAGCCTGGTGCAGCCAGGCGGCTTCGTCTATGCAGACACCACGCATGCGGCCTACCGGCATGGCGAGCTCTCGGCCAGCGCACGGCTGCGCACCTGGCTGAACGGCGCGTTCGCGCTGAAGATCGGCCACCCGATGCCGCCGCGCGGCCGGCTGGCGCGGCTGTTTCTGCAACACGGGCCCGCGCGGCTCGAGGTCGACTACCGTTCGCCCACCAACGACCGTCTGCTGATGCAGATGCCTGGGGCGCCGGAATGAGCGCGCGCTACCTCGTCCGCTTCGACGACATCTGCCCGACGATGGACTGGCGCGCCTGGTCGCGCCTCGAGCCGGTGCTGCAGGCGCACGGCGTCAAGCCGATCATGGCGGTGGTGCCCGACAACCGCGATCCGCATCTGGTGGCCGGCGAGGCCGTGCCCGATTTCTGGGCGCGCGTACGGGCCTGGCAGGCGCAGGGCTGGACCATCGCGCTGCACGGCCACCAGCACCTGTACACCACGCGCGAGGCCGGGCTGGTGGGCATCAATCGCCGCAGCGAATTCGCCGGCCTGCCCGAGACCACGCAGCGCGACAAGCTGCAGCAGGCGCTTGCGGTCTTCGCGCGCGAGGGCGTGCGCGCCGATGCCTGGGTGGCGCCGGCGCATGCCTTCGACGCGGTGACGCTGAAGCTGCTGCTCGAAGCCGGCGTCGATGTCGTCAGCGACGGCTTCTATCGCCGGCCGCTCAGGCACCTGGGCGCGTTGTGGGTGCCCCAGCAGCTGTGGCGATTCAGGCCGATGCCCGCGGGGCTGTGGACCGTCTGCTATCACTGCAACGGCTTCGGCGACGCGCAGGTCGAACGCTTCGCCGGCGACATCGAGCGCTACGCCTCGCGCATCGTGTCGCTGGCCGAGGCCTGCGCCGCGCCGCGCATCGGCGACCACAACGGCCTGGACGCCGCCTTTGCCGCGGCCTGGCGCGCGGCACTGCGCCTGAAGCGGCTGCGCGCGGCGGCATGAACCCGAGCCGGACGCGGCTGCTGTTCCTCATCCCCACGCTCACCGGCGGCGGCGCCGAGCGGGTGGTGGTGACCTTGCTGCAGCATCTGGACCGCAGCCGTTTCGAGCTGGCGCTGGCGGTGGTGGACACGCGCCATGCCGCCTTTCGCGACCAGGTGCCGGCGGATGTCGAATTCATCGATCTGGGCTGCCGGCGCGTGCGCCATGCGCTGCCGAAGCTGCTGCGCCTGCTCTGGCAGCGGCGGCCGCAGGTGGTGATGTCCACGCTGGGCCATCTGAACCTGGCGCTGGCCATGCTGCGGCCGCTGTTGCCGGGAGGCACGCGCTACCTGGCGCGCGAGACGACGGTGGTCAGCCACGGCGTCGGCGAGTACCGCCGTCCGCGGCTGTGGGCCTGGGGCTACCGGCGCTTCTATGGACGCTTCGACCGCGTCATCTGCCAGTCGCGGGCCATGCGCGACGACCTCGTCGATACCTTCGGGCTGGAGGCCGAGCGCACGGTGGTGATCCACAACCCGATCGATCGCGAACGCATCGCCGCGGCCTGTGCCGAGGGGCCGACGCAGACTGCGGCC
The DNA here is from genome assembly GCA_019635285.1 of Rubrivivax sp. GTDB lineage: Bacteria > Pseudomonadota > Gammaproteobacteria > Burkholderiales > Burkholderiaceae_C > Rubrivivax. The sequence goes on along the minus strand of JAHBZS010000037.1, from coordinate 44,173 downwards.
GCCCAGGGCCTGCACGCCGTCGCGGCGGGCCGCCTGTCCGCCGAGAAAGGCTTCGACCTGCTGCTGGACGCGCTGGCCTTGGTGCGCCGGCGCGATCTGCGGCTGACGATCCTGGGGGAAGGTGCGCTGCGTGCCGCGCTCGAGGCCCGCGCCGCGGCGCGCGGCGTCGCCGAGCGCGTGCACTTCGCCGGCTTCCTGCGCAACCCCTTTCCGACGCTGGCGGCGGCCGACCTCTTCGTGCTGAGCTCGCGCTACGAAGGCTTTCCCAACGTCGTGCTGGAGGCGCTGGCCTGTGGCACGCCGGTGGTGGCCACGCCGGCGCCAGGGGGCCTGCGCGAGATCGTCGACGGCGTGCCTGGCTGCATCGTGGCGGACGCGGTCAGTGCCGAGGCGCTGGCCGACGCGCTCGACCGCTGGCAGCCGTCGCGCGTGCCGCCGTCGGCCGTCGCTGCCTACGCCCTGCCACGCATCGTGGCCGCCTACGAGGCGGAGTTCCTGGGCGCTGCGTCGGGCAGCGATGCAATGCAGCGGCGATAGGCGTCGACGACGAGTTGCTCGTCGAACTCACGCTCGACCTTCGCCCGCCCCGCCGCGCCCATCGCCGAGCGCTGCGCGGCCGGCATGCGCAGCACCGCCGCCATCTGTGCTGCCAGACTGCCCGCGTCTGCGCTGCGGCACAGCAGGCCGCTGCGGCCCGCGTCGACGACGTCGCGGCAGCCCGGGACGTCGGTGGCCACCAGCGGGCGCGCGCACGCGGCGCCTTCGAGCAGTGCCCGGCTGACGCCTTCGCGGTACGACGGCAGCACGAGGCAGTCGGCCGCCTGCAAGTGCGGGCGAATGTCGTCGGTCTCGCCCAGGTACTCGACCACGCCTTCGGCGACCCAGCCGTCGAGCACCGCCCGCGGCACGCCCGAGCGCGGCGACGCATCCAGCGGGCCGAGCAGCTGAAAGCGGGCCTGTGGCCATTGCGCGCGCAGCATGCGCGCCGCGTCGACGTATTCGCGCACGCCTTTGTCCCACAGCAGCCGCGCCACCATCAGGAAGACGCAGGTGCCCGGCTGCAACGAGGGCAGCGGCGCGGCCGTGAAGGCCTGCAGATCGACACCGGAGCCGGGCAGGCGCGAGCTGCGGGCCACGCTGACGTAGCCCCGGTCGACGAACAGCCGGCGGTCGTCGTCGTTCTGGAAGAACACCCACGCCGCGCGCGACACGGTGTGGCGGTACAGCACGTCGACCACGCGGGACGCCACGCCGGGGCTGGTGGTGCTGCGCCCCAGACCCGACACGTTCATGACCTGCGCCACCGGCAGGCCACGCCCGGCCAACGCGGCATACAGGTTGCCCTTGGGCGTGTAGCTGAGCACCAGGTCCACACGATCGCGGCGCAGCACGCGGCGCAGCGCCAGCACCGTGGCCGCTTCGCGCCACGGCCGCGTGCCGGCGCCGCTGAAGGCCACCTCGCGGTGCTCGAAGCCCTGCTCGCGCAGCCGCTGCGCAAAGGCGCCGTCGCCGCCGACGGCGATGACCTGGTGCCCGTCCTGCAGCAGCGCGCGCATCAGGTTGCGGCGAAAGTTGTGCAGGTACCAGGCGGTGTTGGCCACCACGGCGATGCGCAGCCGGGCGCCGCTCATCGCGTGTCGAGCCAGGCCTGCAGCATCAGCACGTCCCACAGCAGATACATCCACTCGCGCTGGCCCTCGATTTGTTCGCGCCACAGGCGGCGCACGTAGGCCACGTCGAGCAGCCCCTGCTCGCGCAGGCGTTTCTCGTCCAGCAGGTGCTCCGCCCAGGGGCGCAACGGGCCGCGCAGCCAGTCGCCCAGCGGCACGCCGAAGCCGGTCTTCGGTCGCTCGATCAGCTCGCGCGGCACATGCCGGTACAGCACCTGGCGCAGCAGCCACTTGCCGACGCCGTCGCGCCGCTTCAGATGCAGCGGCAGGCTCCACGCAAACTCCACCACGCGGTGGTCGAGCAGGGGCACGCGCGTTTCCAGGCTGACGGCCATCGCCGCGCGGTCCACCTTGACGAGGATGTCGTCAGGCAGGTAGCTGAGCGTGTCGATGAACATCATGCGTTCTTCGAAGCTCGGCAGTGCCGGCCACAGCGTGGGTTGGGTCATCGCCGTGCCCGGCTCGGTGGCGCCCAGCACCACACGCGCCGGCCAGGGCTGGTGCGACACCATGTCGCGGTAGAAGGCCTCGGGCGTGCGCGTCTTCAGCATGTCGGCGAGCTTGTGCGCGCGGTCGCCGACGCGCTCGATCGGCGCGCGCCCCGTCAGCCGGCACAGCGTGTCGCCGACACGGTCCCAGGCGCTGGGCGGCAATGCCTGGATCGCCGGCCCGAGCGCCCGGCGCAACGGCGCCGGCACCCGCCCGAGCCGCGACCACAGCGCAGGCGCCCGGTCATAGCGCGTGTAGCCGCCGAAGAGCTCATCGCCGGCGTCGCCCGACAGCGACACGGTGACGTGCCGGCGCGCCATCTGCGACACCAGGAAGGTGGGGATCTGCGACGAATCGGAGAAGGGCTCGCAATACATGGTCGCCAGCTTCGGCACCACCTCCAGGGCCTGCTGGGCGCTGCAGTACAGCTCGGTGTGCTCCGTGCCCAGATGGCGCGCCACCGCCTTGGCGTGTTCGGCCTCGTTGAACTGCGGCACGTCGAAGCCGATGGTGAAGGTGCGCACCGGGGTCGTCGACTGGCGCTGCATCAATGCCACCACCACGGACGAGTCCACGCCACCGGACAGGAACGCGCCCAGCGGCACGTCGGCCACCCGCTGCAGCGCGATGGCCGCGTCCAGGTGGGCTTCCAGCGCGTCGGCGGCCTGCTCGTCGGTGCCGGCGAAGGGCGCGCGCTGGCCGGCCTCGGCCGCATCGCGCAACGACCAGTAGGGCTGCGGCGAGCCGATGCGCGACGGGCCGTCGACATGCAGCAGCGTGGCCGGCGGCAGCTTGGAGACGCCTTCGAAGATGCTGTACGGCGCCGGGATGTAGTTGTGGCGCAGCAGCAGCGCCACCGCGCCGCGGTCGATCGGCGGCGCAAAGCCGGGCCAGGCATCGAAGGCCTTGAGCTCCGACGCGAACAGCAGCGCGTGCGGCAACCGTGCGATGTACAGCGGCTTCTCGCCGAAGCGGTCGCGGGCCAGCGTCAGGCGCTGCCGCTCGCGGTCCCACAACGCGATGGCGAACATGCCCACCACCTTGCGCAGCGTGGCCTCGATGCCCCAGTGCTCGATGCCGGCGAGCAGCGTCTCGGTATCCGAATGCCCGCGCCAGGGCTGCGCCGGCAACTCGGCGCGCAGCGCCACGTGGTTGTAGATCTCGCCGTTGAGGATCAGCTCGTAGCGGCCCGAGGCCGAGCGCATCGGCTGATGGCCGGCCGGGCTCAGGTCGACGATCGCCAGTCGGCGATGCGCCAGTGCCACCGCACCGCTGTCGTCGAGCCAGGTGCCGGCCCCATCCGGGCCGCGATGCGCGAGCCTGGCGGCCATCGCCTGGGCGATGGCTGCCGCCGCGTCGCGACCCGCCGGGCGGTCGGTCCAGAAGCCGGTTATGCCGCACATGCTTGCAACGTCCGCGCGGTCATGCCACGGCTTCCCGGGTGCGGCGGCCCGCTTCGGCGGCCACCTGGCGCTGCAGCGCCGTGAAGCGCTCGCAGGTCTGCTGCAGCGAGAAGCGCTCGAGCACGCGCTCCCGGGCCGCCTGCCCGAGCTGGTGGCGCTGCGTGGGCGGCAGCGTCGCGAGCGCCAGCACCGCGTCGGCCAGCGCCGCGGGGTTGCGCGGCGGCACGATGCGGCCGGTCTCGGCGAGCAGCACGGCTGCGTCCCCGACATCGGTGGCCACGCAGGGCAGGGCCATCGCCATGGCCTCGCCCAGCGCGTTGGGGAAGCCTTCGGAGCGCGAGGGCAACACGAAGATATCCATCGCCGCCATGCAGGCGGCGACGTCGGTGCGTTCGCCCAGCAGCACGAAGCGGGCGGCGTGGCCGGTGGCCTCGATCCACTGCATCAGCTCGGCATTGCCACGCTCCATGCCGCGACCCACCAGCACGAAGCGGCAGTCGGTGCGCTGCGCGGCGACATGTGCCGCGGCAGCGATGAAGTTGCCCTGGTCCTTCGCCACGTTGAAGCGGCCGACACAGCCGACGACGAGGTCGCCCGGCGCCAGCCCGAATTCGCGGCGCAACGGCTCGCCGAGTCCCGGCTGCGGCTGCCAGGCCGAGGCATCGAAGCCGTTGGGGATGACGAGCATGCGCGACGCGTCGTAGCCGGCCTGCACGTGGGCGCGGCGCGACGCTTCGGCGGCGCAGACGATGACGTGCGGCAGCGTCGACGACAAGCGCGCGCAGAGCCAGCGTACGGCGCGCGTGGCCAGCGGGTTGATCGAGAAGTCGGTGGTGCGGATACCCCAGATGACCGCCCGCAGGCCGGCGGCGCGCGCGGCCAGCCCGCCCAGCAGGTCGGCATGCACCATCCAGGTCTGCACCACGTCGGGATGCAGGCGCTGCAGCAGCCCGCGCAGGCGCCACACCGCCCGCGGTGCGCCCAGCGGCGTGCGCATGCCCAGCGCGATGACCTCGATGCCGCGATCGCGCAGCCGCTGACCCACCGGCCCGAGGCGCGTGAGCGCAATCACGGTGGCCGCCATGGCGCCCTGCGCACGCTGAGTCAGCAGCAGGCGCTGCAACATCAGTTCGGCCCCGCCCACCTCGAGGCCCACGATGACGTGCACGACCTTCACGTCGCGCTTCGCGTCCATGCGGTCGCGGTCATGCGGCGTCACTCTCGGGCCCGGTGCGGTGAAACACGTACTGGTTGCAGCCATGGCCACCGGCACAGGTGGTCAGCTTTTCCAGCGTGAAGCCCTGACGCTGCACGAACTCGAAGATCTGCTCGGGCTTGGCGACCTCGAAAGGCAGGCCGCCGACCCAGTCGACCACATCGCGCCAGGGGTCCATGCCCCGGTCTTGCTTGACCGCCCGCCAAGTGGCCCCGGGCTGGCCGCGAGCCAGGTCGCGCAAGGTCGTCGGCCCCCACAGACGCAGGGCCGAGGGCCAAAGCACGAGCCAGCGCAACGCACTCGGCAGCCGGTTGTAGGCCTTCTTGGTGCGCAGCCACAAGCGGCTGGCGCGCCCCTGGTCGTTGTAGATGGCGATGAAGAGCTGCCCACCCACGGCCACCCTTGCCACGGTGTTGGCCAAGGCCTCCCACATGGCGCCCGTGTGGTGCAGCACACCCCACGAGTAGACGATGTCGTAGTGGCCCAGCGCGTCCATGAACGGGCGGTCGAGCACGGAGCCTTCCGCCACCTTCCAGTCGCTGTCGGAGGCTCCCAGCTTGTCGCGCAGCAGGCGTGTGCAGGCCACCGAATCGGGGTCGTAGTCGAAGGAGTGGACCTCTGCGCCCAGCCGGCGCGCGGCCAGGCTGAACAGGCCGCTGCCCGATCCGACGTCGAGGAAGCGTCTGCCGCGCAGGTCGGCGATTCCCAGCATGGTGGCGAGCGAGCGTTCCGCCTCCGCGATCCGCGTGTCGTCGAGCCGTTCCAGGAAGGCGGCCCAGTTGGCGCCAAAGGCGAAGCGCTGCGCGCTGTCGATTTCACTGCGGTGTGAGGTCATGAGGCAATTTTTCTCTGTATGCGGCGGCCACGGCCGGTGCGCCAGCCGAAGCCGAGGCGCACCAGCGCGATGTAACACGCAAGGGTGGCGATGAAGGCAGCGTGGACCTCGAGCCAACCGTGCAGCACGAAGCCGAAGGTCGCGACGTGCAGCATCGGAATGATCGACGCCGCGCGAAGAAACCTGCCTGCCATCCAGTAGGGCAGGTAGATCAACATGGCCACGTAGAGCAGGTAGATCGGAATCTCGCCGAGCGGCAGGATGAACAGCCACCCCGCGATGCCGACCTGCGAATACCACCCGGCGTTCTCCTCGACACCGCCGACCAGGTATTCGGTGGTCAGATAGCGCTGGAAGGGGTCGGCGTTGCGTCCTGTGAACCGCCCCACCAGTTGGGTGACACCGTTGGTGTACCAAGGTGCAACCCGACCGCGGTCGTAGGCGGTGGACAGCTCCCGGGCGTCCTGCGCGATCATCACGACATTCGACAGGTGGTCGAGGCGGTTCAGCAGGCGGAAGTACGAAATGACCCCGACACCCGCGTCGACCGTGTCGCCGCGCATGGTGTCTCTGATCTGCGCGGCGATGGGGTAGGCGGCGATGGCGAACAGGCCCACGAAAATCAGCGTCTTCGGCTTGAGCGAAGCCCTTGCCTTGGTGATCGAGAAGTAGCCCTCGATGAGCAGGATCGTGAGCCAGAAGCCGCTCCAGCCGCTCAGCGTGGACAGCACCACGTACAGCCCGAAGTTGTAGACCGGGAACAGGCGTGGCCTGACGTGGGCGTAGTACAGCAGAAAGATCAGGTCGGCCTTGAGGTAGCTGGTGAGGATGACCAGCAGGTTTCGGCTCTCCGCTTCGCTGCCGGCCCGGCCATATCCGTACAGCAGCAACGAAGCCAGCGAAACAAGCTGCAGCAACAGCGCCAGCCTGCCCAGGCTGCGCCGCGGCAGCCAGAGGGCACCGCGCCCGAAGCAGCGGGTGCCGAGGTAGGCCACCACGGCCACGAAGACCAGTGATGCAAGCACTGCCAGCGCCACGGTCATGAGTTCGGCACGGGTGGCCACGACCTGCAGCGGCACCAGGTCGACGAACACCAGATCCAGGAAGGTGGCGAAGCCCAAACCCAACAGGTTGGGGATGCCGTAGAGCAGGCACACCAAGGCCAGATACTTGGCCTGCACCCGTCCGCTGGGACGGCCGGGGACGACCAGCCGAGGTGTTGCGGCCCGGCGCGGCGTTGGCGGCCCTGGGGACGCCGCCGGAGGGTTGGCCAAGGTCGTCATGTCGGGTCGAAGGCGGTGCTCATGCGGTCGGGGCTGCCTCGGCCCGAGCCGCACCAGTCCCGGGTGATCGAGGATCGTATGCGCTGATAGACGCCCTCCGCGTCGAGGTGCTCGACCGCGAAACGATGACCCTCCAGGGCGATGCGTTCGCGAAAGCCCAAGTCCTCGCAGCGAATCAGGTGGTCGACGATCTCGTCCTCGGTCGTGGCCTGCAAGATCGGCGTGCGCGGGCCCCACTCCCGCGCAAACACGTCCGGGCGGGCATTGGCGATCAGCGGGCGGCCCATGTACAAGGCGTGGAAGCCGATGGCACCCATCCAGTGGTTGCCCACCTGGTCGATGCACACGTCCGCCTGTTCGTACATGTCGAGCAGTTGCGACAGCGTGACCGGCTGGTGCCAGACGACGCAGTCGTCGAGGCCGAGCTCGTGGCACAGGCGGTGCGCCCGTTCCAGGTCTTGCTTGGGGCCCTTGTCGAAGAGGTGGAAGCGTACCGAAGGGCGTCGCTGGTGGTAGCGGGCCAGGGCCCGCAGGATCTTGTCGTTGCCTTTGTGCTCTCCCTCGTTGCCGGGCATCGGCAGCATGTGGAAGCGCACCGGCACCAGGACGGTGCTCAGCTCACGACGCGGCAGGGGTGCGCGGCGGGCCCCCGCTGCGATGAAGTCCATGTCGTAGCGCTCGATGGTGCGCTGTGCTGCATCCGGGCCGCACAGTTCCGAAATCAGGCGGTCGCCGATCGGATTGAGGCCGCGCGGAAAGTAGCAGATCGTGCGGCAGCGCTGCAGGCCACGGCGTTGCAGGCGCGTGCGCCACAGCTCCAATGGCAGGCGCAACGGATAGGCCCACTTTCGCGGCCCGCTCCGTGCCCGCCGAAACGCCAGCCCCCACTGGCACCACACGTCGATGTCGGCCCCGCTGGACAGCGCCACCAGCACCGCCTGACGCGGCATCCAGGGTGCCAGCGCCATGGCGTAGTCATTCAGGAAGATCACGTCGCGGTCGCGCATGGCCTCGACGGCTGCCCGATTCGAGTACGGCAGCGTGGCATGGTGGCGGAGGTTGTTCGGCCATGGGATCTCCCGAATCCAATCGGGATACGGGTAGCTGACCTGTTGACGGAACTGATACTCCGGCCGCATCAGGAAGTTGTCCCGCCCCGCCTCCACCACGTATCGTACGTCGAAGCCGTCGCGGCGGAACTTCAGTGCGTAGGTCATCGGCATGGCGTTCATGCTGCCGAGGAAGCCGATGCGCGGCAGCCTCGACGCCGACGCGTCCCGGGGAACTGCGGGCACGCTCATGCGCGCGCTCCCGCCGCGGAATGCCGCAGGCGTGCCGCCAGCAACTCGCGCAAAGGCGCGCAGGCCAGCACCGCGGCGGCGGTGGCCAGCGCGGCCACCGCAACGAGGAACGCGGCGGCAGCCAGCCGGCCGCCGGCCAGGGCAGCGTCGCGCAGCGGATAGGCGAGCGCAGCGGCTGTCAGGCACGCCGCTGCCGCACGCAGCAGGCTCGGCAGCCAACCCCTGTGAGTGGCAGGATCGACGCGGCGCATGGCAAACGGCACCCAAAACAGCGCGTACAGCACGTTCATGCCCAACCAGGACAAGCCCGCACCCAGCGCACCGACTCGCATCGTCATCAGCACCTGCACCGGCACGAGCATCGCCACCAGCAAGGTGCTGCCGATGACGTGCAGGCGCAGCACGCCATGGGCGAACTGCAGCGCATAGGGCAGGGACAGGTGCGCATGCACCGCGTTGCCGATCGCATACAGCGCGAGCACACCCGACCCCGCCGCCGCGACGTCCTGCCGGCCGGTCCACGCCCACAGCACGAGGTGCCCGTAGAGGGCCAGGGTCGCCGCCACCGGCAATGTGGCCGCGGAGGTCAAGGCCGTCCCGAGGGCATAGATGCGCTTGATGCCGTCGTCAGCCTTGCTGGCCACCAGCGTGGTCAGCCGGGGCAGGATTGCTGCAGTGAGCGGCGCTGCGGCCAGCAGCACGGCGCCTGCCACCTGCACGGCCAGATTGAAGTAGGCGTAGTCCTGCAGCGTCAGCAGGCCCGACAGGATGAGGCGGTCTGCCTGCGTCACGGCCACGGTCAGCCCACTGGTGAAGGCTACCGTGGCGGAAAAGCGCGCGACGCCGCGCAGCGGTGCCCAGGACAGCCCGACCTTGCTGGCGGGTGGCAACAGGCGATAGGCATGACGCGCCAGCCAGGCCAACTCGACGACACTGACGGCGAGCTGAACCCAGAAGAACACGCGAGGCGTGTCGCCCCAGAAGGCCAAAGCCGGCAGCACGGCAAACGCGCGCAATGTGGCGATGAATGCGTTGAACGCGCCCAGCCAGGCCAATTGTTCGAAGCCGGTGATGAGCGCTCTGTACAACACGGTGGCGAAGCGCAAGCCGATGCTGCCCGCCATCAACCACAGGCTGTCGCGCATGGTGGCGGGCGAAAGCTGCGATGCCTGCAGCCAGTCGCGCGAGATCGGCTCGGCGAGCAGCGCCGTCAGGACGGCACTGAGCAGGGCGAGCAGCAGGAAGAGGAGCTCGATCGCACGGACGGTCTTCCTGAACGCTTCGGCGGGCATGGAGCCGCCGCGAAATCGCGCCGTCTCGCGCAGGATCGCCGGACTGAGCCCGAAATCGAGCAGATAGAACCAGGCGAGCAGCATGGTGAAGAAGCCCACCAGGCCGAAGGCCTCCGTCCCCAGCGCCTTCAGGTACAGCGGCGTCACCGCGATGCCCACGACGGCGACGTAGACCTGGCTCAGATATGTGGCCGCGACGTTGATGCGGAACGTCATGTGGTGTGCGCCATCAGCCTGTCATGGGAGCGTTGGCGATCACGGCCTCGCCGCGAAGCTGCCCGACCTGCCTGCGGCCCGCCCGGTTCTACCGGCCGCGCTCGCACAGCAGAAAGATGCTGGAGCACAGGTCGGGGTACTGCTGGCCGAGCTGGAAGCAGCCCTCGAGATACTCCTTGGACACGATGTCCGTCTGCAGCAGGCGGTCCCACTGGAAGTTGGCAAGCGCCTTGAAGAAGATGCCGGAGCGGTGCACGACCCGCAGCCCCGCGCGGGTCGCGTCACGTTCGAGCGTGTCCAGCGAGTACGTGACGCGGTGGCCGTGCTCGGCCTCGGCCGGGGTGACCGCCGCGTTGTGGCTGATCAGGCCCATCTTGACGGCAATCTGGCGCGAGGCCGCATTGGCATTCGGGCACACCAGGAACAGTCGGCCTTCGTCGGTCAACCATTCGTCGTTGATGCGGCGCAGGACGCTTATCGGGTCGTCCAGATGTTCCAGCACGTGCGTGAAGACGATGTTCGCGTAGCGCCGGGGCAGGGTGGCCGTCTCGAAGGTCGAATGCACGAAGTGCACGCGTTCACCGTGACGCCGCCTGGCCTCGTCGATCGCGGCGGCCGACGCTTCGACGCAGGTGACGTCGTCGAAACGCTGCAGCAGCCGGCGCGTGAAGTCGCCCTTGAAGCTGCCGAGCTCCAGCAGCGGGCCGGTGCGCAGAAAGGGCTCGAACGCGCGCAGCATGAACGGGTGCATGACATCGAAGTCGAAGCCGTAGGCGTACTGGTGGTCGGCGGTGTCGTTGATTTCGCGGTCGTAGTCGCGGGTTGCCATGGCAGTTGTCCTTTCAAGGGCTAGTTCCAGGATGCGCGTACTGCCACGCCTGCCGATCAAAACCAGGCCGTGCCGGTCGTACAAGCGCAGGGCGGCCTGGTTGCTCTCGTCCACTTCGAGCTCGATACGTTCGAAACCGCCGGCTCGTGCGTGATCGATGCACCAGTCGAGAAGCTGCGACGCCAGACCCAGGCCATGCCGTTCGGGCAGAACGCTCACACTGGTGAGGAAAGCGGTGCGCCGGTCGGGATCATTGCAGTAGGCGGCCACCAGGGCGACCAGGCGCTCGCCATCCCAAGCCTCGAAGCGCTCCGCACGCGTCGCGATCTTCTCGGCATACGCGACCAGGTCGATGCGCTCGCTCAGCGGCGGGCGGAACGCGCTGTCGCAGGCCTGCAGATGGGCCAGCACCGCCTCACGGCCGGAGCGGTTGCGTACAAGCAGGGGCTCGGCGGCAATCACGGCTCGAGCACCGCCAAGCCAAAGCCCAGGCGGCCGAACTGGTTTCCGTTGTAGAGCAGGTAGACGCGTCCGTCGCATGCGAAGACGTGTGGATAGCACTGCATCTGCCCGTCCCAGTCGTCGGCCACGACCTCCAGCCGCGGGTTGTCGTCGTCGCGAGTCCAGTTCGACAGGTCATCCGACCAGGCATGGCCGATGCGGTATCCGCGGTCGGGGTTGGCGCGGAAATCGAACGATTGTCGGTAGCAGAAGAACATGTGCCAGCGGCCATCCGTGTGGATGACCGTCGGCAGCGCCTGGCTCTCGTCCGGGCCCAGGCGGTCGGCAACGATCTGCCGCGCTTCTTCCTTCTGCCAGTCGATGCCGTCCAGGGAGGTGGCGTGGCCGATCTTGTAGGTGCGATCGGGCGCGGCGTCGGGCGCATAGCGTTTCCAGCCCGTGCCAAAGATGTACCACATGTGGAAGCGGCCCTCGACCTGCCGCACGAAGGCATCGCCGACGAGGCAGGGCTCGTGCAACGACTGCGCAAGCACCGGTCCGTCGCCGATCCTCTTGAAACTCAGGCCCCCGTCGCGGCTGATGGCCAGCCCGATGGCCGTGTCGACCGACACGGAGACGCGTCGATTCCAACCTGTCGTGTAGCCCCAGACCTCGTTGCCGACACGCAGCACGTTCATCGGGAAGATGCCGTGCTCGTCGAAGCAGCCCAGCGCGCCGAGTGGCATCACGGCCTGTGCCGACACGCGCAGCACGTCGCGCAGGTTCTTGTGCATGTCGACGAACGCGACATGGCTGAGGAACTTGCCGTGCGCATCGACCGAGCGTGTCGAAAAGTAGATGCGCACGAAGTCGTCGAAGACCAGCGCCTGCGGCGACTGGGCGAACTGCGCGCAGCCGGCCGGTAGGCGGTGCGCGGTCGGGTCGAAGATCTTGCCGAGACGCTTCCAGCGCATGGACTACTCCAGCGATCCTTCGAGCACGGCGAGACCGAAGCCGTGGCGTCCGACCTGGTTGCCCAGGTAGGCCATGTAGGTCTGCCCGTCGAGCTCGAATACATGGGGATAGCTCACCATCTCGGCGTCCCAGCCTTCGTCCGAGACGCCGATGCCCGCGCGCGCATCGTCGCGTTCCCAGTCGACGAGGTTGGTGCTCGTCGCATAGCCGATGCGGTAGCCGTTCTCGCGGCCGCGGAAATGGCTGCTGTAGCGGTAGCAGAAGAACATGTGGTAGCGGCCGTGGGCGAAGAACACATCCGGGCTGGCCTGCGCTTCGTCGGGCTCGATGCGGCTCTCGATCAGGTCACGCCCATGCTTGTGCCACGCCACGCCGTCGTCCGACGTCGCGAGGCGGATCTTGTAGACGGGCTCGGGGCGGCCGTCGACGAGCTTCCACTTGCGGCCTGCGATATAGAAGAGGTGATAGCGACCGTTGAAGCAGCGGATCTTCGGCCCACTGAGCACGAATGGCTCGTCGGGAGAGAAGCCGAGGACCGGTCCGTTGCCCAGCTTGGTGAAACTGCGTCCGCCGTCGGTACTTATCGCACCGCCGATCGCCGTGTTGAAGGGCACCGACTCGCAGCGCGTCCAGCCGGCGTAGTAGGCGCGCACCACATCGCCGTCGCGGATGACCGAGATGGGGTACGTCCCGAACTCGTCGAATTCGCCCAAGCCGCCGAGGGGTAGCACCGGCTCGTTGGCGACCTCGCGCACCCGGAACAGGTTTGTGCGGTCGAGGTCGACCCAGGCGGAGCGACTGACGTACTGCCCGTTCGCGTCGGCGGCGGGGCGGCAGGAGAAGTAGACCCGTACAACGTCGTCGAGCAGCAGTGTGGCCGGCGCCTGGGCGAACTCCTTCAGCCATGGGCGCCCGCTCACGGATGCGGGGTCGAACACCTTGCCGAGCTTCTTCCAGCGGAACATGGTCAGGTCAGGTCGTAGTGGTGCGCGACCCGGGCACGGACCACGTCGAGCGGGTTGAACATCAGCACGTCGACGATCGACAGCCAGGGCACGAAGGGCTGCCCGAACTGCGCGTACTCGAAGGGCCGCGTCTTCAGGAAGTGCAGCGAGACGCCGCGCGACGCGAAGTCCGACCGCGAATACAGTTCGGTCCCGCCGATCGGATTGACATAGTCACGCGCGCCCAGCGCCTGACACAGCGCGAGCACCTTGTCCTGTCCCTTCAGCGACTCGTCGTGCTCGATGGTCGACGACACCGTCATCCCGGTGCGGATGTCGAGGTGCTCGCAGGTGGCGACGAGCCCGTGGTGCAGGTAGCCGAACAGGTTGTCGTCGTCGTGCTGCACGACGCGCTCGAGCCATGCGTAGGTGGCGGCAAATTGCGGTGCACGCCGGTATGCGCCGGCGAACTGGGCCAGAAGCTTGGCCCGATCGAATTCGGGCGCGAGCGTGCGTTCGACGACGTCCAGGGTGTCGGACCCCTTGCGCAGCGGCAGGGAGAACACCGCGTCCGTGCCGTTGAGCAGGAAGCGGTTGCGGTTGATCCAGCCCTTCTTCGTGTACTTGATGCGGTCGTAGGCGACAAATCGATCCACGGCCGCAATCAGCTGGAAGTAGCCGATGTAGGGCAGGAAGTAGGGTTGCATGACGGCGATCTTCATCGCTTCTGCACCCGCAGGACCGACAACCTGGGAAAGGCGCTCATCGGGATGCGATGAACTGCGCGATGCGCTCGGCGGACTCGATCGGCAGGTCCGGATAGATCGGCAGGCACAGGACCTGACGCGCCGCGGTCCAAGCCACCGGCAGGTTCTCACGTTGCGCGGAAGGCAGCCCGCGGTACATCGGAAACTCGGCGATCAGCGGATAGAAATAGCGCCGCGGCATGACGCCGTGATCCCGCAGCGCCTGGTTGAGTTCGTCGCGACTCAACGCATAGTCGTCACGCACCAGGATCGGGAAATAGGCGTGGTTGGCGAACGCCTCGCCGCCGTCTCCGAGGCAATGGATCCCTGTCACGTCGCGCAGCCTGGCCCGGTAGAGAGCGTCGATCTCCCCACGGCGGCGGATTGCCTCGTCGACGTGCCGCAACTGCAGCAGGCCGAGCGCCGCATTGAACTCGCTCATCTTGCCGTTGATCCCTGGCGCGACCACGGTGGTTTCTCCGGCATGGCCGAAGTTCTTCAGTTGATCGATCCGCGCCTTGGTCTTGGCATCCGCGCACACGATGGCGCCGCCTTCGAAGGTGTTGAACACCTTGGTCGCGTGAAAGCTCAGGACCGACAGGTCCCCGTGATTGAGGACGCTGCCGGCCGCGTCACGCACGCCGAAAGCGTGTGCGGCGTCGTAGATCACGCGCAGGTTGTAGGTGTCGGCGATGCGTTCGATGGCGGCGACGTCGCAAGGCCGGCCGTAGCAGTGCACCGGCATGATCGCCGTGGTCTGCGGCGTGATCGCCGTCTCGATCTTCGCAGGATCGAGGTTCAGCGTCTTCGGATCGATGTCCGCGAACACCGGCTTGTTGCCGTGCCAGAGCAACGCATGCGCCGTGGCGACGAACGAGAAGGGCGTGGTGATCACCTCGCCCGTGACGCGCAGTGCCTGCAATGCCGTGATCAGTGCCAGCGTGCCGTTGCTGAACAACGCCACCTGCGGCACACCCAGGTAGTCCGCCAGCGCCGCTTCCAGCCGCTGATGGAACGGGCCACCATTGGTCAGCACTTTGCTGTCCCAGATCTCCTCCAGCAGCGGAATAAGTTCCGCCAGCGGCGGCAGGTGCGGCTGCGTGACGAAGATGGGTTTCTTGGAGTCGCTCATGCCAGCGCTGCCCCTCGGTTGTGCCTGTTCACGGGTCGGTGTCTCCTGCGGTGCTCGCGCTCAGTCCGAGGCGTCGCCGAGTTCGTCGCGCAGCGAGGCGATCGTGCGACGCAGTTGCTCGAACTCGACTTCCTTGCGCGACAGGAAGGACCGGGTCAGCCGCAGCTTCTCGCGCATGCCGGTGGGGGTCAGCACATAGGCATAGGCCAGCTTGTTGTCGCTGCGGCGGAAGTTGCCGGCCTTGACCAGCCCCTTGTCGAGCAGCGAATGCAGTACGTAGTGCGCCTTGCCGAGGCTCAGGCCCAGTGCCGCGGACAACTCGCGCTGCGACAGCTCGGGGCGTTCCTGTAACAGCCGCATCACGGCAAGACGCGCCGCGTCGGCGTCTCCAGGGGCCAGCGAGCCCGGCGCGAGGGCGGTACGTTCATTCATTGAACGCAGGATTGTAGGCCCTGCCGATGCACACCTTTTGCATCAGTCGAAAAGCGGGCAGTCGGTGAGCCGCGGGGCGGTGGCATCGCGTTCAGCCAGCCGCGGTGCACCTGCCAGCGCGGGCCATGCGATGCCCACCGCGGGGTCGTCCCAGCGCAGACAGCGCTCGGCCTGTGGCGCGTAGTAGGCGGTGGTCTTGTACAGCAGATCTGCGCTGGCGCTGGTAACCAGAAAGCCATGCGCCAACCCAGGGGGCAGCCACAACACACGGTGGGGGCGGCCCTCGCCGAGCGCGATGCCCACCCAGCGTCTGAAGCTCGGGCTGCTGCGGCGCAGGTCGACGCTGACGTTGAAGACCTCTCCTTGCACGACGCGCACCAGCTTGCCTTGCGCGTGAGGCGGAAGTTGGTAGTGCATCCCGCGCAGCACGCCGTATGCCGAGCGGGAGTGGTTGTCCTGCACGAAGCGGACCTCGGCACCGATGGCCTTGTCGAAGTCCCTGGCGTTGTAGCTTTCCATGAAGAAGCCGCGGGCGTCGTCGAAGACTGCCGGCTCGAGGATCAGCATGCCGTCGATGGCGGTGCGCAGCACGTTCATCGGGAATTCGGCGACGCCTGGGTCACCTCTTGCAGCATGCGCTCGACGCCGGCTTGCCAGCGTGGCAGGTGCAGGCCGAAGGACTGCCGGAGCTTGCGTGTATCCAGCCGCGAGTTCAGCGGTCGCCTCGCTGGGGTGGCGAAGCGGCTGCTCGATACGGCCGCGATGCCGTCGGGCGGCATCTGCAACGTATGCCCGAGCGCGCGCGCGAACTCGATGACATGCCGCGCGTAGCCGTGCCGGCTGGATTCGCCGCTTGCGGCGGCGTGGTAGGTGCCGGACAGCGCCGGGTCGCAACGCGCATGGCGTATGGCGTGCGTCGTCACGTCGGCGAGCAGTTCGGCTCCGGTCGGTGCGCCGATCTGGTCGTCGACCACCTCCAGGCGGCGCCGGGTCGCCGCCAGACGCAGCATGGTGCGCACGAAGTTGTCGCCACGCGCCGCGTAGACCCAGCTGGTGCGCAGGATCAGGTGCATGCAGCCGCTGGCACGGATGGCCTGTTCCCCTTCGAGCTTCGTCCGGCCGTGGACATTGAGCGGCCGGGGTTGGGCGCTTTCGTCCCACGGGAACTGCCCGCTGCCGTCGAACACATAGTCGGTGCTGTAGTGCACCAACCAGGCACCGAGCGTGGCGGCCTCACGTGCGAGCACGGCCGGTGCCGTGGCATTGACCGTGCGAGCCAGCTCGGGCTCGCTCTCCGCACGGTCGACCGCGGTGTGTGCGGCCGCATTGACGATGACTGCCGGGGCCACCGCGCGCACCGTCGCAGCCAGCGCTTCGGGTCGGGTGAAGTCGGCGCGCGGTGAACGGGAGCGGGGACCATCCAGTGCCACCACCTCGCCCATCGGCGCCAGCGAGCGTTGCAGCTCCCAGCCGACCTGGCCGTCCGCGCCGAGCAGCAGGATCTTCATCGGCGACGACCGGCTTAGCGCCGGCCGAATGCGGCGCGAAACCGCTGGATCTTCTCAGCGCTGTGGGGGTTGGACGCAGACTCGCGCCAGAAGTGGCGGGCGACGATGAACACGCCCAGCAACAGCAAGCTCAGCACCGTGGCACCGACGGCGATGAAAGCCCGCTTGGGCTTGCTCTTGTATTCGGGCGGCACGGCGGGGTCCACCACCTGGATCAGCGCGCCTTCGCGTGCTTCGTCGACGCGAGCGATCTCGTACTGTTTGGCGAACAGCTCGAACAGTGCCTCGCGGTACTTGTACTCGCGGTACTTCGTGACGTAGTCCGGGCCGACATTCGCGTCGCCGGCCTGTTCCAGGCGTGCGAGCTGTCCGCGCAGGGCGGTGAGTTGCGTCAGCTCGCGCTGCACCTCGGGCGCGCTGTCGGCCAGCGACCCGCGCAGCACTTGCAGGCGCACCTCGGTGGCGGTGATCTCCGCGCGCAGCCGCGCATAGCTCTCGGCCGCCGCCTTGGGCTCGGCACGCAGCGCGCCGATATTGAAGCCGCTGGCCTGCAGCGCCTGCTGGGCCTTGGCCAGCTGGTCGCGTGCCTCCTTCAGCTCCTTCTCGAAGAACACGCGGCGCTGCTGCGCCTCGCTTACGGCCAGCACGGAGGTCAGGCGGCGCAGTTCGTCGACATAGGCATTGGCCATGTCGGCCGCGCGCTGCGGGCTCTTGTCGTCGACCTCCACGCTGATCAGCCCGTCCTTTTTTCCGACGGTGATCCGCGTGTGCTCCTCCAGTGCACGCCGCGCCTCGAAGCGGTACTTCGACTCGTACAGCTTGACCAGATCGAAGCGGTCGATCAGGTGGTCCGTGGCGGAGACGCTCTGCATCAGCGCCACGTACTGGTCGGCCGGACTCTTGATCGCGGATGCCGCGCCCGCCAGGCCGGCCAGCCCGCCCAGCGACGCCAGCGCCGACGCCAGCCCACTTTGTTGCTGCTGCGGCGGCAGGAAGCTCGTGCGTGCCGTGTAGATCGGCGTCATCAGGAAGGCGATGCCCAGCGCCGCCAGGCCGATGGCCAGCGAGCCCAGGATCCACAGCTTCCAGTGCTCGGCCAGCGGAATCGCCAGCTCGAGCAGGCTCACCGTGTCGTCGGCCTCGTCGTCGACGGGCGCGCCCGGGGTCGTGTGCTCGGTCATCGTCAGTTGGTCAGGGTGACGAACGCCGCCACGCCCAGCGCGAACTGCGCCAGGATCTGCGTCCAGTCCTTGGCGTGTTGCACGAAGGTGGTCTTGTCCAGCTGCTCGGGCACGAACAGCGTGTCGCCGGGCAGCGCCGGCAGGCGCTCGAAGCTGCCGCGCAGGCCGCTGCCCCAGCCCGATTCCTGCAGGTTGCTGACCACCGTGCCGTTGGCGCGCAGCACGAAGGTGCTGCCGGCATCGGCGCCGCGCGTCGGGCCGCCGGCCTGCCGCAGGTAGTCGGCCAGGCTGCGCCCGTCTTCGCGCAGGTAGCTGCCGGCGTTGAACACGCTGCCGAAGACGCCGACGCTGCTCGGCACCGACGGCACGAACAGGCGGTCGCCGTCCTCGAGCATCAGCTTGGGCAGTTCGCGGCTGTCCGGCGGCATCTGCAGCACGACGCGGCCCGTCGGCTTGATCAGGCGCAGCTTCTCGATCAGCCGCGTCGTGGCGGCGGCGCGCCCCGACTGCGCGGCCGCCTCGTCGGCGCTGGTGATGCGCTGCGTGGACGTGGCCAGGGAGATCTCGGTCTCCAGGTTGCGCAAGGCGCGCTCGTAGTTCTCCTGCTGCGCCACGCGCACGCTCTCGCGCGTGAAGTCGGTGCCGAACACGTAGGCGGCCTGGGTCAGCCCGCCCGCGGCCTGCAGTGCGTCGGCGAGCGTGCTTTCCGCCGGCATCAGGTAGTCGCCCGGCCGCAGCACCTCGCCTTCGACCCGCACGCGCTTGTTCTGGCGCTGCTGCGAGGTGGCCAGCGTGACCGCATTGAACGCGCGCAGCACGTCGCCGCTGCGCAGCTCGGTCTTGTCGGCGCGGGCCACGTCGATCTGCACGGCGCGCAGGGTGGCGCGCTCGTCGACGCGCTCCATGACCAGCCGGCTGGTGTCGGCCACGGCCGAGAAGCCGCCGGCCATGCGCAGCGCATCGGCCATGGTCTCGCCGGGCTTGAGCTCGAAGATCGCCGCCCGGTTGACGCTGCCGATCATCGCCACCTGCGGGCCGATCGGCCCGACGTGGATCACGTCGTCGGCCTGCACCAGCAGGTCGGCGCCGCGATTGCCGCTGAGCAGCAGGTCATAGAAATCGAGTTTCGAGACGACCTTGCCGCCGCGCCGGATCTGGATGTCGCGGAAGCTTCCCGACGCCGACGGCCCGCCGGCATTGACCAGCGCGCTGGCGGCGCCCGACAGCGCGGTGACCGTGTAGGCGCCCGGGCGGGCGACGAAGCCGGTGACGAAGACGCGCACCGCGCGCAACTGCCCCAGCGACACGCTCAGCTGGAAGTTCCTGAAGGTCTGGGCGATGCGCGAGCGCAGCGTTTCCGGCAGGTCCGCATAGCGCACGCCGGAGACCATGATCGAGCCGACGCGCGGCACGGTGATGCGGCCCGAGCGGTCGACGATCAGGCGCAGCTCGGCGTCCACCGACCCCCACACCGCGAGCACCAGTTCATCGCCCGGAGAGATCACATAGTCCGGCGGCACCAGCGGGCTGAAGTCGACGACCTCGCGCTCCTGCGTCGTCGTCGCCGTGTCGTCCACCAGGTTCGAACCCAGGCGGCGGATCGGCAGCACATCGCCGTTGCGGAAATCGACGGACGGGAAGGCGAGCCGGTTGACGTAGATCTCGAACTCGCTGGGTGGCGTCGGCGGCCGTTCCACGCGCTTCAAGTCGCGCTCAAGCGTGCGCGCATCGCGCTTCAAGCGCGGATCCTGTGACGGGTTGCGGTTTTCGCCCGGGGCGCGCAACTGGCGCGGCGACGTGGTGTCCACCGCGTTGCTGCGGTTGAGCGAATTGTCCGCGGGCGCGCTGCTGCGGTCGCGCTCGATCGGGTCGGGGTCCTGCAGCTGGAGCTGGGTCTGGCCGTGCGCCGCGCCGGCGCCGAGCAGCGCGAGCAGCAGCAGCACGGCGCCGAGCCAGGTGCGCCCGGGCCGGGCCGGTGGGCCGAAGTGTGCCAAAGGGGTTCGAACTGAATGCATGCGCGGTGGCCTCTGGAGGAAGCCTGACGGGATGCGGTGGCGTGATTCGGCGCGGCCTGCACGCCCCTCCACCGACCGAAAGGCGCGCATTCTAGCGACTGCCCGCTCGATAGAATCTGCGCAAATGCTGATCCTGATCGTGGCCTTCGCGGTGTCACTCATCGTCACGCTGGTCACCGTACGTTCGGCCAAGGCGCACGCGCACCTGTCGCACGACCACGATCTGTCCGGGCCGCAGAAGTTTCATGCGCTGCCGGTGCCGCGCATCGGCGGGTTGGGCATCCTGGCCGGCGCGCTGGCCGGCGCGCTGGTGCTGTGGTCGCGCGACGCGCGCTATGGCGAGCAGGCGCTGCTGCTGCTGCTGTGTGGCCTGCCGGCGCTGCTGGCCGGCCTGGCCGAAGACCTGACCAAGCGGGTCAGCCCGTCGCGGCGCCTGCTGGCCACGGCGCTGTCGGCGTTGCTGGCCGTCTGGCTGCTGGATTCGGCGATCCGCCGCACGGCCATCCCCGGCCTGGACTGGGTGGTCTCGTTCCCGGTGGGCGCGGCGCTGGTGACGGTCTTCGCCGTCGCCGGCGTGGCCAATTCCGTCAACATCATCGACGGCTTCAACGGACTGGCGTCGATGTGCTGCGTGCTCATCCTTCTGTGCCTGGCCTACGTCGGCTTCCAGGTGGACGACCTGCTGGTCGGCTGGCTGGCGCTGGCCGGCGTCGGCGCGCTGCTCGGCTTCTTCGTCTGGAACTTCCCGGCGGGGCTGATCTTCCTGGGCGACGGCGGCGCGTACTTCATGGGCTTCTACTTGGCCGAGGTGGCGATCCTGCTGCTGCACCGCAACCCGACCGTCTCGCCGATGTTCCCGCTGCTGCTGTGCATCTACCCGGTGTTCGAGACGGTGTTCTCCATCTACCGGCGGCGTTTCCTGCGCGCCATGCCGCCGAGCATGCCCGACGGCATCCATCTGCATTCGCTGATCTACCGCCGCGTCATGCGCTGGGCGGTGGGCAACCGCAGCGCCAAGGCGCTGACGCGGCGCAACTCGATGACTTCGCCGTACCTGTGGCTGCTGTGCATGTTGGCGGCGATCCCGTCGGTGCTGTTCTGGGACAACACGGCCGTGCTGTCGGTACTGATCGTCGTGTTCGGCATCAGCTACGTGGCGCTGTACTGGCGCATCGTGCGCTTCCGCTCCCCGCGCTGGCTGGTGTTTAGGCGCTGAGCCGGGCATGGGGGATAATCCCCGTTGCATGAATGACACACCTCTAGTGGCAGACGCCGCCGCCGTCGCCCCGCTCTTTAGCTCCCTTCCGCTCGATGCCAAGCTGCTGCGCGCCGTGGCGGACCAGGGCTACGCGTCGATGACGCCCATCCAGGCCAAGGCCATTCCGATCGTGCTGTCCGGCCGCGACGTGATGGGCGCCGCCCAGACCGGCACCGGCAAGACGGCCGCGTTCTCGATTCCGCTGCTGCAGAAGATGCTGCGCCACGAGAACGCCAGCATGTCGCCTGCCAGGCACCCGGTGCGTGCGCTGGTGCTGGCGCCGACGCGTGAACTGGCCGACCAGGTGGCGGCCAACGTGCTGGCCTACGCCAAACATACCCAGCTGCGCACCGCGGTGGTCTTCGGCGGCATCGACATGAAGCCGCAGACGCTGCAGCTGAAGGGCGGCGTGGAGATCCTGGTGGCCACGCCGGGGCGCCTGCTCGACCACATCGAGGCCAAGAACTGCGTGCTCAACCAGGTCGAGTACGTGGTGCTGGACGAAGCCGACCGCATGCTCGACATCGGCTTCCTGCCCGATTTGCAGCGCATCCTGTCGTACCTGCCCCGGCAGCGGCAGACCCTGTTGTTCTCGGCGACCTTCTCGCCGGAGATCCGCCGGCTGTCGCAGAGCTACCTGCAGGACCCGGTGACGGTGGAGGTGGCGCGGCCCAACGCCACCGCGGCCACCGTCGAGCAGCATTTCTACAGCGTGGCCGACGACGACAAGCGCCGCGTGGTGCGGCAGATCCTGCGCCAGCGGGAGTTGTCGCAGGCGCTGGTGTTCGTCAACAGCAAGCTCGGCTGCGCGCGCCTGGCACGCGCCTTCGAGCGCGACGGTCTGAAGACCACCGCGCTGCATGGCGACAAGTCGCAGGACGAGCGGCTGAAGGCGCTGGACGCCTTCAAGCGCGGCGAGGTCGAGGTGCTGGTGGCCACCGACGTGGCGGCGCGCGGGCTGGACATCGCCGACCTGCCGGCGGTCTTCAACTTCGACGTGCCCTTCAACGCCGAGGACTATGTGCACCGCATCGGCCGCACCGGACGCGCCGGCGCGTCCGGCCTGGCGGTGACCTTGGTGGCGCGCGACGACCTGCGTCAGGTGGGCGACATCGAGAAGCTCATCAAGAAGAAGATCGAGATCGAGCCCTTCGAACTGGACGACGAGCGTCCGCGCCGGCCGCCGCGCCGCAGCCGTGAAGAGGACGACGGCCGCTCCGCCGATACCCGCCCGACCTGGCAGCCGCCGGTGCCGCGCAATACCGACCCGTTCTTCGACAAGCCCTACGAACCTTCGGGCTCGGGCGCGCCCGCCTGGGAGGCGTCAAAGGCCGCGGCGGCGCCGACGGCGCGCACGGTGTCGCCGAACATCCGCAGCAAGAAGAAGACGGCCGCCCTGCTCGGCGGCTGATGCACGGGCTCAGCCGGCCAGGAAGGCGAACACCGCCGGCACGCGGTCCGGCATCTGCACCGGCCGGCGCCGCCAGTCGGCCACCCGGTCGCTGCGGTTCCAGGCGTCGGGCAGGCTCAGGCCGCAGCTCACCGCCAGCCGGGTGTCGTCCGCCAGGCCTTCGAGCAGCGCGCCGAGCAGCGCGGCGTTGCGGTACGGCGTTTCGATCAGCAACTGCGTCTGGCGGCCGCGCCGCGACGCGGCCTGCAGTTCCTTCAAGCGGGCCAGCCGCGCGGCCGCCTCCTGCGGCAGGTAACCGACGAAGGCGAAGCTCTGGCCGTTGAGCCCGCTGGCGGCCAGCGCCAGCAGCAGCGAGCTGGCGCCCGGCAGCGGCACCACCGGGATGGCCAGCCGGTGCGCCGCCGCCACCACCGCGGCGCCGGGGTCGGCGACCGCGGGCAGCCCGGCTTCGGAGATCAGCCCGAGGTCGTGGCCGGCCCGCGCCGGCGCCAGCAGCTCGCGCCAGTCGGGCTCGGCGGCGACGACCTGCCCCTTCGGGGGACGCGGCAGCTCGCGGATGGCGATCGCCTGCAAAGGCTGCTGCAGCGGCACCACCGCATCCACGCGCTTGAGGAAGGCGCGCGTGCTGCGTGCGTCCTCGGCCAGCCAGTGGCCCAGGCGGGCCGCGCATTGCAGCACCCCCAGCGGCAGCACCTGTTGCAGGTCCACCGGCGCCGCGCCCAGGTCCAGCGTGTTCGGCACCAGCAGCAGCCGGCCCGGGCTCATGGTTGCAGCGGGTCGATGCCGGCTTGCCGCAGCAGCTCGCAGGTGCGGATCAACGGCAGCCCGACCAAGGTCGTCGGGTCGTCGGATTCGATGGCGCTGAGCAGCGCGATGCCCAGGGTTTCGCACTTGGCGCTGCCGGCGCAGTCGTAGGGTTGCTCGGTGCGCAGGTAGTGCTCGATTTCGGCGTCGGTCAACTCGCGAAAGCTGACGGCGACGCTGCTCGTCAGCGCGCGCTCGAAGCCGGCATCGCCGTGCACCACGGCCAGCGCGGTATGGAACAGCACCTTGCGGCCACGCATGCGACGCAGCTGCTGCACGGCGCGCGCATGCGTGCCGGGCTTGCCCAGCGCCTCGCCGTCCAGGTCGGCCACCTGGTCGGAGCCGATGACCACCGCCTCCGGCCGCCGCGAGGCCACGGCACGTGCCTTGGCCAGCGCCAGCCGGCCGGCCAGCGCCTCGGGCGTCTCGCCGGGGGCCGGGCTTTCGTCGACCCCGGGTGCCACCACCTCGAAGGGCAGGTGCAGGCGCGACAGCAGTTCGCGCCGGTACGCCGAGGTCGATGCCAGGATCAGTGGCGCTACGGTCTTCATGGGCAGATTGTCCCATCCGCGGGGGCGGCCGCCCGTGGCTACACTGCGCCCATGAGCCTGCCGCGACCGCCCGATCCGCGCCGCCTGGACGTGGCGGCCTTCGCCCGGAGCGACGGGCGCCTGGAGGGCGCATGGCCGCTGGCCGGCATGCGCCGGCTGTTGCAGGACGCGCTGCCGCTGACGCCGGACAGTCCGGCACAGTCCGTGGCGTGGTCGGCGCGCGGCGAACGGCGCGCGCCCAGCGGTGGCCAGGACCAGATTCGCCTGCATCTGCAGGCGCAGACGGCCTTGCAGCTGACCTGCCAGCGCTGCCTGCAGCCGATGACCGTCGAGCTGCACGTGTCGCCGACGCTGCGTTTCGTGCGCGACGAGGCGCTGGCCGAGCAGCTGGACGAGGACAGCGAAGAGGACGTGCTGGCCCTGTCGGCGACGCTGGACCTGCATGACCTGGTCGAGGACGAGCTGATCCTGGCGCTGCCGCTGGTGCCGCGGCACGAACGCTGCCCGCAGCCGCTGCCGATGTCGGCCGGCGATTTGGACGGGCCCGCCGAGGGGGACTCGCAGCACGCCTTCGCCGGTCTGGCAGGCCTCTTGCGTAAGACACCTGGACAGCCCGACTGAGCCCTCGGTGTTATAGTGATGGGCTTTTTTCGAGGCAAGGGTCTTCTTGCCGAACGCGGGCCATGCCCCGCAGGAGTCCACCATGGCAGTCCAGCAGAACAAGAAGTCGCCGTCCAAGCGCGGCATGCACCGTTCGCACAACGCACTCGTCCAGCCGGGCACGGCCATCGAGCCGACGACCGGCGAGGTGCACCTGCGTCACCACATCAGCCCGACCGGCTTCTACCGTGGCCGCAAGGTGCTGAAGTCCAAGGCCGACGCCTGAGTTGTCTGTGACGCGGCACCGCGCCACGTCACCCCGTCCGGCCGTGCCGCGCGCGACACCGCGCTGGCGCGGCCGCGTTGTCTTTCCCGCGCCCGCTTGCCCGCTGCGCCACGGCGCGCGTTGAGCGCGCGGCCGGCTGGACTCCCCGTGACACACCCTGCCGCGCCGGCGCCGCTCGATGCTGTCTGCCTCGCCGTGGACTGCATGGGCGGGGACCACGGCCCGTCGGTCACACTGCCGGCGTGCCGCAGCTTCCTGCAAAAGCATCCGCAGGCGCGGCTGGTGCTGGTCGGCAGTGCCAGCGTGCTGCAGCCGACGCGTGGCTGGGAGCGCTGCGCCCAGGTCGAGGCCAGCGAAGTGGTGACCATGGACGACCCGGTGGAGGTGGCGCTGCGACGCAAGAAGGACTCGTCGATGCGCGTGGCCATCCAGCAGTTGATGGCTGCCGGCGACGCCGCTCCCGTGGCCCACGCCTGCGTCTCGGCCGGCAATACCGGCGCGCTGATGGCCGTGGCGCGCTACCTGCTCAAGACGCTCGACGGCATCGACCGGCCGGCGATCGCCACCGTGATGCCCAACCGCAACGACGGCTACACCACCGTGCTCGACCTCGGCGCCAACGTCGACTGTGCGCCCGAGCACCTGCTGCAGTTCGCCGTGCTCGGCAGCGCGCTGGTGGCGGCGGTGGACGGCAAGGAAGAGCCGCGCGTCGGTCTGCTGAACATCGGCGAAGAAGCCATCAAGGGCAGCGACACCATCAAGCGTGCCGGCGAACTGCTGCGTGCCGCCCATGCCGACGGGCAGATCCACTTTCATGGCAACGTCGAAGGCAACGACATCTTCGCCGGCACCACCGACATCGTGGTCTGCGACGGCTTTGTCGGCAATGTGCTGCTGAAGTCGGCCGAAGGGCTGGCGACGATGCTCAGCGACTTCATCCGCCAGGAGTTCACGCGCGGCCCGCTCAGCAAGCTGGCGGCGCTGGCGGCCTGGCCGGTGCTGCAGCGCTTCAAGCAGCGCGTCGACCCGCGCCGCTACAACGGTGCGGCGCTGCTGGGCCTGCGCGGCCTGGTCTTCAAGAGCCACGGCTCGGCCGACGCCTTCGCCTTCGAGCAGGCGCTCGGGCGAGCTTATGATGCAGCGAGAAACCGACTGACCGACCGCGTGCGCGACCGCATCTCGCTGAGCCAGATTGCCAAGCCCCCGGACGGCGCCCAAGCTGCATGACCGTCACCGCCCGTCACACCCGCATTGCCGGCACCGGCAGCGCGCTGCCGCCACGTCGCCTGAGCAATGCGGACCTGGTGCGCCAACTCGCCGCCGACGGCATCGAGACCAGCGACGAATGGATCGTCGAACGCACCGGCATCCGCGCGCGGCATTTCGTCGATGCCGGCGTCAACGCCAGCGATCTGGCGGTGCAGGCGGCGCGTCATGCGCTCGAGGCGGCCGGCTGCGCCGCCGAGGATATCGACCTGATCATCGTCGCCACGTCGACGCCGGACATGGTGTTCCCGTCGACGGCGGCGATCGTGCAGCGCAAGCTGGGCGTGCAGGGCTGCCCGGTGTTCGACGTGCAGGCGGTGTGCTCCGGCTTCGTCTACGCGCTGACGGTGGCCGACGCGATGATCCGCACCGGCTCGGCCGACACGGCGCTGGTCATCGGCGCCGAGGTCTTTTCGCGCATTCTGGACTTCAAGGACCGCGGCACCTGCGTGCTCTTCGGCGACGGCGCCGGCGCGGTGGTGCTGCGCGCCAGCGACACGCCGGGCATCGTGGCCACCGACCTGCATGCCGATGGCCGCCATGTGGACATCCTCTGCGTGCCGGGCACGGTGTCCGGCGGCCAGATCCTGGGCGACCCGCTGTTGCGCATGGACGGGCAGGCGGTGTTCAAGCTGGCCGTGGGCGTGCTGGAAAGCAGCGCGCGCACCGTGCTGGAGCGCACCGGCCGCCGCCCCGACCAGGTGGACTGGCTGATCCCGCACCAGGCCAACATCCGCATCATGCAGGCCACCGCGCGCAAGCTGAAACTGCCGCCGGAGCGGCTGGTGGTCACCGTCGACGCGCACGGCAACACCTCGGCCGCATCGATCCCGCTGGCGCTGGACGTGGCGGTGCGCGACGGCCGCATCCGCGAAGGGCACACGGTGCTGCTGCAGGGCGTGGGCGGCGGCTTCACCTGGGGCTCGGTGCTCATCGACTTCTAGAAGAACAAGCGGGGACCGCATGGCTTCGTTCGCATTCGTCTTTCCCGGTCAGGGCTCGCAGTCCGTGGGCATGCTCAACGCCTGGGGCGACCACCCCGCGGTGCGCGACACGCTGGCCGAGGCGTCGCAGGCCCTGGGGCAGGATCTCGGCGCGCTGATGCGCGACGGTCCGCAGGACGAGCTCGACCTGACCACCAACACCCAGCCGGTGATGCTGTGTGCCGGCATTGCCTGCTACCGGGCGTGGCGCGCCGAAGGCGGCGCGGAGCCCGCGGCGGTGGCCGGGCATTCGCTGGGCGAATACAGCGCGCTGGTGGCCGCCGGGGTGCTGCAGCTGGCCGATGCGCTGAAACTGGTGCGTTTTCGCGCGCAGGCCATGCAGCAGGCGGTGCCCGTCGGCGCCGGCGCGATGGCCGCGGTGCTGGCGCTGGAGCCGGCGCAGATCGCCGAAGGCTGCGCCAAGGCGGCGGCCGAAAGCGGTGAGGTGGTCGAGGCAGCCAACTTCAATGACCCGCGGCAGACCGTCATCTCCGGCTCCGTGGCGGGCGTCGAGAAAGCGCGCGACGTGCTCAAGGCCATGGGCGCCAAGCGCGTGGTGCAGCTGCCGGTGTCGGCGCCGTTCCATTGCTCGCTGATGAAGCCCGCCGCCGAGGCGTTGCGCGAGCGCCTGGCCGACGTCGCCTTCGCCGCGCCGCGTGTGCCGCTGGTCAACAACGTCGACGTGGCCGTGCAGACGGATGCCGCGGCGATCCGCGACGCGCTCTACCGTCAGGCCTTCGGCCCGGTACGCTGGGTCGAGGTGGTGCAGGCCCTGCGCGCGCGCGGCGCCAGCCACGTCGTCGAATGCGGCCCGGGCAAGGTGCTGGCCGGCATGGTCAAGCGCATCGACGCCGACGCGCAGGTGCTGGCGCTGTACGACCCGACGACGCTGGCCGAGTGCAAGGAGGCCCTGGCATGAGCGCGGCGGGCCAGGTGGCGCTGGTCACCGGCGCGTCTCGCGGCATCGGCCGGGCGATCGCCCGCACCTTGGCCGAGCAGGGCTTCAAGGTGATCGGCACCGCGACCAGCGAGGCCGGTGCGCAGGGCATCTCGCAGGCGCTGGCCGACTTCGCCGGCTGCCGCGGCGCCGCGCTCGACGTCAACGATGCGGCGGCGACCGACGCGCTGGTGGACGCCATCGTCAAGGAACACGGCGGCCTGCAGGTGCTGGTCAACAACGCCGGCATCACGCGCGACCAGCTGGCCATGCGCATGAAGGACGAGGACTGGGCCGCGGTGCTGGACACCAACCTCGGCGCGGTGTTCCGGCTGAGCCGCGCGGTGATGCGCGGCATGATGAAGCAGCGCTACGGGCGCATCATCAATATCACCTCGGTGGTCGGTGCCAGCGGCAACCCTGGCCAGGCCAACTATGCGGCGGCCAAGGCCGGTGTGGCCGGCATGACGCGGGCGCTGGCGCGCGAGTTGGGCAGCCGCAACATCACCGTCAACTGCATCGCGCCGGGCTTCATCGCCACCGACATGACCGACGCCCTGCCCGAGGCGCAAAAGGCCGCGTTGCAGGCGCAGATCCCGCTGGGCCGCCTGGGCACGCCCGAGGAGATTGCCCACACGGTGGCCTTTCTGGCGTCGCCGCTGGCCGGCTACATCACCGGTGCCGAACTGCATGTCAACGGCGGCATGTTCATGAACTGAAAATCGCCGCGGCGCGGGTGCCTCGGCACGGCGTGCATGCCCCGGTAGAATTGCCTGGTTTTTCTGCATCCACTCCTGGAGGAGTCATGAGCGATATCGAAGCGCGTGTCAAGAAGATCATTGCCGAACAGCTCGGCGTACCGGAGTCCGACGTCACCAACAACAAGGCCTTCGTGGCCGACCTGGGCGCCGACTCGCTCGACACCGTGGAACTGGTGATGGCGTTGGAGGATGAGTTCGGCATCGAAATCCCGGACGAAGAGGCCGAGAAGATCACCACGGTGCAGTTGGCCATCGACTACGCCAGCAGCCACCAGAAGGCCTGAGGCGGGACGTTGCCGATGAGTCGCCGCCGCGTCGTCGTTACCGGGCTCGGGCTGATCAGCCCGGTGGGCAACAGCGTGGCCGAAGGCTGGGGCAACCTGCTCGCCGGCCGCAGCGGCATCGACAAGATCACCCGCTTCGATGCCTCGGCCTTCGCCTGCCAGTTCGCGGGCGAGGTCAAGGGCTTCAATGTCGAGGACTACCTCCCCGGCAAGGAAGCGCGGCACATGGATACCTTCATCCACTTCGGCCTGGCGGCTTCGATCCAGGCGGTGCAGGATGCGGGTCTGCCGGTGGGTGATGCGTTGACCGAAGAGACGGCCGAGCGCATCGGCTGCCTCGTCGGCTCGGGCATCGGAGGGCTGCCGATGATCGAGGCCACCGACGGCGAGTATCGCAGCCGCGGCCCGCGGCGCATCTCGCCGTTCTTCGTGCCGGCCTCGATCATCAACATGATCTCGGGCCACCTGTCGATCAAGTACGGCTTCACCGGGCCCAACCTGGCCATCGTCACGGCCTGCACCACCGGGCTGCACTGCATCGGCGAGGCCGGCCGGCTGATCGAATACGGCGACGCCGACGTCATGGTGGCCGGCGGCGCCGAGTCCACCGTGTCCCCGCTCGGCGTCGGCGGCTTTGCGGCGGCTCGTGCGCTGTCCACGCGCAACGACGACCCCAAGACCGCCTCGCGGCCCTGGGACAAGGACCGCGACGGCTTCGTGCTGGGCGAAGGCGCGGGCGCCGTGGTGCTCGAGGAATACGAGCATGCCAAGCGCCGCGGCGCCAAGATCTACGCCGAACTGGCGGGTTTCGGCATGGGCGCCGACGCCTTCCACATGACGGCGCCCAACGTCGACGGCCCGAAGCGGTCGATGAAGGCGGCGCTGCGCAACGCCTGCGTCGATGCCAGCCAGGTGCAGTACCTGAATGCCCACGGCACCTCCACCCCGCTGGGCGACCTGAACGAAACCAACGCCATCAAGCTGGCCTTCGGCGAGCATGCCAAGCGGCTGGTGGTGAACTCCACCAAGTCGATGACCGGCCACTTGCTGGGCGGCGCCGGCGGCATCGAATCGGTGTTCACCGTGCTGGCCTTGCATCACCAGGTGTCGCCGCCGACGATCAATATCTTCAACCAGGATCCGGAGTGCGATCTGGACTACTGCGCCAACGCCGCGCGGGACATGAAGATCGACGTGGCGGTGAAGAACAATTTCGGCTTCGGCGGCACCAACGGCACGCTGGTTTTCCGCCGGATCTGAGGCGGTCCGACGACGCGCATGCGCGCCCCCCCTCCCGCACGGGTGTGGTCCCGCAGCGCCGGGACGTGGCTAGGGATCCAGAAGTTCCTGTTGACCCTGAGCGCCGCCGTGGCGGCGTATTGGAGCGGGGCGCACCTGGCAGCGGCAGGTCCGGCGCTGGTGCTGGGCAGCTTGATGTTCGGCTGGGGCGTGGCCGCCTTCGCGGGGCGCTGGCTGGCCGAGCCGCCGGCGCTGCTGTCCTGGGATGGCGCGGTCTGGTCGGTGGGCCGCGAGGGTGCCAGCCAGCGCCCTGGGCGGCCCCAGGCGATGCTCGACCTGGGCGACTGGGTGCTGGTGCGCTTTGTCTTCGACCCCGAGGACGGCCTGCACCGGCACCGCGTGCGCTGGCTGCCGCTGTCGCGCCGCGATGCGGGCGCTGCCTGGCCGGCGCTGCGTGTCGCCCTGCACCACGATCGGGCGCCCGCCGGGCCCGGCCGCCCGCTTCGGGCCGACCTCAGCGCATGAACGCCGCGGATTCCGATGCCTTGCTGGTCGAGCGATTCAAGGGGGGCGACCGGCGGGCCTTCGAGATGCTGGTGGTCAAGTACCAGCGCCGCATCGAACGCCTGATCGCCCGCATGGTGCGCGACACCGACCTGGTCGAGGACATCGCGCAGGAGACATTCATCCGCGCCTACCGTGCGCTGCCGCAGTTTCGCGGCGAGAGTGCGTTCTACACTTGGCTCTATCGCATCGCTGTCAACTCGGCCAAGAAGGCGCTCAGCGACCTGAAGCGCGACCCGGTGATCACCGAGTCGGCTTTCGCGCAGCGCGATGATGACGACGAAACTTCCCGGGGCGGGGCCGAACTAAGCGATGGTGAGACGCCCGAGTCCCTGTTTGCAAGCAAGGAGATCGCGGCCACCGTCAATGCCGCCATCGAAGCCCTGTCCGAGGATCTTCGTCAAGCCATCACGCTGCGGGAGATCGAGGGACTGAGCTATGAAGAGATTGCAGAAGCCATGAACTGCCCGATCGGAACCGTGCGCTCACGCATCTTCCGCGCCCGCGAGGCCATCGCCGAACGGCTGCGCCCGCACATCGAGGCCAAGGACGGAAGGCGCTGGTAGGTCCAAGCCATGGAGCCCCCCATGAACAACGAGCCCCCCGTGGATGCCGGCGACGCGCGCCGGTGGCTGTCCGCCATCGCCGATGGCGAGGCCGACGACGCTGAGCTTGGCCGCGGCCTGGCGGCCTGGGCCGGCGACGACCGGCAGCTGCGGCAGACCTGGCACACCTACCACCTGATCGGCGACGTGCTGCGCAGCGAGGACCTGGCCAGCCCGCCGGGTCGCGACCGCGACTTCCTGCAACGCTTGCAGGCCCGTCTGGACGATGAGCCGGCGGTG
Source organism: Rubrivivax sp. (assembly GCA_019635285.1). GTDB lineage: Bacteria > Pseudomonadota > Gammaproteobacteria > Burkholderiales > Burkholderiaceae_C > Rubrivivax. Next base: position 12,476 of record JAHBZS010000037.1, on the reverse strand, counting down.
CTGGTGCCGCGGCCGCGGCCCTCGCCCCCGGGTTCCGCGCGGCGTCGCGCCTGGGTGTGGCCCGTCGCGGCGGCGGCAGGCGTGTCGGGACTGGCCAGCGCGCTCGTGCTGTCGCTCGGGTCGAAGGAGGGTGATGCGGGGGCGCCGTTGCTGGCCCGCGCGCCTGTCGCGGCCTCGGTGGCGCTCGCGCCGGCCTCGGCCGATGCGGCCGAGGCCGTGCCGCCGGGCGGCCGCGTGCTGCGCGACGCGCGGCTGGACAGCTACCTGCGCGCGCACCGCGACTACGCCATGGCGTTGCCGGGTTCGCTGCCGGGCGGTTCGGGGCGCAGCATCACCACCGTGTCGCTGGACCGCTGAGGCCGGATGCGCGCGCCGGCGACCCGTTTTCTCTGGCTCGGGCCGCTGATCCTGTGGGCCGCCTTCGGCGCCCTGCTGCCCGCGCAGGGCGCGGAGACGGCGGACGAATCCCGGCCGCTGCCGCCGCAGGAGGCGCGCAAATGGCTGTCGCGCATCCATGCCGCGGCGCATGAGCGCAACTACCAGGGCACGCTCGTGTTCAGCGCCGATGGCACGCTGTCCAGTGCGCGTGTCGCCCACTACTGCGAGGGTTCGCAGTCGTATGAGCGGGTCGAGGTGCTCGACGGCCGCATGCAGCAGATCTATCGCCACAACGACCGGGTGGTGACGCTGTGGCCGCACTCGCGCGTGGCGGTCATCGAAGAGCGCGACCCGCGGCAGGCCTCGCTGCGGCCGGTGATCGAGCCGCGCGCCGAGGAGCGCTACGAACTGCGCGAGCAGGGCACCGAGCACGTCGCCGGCCGCGAGGCGCAGATCCTGCTGCTCAGCCCGCGCGACCAGAGCCGCTTCGCGCAGCGCCTGTGGGTCGATCGCCGCAGCGGCCTGATGCTGCGTGCCGATGTGCTGGGGCCGCGCATGCAGGTGCTGGAGTCCAGCGCGTTCTCGCAGGTCGAGATCGATGTCAAGCCCAAGCCGCAGTCGGTGCTGCAGCCGATGAAGCAGCTGGAGCACTTCCGGCAGGTGCGGCCGTCGCAGCAGAACGTCACGCTGGCCGGCGAAGGCTGGGTGCTCAACGGCTTGGTGCCCGGCTTCCAGCTCGGCAGCAGCATGCGCCGCGCGCTGGATCCGGTGGACGGCGTCACCGCGCCGGCCTCGGTGCTGCAGGCGGTCTTCTCGGACGGCCTGACGCACGTGTCCTTGTTCATCGAGCCGCTGGACCGCTCGCGGCATACGCGTCCGCTGCTGACGCAGGTGGGCGCCACCAACACCCTGATGCAGGCCAACGGCAACGATTGGTGGGTCACGGTGATGGGCGACGTGCCCACGCAGACGCTGAAGCAGTTCCAGCAGGCTCTTGAACGGCGGCGTTGAGCCCCACCTTCCCCAGTCGGGTGTTTGCCAGGTTTTCCGGGAGTCCATGCATGCGTTCCAGCGTCCTTCGTGTTCCCTCCGCGGCTCGCGCCCGGGCCCTGTGGCTCGGCCTGCTGCTGCTGGCCGCCCTGGCCAGCTGGCCCGCCCTGCTGCGCGCCCAGACGCTGCCCGACTTCACCGAACTGGTCGAGCGTGTCGGCCCGGCCGTGGTCAACATCCGCACGCTGGAGCGCGGCCGCCAGGCTGCAGCCGGCGGCGTGGAGGTCGACCCCAACGTCGAGGAATTCTTCCGCCGCTTCGGCATTCCGCTGCCGGGGCGGCCGGACCCCCGCCGCGGGCCGCGCGGCGGTGACGAGGAACCGCAGCAGCGTGGCGTCGGCTCCGGTTTCATCCTCAGCGCCGATGGCTATGTGATGACCAACGCGCACGTGGTCGAGGGTGCGGACGAGGTGCTGGTCACCTTGACCGACAAGCGCGAGTTCAAGGCGCGCATCGTCGGCACCGACCGGCGCACCGACATCGCCGTGGTCAAGCTCGAGGCCACCGGGCTGCCCTTCGTCCGCATCGGCGACAGCGATCGCCTGAAGGTCGGCGAGTGGGTGGTGGCCATCGGGTCGCCCTTCGGACTGGAGAACACCGTGACGGCCGGCATCGTCAGCGCCAAGCAGCGCGACACCGGCGACTACCTGCCCTTCATCCAGACCGACGTGGCCATCAACCCCGGCAATTCGGGCGGCCCGCTGCTCAACCTGAAGGGCGAGGTGGTGGGCATCAACTCGCAGATCTTCAGCCGCTCGGGCGGCTACATGGGCATCGCCTTTGCGATCCCCATCGCCGACGCCATGCGCGTGTCGGAACAGCTGCGCACCAACGGCCGCGTCATCCGTGGCCGCATCGGCGTGCAGATCGCGCCCGTCACCAAGGAAGTCGCCGAATCCATCGGGCTGGGCAAGCCCAGCGGCGCGCTGGTGCAGAACGCCGAGGCCGGCGGGCCTGCCGACAAGGCGGGCATCGAAGCCGGCGACATCATCACCAAGGTCGACGGCAAGACGGTCGAGAAGTCCGGCGACCTGCCGCGCATGATCGGCAACACCCGGCCCGGCACCAAGACCACGCTGCAGGTCTTCCGCCGCGGCAACACCAAGGACATCACCGTCACCGTGGCCGAGTTCGAGGCCGACAAGCCGCTGCGCCGCACCGGCGACCCGAGCTCGCCGCCGCCGCCCAAGGGCGCGCTGGGGCTGTCGGTGGCCGACCTCAGCGACGCGCAGAAGCGCGAGATGCGCCTGCGCGGCGGCGTGCGCGTCGAAGCTGTCGACGGTGCGGCCGCGCGTGCGGGGCTGCGCGAGGGCGACGTGATCCTGTCGATGGACAACACCGAGATCAGCGACGTGAAGCAGTTCAACCAGCTGGCGCAGAAGGCCGACAAGGCCAAGGCCGTGAGCGTGCTGGTGCGGCGGGGCGAGGCGGTCAACTACCTGGTGATCAAGCCGGGGCGCTGAGCGCTCGGGCCGATTGGCCGACTGCCATCAGGGGTGTTTCCATAATGCGGAAACAACAATTTTCGTGCCCGCAAACCCCCTGAGCCGCAGGTCCGCAGTCTAGTTAGTGGTCTTTCACTTCAATCGGCCTGGACCCGGGATTGCATCGCGACAGAGCTAGAATCTGGTCCACCGCAGCGGCTTTTACCGGCTGCTTTTGGCGTGGTTCTGTCGCTTTTTGGCGAAGGCCAAAACTTGGTACCAACTTGTGGATATCTTGTTGAAAAGATTCCATGTTGGCACGCTGCAACGGCCTAAAAACAAGCACTGGCGCGGCTTCCAGGCCGATCCTTTTGACTACAATGAAAGCCCAACAAGCAGTTGCCAAACGTTCTGTTGGAAGGCGCGTCACGACTTCGACGTGCCTTTTTTTTGTCTCTCGCCGCGCTGCTTCGCAGCGCTTAACTTCGCTGCGCGAAGTTAGCGAACGACGCAACGGCTTCGCCGTTGTGAGCCCGGCCGCGAACGCTCGACGCTGAGTGCATGGATCACATCCGCAATTTCTCGATCATTGCCCACATCGACCACGGCAAGAGCACGCTGGCCGACCGCATCATCCAGCGCTGCGGTGGCTTGAGTGAGCGCGAGATGGAGGCGCAGGTGCTCGACTCGATGGACATCGAGCGCGAGCGCGGCATCACCATCAAGGCGCAGACGGCGGCACTCGAATACACGGCGCGCGACGGCAAGGTCTACAACCTGAACCTGATCGACACGCCCGGCCACGTCGACTTCAGCTACGAGGTCAGCCGCTCGCTGTCGGCCTGCGAAGGCGCGCTGCTGGTCGTCGACGCCAGCCAGGGCGTCGAGGCGCAGACGGTGGCCAACTGCTACACCGCGCTCGAGCTCGGCGTCGAGGTGGTGCCGGTGCTCAACAAGATGGACCTGCCGCAGTCCGACCCCGAGCGCGCCAAGGCGGAGATCGAGGACGTCATCGGCATCGACGCCACCGACGCCATTCCCTGCTCGGCCAAGACCGGCATGGGCCTGGACGACATCCTGGAAGCGGTGATCACGCGCATGCCGCCGCCGCGCGGCAACCCGGATGGGCCGCCGCGGGCGATGATCATCGACAGCTGGTTCGACAACTACGTGGGCGTGGTGATGCTGGTGCGCGTGGTCGACGGCCGCCTGGCCAAGGGCGAGCGCTTCCGCCTGATGGCCACCAATGCGGTCTACGGCATCGAGCAACTGGGGGTGTTCACGCCGAAGTCGGTGCAGCGCGACGAGCTGAAGGCCGGCGAGGTGGGCTTCATCATCGCCGGCATCCGCGAGCTGCAGGCGGCCAAGGTCGGCGACACCATCACGCTGGAGAAGAAGCTGCCCAACAACGCCGGCCCGGCGACCGAGCCGCTGCCCGGCTTCAAGGAGATCAAGCCGCAGGTCTTCGCCGGGCTGTACCCCACCGAGGCCAGCGAGTACGAGGCGCTGCGCGACGCGCTGGAGAAGCTCAAGCTCAACGATTCGTCGCTGCACTACGAGCCCGAGGTCAGCCAGGCGCTGGGCTTCGGCTTCCGCTGCGGCTTCCTCGGCCTGCTGCACATGGAGATCGTGCAGGAGCGGCTGGAGCGCGAGTTCGACCAGGACCTGATCACCACCGCCCCCAGCGTCATCTACCAGGTGGAGCTGGGCGATGGCGAGGTGATCGAGATCGAGAACCCGTCGAAGATGCCCGACGCCGGCCGCATCGCCGAGATCCGCGAGCCGATCGTCACCGTGCACCTGTACATGCCGCAGGACTACGTCGGCCCGGTGATGACCTTGGCCAACCTGAAGCGCGGCGTGCAGCTCAACATGGCCTACCACGGCCGCCAGGTGCTCTTGACCTACGAGATGCCGCTGGCCGAGATCGTGCTGGACTTCTTCGACAAGCTGAAGAGCGTGTCGCGCGGCTACGCGTCCATGGACTACGAGTTCAAGGAATACCGCGCAGCCGACGTCGTCAAGGTCGACATGCTGATCAACGGCGACAAGGTCGACGCGCTGTCGATCATCGTGCACCGCTCGCAGAGCCAGTACCGGGCGCGCGCCGTGGTGGCCAAGATGCGCGAGATCATCCCGCGCCAGATGTACGACGTGGCCATCCAGGCGGCCATCGGCGCCAACATCATCGCGCGCGAGAACATCAAGGCGCTGCGCAAGAACGTGCTGGCAAAATGTTATGGGGGCGACATCACGCGCAAGCGCAAGCTGCTGGAAAAGCAGAAGGCCGGCAAGAAGCGGATGAAGCAGATCGGCGCCGTCGAGGTGCCGCAGGAAGCCTTCCTGGCGATTCTCCGCGTGGACGATTGATGAGTACCCTTACCGCTGCGTTGTACGGCGTCCTGGTGGTCTACCTGGGCGGATGGTTCATCGGCCGCTGGACCGGCAACTTCGCGCTGCTGCTGTTCCTGCTGACGCTGGTGACTTTCGTCTACTGGCTGGCCGAGCGCTTGCGCTTCAAGCCGGCGCGCGAGGCCGCCGCCGCGGCGCTGGAGAGCCAGGACGTTGCGCGCCGCGCCGGTCTGGCCAAGATGGGCATCGACAAGGTCGACGGCGACGTGGCCGAGGCCAAGCGCAAGCTGCTTGCCCAGCCCTGGTGGCTGGACTGGACCGCCGGGCTGTTCCCGGTGATCCTGATCGTCTTCCTGCTGCGTTCCTTCCTGTTCGAGCCTTTCAAGATCCCGTCCGGCTCGATGGTGCCGACCCTGCTGGTCGGCGACCTGATTCTCGTGAACAAATTCCACTACGGCGTGCGCCTGCCGGTGATCAACAAGAAGATCATCGCCAACAACGACCCACAGCGCGGCGACGTGATGGTCTTCCGCTATCCGGTCGATCCGCGGGTCGACTACATCAAGCGCGTGGTCGGCGTGCCCGGCGACGAGGTGGCCTACCTGAACCAGCGGCTGACGATCAACGGCAAGGAGGTGCCGGTCAAGCCGCTGGGCGAGTTCTACGACGAAGACAGCCTGCGCTACGTGCCGATGTTCAGCGAAAGCCTGGGGGCGGTAGAACATCGCATCCTGGTCGATCCGAAGCGGCCGGCGTTCTACGGCGGCGACCAGAAGACCTTTCCCATGCACGAGAACTGCCGATATAGCCCGGAGGGCGTGGTCTGCAAGGTGCCGCCGGGGCACTATTTCATGATGGGCGACAACCGCGACAACTCGCAGGATTCACGCTTCTGGGGCTTCGTGCCCGACGAAAACATCGTCGGCAAGGCCTTCTTCGTGTGGATGAACTTCGGCAACCTGGGCCGCATCGGAGCCTTCCATTAAGGAGGCGCGGCCGGGCAACCGGGTGAAAGGTGGAAGATGAAAGCTAGTTCTTCGCGGGCCCGCTCCCAACGCGGCCTGAGCCTCATCGGGCTGCTGGCCTGGGCCATCATCATCGGTTTCATCGGCTACGCGGCCGTGCGCGTGCTGCCGACGATCAACGAGTACCTGACGATCCAGCGCGCCGTGAACCGGGTGGCCAGCGAAGGGCCGCCGACGGTCGGCGAGGTGCGCAAGGCCTTCGACAAGCAGAAGGACATCGAGTACTCCATCACGTCCATCTCCGGCAAGGACCTCGAGGTCACCAAGGAGAACGACCGCCTCGTCATCCGCTTTGCCTATGACAAGGAAATTCCGATCATGGAGCCGGTGTACCTGCTGGTGAAGTACAAAGGCGAGTCAAAATGAAAGGCCGATGATCGACGCCAGCCTCGATGCCCTGCAGCAGCGCCTGGGCCATGTCTTCGCACAGCCCGGGCTGTTGACGCGCGCGTTGACGCACCGCAGCTTCGGCGTCGCGCACAACGAGCGGCTTGAATTTCTCGGCGACGCGGTCCTCAACACGGTCGTCTCGGCGCTGCTGTACCAGCGCTTCTCCGGCTCGGACGAAGGCGACCTGACGCGCGTGCGCGCGCACCTGGTGCGCGAGGAAAGCCTGCACCGGGCCGCGCTGGGCCTGGGCCTGCCGCAGGTGCTACGCCTGTCCGAAGGCGAGACCCGCGGCGGCGGCGCGCAGCGCGCGTCGATCCTGGCCGACGCGCTGGAAGCGCTGATCGGCGCGGCCTTCCTGGACGGCGGCTTCGATGCCGCGCAGCAGGTGGTGCGCAACCTGTTCGGCGAACTGATCGACAGCACCGAGATCGACAGCTGGAGCAAGGACGCCAAGACCGAACTGCAGGAATGGCTGCAGGCGCGGCGGCTGGCGGTGCCGTCGTATCGCATCGTCGCCACGCGCGGGCAGGCGCATGCGCAGACCTTCGAGGTCGAATGCCTGGTGGCGCCGCTGGGCCTGGCCGAGCGCGGCGAAGGCCGTTCGCGGCGCGCCGCCGAACAGCAGGCCGCGCGCCGCATGCTCGAGGGCCTGAAGGCCAGCGACCGGCCGGGCAGCCCCCTGCGCTCCTGATGAACGAGGAACCTGCGCCGACGCGCTGCGGACTGGTGGCTATCGTCGGCCGGCCCAACGTCGGCAAGTCGACGCTGCTGAACACGCTGGTCGGGCAGAAGATCAGCATCACTTCCAGCAAGGCGCAGACCACGCGCCACCGCATCACCGGCATCCGCACGGTCGGTCCGGCGCAGTTCGTCTTCGTCGACACGCCGGGCTTCCAGACCCGGCACGGCAGCGCGCTGCATCGCACCATGAACCGCAACGTGCTGTCGTCGCTGTCCGAGGTGGACGTGGTGCTGTTCGTGGTCGAAGCCGGCCGCTTCGGGCTCGACGATGCCAAGGTGCTGGCGCTGCTGCCGCCCGGCAAGCCGGTGCTGCTGGTGGCCAACAAGCTGGATGCCGTCAAGCGCCGCAACGACCTGCTGCCGTGGCTGCAGGGCATGCAGGAGCGCCATGCGTTCGCCGAGTTCGTGCCGATGTCGGCGCGCAAGGAGGCCGACGCGCAGCGGCTGCTCGAGATCCTGGCACCGTACCTGCCGGAAGGGCCGTGGCTGCATGAAGAAGACGCGCTCACCGACCGCAGCGAGCGTTTCCTGGCCAGCGAGATCATCCGCGAAAAGCTCTTCCGGCTGACCGGCGACGAGCTGCCCTATGGCTGCACCGTGCAGATCGACCGCTTCGAGGAAGAGGGCGGGGCCGACAACCCCCAGGCGGCGGCGCCGCAGTCGTCCCCCAAGGCGGCGGCCGCTGCGGGCGGCCGGGCGCGGCCGCTGTACCGCATCGCCGCCAGCATCGTCGTCGAGCGCGATGCGCACAAGGGCATGGTCGTGGGCGCGGGCGGCGAGCGGCTCAAGCGCATCGGCAGCGAGGCGCGGCAGGAGCTGGAACGCCTGCTCGATGCCAAGGTGTTCCTCGAACTGTGGGTCAAGGTGCGCTCCGGCTGGGCCGACGACGAAGCGCACCTGCGCAGCTTCGGCTACGAATGAAGCGCGCCGCAGGGCCGGCGCCGGGCCGCGCGCCGGCTGGCGCGACCACGCTCGGCGACGCATCCGGCGGGCGAGGGGCATCGGGCAAGCTGCTGTCGGCCTATGTGCTGCACCAGTACGATTGGAGCGAGAGCAGCCTGATCCTGGAGCTGTTCACGCGCGAGCGTGGCCGCCTGGCCGTGGCCGCCAAGGGGGCCAAGCGGCCTTATTCGCAGCTGCGCGGCGTGCTGCTGCCCTTCCAGCGGCTGCAGGTGGCCTTCGGCCGCAGCAGCGAAGACGCCGAGGTGCACACGCTGCGCAGCGCCGAGTGGGCCGGCGGCGCGGCGATGCCGGGCGGCAGTGCGCTGTTCGCCGGCTTCTATCTCAACGAGCTGCTGTTGCGGCTGCTGGCCCGGCAGGACCCGCACCCCGGGCTGTTCGACGCCTATGCCCAACTGCTGCCGCTGCTGGCCACGGCCGACGAGGCCGGGGCGCAGGCGGTGCTGCGTGCCTTCGAACTGGTGCTGCTGCGCGAGATCGGGCTGCTGCCCGAGCTGGACCAGGTGACGCTGACACTGCAGCCGGTGCGCCCCGACGCGTCCTACCTGCTGCAGCCGGAGGCGGGCGTGACGCCGGCGGCCGGTGGCGCAGCGGCGCTGACCGGCGCGCAGCTGGTGGCCCTGCAGGCCGCGCTGCAGCACGGCAGCGTCGAGGCGCTGTGCGCGGCCTGCGCGCCGGCGCGGCTGGCGCTGCGCGGCAGCCTGCGCGCGCAGCTTCAATATCATCTGGGCTCGCAGCTGCGCACGCGGCAGGTGATGGACGGCCTGCGCAGGCTGCTCGACCCGCGAGTGCCCGCCCGATGAATCCTCTTGTCGCCCCCGAAGCCGGCCACGGCGCGCGCACCGCGCTGTCGGTCAACGTCAACCGCGTCGCGCTCTTGCGCAATTCGCGGCCGCTGGACATTCCCAACCTGGTGCACATCGCCGACCTGGCGCTGCAGGCCGGCGCCGGCGGCATCACCGTGCACCCGCGGCCCGACCAGCGCCACATCCGCACGCAGGACGTGCACGACCTGCACGCGCTGCTGCAGCGCTGGCCGCAGGCCGAATACAACATCGAAGGCAACCCCTTCCACAACCTGATGCCGCTGGTGCGTGCGCTGCGTCCGCAGCAATGCACGCTGGTGCCCGACAGCGCGTCGCAGGCCACCTCCGACCACGGCTGGAACCTCAACGCTGACGGCGACCGGCTGCGCCCGCTGATCGCCGAGCTGAAGGCCCTTGGGGTGCGCGTCAGCCTGTTCATGGACCCGCTGCCCGACGCCATGCGCCAGGCGCGCGAACTCGGCGCGGACCGCGTCGAGCTCTACACCGAGAGCTACGCGCGGGCCCATGGCACGCCCGCGCAGGCGCCGCAGCTGCAGGCCTACGCGCGCGCCGCGCAGGCCGCGCAAGCGGCCGGCCTGGGCCTCAACGCCGGCCACGACCTGAACCGCGACAACCTCGCCGACTTCCTGCGCGCGGTGCCCGGCGTGCAGGAAGTGTCGATCGGCCACGCGCTGATCGGCGACGCCATCGAGCTGGGCATCGTCGAGACGGTGCGCGCCTACCTGCGCTGCATCGCCGAGGCATGGGCATTCGCTCCCCAGGCGCCTGCGGCGCCGGCCGCCCGCGGGGGCGCATCCGCCGTTGGGCGGTCCGACGGCGCACCATGATCTACGGCATCGGCACCGACATCATCGACATCCGCCGCGTCCGCGACACGCTCGAGCGGCGCGGCGAGCGCTTCGCCGAGAAGGTGCTGGGCGAGAACGAGCTGGCGGTCTACCGCGCGCGCCGCGCGCGTGTCGCGCAGCGCGGCCTGAGCTTCCTGGCCACGCGCTTTTCGGCCAAGGAAGCCTTCTCCAAGGCCATCGGCATGGGCATGCGCATGCCGATGACCTGGCGCGCCTGCGAGATCCTCAACGCCGCCAGCGGCAAGCCGACGATCCGGCTGCACGGCGCGCTGGCCGAGTGGTTTGCCGAGCGCGGCTTGCGCGCGCACGTCAGCGTCAGCGATGAAAGCGACTATGCGGCGGCCTTCGTCGTCGTCGAAACCCAGGAGCCCACCCCATGATCGCCCACGCCCCGGTCGTGCTCGACATCGCCGCGCCCACGCTGAGCGCGGCCGACCGCCGCCGCCTGCGGCATCCGCTGACCGGCGGGTTGGTGCTGTTCGCCCGCCATTGGGTGGACCGGCGCCAGCTCATCGAGCTGACCACCGCCATCCGGCGCGAGCGGCCCGACATCCTGATCTGCGTCGACCATGAAGGCGGCCGGGTGCAGCGCTTCCGCAGCGACGGCTTCACGCACCTGCCGCCGATGCGCGCGCTGGGCGAGCTGTGGATGAAGGATCCGCTGGCCGCCACCGACGCCGCCACCGCCTGCGGCTATGTGCTGGCCAGCGAACTGCGCGCCTGCGGCGTGGACTTCAGCTTCACGCCGGTGCTCGACCTGGACTTCGGCGCCAGCGGCGTCATCGGCGACCGCGCCTTCCACCGCGACCCGCGTGTCGTCACGCTGCTCGCCAAGAGCCTGATGCACGGCCTGCTGCTGGCCGGCATGGGCAACTGCGGCAAGCACTTCCCCGGCCACGGCTTCGTCAAGGCCGACAGCCATGTCGCGGTGCCGGTGGACCGGCGCCCGCTGAAGAAGATCCTGGACGACGATGCGCTGCCCTACGGCGCGCTCAGCACCAGCCTGGTCAGCGTCATGCCGGCGCACGTGGTGTACGCCAAGGTGGACCCGCGGCCGGCCGGCTTCTCGCCGCGCTGGCTGCAGGACATCCTGCGCGGGCAGCTCGGCTTCCAGGGCGCCATCTTCAGCGACGACCTGAGCATGGAAGGCGCGCGCCACCTCGATGGCGGCACGCTCAGCTATGCCGAAGCGGCGGCGCAGGCGCTGGCCGCCGGCTGCGACATGGTGCTGCTGTGCAACCAGAGCCTCGGTGCGGGCGAGGCGGTGGACGAACTGCTCGCCGGCTTGCAGCAGCAGGCCGAGGCCGGCCATTGGCAGCCCGACCCGGACAGCGAGCAGCGCCGCCTGGCGCTGCTGCCGCCCACCCCGCCGCTGACCTGGGACGAGCTGATGCACCAGCCGGCGTACCAGCACGCGCTGGAACGCCTGCCTTGAGGCCTTGAGCGCTTCGGCCCTTGACCCGGGCCCTTGACCCGGGCCCTTGACCTGGGCCCTTGACCTGGGCCCTTGACCTGGGCCCTTGAGCGTCAGGCTGAGGGCTGGCGCTGCTCGAAGGGCAGCTTCATCTGCGACAGGTCCTTGCGCGTTTCCACCAGCACCAGCGGGCCCTCGTCGATGATGACGCGCGGCCGCGGCACGCGCGGCACGTGCACCGGCTTGGGCTCGTTGGCCAGCGCCTGCTGGGCCACCAGGATGCGCTCGGCGTCCGAATTCACCCATTCCAGACCGGCCGACGCGGCCAGCGCGCGCAGGTCGTCCATCGGTAGCTCGAAGCGCTGAGCCGGCACCGCGACGGCAGGCGCCGCCGGCGGTGCGACGGGCTCGGCCGGGGCCGCGGCCACCTGCGGCACGTCGACCACCGGCAGCGCGACCGGCGCTGCTGCGACCGGCGCGACCGGTGCCGTGGCGACCGGCGCCACCCTCTCGGGCACGGTGGCCTCGTCGGCGGCGACGCCGGCCTCGGCCTGACGCTCGCCGTCGGCGCCGTCCTGCTGTGCCTCGTCGCGATCGCGGCCACCCCGGCCGCCACGGCGACGGCGGCGGCCGCCTTCGCGGTCGCCACGCGGCGCGCCGGCTTCGTCGCCCGGGGGGAAGGCCGCCGCGTCGTCGCGGGCGACGACCTCGGTATCCACCGGCGGGCGCTCGCTCGCCGCGTCCTGTTCCATGCCCAGAGCGTCGGCCACGGGCTTCACGTCGCCGCGGGTCTCGTCGCGGTCACGGCCGCGGCCACCACGGCGGCGACGGCGCTGGCCGTCGCGGTCGCCGCCCTCGGCCGGTGCCGTGTCGGCGAAGTCGCGGGCGATGCCGCCTTCGGCCGCAGCGCTGGCGGGCTGCTCGCTGCGGCGCGGGCCGCGCTCGCCACGCTCGCCGCGCTCGCCACGGTCACCGCGCTCCCCTCGGTCACCGCGCTCGCCTCGGTCACCACGCTCGCCACGGTCGCCTCGCGGGCCGCGTGCGCTGCCGTCGGCGTTGGCCGCCGG
>JAHBZS010000036.1 GCA_019635285.1 Rubrivivax sp. | reverse complement strand
GGCCGGTGGCGCCGCGGGCGCGAGCTCGCGCACATAGGCCACTTCGATGCGCTTGGGCATGCGCTCGCTGCTGCCGTCACCCAGACGCAGTTCGGGCAGCAGTTCCATCACCAGCCAATGCCCCAGAGCCACCAGCAGCGCCAGGGCGACCAGGCCCACGCGGCGGCGCAGCAGCCGTTGGCTCACACGCCCAACCACCCCCGGCGCAGCGCCAGGGCTGCCGGCGAGGGTTTGTCGTCCAGTCGCAGCTGCGCACCCGCTTCGGCCGCCTTGGGCGGGTGCAGCCAGGTGCTGCGCAGGCGCTGGTCGCGCACGAAGCTCAGCTCGACCGGCTGGCCCGCGCGCAGCCAGGCACGCGCGTCGTCGAAGCGGCGCACGCGCCAGCCGTCGACGGCCAGCAATTCGTCGCCGGCCGACAGGCCGGCCTGCTCCGCGGCGCTGCCTCGGTGCACGCTCTTCACATGGATGCCGGTGAGCGCACCTTCGCTGAGGCGCAGGCCGAACTCGGCCGCCAGCTCGGGCGCTTCCGTCCGCAGGCGCACGCCGGCCTGGGCCAGCAGCGGCTGCAGCGGCAGGTCGTCGCGGCCATGCACCCAGGCGGCGAGCTCCGCGGCCATCGAGCGGCCCGCCACCTGCTGCAGCGCGTCGGCGATGTCGGCTTCGTCGATGGGCCCGCCGGCCGAGCGCGCCCACAACAACCGCATCACCTGGTCCAGGCTGCCGCGGCCGCCGGCGCGCAGGCTCAGGTCCAGCGCCAGCGCCACCAGGCTGCCCTTGGCGTAGTAGCTGATGGTGGCGTTGGGCGTGTTCTCGTCGCTGCGGTAGTACTTGCCCCAGGCGTCGAAGCTGGCCTCGGCCACGCTCTGTACCTGGCGGCCCGGCGTGGCCAGCACGCCGCCCAGCGTCCTGGACAGCAGCCGCAGGTAGCGCGGCGCGTCGATCAGCCCGGCGCGCCGCAGCAGCAGGTCGTCGTAGTAGGAGGTGAAGCCCTCGAAGAACCACAGCAGCCGCGTGTAGTTCTCGCGCCCGTAGTCGATGCGCTCGAAGTCCCGCGGCTTCAGCCGCTTGACGTTCCAGGTGTGGAAGTACTCGTGCGAGATCAGCCCGAGCAGCGTGACGTAGCCGTCGCTCGTGTCAGCCTGGCCCAGTCGAGGCAGCTGCCGGCGCGTGCAGATCAGCGCGGTGCTGGCGCGGTGTTCCAGGCCGCCGTAGCCGTCTTCCACCGCATTCAGCAGGAACACGTAGCGGCGCACCGGCGGCTTGCCGCGGCCGTGCCAGAAGTCGATCTGTGCCTCGCAGATGCGGCGCGCATCGGCCAGCAGCCGCGGCCCGTCGAAGCTGGGCCAGGCGCCGGCGACGACAAATTCATGCGGCACGCCGCGCGCACGGAACTCGCCGCGCCAGAAGCGGCCCAGCTCCACCGGATGGTCCACCAGCTCGTCGTAGTCGGCGCAGATGAATTCGCCGCGGCGCGGGCCCGGCGGCATGGCCGTCGCCACCTGCCAGCCGGCAGGCAGCTTGCCGATGCGCAGGGTCTGCGCGTCCGACTCACGGCCCTCGACGCGCAGGCACAGGCTGGTGCCGTTGAAGAAGCCGCGCCGGTCGTCCAGAAAGGCCGCGCGCACCGAGGTGTCGAAGGCATACACCTCGTAGACCAGCGTCAGCGCCGCGCGGCCCTCACAACGCAGCTGCCAGCTGCACTTGTCGAGCTGCTCCACCGGCACGGGCTGGCCGCCCTGCCGCGCCCGCAGCCCGGACAGGTGGCGGCTGAACTCGCGCACCATGTAGCTGCCCGGGATCCACACCGGCAGGCTGACGCGCTGCAGCGCCTGCGGCCGGGGCACCTTCAGCGTCACCCGGTACAGGTGCGCGTGCACATCGGCGACTTCGATCAGGTGCTCGATCATCGGTGGCAAGGGCGGCCGCGCGCAACGCGCCGCCGGCTTCAGCTCTTCTTGGCGGCCGCGGCCAGGCTCTTTTCGAGCTGGTCCAGCGGAATGGCGCCGGGCACGCGCGTGCCGTCCTCGAAGACCAGCGCCGGCGTGCCCTGTACCCGATGCTTCTTGCCGAGCTCGACGTTGCGCTCCAGCGCCGCGGTGTCGCACTTGGCGATGTTGCGCGGCGGCGCCACGCCGTCGACCATCCAGGCACGCCAGACCTTGGCGCTGTCCTGCGCGCACCAGATGTCCTTGGACTTGACGGTGGAGTCGGGGCCGAGGATCGGATACAGGAAGGTGTAGATGGTCACGTCCTGCAGCTTGGCCAGGTCGCGCTCGATGCGCTTGCAGTAGCCGCAGTTGGGGTCGCCGAAGACCACCATGCGGCGCGTGCCGTTGCCTTGTTTGATGACGATGGCGTCCTTCAGCGGCAGGCTGGCGAAGTCGATGGCGGTGAGCTTGTTGACCCGCGCCTCGGTCAGGTCGACGCGGCTGCGCGTATCGATCAGGTTGCCCTGGATCAGGTGGTTGCCCTGCTCGTCGGCGTAGACGATGTCCTGGCCCATGCGCAGCTCGTAGATGCCGGGGATCGGCGTCTTGCTCACCTCATCGATCTTCGGCAGGTTGGGCAGCCGCTCGGCCAGGTTCTTGCGGATCACCGCCTCCTGGGCCCCGGCGGCAGAGCCGGCCAGCAACAGCGCGCACAGCAGCAGACGACGCAATGGCAGCATGAAAGTCCTTCAGGAGTCGAGGGCGAACGAAGCCAGCAGCCGCTTCAGCGGCGGCAGGCCGTTGACCAGACTCAGGCCGCGGTTGCGAAGTTCCCGCACGACCGGCGCCTGGCTGGCGAAAAGATGCAACAGGCCGTCGGTGACCTGGCCCATGGCCAAGGTGGGCATCGCGCGCTGGCGCGCGTAGCGCTGCAGCAGCCGCTCGTCGCCCAGCGAACGCCAGGCTTCGCGGCCGGCGATGACGCGCGTCAAGGCGCGCACGTCGCCCAGGCCGAGGTTCAGGCCCTGCCCGGCCAGCGGATGCACCACATGCGCGGCATCGCCCAGCAGCACCCAGCCGCTGCCGCAGACCTGCTCGGCGCGCGCCAGCGTCAGCGGCCAGGCGCTGCGCTCGCCGCACAGCCGCAGCGACCCGGCGGCGCCCGCGGTGGCATCGGCCAGCGCCTGCTCGAAAGCCGCGTCGTCCAGCGCCAGCAGCTCATCGGCACGTGCGTCCGGCACCGACCAGACCAGGCCATAGCACTGCCCGGGCACGGGCCGATCGAAGGGCAGCAGCGCCAGCACGTCGGGCGAGCGGAACCATTGCCGCGCCACGCCGGCGTGCGCCAAGTCCGACTGCAGGCGCGCGGCCACCGCACGCTGTCCGTAGCGCTGCACCGGCATGGCCACGCCGAGCTGCTGGCGCGTGGCCGAGGCCTTGCCTTCGGCGATCGCCAGCAGCGCGGCATCGACCGGGCCGTCGGCCACCACCTGCACATGCGGCGCAAAGGCCACCGCCGCAGCGAGCGTGCGCTCCAGTTCGGCGGCATCGACGATCCAGGCCAGCGCTTCGACGCCCTGCGACCAGGCGGAGAAGTCCAGCGCGCTGCCCGCGGCATCGCCCTCCACATGCATGTCATAGACCGGGCAGCGGGCATCGGCCGCCATAGCGTCCCAGACCTTCAGCTCGCGCAGCAGGTCCACCGACACGGCGTTCAACGCATAGGTGCGCACGTCCTGGCGGGCCGGCGCGGCCGCACGCGGGCCGCTGTCCTGCAGAGCCACCGACAACCCTTGGCGCGCCAGGGCCAGCGCGAGGCACGAGCCCACCGCCCCCGCGCCACGCACGCACACGTCCACCTGCCTCATGCAACGATTGTAGGCAGCCGGGAAAATGCACAATGCGCGCGGTTTTCACGGCCCGAGGGCATGGAGCGAGTCTTGAGCGACGCGAACGGCAGCGTGCAGGCGCTGTACCTGCATCCGGTGAAGTCCTGCGCCGGCATCGCGCTGTCCCGCAGCCTGCTGGTGGAGACCGGCCTGGAGTTCGACCGCGCCTGGATGCTGGTCGATGCGCACAACCAGTTCGTCACCCAGCGTGAGCTGCCGCAGCTGGCCCGGGTGCAGCCGAGCTTGCGCCACGACGACCTGGTGCTGCGTGCGCCGGGCATGCTGGCGCTGCACGTGGCGCTGGACCGCGTGGAGAGCCCGCTGCAGGTGCAGGTCTGGGGCGATGTGGTGCCGGCCTGGGACCTGGGCGCGCTGGCGGCGCAGTGGTTCAGCGACTTCGCCGGCCAGCCGCTGCGGCTGGCGCGCTTCGACCCGCAACATCGTCGGCTGTCCGACCGCCGCTGGACCGGCGCGCACGAGGCGCAGACGGCCTTTGCCGACGCCTTTGCGCTGCTGGTCACGTCGACCGCGTCGCTGGCCGAGTTGAACCGCCGCCTGGCGCTGCAGGGCGACGCGGCCGTGGACATGCGCCGCTTCCGTCCGAACCTGGTGCTGGACGGCCTGCAAGCGCATGACGAGGACCACATCGACCGGCTGGAGATCGACACGCCGCAGGGCGTGGTGGAGCTGAAGCTGGTGAAGCCCTGCGCGCGCTGCACGATCCCGGGCGTGGACCCGGACACCGGCGTGCAGGGCCACGCGGTCACGGACGCGCTGGCCGGCTATCGCGCGGACCCGCGCATGGACGGCGCCGTCACCTTCGGCATGAACGCCATCGTGGTGCGCGGCGTCGATCACGAACTGGCGGTGGGCCAGCCCTTCCGCGCCAGCTACGCGTTCTAGCGGGCGGTCTGACGGGCGGGGCGGTCAGGCGGGCGGCCAGGCCGGCTTTCTAAGGCAGCGGAATGAACTCGGTCTCGCCCGGCACGTGGCCCATGCGCTGGGCGCGCCAGTCGTCCTTGGCCTGCTCGATGCGCTCCTTGCGGCTGGACACGAAGTTCCAGGCGATGAAGCGGTGCCCCAGCGGCTCGCCGCCGATCAGCACCACGCGGGCGTCCGCCGCGGCCCCCAGCACCGGCTGCTCGCCGGGGTTCAGCACCACCATCTGGTGCGCCGGCAGCGTCTCGCCGTCCAGCGTGAACGGCGCGTCCACGCCATAGAGCGCGCGCTCGGTGGCCGGCGGCAGCTGCAGCGATGCCCCGGGGCGCAGCGCGAAGTCCAGGTACAAGGTGGGTGAGCGCGTGACCACCGGCGAGCGCAGGCCGAAGGCCTCGCCGATGAGCACGCGCGCCGTGGCCGCCCCGTTGTCGTGAACCGGAATGGACTGCGCCGGCGTGTGCGCGAAGGACGGGTCCAGTTCCTCGTCCTGCTGCGGCAGCGCGCACCACAGCTGCAGGCCGTGGGTGCGCCGCTGCACCTGGCGCAGGTCGTCGGGGGTGCGTTCCGAATGCACGATGCCGCGGCCGGCGGTCATCCAGTTGATGGCGCCCGGCTCGATGCGCTGCACCACGCCGGTGGAGTCGCGGTGCATCTGCGCGCCTTCGAACAGGTAGGTCACCGTGGCCAGGCCGATGTGCGGATGGGGGCGCACGTCGTGGTTGTCGGCGGGCCCGGCGGTCACCGGGCCGAAGTGGTCGAAGAACAGGAAGGGGCCGACCGCCTGGCGCGCCGCAGCGGGCAGCAGGCGGCGTACGCGGAAGCCCCCGCCCAAGTCCTTCTCGTGGGGTTGAAGCGTGATTCTTTGCGGCATGGTGCCTGCAGTGTAGGGCCCTAGAATCCGCGCCTTCCCCTGCCCCGTCCAAAGCCCTTCCCATGAGCCTGAAATGCGGCATCGTCGGCCTGCCCAACGTGGGCAAGTCGACCTTGTTCAATGCGCTGACCAAGGCCGGCATCGCCGCCGAGAACTATCCGTTCTGCACCATCGAGCCCAACGTCGGCATCGTCGAGCTGCCCGACCCGCGACTGCAGCAGCTGGCGGCGATCGTCAAGCCCGAGCGCATCGTGCCGGCGATCGTCGAGTTCGTCGACATCGCCGGCCTGGTGGCCGGCGCCAGCCAGGGCGAGGGCCTGGGCAACCAGTTCCTCAGCCACATCCGCGAGACCGACGCCATCGTCAACGTGGTGCGCTGCTTCGACGACGACAACGTCATCCACGTGGCCGGCAAGGTGGACCCAATCGCCGACATCGAGGTCATCCAGACCGAGCTGTGCCTGGCCGACCTGGGCACGGTGGAAAAGAGCCTGGCGCGCTACAGCAAGGTGGCCAAGGCCGGCCAGGACAAGGACGCGCAGCGCCTGGTCGAGGTGCTGAAGAAATGCCAGGAAGCGCTGGACCAGGCCCGGCCGGTGCGCAGCATTGCCTTCAGCAAGGAAGAGCAGGCGGTGCTGAAGCCGCTGTGCCTGATCACCGCCAAGCCGGCGATGTTCGTCGGCAACGTGGCCGAAGACGGCTTCGACCACAACCCGTATCTGGACCAGCTGCGTGCGTTCGGCGAGAAGCAGCACGCGCCGGTGGTGGCCATCTGCGCCAAGACCGAGGCCGAGCTGGCCGACATGAGCGACGAGGACCGGTTGCTGTTCCTGCAGGAAATGGGGCAGGCCGAGCCCGGCCTGAACCGGCTGATCCGCGCGGCCTTCGGCCTGCTGGGCCTGCAGACCTATTTCACCGCCGGCGTGAAGGAGGTGCGCGCGTGGACCATCCACGTCGGCGACACCGCGCCGCAGGCGGCGGGCGTGATCCACACCGACTTCGAACGCGGCTTCATCCGCGCCCAGACCATCGCCTTCGACGACTACATCGCCTGCAAGGGCGAGCAGGGCGCGAAGGAGGCGGGCAAGATGCGCGCCGAAGGCAAGGAGTACGTGGTCAAGGATGGGGACGTGTTGAACTTCCTCTTCAACGTCTAGAGGCCGCTCGTCGGGGCCGCCGCGTGCCGGCCGACCTGACGGCGACCCTGCCCCGCCACCCGGTTTGTCTTGCTGGCGCTGTGTGCCGTCTGCGCTTCGCCGCGGGCAGCCGGACATGCCGGCGCGCATCCGCTTCGATGCCGGGCCGGATTGACAACTCCGCCGCGACATCGGCGGCGGCCGCGGCGCCGGGCGCCGGCATGGATGCTAGCCTTGCCGTCGGAGGAAAAGCATCGGGCGCCCGCCCGAGCCATCGATGAGCGACGAGTCCAAGGCCACCTGGCCGTGGGTACTGGGGATCACGACGCTGGTGTACGCCGGGGTCGGCTGGCTGGCCGTGCAGCTGGCATTCCCGCCCAGCTATGCAGCGCCCCTGTACCCATCGGCCGGTATCGCCTTCGCCGCGGCCTGGGTCTACGGCCGGCCGGCGCTTCTCGGTGTTGCGCTGGGCGCTTTCACCGTCAACGTCGGCCTGAGCGCGGCGCGCGGGCAGGTCGACCTGTCGGCGCTGCTCGTGCCCTTGCCCATCGCCATCGGCGCCGCCCTGCAGGCCGCCGCCGGGTGTGCGCTGGTGCGGCGCTTCGTGGCGCAACCCCTGGCCCTGTCGCAGCCGCGGGACATCTGGCGTTTTCTGCTGCTGGCGGCGCCGGTGGCCTGCCTGACGAACCCGTCGATCGCCACCCTCGCGCTCGGCCTGTCCGGCGTGGTGCCGCCTTCCGCGCTGGCCTTCACCTTCTGGGCCTGGTGGATCGGCGATTCGCTGGGCGTGCTCATCGCGGCCCCGGCCGCGCTGACGCTGATCGGCCGTCCACGCGGCGACTGGGCACCGCGCCGCACGACGGTGGCGGCGCCGCTGCTGCTGGTGACCGGGCTGCTGGTGGTCGCCGCGCTGGCGGTCGCCCGCTGGGATGAGCAGCGGCTGCGCGCGGCGTTCGAGCGCGAGGCGGCCGGCACGGCAGATGCCGTGGGTGCCTGGCTGGCCAGCCCGATGCAGGCGCTGGAGGCGCTGCATGGCGCCGTCGAGTTGCAGGGGCAGGTCTCCGGCGAGCAGATGCGCAAGCTCAGCGCCTGGTGGCTGCAGCAGCCGCTGCACCTGCAGGCGATGGGCTACATCGAGCGCGTGGCACGGTCCGGCATCGACGACTACGAGGCAGCGGTGCGCGCCGAAGGGCCCGCCGAGTTCCGCGTCTTCGAGCGCGACCAGCGGCCGACGGGCGACGACGACGAGGCACTGGTCATCCGCTACATCGAGCCGCAGGCCCGCAACGCCGCCGCGCTGGGCGTCAACGTGCTGTCGATCCGCGCCGCGGCCGAAGCCATCCGCCGCGCCGAACGCGAAGGCCAGGCCGTGGCCAGCGCCGGCTTCAGGCTGACGCAGGAGGCCGGCAACCAGACCGGGGTGGTCATCTACAAGGCGCTGTCGACCGCCCAGGCGGGCCGGCCGCCGCGGCGGCGCGGCGCGGTCTTCGTGACGCTGCGCATGGACGACGCCATCGGCGCGCTGATGCAGCGCCGGCCGGTGCCGCTGCGCTGGTGCCTGGTCGATCGCGACCCCGCGGCCGCGCAGCGCCGACTGGCAGGTCCGCCCGGCTGCGAGGACCAGCCGCGCCTGAGCCTGACCCACGACCGCGTGCTGAATTTCTCGGGACGCCAGTGGGAGCTGCGCCTGGATGCCCCCGCGGGTGAGGCAGGCCGAGCCGAGTACGCCAATGCCTGGCTGTTTTCGGTGCTGGGCCTGACGGCGGCGGCGCTGCTCGGCGCCCTGCTGCTGGTGGTCACCGGACGCTCGCGGCGCATCGAGCAGGCCGTGGACGAGCGCACCGCGGCGCTGCGCCATGAAGTCGGCGAGCGGCAGCGCACCGAGGAGGCGCTGCGCGCCAGCGAGCAGCAGCTGCGGGCGATCCTGGATTCGGCGCGCGTGGGCATCGTCAAGACCGACCTGCAGGGCCGCATCCTGCAGCCCAACCCTGCGTATGGCCAACTGCTGGGCTATACCGACGACGAACTGCGCCAGCTGACGGTGAGCCAGATCACGCACCCCGACGACCGCGTCGAGGACGACAAGCTGGCAGAGTCGATGCGGCTCGGCGAATGCGACGTCTTCCGCCGCGAGAAGCGCTACGTGGCCAAGGACGGCCGCGTGATCCACGCGCAGCTGACGGTGGCGCTGTTGCGCGATGCCGAAGGCCGGCCGGAGTTCACCGTGGGCGTGGTCGAGGACATCAGCGAGCACCTGCGCCTGGCCGAGGCCGAGCGGGCGCGCGACACGGCCGAAAGCTCCAACCGGGCGAAGAGCGAGTTCGTCTCGCGCATGAGCCACGAGCTGCGTACGCCGCTGAACGCGATGCTCGGCTTCGCGCAGCTGCTCAGCCTGGACCGCAAGCCGCCGCTGGCCGAGCACCAGCGGGCCTGGGCCGCGCAGATCCAGCAGGCGGGATGGCACCTGCTGCACATGATCAACGACACGCTGGACCTGTCGCGCATCGAGTCGGGCATGCTCAAGCTCGAGCCGGCGGCGCTGGAGGTGGCGCCGCTGGTCAGCGCGACGCTGGCGATGGTCGAGCCGGCGGCAGAGAAGCGCGGCTTGCGCATCGACCGCAAGCTCGACCGGCGCGCCCGCGTGGTGATGGGCGACGAGACGCGCATCAAGCAGATCCTGACCAACCTGCTGAGCAACGCCGTCAAGTACAACGTCGACGGCGGCAGCATCACGCTGCGCGCCCGCGTCGCCGAAGGCGATGTGATCGAGATCGCCGTCACCGACACCGGGCTGGGCATGAGCCGTGCCCAGATGGACGAGCTGTTCCAGCCCTACAACCGCCTGGGACGCGAGCGCAGCGCGGTGGAAGGCACCGGCATCGGCCTGGTCATCAGCCGCCGGCTGGCCGAGCTGATGGGCGGCTCGCTGCGCGCCCAGAGCGTCGCCGGCGAAGGGTCCACCTTCATCCTGACCTTGCCGCGTGCCCCCGATGCCGACGGCGGCACGGGCGGCGAGAGCGAGCTGCACACCGAGCCGGCCGACTACCGGCAGCGCCTGGTGCACTACATCGAGGACAACGAGACCAACATCGAAGTCATGCGCGGCATGCTGCTGCGCCGGCCCCAGGTGCACCTGAGCGTGTCGATGACCGGCCTGGACGGGCTGGCGGCCGTGCGGCTGCAGCGGCCCAGCCTGATCCTGCTGGACATGCACCTGCCCGACATCGACGGCCTGGAGCTGCTGCGCCACCTGAAGGACGACGACACGCTGGTCAACATCCCCGTGGTGGTCGTGTCCGCCGACGCCACGGCAACCCACGTGGAAGCCGCCCTGACGGCCGGCGCCGCCCACTACGTGACCAAGCCGGTGAACCTGGCCAATTTCCTGGCCATCCTGGACGAGCTGCTGGACGACATGGACACGCACTTCGGCTAAGCCGGCCACGTTGTCGGGGTCATCAAGTTAGTGTACACTACCGTGTATAGCATTACCGTGCATAAAACCCCGACTGACAGCCAGGACGAGTTTCAGGCATCAGCACTCTCGCCTCGAGAGTGCTAATATGATGGAACCAAGTCATTCGAGGTAAGTCAGAACCGTTGATGAACAACACCACTGCCCTGTCCGTCCGCGACCCCTGGTCGCTGGTGCCGCCCGTCGGCAACCTGGACGCCTACATCTCCGCAGTCAACCGCATCCCCCTGCTCACGGCGCAGGAGGAAGGCGACTACGCGCAGCGCCTGCAGAGCCACGGCGATGTGGAGGCGGCCGGTCGTCTGGTGCTGTCGCACCTGCGGCTGGTGGTGTCGGTGTCACGGCAGTACCTGGGCTATGGCCTGCCGCAAGGCGACCTGATCCAGGAAGGCAACGTCGGCCTGATGAAGGCGGTACGCCGCTTCGACCCGACGCAGGGCGTGCGGCTGGTGAGCTACGCGCTGCACTGGATCAAGGCCGAGATCCACGAATACATCCTGCGCAACTGGCGCATGGTGAAGGTGGCCACCACCAAGTCGCAGCGCAAGCTGTTCTTCAACCTGCGCTCGATGAAGCAGCGGCTGAAGAGCGATGCGGCCGATGCCGACACGCACCGCAGCAGCTTTTCGCCGGCCGAGGTCGACATCGTCGCCCGCGAGCTGAACGTCAAGCCCGAGGAAGTGCTGGAGATGGAAACCCGCCTGTCGGGCGGCGATGTGGCACTGGAAGCGCAGAACGACGACGGCGAGGAGGCCTTCGCGCCGATCGCCTACCTGGCCGACGAGACGCACGAGCCGACGCGCCGCATCGAAGCCGGGCACCGCGACTGGCTGGCCGGCGACGGCATCAGCCAAGCGCTGGACGTGCTGGACCCGCGCAGCCGGCGCATCGTCGAGGAGCGCTGGCTCAAGGTCAACGACGACGCCAGCGGCGGCATGACCTTGCACGAGCTGGCGGCGGAGTACGGCGTCAGCGCCGAGCGCATCCGCCAGATCGAGGTGGCCGCGCTGAAGAAGATGCGCAAGGCGCTCGAAGCGGCCTAAGCCGGGCTCTCCGCCAGCAGCAGCTTCAGGTCGTGGCGCAGCGCCTCGGCGCCGCTGCCGTAGCGCACGAACAGCCGCACGCGGCCCTGGGCATCGAACACATAGGTGCCGGCCGTGTGGTCGAGGGTGTAGCTGCCTTCGCTCTTGCCCGGCACCTGCGCGAAGAAGACCTTGAAGTTGCGCGCGGCGGCCTGCGTTTCTTCGTCGCTGCCGCGCAGCGCCACGAAGCTGGGGTCGAACGCGCCCACATAGGCCTTCAGCACCTGCGGCGTGTCGCGCTGCGGGTCGAGGCTGACGAACACGCCCTGCACGCGGTCGCCGTCCGGGCCCAGCTCGCGCTTGACCGCCGCCAGTTCGGCCAGCGTCGTCGGGCAGACATCCGGGCACTGCGTGTAGCCGAAGAAGACCAGCGTGACCTTGCCCTTGAAGTCGGCAAGCGTGCGCCGCTTGCCATCGGCGTCGGTCAGCGACAGCTCGCGCGCGTAGTCCGCGCCGGTGATGTCCACGGCCTTGAAGGCTTCTTTCTGCGACCCCAAGCGGTCGCAGCCGCCCAGCAGGCCCGCAGCCAGCCCCACGACCAGCAACAGAATCATCCGAGCAACCGCCGCGGATCCGGCGCCGCAGGTCTGCCAGGGGCGCCCCCCTGAGGGCACGCGCGCAACGCGTAGGGGGTGATTCAGGTCAGCCATGGGTTCAGGTAATGGTCGATGAGCAGCGCGCTGAACAGCAGGCTCAGGTAGAGGATCGAGTAGCGGAAGGTGCGGCGCGCCAGCGCATCGCTGTAGTCCCGCCACAGCTGCAGCGCATAGGCCATGAAGACCAGCCCCAACACGACGGCGCTGCACAGGTAGATCCAGCCGCTCATGCGGTAGACGAAGGGCAGCAAGGTGGCCGCGAACAGCACCAGCGTGTACAGCAGCACCTGCAGCCGCGTGAACTCGGCGCCGTGCGTGATGGGCAGCATCGGCAGGCCGGACTTGCGGTAGTCCTCGGCACGGTACAGCGCCAGGGCCCAGAAATGCGGCGGCGTCCACAGGAAGATGATCAGGAAGAGCATCAGCGCCTCGGGGCCGACGTCGTTGCGCATCGCCGCCCAGCCCAGCACCGGCGGCATCGCGCCAGACGCGCCGCCGATGACGATGTTCTGCGGCGTCATCGGCTTGAGCAGCAGCGTGTAGATCACCGCATAGCCGATGAAGGTGGCGAAGGTCAGCCACATCGTCAGCGGGTTCACCCACAGGTACAGCAAGGCGCTGCCCGCGGCGCAGAGCAAGATCGAGAAGAGCAGCGTCTGCGCGCTGCTCAGCTCGCCCTTGGCGGTGGGCCGCCAGGCGGTGCGCGCCATCTTGGCGTCGATGTGCTGCTCGACCAGACAGTTGAACGCGGCCGCCGCGCTGGCCACCAGCCAGATGCCCAGCACCGCCGCGCCGGCCACGCGCAGGTCCGGCCAGCCGGGCTCGGCCAGCAGCATGCCGATGAGCGCGCAGAACACGATCAACTGCACCACGCGCGGCTTGGTCAGCGCGTAGTACTGGGCCCAGCGGCTGGCGCCGGGTGCCGGGGTGGCGAGGGTCTGCGACATCGAAGGGCGATTTTAGGAGGCGTGCCGCGGCAGCGTTGCCTGCGCGAGCAGGCTGCTCAGCACCGCCACCAGGGCGGCCGCACCGCCGGTGTGGATCAGCGCCGCGACGAGCGGCCAGCCCAGCACGACATTGGACAGCCCGCTGGCGACCTGCAGCAGCGTCAGCGCCAGCAGCAGCAGCGCCGCGCGGCGCTGCGCCAGGCGATGCCACAGCAGGTAGGCCAGCGCCAGCAGCGCGGCGCTGGCCAGCAGCGCGAACAGACGGTGGGTCATGTGGATCGCCACCAGCGCCTCGAAGGGCAGGAAGCCGCCGTCGCCGGCGCGGCCGAGCTCGCGCTTCAAGGTGAAGCCATGGCCGAAGTCCATGTCCGGCCACCATGCGCCATTGCATTGTGGAAAGCCGCTGCAGGCCAGCACCGCATAGTTGCTGCTGACCCAGGCCCCCAGCGCAATCTGCAGCACGAGCAGCGCGAACACCCCCAGCAACAGCTTCAGCGCCCAGCGGGGCCAGTGGCGCCCGTGGCCGCGCAGTTTTTGGTGCTGCACGGCCAGCAGCGCCAGCAGCCCCACGCCGCCCAGCAGGTGCAAGGTGACGATGGCGGGGTTCAGCTTCAGCGTCACCGTCCACATGCCGAACAGGCCTTGCACGATGACCCACGCCAAGGTCGCCGTCGGCCACCACGGCGACAGTCGCAGGTCGCGCCGCCGGATCCAGCTGGCCACCGTCAGCACCACGATCAATGTGCCCACCGTCATCGCGAGGTAGCGATGGACCATCTCGATCCAGGCCTTGCTGAAGGTCACCGGCCCGGTGGGCATGGCCGTCTGCGCCGCGTGGATGTCGGCGGCCGCGCCGAGGGGGCTGGCATGGCCGTAGCAGCCCGGCCAGTCGGGGCAGCCCAGCCCGGAATCGCTGAGCCGCGTGAAGGCGCCGAAGACGATCAGATCGAAGGTCAGGAACAGCAGCAGCGCGGTCAGCGCGGCCAGCCGCTCGCCGGCTCGGGCCCGCGGCTGGCGCAGCCACAGCCAGCCCAGTGGCAGCAGGGCCAGCGCACCGGCCAGCAGCGTCATGCGCAGGATCGGCGCGAAGTCCATCAACGCTCCACCGCGCCGAGGCGTGGCGCAGACGGCAGGGCTGGGCCGCATGGCGCGACCGCCGCAGGTGCGACCCTGCCGATCCGCCGGTCGCGGAGGTCTCTTGAGGGGGG
Source organism: Rubrivivax sp. (assembly GCA_019635285.1). GTDB lineage: Bacteria > Pseudomonadota > Gammaproteobacteria > Burkholderiales > Burkholderiaceae_C > Rubrivivax. The sequence continues at coordinate 36,061 of JAHBZS010000036.1, read as the reverse complement.
GGTGGCCCAAGGCCGCAGCAGGAGCATCATCTCAGCGGCCCGGCCGGTCCCAGGACGACGAGGCGCGCAACAGCCGCTCCAGGTCGCGCTTGATGCGGGCCGGATCGGCATCGGCCGGCACGCGCATCATCCATTCGCCCATCGGGTCGACCACGTACAAGTGATCCTCGAGGGCATGGCCGGCTTCGGGCTGCAGCCACGCGGCCAAATCCGCGCGCGGCACGCGCAACATGTCCACCGAGGGCGCCGCCTGCAACGCGGCCCGCAGCGCGGGCGGCACCTCGGCATCGTCGGTGATGAGCCACAGCTTGTCGACGCGGTCACGGTCGCGGCCCAGCATCTCGCGCAGCTGCCGCTGCATGAACAGCCGCTTTTCGCAGGCGGCGTCGCAGGCACCCGGCCCCACGGTGAGCAACAGCCACTGTCCACGCAACGAGGCGGCATCGACCGCCTGCCCGTCCAGCGTACGCAGCGGCAGCGCCGGCAGGCTGCGCGTCGGCTGGATCAGCGCCCCGTAGTTCGTGCGGGCCTGCGGGCGCAGCACGAAGTAGCTGAAGTACGACGCCACCACCGGCGCGGCACAGAACGCCAGCACCGCCAGCATCTTCAGCCGGCCGCTGCGCGTGCGCCGGGCCTCGGCCTGCAGCTCGGGCACGGGCATGCCGTGCACCGTCAGGCCCAGTGCTTCAGCGCCTTCGGCGGCGCGGTTGGATGAGTTGGAACCAGACATAAAGACCCGTGATCAGGGCGCTCAGCGCGAACCACTGCGCGGCATAGCCATAGTGCTTGGAGACGTCGGGCTCGGCCGGCACCCACTGTCGCAGCAGCCCCTCCGATGCCGCACCCCCTTGCACGACGACCAGCGGCCGCAGCGCAAGCGCAGTCTCGCGCGCGAAGGCGGCGACATCGAGATTTTGCCGGATCGTGCCGGAGGCCGCGGCATCGAACTCGTACAGCCTGGCCACGGCCGGGGCGATGCGACCTTCGATCTGCACCGTTCCGACAGGCGTGTCCGTCGGCGCCAGGTGTTCGCGGTCCTGCGTGTGGCGCGGCAGCCAGCCGCGCTGCACCAGCACCACGTCGCCGGGCGCGATCTGCAGCGGCGTCATCAGATAGAAGCCGGGATGGCCGTTCATCTGGCGGTTGTCGAGATAGACGCTGTACCGCGGCAGCCATTGGCCTTGCAGCACGACGCGCCGATGCTCCTGTGCCGCGGCGGCCTCGCCGGTGTGTGCCAGCGTCTGGGCATCCAGCGGCGGCAGGGCGCCGCGCGCGAGCTGGGCTTCGTGCAGTTCGATCTTCTGCCTGGCGCGGTCCAACTGCCACACGCCGAGCCGGCCCGTGGCCAGCGCGCCGGCCAGCGCCGCCAGCAGCACGATCCACGCACGCAGGCTCACGCTACGCCCTTGCGGTGGGTGGAATAATTGCTTTCGATGAAGCTCGTGATCGTGCTGTTCCTGGCGGCCATCGTGGCCGCACTGGCCAGCGCCGGCGTGCTGATGCTGCGCGGCAACCGGGCTGACGACCCGCATGGCATCAAGATGGCGCGGGCACTGGCCGTGCGCGTCGGCCTGTCGGTGGCCATCTTTCTGCTGGTGCTCTTCAGCTACTGGATGGGCTGGATCCAGCCCACCGGCGTTCCCCTCGGCGGCTGAAGCCGCCGCGCCGCCCGCAGGCTCAGAACCAGTAGACCAGCAGGTACAGGCCCAGCCAGACCACGTCGACGAAGTGCCAGTACCAGGCCGCGCCCTCGAAGCCGAAGTGGCGTTCGGGCGTGAATTGGCGCTTCATGAGGCGCAGCGTGACGAAGGTCAGCATCAGCATGCCGACGAACACGTGGAAGCCGTGGAAGCCGGTGAGCATGAAGAAGGTCGAGCCGTACACGCCCGAGCTGAGCTTGAGATTCAGTTCGGTGTAGGCGTGGTAGTACTCGTACCCCTGCACGCACAGGAACGTGGCGCCCAGCAGCACGGTCAGCCACATCCAGAACACCGACTTGCTCATGCGATTGGCGATCAGCGCATGATGGGCGATGGTCAGCGTCACGCCGGAGGTCAGCAGCAGTGCGGTGTTGATCGTCGGCAGCGGCCACGGGCCCATCGTCACGAACGGCTCCACGGTGCCCGCCGGCGATGCGGTCGCACCCGGCACCACGGTCGGCCAGGCGGCCTTGAAGTCGGGCCACAGGATCTGATTGTTGAGGTCGCCGAGGTCCGGCACCGAATGCAGGCGCGCCCAGTACAGCGCGCCGAAGAAGGCGCCGAAGAACATCACCTCCGAGAAGATGAACCAGCTCATGCTCCAGCGGAAGGAGTTGTCCACGCGGTGCGAGTACAAGCCGCTCAGGTCTTCGCCGATGGCGGTGCGGAACCACTGGAACAGCACGCTGAGCCACACCACCAGCCCCAGCAGCAGCGAGTAGGCGCCCCAGCCGTGGCCGTTGATCCACTGGGTGGCGCCCAGGATCACGAAGAAGAAGCCCAGCGCCACCAGCGCCGGATAGCCCGACGGGGCCGGAACGAAGTAGTACGGGGTGGAGCTCTGGTGTGCGCTGGCCGACATGGTGGTACTTGCTCCTCGGGATGCGGAATGAATTGGATTGTGCTTAAAAGGGCTTCAGCCGGCGACGCCGCTGCCGACCACCCAGCGCACCAGCAGCACCAGCAGCAGCACGAACAGCGCGCCACCGACCAGGCCGGCGATCACCAGGTGCACCGGGTTGAGCTTCTGCATGTCTTCTGCATGGCCCTTGCCGCGGCGGATGCCGAAGAAGGACCAGGCCACGGCCTTGAAGGTCTGCAGCGGCGACGCGGGCCGCCGCACCGCCTCTTTCAGGCCTTCGGGCATCGTGCTCACAGGCGCGCCCCTGCCTCGGCCAGCGCGGCGGTGGGCTGCAGGCCCCCTGCCGGCGCCGGCGGCACCTTGCCGCCGACCTCGAAGAAGGTGTAGGACAAAGTGATCGTGGTCACGTCCTTCGGCAGCTTGGTGTCGATGACGAAGACCACCGGCCACTGCTTGGATTCACCCGGCTTCAGCGTGTATTCGTTGAAGCAGAAGCACTCCAGCTTGTTGAAGTGCGGCATAGCCTGCTTGGGCGCGTAGCTGGGGATGGCCTGCGCGGCCATCGTACGGTCCTGCTTGTTGCGGAACTCGTACATCACCGTGGCCATTTCGCCCGGGTGCACCTGCATCGACGCCACCGCCGGCTTGAAGTCCCATGGTCCGCGGGCATTGGCGTCGAACTCCACGGTGATCGTGCGCGTCGTGTCCACCTGCGTGTTCAGGCGGCGGCCCGTGACCACGTCCTCGCGCTTCTGTTCGACCGCCGACAGCACGTTCACGCCCAGCGCGTCGCAGATGGCGCGATACATCGGCACCAGCGCGAAGCCGAAGCCGAACATCGCCAGCGCGACGACGAGCAGCTTGCCGAGCATGCGCCGGTTGTCGGCGAGCAGCAGCGAGGGCCGGTTGGACATGCTGCGGCCTCAGCCTCCAAAGAACACGATGCGCACGACGAAGCCCAGACCGAACACGGCGGCGAGGGCCGCGAGCACCCACGCCATGCGCAGATTCGCCTTGTGCTGGGCGTCGGTGATCATCGTTCGCGTCAGCCGATCACCCGCGTCGCCGTGGCGTCCAGCTTGGGCGGGTTCTCGAAGGTGTGCCACGGCGCCGGCGACGGCACTTCCCACTCCAGCCCTACGGCGCCGTCCCACGGCTTCTGCGGCGCCGGGGCGCCCTGGCCGCGCATCATCGGCAGCACGACGAAGACGAAGAAGTACACCTGCATCAGGCCGAAGCCGAAGGCGCCGATCGATGCCCACATGTTGAAGTCGGCGAACTGCATCGGGTAGTCGGCATAGCGCCGCGGCATGCCCGCCAGGCCGAGGAAGTGCATCGGGAAGAAGGTCAGGTTGAAGAACAACATGCTGAGCCAGAAGTGGATCTTGCCGCGCGTCTCGGAGTACATCACGCCGGTCCACTTCGGGCCCCAGTAGTACACGCCGGCGAACAGCGCGAACAGCGAGCCGGCCACCAGCACGTAGTGGAAGTGCGCCACCACGTAGTAGGTATCCTGCAGCTGGATGTCGATCGGCGCCATCGCCAGGATCAGGCCGGTGAAGCCGCCGATGGTGAACACGAAGATGAAGCCCACGGCCCAGAGCATCGGCGTCTCGAAGGTCATCGAGCCGCGCCACATGGTGGCCACCCAGTTGAAGATCTTCACGCCGGTGGGCACCGCGATGAGCATCGTGGCGTACATGAAGAACAGCTGCCCGGTTACCGGCATGCCGGTGGTGAACATGTGGTGCGCCCAGACGATGAACGACAGGATGGCGATCGACGCCGTGGCATAGACCATCGACGCATAGCCGAACAGCGGCTTGCGCGAAAACGCCGGCACGATGGCGCTGACGATGCCGAAGGCGGGCAGGATCATGATGTAGACCTCGGGGTGCCCGAAGAACCAGAAGATGTGCTGGTACATGATCGGGTCGCCGCCGCCCGCCGCGTTGAAGAAGCTGGTGCCGAAGTGGCGGTCGGTCAGCGTCATCGTGATCGCGCCCGCCAGCACCGGCATCACCGCGATCAGCAGGAACGCGGTGATCAGCCAGGTCCAGGCGAACAGCGGCATCTTCATCAGCGTCATGCCGGGCGCGCGCATGTTCAGGATGGTGACGATGATGTTGATCGAGCCCATGATCGAGCTCGCGCCCATGATGTGCAGCGAGAAGATCGCCGCATCCATCGACGGACCCATCTGCATCGTCAGCGGCGCGTAGATCGTCCAGCCCGCGGCCGGTGCGCCGCCCGGCATGAAGAACGAGCTGGCGAGCATCACCGCCGCCGGGATCAGCAGCCAGAAGCTCAGGTTGTTCATGCGCGCGAAGGCCATGTCCGACGCGCCCACCTGCAACGGCAGCATCCAGTTCGCGAAGCCGACGAAGGCCGGCATGATCGCGCCGAACACCATGATCAGCCCGTGCATCGTCGTGAACTGGTTGAACAGCTCCGGATTCACGAACTGCAGTCCGGGCTTGAACAGCTCGGTGCGGATGCACAGGGCCAGGATGCCGCCGATCATGAACATCGTGAACGAGAACAACAGGTACATCGTGCCGATGTCCTTGTGGTTCGTCGCGAACAGCCAGCGGCGCCAGCCGTGCGGCTGGGCGTGGTGATCGTCGTGGGCGTGGTCGCCGTGATGGGGTAGCACTGCACTCATGGACTCAACCTTTCAACTCGGCGATGGCGCTCACTTGCGGGCGGCGGCAACTTCGGAGGGCTGCACCAGCTGCCCGGTCTTGTTGCTCCAGTTGTTCTTCGTGTAGGTGATCACCGCTGCCAGTTCGGTATCGGACAACTGACGCCACGACGGCATGGCACCGTTGTTGCGGCCTTGCAGCACCGTGGTGATCTCGGCGATCTTGTCGGCATCGAGCACCACCGGCGAGCCGTCCAGCGGCTTGATCGGACCCGCGCCCTTGCCGTTGGCCTGGTGGCAGGCCGCGCAGTTGGCCGCGTAGACCTTGGCGCCGCGCTCCTTCAGCGCATCCAGCGTCCAGACCTTGTTCGGGTCGTCGGCCAGCGCCGCCATTTCCTTGTGCTTGGCCTCGACCCAGGCGCTGTAGTCCTTGGCGCTGAGCACGCGCACGTGGATCGGCATGAAGGCGTGTTCCTTGCCGCACAGCTCGGCGCACTGCCCGTAGAAGTCGCCGGTCTTGTCGGCGCGGAACCAGGTGTCGCGCACGAAGCCCGGAATCGCATCCTGCTTCACGCCCAGGGCCGGCACCATCCACGCGTGGATCACGTCGTTGGCGGTGGTGATGATGCGCACCTTGCGGCCCACCGGCACGACCAGCGGGTTGTCGACCTTGAGCAGGTAGTCGTCGCCCTTGGGCGTGCCGGCATCGGACAGCGCCCGCTGCTGCGGGTCCAGCATCGACAGGAACCCGATGCCTTCGCCTTCGCCGCGCAGGTAGTCGTAGCCCCACTTCCACTGGTAGCCGGTCGCCTTGATGGTCAGGTCGGCGTTGCTGGTGTCCTTCATGGCCACCACCGTGCGCGTGGCCATCGCGCCCATGGCGATGACGATGAGCAGCGGCACCACGGTCCAGGCGATCTCGACCGCCACGCTCTCGTGGAAGTGGGCCGCCTTGTGGCCCACCGACTTGCGGTGCTTCAGGATCGAATAGAACATCACGCTGAACACGCCGATGAAGATCAGCAGGCACAGCACCAGCATCACGTTGTGCAGCCACTGGATCTCGCTGGCGATGTGCGTCACCGGCGGGGCCAGGTCGATCTGGTTCACGGCCGGGCCGCCCGGCAGGCTTTCCACGGCGTGCGCCGCCTGCGCCGCCAGCCATGCGGCCAACACCCCGCCGCCCCGGATCGCATGCCGCGGCCATGTGCTCAACTTCATTGTCGTCATCGTTGCTGTTCCAAATGCGTTTGCTGGGCTACCGGTTGCATGCATTCACGGCGCAGCGCGCGGCGCAGTTCGCTCGCCAGCACCCTGCGCAGGTCGGGTCTGAGGTAGCGCCCCACGCGCATGCGCTGGCCCTGGCCGGTCAGTTCGACCAGCGAGCCCTCGCCGTGCACCGGCTCGACGCGCACCCATTCGGCACGGAAGGCCGCGCGCTCGATCTGTCGCCCGCAATGATGCTCGACCTGCAGCGCGCGGCCGGCCAGCGTGATCGTCTCGGCGTCGCGGGCATGTCGCGAGCACACCACGAAGGCCAGGCCGAGCAACAACAACTCCAGGCCGGCCAGCGGCAGCACGACGGGCGCGCCGAAGCGCCAGAAGCCCAACCCGATGCCCAGCGACACCAGGCACAGCGCCGCGAAGACCTGCAGCAGGCGGCCGGGAGCAAAAGACGGGTGGCGCACCATGCGCCATTGCAAGGCCGCGAGCCCCGGCGCCCCGGAGGCTTGGGCCACTTCCTGCGCCAAGCGCCAGTGCGGCGCGTCCGCTGAACGCGCCGACGCCGGCCAGGGGCTGGAAGCAACGGTGGAACTCATGCGAAGGGGCAGGCGCGCAAGCAGGGCCGGTCAGCAGCGTATACGAAGGGAGAGGCCGGCAATGCATGCCGCCCCCGAAGCCGCATGGATTCTAGCGTAGGCCTCACGTGGCCCCGGTAGAACGGCGGCCGGCGCGCACCATGTCGCGCATGTCCTCCAGCGGCACCGTGGTCTGTCCGGCCACACGCGGCCGCGGCGGTGCGCGCAGCGCATGGCCGTACACCAGTTCGAAGTCCAGCCGCAGCCGGCCGTCGCCACCGCGCAACGCTTCAAGGGCCTGCAGCAGCCGCTCGCGCCAGCGCGGCGTGCGCAGGCCCGGCGTGCGCGCCAGGTCGGCATTGCCGCCCAGCGTGCGCAACTCGCGCAGCAGCGCCGCCGCATCGGGCCAGGTCAACGTGACGATCTCCTGATCCATCACCGGGTCGGCGAAGCCGCTGCGCAGCAGCATGTCGCCGAGGTCGTGCATGTCGATGAAGGGTGCGTGCGGCGGCGGCCAGCCCAGCGCCTGGTAGACATCGCGCAGGCCCGCCAGCGAGCCGGGACCGAGCGTGGAGAACATCAAGAACCCATCCACCGCCAGGGCCTGGTGCCACTGGCGCATCAGTGCCGGCGGGTCGTCGACCAGGTGCAGCATCATGTTGGCCCACAGCAATTCGCTGGCCGGACCCGGTTCGTGCGGCGCACGCACCTCGACCGCGGGCCCGACCAGGCGGCGCGCCAACCACCCTCGCTTGCCGGCCGCCGCGAGGCTGCTGCGGCGCCGCGCATCGTCGGCCTCGACACGGCACACACGTGCTTTCGGATAGGCCTGCTGCAGCAAGGCCTGGCTGGCGCCGTTGAAGCTCCACCAATCGGTCAGTACCTGCGGCTGCAGGCGGATCACCTGCAAGCGCTCGGCCATGCGCCGGGCCACCTCGCCGTGCAGCCACGGCGGCTCGTCCGATCGCGCCATGCGTCGCACGATGGCCGCCAACGCCTCGGCCTGCACCGGGCGCGCGGATCGGGGCGAGGCGTCGGCAGGCATCCGGGGCAGTATATTGAGACGATGCCCTCGACCGCTCCTCGCCCACCCGCCATGCGGCCGTGGTGGCGACCGAGCGGGCAATGCGCGGTGTGCGGCGGCTGGGGCCGCGACACGGTGTGCGATCCTTGCCTCGAGCGCTTCGCGCCGCCGGTCGCGCGCTGCACGCGCTGCGGGCTGCGCACGCCGCCGGGCGTCACGTTGTGTGGCGCCTGCCTCGCCGAACCACCGCCCTTCGACACCTGCGTCGTGGCGCTGGACTATGCCTTCCCCTGGGACCGGCTCATCGCCGACTTCAAGTTCAACGGCCGCGTGGAGCTGGCGGCGGTGCTGGTGCGCCGGCTGCTGCAGGCGGTGCGCCGCGACGGACGGCCCTTGCCCACCTGGGTGCTGCCGGTGCCGCTGGCGCCGCAGCGCCTGGCCGAGCGCGGCTACAACCAGGCCTGGGAACTGGCGCGCCGCGCGGCCCGGGCGCTGGGCTGCCGTGCCGAGGCGCAGCTGCTGCTGCGTCCGCTGCCCGGCCCGCCGCAGGCCGAGCTGAACCTGGCGCAGCGCCTGCGCAACCTGCGGGGCGCCTACCTGCTGAACCCGGCGTCGCGGCGCTCCCTGCACGGCCAGCACGTGGCGCTGGTCGACGACGTCATGACCACCGGCACCACGTTGCGCGAAGCCGCGGCGACGCTGCGGCGCGCAGGTGCCGCGCGCATCGATGCCTGGGCGCTGGCGCGCACGCCGGCGCCCGGCGACTGAAGGCAGCGACCGTGTTCAACATCGTGCTGGTGCATCCGGAGATCCCGCCGAACACCGGCAACGTCATCCGTCTGGCGGCCAACACCGGCTGCCGCTTGCACCTGATCGAACCGCTGGGCTTCGACATGGAAGACCGGCTGCTGAAGCGCGCCGGACTGGACTATCACGAATACGCGGAGGTGCAGCGCCACGCCTCGTGGCCGGCCTGGAGGGAGGCCGTGCACCCGGATGCGGCGCGGCTCTTCGCCTTCAGCACGCGCGGCGGCACGGCCTTCGCGTCCACGGCATGGCAGCCTGGCGACTGGCTGGTTTTCGGCAACGAAAGCGCCGGCCTGCCGGCCGAGTTGCTGGCCGACATCGCGCCCGAGCGCCGCGTGCGCCTGCCGATGCGGCCGGGGCAGCGCAGCCTGAACCTCAGCAATGCCGTGGCGGTGGTGGTGTTCGAGGCGTGGCGGCAGCAGGGCTACCAGGGCGGCAGCTAGGAGTGGCCTCAGCTCTCGCTGGTGGCCTCGCGCGACATCAGCTGCTGCATCGCCTGCCCCGGCTGCAGGCGGCCGGCCAGCACCTCGACCACGGCCTGCGCGATGGGCATCTGCACCTGCGCGCGGTCGGCCCGGGCCAGCACGGTCGACGCGCTGTACACGCCTTCCGCCACATGCCCCAGCTGCGCCAGGATGTCGGGCAGCGCCAGGCCCTGCGCCAGCAACAGGCCGACCCGCCGGTTGCGCGACAGGTCGCCGGTGGCGGTGAGCACCAGGTCGCCCAGGCCGGACAGGCCCATGAAAGTTTCGGCACGCGCGCCCAGCGCCACGCCCAGGCGCGTCATTTCGGCGAGCCCGCGGGTGACCAGCGCCGCGCGCGCGTTCAGCCCCGGCCGTTGCGGCGGGTCCTCGCGGGCCGCCAGTCCGTCGACCAGCCCGGTGGCGATGGCCAGCACGTTCTTCACCGCGCCGCCGACCTCGACGCCCACCGGGTCGGCCGAACGGTAGACGCGCAGCGTGTCGCTGTGGAAGGCCTGCACCGCGGCCTCGCACAGCGCGGCGTCGGCGCTGGCCGCCACCAGCGCGGTGGGTTGCCCGCGTGCCACCTCGAGCGCGAAGCTGGGGCCCGAGAGCACGCCCGCAGCCACGGCGGGCCGCACCTCAGCCGCGATTTCGTGCCCGAGCGCGCCGCTGCCGGCTTCGAAGCCCTTGCACAGCCACAGCGCCGGCATGCCGGGCGGCAGCGCGGCCAGGCGTTCGCGCAGTGCGGCCATCGGCGTGGCGATGACCAGCAGCCCGGCTTGCGCATGGCGCAGCGCGGCGTCGTGGTCGGTGCCGATGCGCAGTTGCGCGGGCAGCGCGACCTCGGGCAGGTAGCGCGCATTGCGGCGCTGCGCCTGCATCAGCTCCGCCTGCCTTGTATCGCGCGTCCACAGCAGCGTGTCATGGCGCGCGGACGCGGCCATGGCCAGCGCCGTGCCCCAGGCACCGGCGCCGAGCACGCTGATCTTCATTGGCCGCCGTACGCCGCCGGCGCTGCGTGGGTCAGTTGACGCCGGTGATGATGCGCGAGCCGCCGCCGTTGCCGTTGCCGTTGCCGTTTTGCGCGGCGGCCTGGGCCTGCTGCGCCTCGAACATCGCCTGGAAGTTGACTTCCGAGAGGATGATCGGCGGGAAGCCCGCGCGCGTGCAGACGTCGGAGACGATGGCGCGCAGATAGGGATAGATCATCTGCGGGCAGACGATGCTGACGATGCCCTGCATCTGCTGCTCGGGCACGTTGCGGATCTCGAAGATGCCGGCCTGCTTGGCCTCCACCAGGAACAGCGTCTTCTCCTTGACCTTGGTGGTCACGGTGGCGGTGACGGTGACTTCGAAGATGCCGTCGGCGATCGACTCGACACCCAGGCCGAGGTTGATCTCGACCTGCGGCTGCTGCTGCTCGAGCAGGATCTGCGGCGAGTTCGGCTGCTCCAGCGACAGATCCTTCAGGTACATGCGCTGGATCTGGAAGACGGGGGTCTGCTCTTGGTCGGCCATGGTGGGAGTGTCCGGAAGTGGCTACGAGGGCCCTGCGCGCGGCGCGAGCCCTGGGGCTGGGGATTATCGCCCAGCGGGTCTGTCGGCCTCTTCACCGAGCAGCGGCATCAGCCCGCCGCGGCGGTCCAGGTCCACCAGGTCGTCGCAGCCGCCGACGTGGGTGTCGCCGATGAAGATCTGCGGCACCGTACGCCGGCCGGTGAGTTCCATCATGTGCGCGCGCTGCGCCGGCTCCAGGTCGACGCGCACCTCGTCGATGCGCTGCACGCCGCGCTGATGCAGCAGCGCCTTGGCGCGCACGCAGTAGGGGCAGGTCAGCGTGGTGTACATGCGGACGGGCTTCATGCGGCAGGACGGTGCAGTGGCAACAGGCGCGATTTTCGCGCCGTGCACAAGACCTTGCAGGCTCAGGCCGACTTCTCGATCGGCAGGCTGGCCTCGCGCCAGGCCGCCGTGCCGCCGGCCAGCGCATGCACGCTGGCATGGCCGGCCTTGCGCAGCTGGGCCGCCGCGCGCGACGCGCGCGCGCCGGTGGCGCACATCACCACCAGCGGCACCGCCTTGTTGCTGGGCAGGCCCTTGGCGCCGTCCAGCGTGCCGAGCGGCACGTTGCGCGCGCCGGCCGCATGGCCGGCCGCGAACTCGTCCGGCTCGCGCACGTCGATCAGCACGGCCTTTTCCTGGTTGATCAGCCGCACCGCGTCAGTCGTGGACACCGACCCGCTGCCGCCTCCCTTGGCGAGCATCGGCCACAGCAGCAGCCCGCCCGAGACGAAGGCGGCGAGGATCAACAACCAGTTCTCGACGATGAATTGCACGGGGCGGAGCGGGCGCGTGGAGGGAGGCGAATTATAGAATCGCGCCCTCGCGCCCGGACCCCGTGGCTGAGGACACTGCCCCATGTACAAGCTCGTGCTGATTCGCCATGGCGAATCGACCTGGAACCTCGAGAACCGCTTCACGGGCTGGACCGACGTGGGGCTCACCGACACCGGCGTGCAGCAGGCGCGACAGGCGGGCCGCCTGCTGCGCGAATCCGGCTACGAGTTCGACATCGCCTACACCTCCGTGCTCAAGCGCGCCATCTGGACCTTGTGGCATGCGCTGGACGAAATGGACCGCAGCTGGCTGCCCGTCGTCAACGACTGGCGGCTCAACGAACGTCACTATGGCGCGCTGCAAGGCCTGAACAAGGCCGAGACCGCCAAGCAATACGGCGACGAGCAGGTGCTGGTCTGGCGCCGCAGCTACGACACGCCGCCGCCCGCGCTGCGCAGCGACGACCCGCGCTGCGAGCGCGGCGACCCGCGCTACGCGGCGCTGGCACCGGAGCAGGTGCCGCTGACCGAATGCCTGAAGGACACGGTGGCGCGGGTGCTGCCGTTCTGGGACGAGGTGCTGGCGCCGGCGATCCGTTCGGGCCGGCGCGTGCTGGTGGCGGCCCACGGCAACTCGATGCGCGCGCTGGTCAAATACCTCGACGGCATCAGCGACGCCGACATCGTCGGCCTGAACATCCCCAACGGCATTCCGCTGGTCTACGAACTGGATGCGCAGTTGAAGCCGCTGGGCAGCCGCTATCTGGGCGATGCGCAGGCGGTGGCCGCGGCCGCGGCGGCCGTGGCGCGCCAGGGCAAGGCCTGAACCGCGCTCAGCGCTGGAACGCGCCGGGCGTCCAGGCGGGCGGCAGCGGCAGTGGCCAAGTACCAACGGGTAACGCGAACTCCGCTTTCGGCGACAGGTCCGCGCCCAGCGCGCTTTGGGGGTCGACGCCCCTGCCACGCAGCGGCGAGTCGGCTGGCAAGCTGAAGTCCAGCGCGGCCAGGTCCTTGAGCATCGCCGGCCCCACCGTGTAGTTGCCCTGGGACTCGCCGGCCAGGTCCAGCGGGAACAGGCCCGGCCCCACGCTCAGGTTGTTGATGGCCTGCACGGACGCGCCGGGCGGCAGTCGGTCGGACCAGACGCGCAGAAACTGCGCGGGTCGATCGCCGTCGTTGAGCAGCGTGTTGTGCACCAGGCGCAGCCGGCTCAGCGGCCACGCATGGCCTTCGGCGCCGTAGGCCACGACCGTCAGGTTCTCGCTGTGCCGGCTCTGCCCGATGACGTTGCCGATGAGCAGCGCGTCGCCGCCGTTGGGCAGGTCCACCTCGTACGAGGCGCGGCCCTCCTCGCCGTCGTACAACAGGTTGTAGGCCAGCTCCGTGCGACGTGCGCGCGACTTCAGCAGGTGCCCCACCTGGCCCTGGCCAAAGCGGCTGCCGCTGACTTGTAGCGAGCCGATGCGTCCGGCGTAGAGCAGATGGTGCAGGCCCCGGGTGCCGCGCGGCGCCTGCCCGAACTCGCTGTTCTCCACGACCAGTTCGGCATCCTCGGCGTTGCCCGTCAGCAGGCCCATTTCGTTGTCGAAGAAGGCGCATGCGCTTACCGTCAGCCGGCCTTTCTCGAAGCGGATGCCCGCCCCGTTGCCGTCGGGCACGCGCGCGCCGCGGAATTCGATGTTCTCGATGTGGATGTCGCCGTCGCGCACCACGAGGATGCCCTTGCCCTCGGCATGCCGGCCATCGGCGATGAGCACCGGCCGGGGGTCGAGGCCGCGAATCGTCAGCCGCTTCTGCAGCACCACCGCGACGTCGCCGCGATACTCGCCGGCGGGCACCAGCACTGTGTCGCCGTCGCGAGCGAGCCGCAGCGCGTCGGCCAGCGTCGACACCGCGCCTTCGCCGACCACCAGGGTCTCGGCCTGCAACGTGCTGCAAGCCCACAGCAGCAGCCACACCGGCCAGGCACGGCAGCGTCGGTTCCAGTTCAGCGGCATCGATGCCCAATGAAAAAGACCCGGACGCATCCGGGTCTTGCAATGGACCACCGCAGGCCGCGCATCGGCGCGGCCCGCGAGCGGACGCTCAGGGCTTGTTGCCCGTCGGGAAGGGCCAGGCCGCAGCCGGGCTCAACGCGGTCTTCGCAGCCGGGGCAGCGGGGGCAGGCGCTTTCTTCGCAGCGGCCTTCTTGGCAGCCGGCTTCTTCGCACCCGCCTTCTTCGCAGGGGCCTTCTTGGCAGCGGCCTTCTTCGCAGGCGCCTTCTTCGCAGCGGCCTTCTTCGCAGGCGCCTTCTTGGCAGCGGCCTTCTTGGCCGGAGCCTTCTTCGCCGGCGCCGCCTTCTTGGCGGGAGCCTTCTTCGCCGGGGCCTTCTTCGCGGCCGCCTTCTTGGCCGGGGCCTTCTTGGCCGGGGCCTTCTTCGCCGGGGCCTTCTTGGCCGGGGCCTTCTTCGCAGTTGCCATAACGATCTCCTTGATCAAGTTGCAAAGAGCACCGCGCTGCTCGATACAGCGCGGCGATTCATCGCCCGACGGTCTGCCCGGCCCTGCGGCCCAGGCTATCGCCCCGGTACGACGAATGCGGTTGCGGTCCGGCGCATCGCTTCTGGCGTCGATGCATCACGTCCCCCAATCATCGGGCTGCTGCACATGGTTGTTCGGGTTGGCTTGCAGCAGCCTTCAATCCCAAGAGAGTGCGCCACCGGTCTGGTACTCGATGACGCGCGTCTCGAAGAAATTGCGTTCCTTCTTCAGATCGATCATTTCGCTCATCCACGGGAACGGGTTTTCCTCGTTCGGGAAGAGCGCCTCCAGGCCAATCTGCGTGGCACGCCGATTGGCGATGTAGCGCAGGTAGCCCTTGAACATGGATGCGTTGAGGCCCAGCACGCCGCGCGGCATGGTGTCCTCGGCATAGCGGTACTCGAGCTCGACCGCATGCTCGAACAGCGCCTTGATCTCGGCCTTGAAGGCAGGCGTCCACAGCTGCGGGTTCTCGAGCTTGATGGTGTTGATCAGGTCGATGCCGAAGTTGCAGTGCATCGACTCGTCGCGCAGGATGTACTGGTACTGCTCGGCGGCGCCAGTCATCTTGTTCTGCCGGCCCAGCGCAAGGATCTGCGTGAAGCCGACGTAGAAGAACAGCCCCTCCATCAGGCAGGCGAAGACGATCAGGCTCTTCAGCAGCTTCTGATCGGCCTCGAGCGAGCCGGTCTGGAAGGCCGGGTCCATGATCGCGTCGATGAACGGGATCAGGAACTCGTCCTTGTCGCGGATCGACGCCACCTCGTGGTAGGCGTTGAAGATCTCGCTCTCGTCCAGGCCCAGCGACTCGACGATGTACTGGTAGGCGTGGGTATGGATGGCTTCCTCGAAGGCCTGGCGCAGCAGGAACTGCCGGCATTCGGGCGCGGTGATGTGCCGGTAGGTGCCGAGCACGATGTTGTTGGCGGCCAGCGAATCGGCAGTGACGAAGAAGCCGAGGTTGCGCTTGATGATGCGGCGCTCGTCTTCGCTCAGGCCGTTCGGGTCCTTCCATGTCGCGATGTCGCGCGACATGTTGATCTCCTGCGGCATCCAGTGGTTGGCACAGGTGGCGAGGTACTTTTCCCAGGCCCACTTGTACTTGAAGGGCACCAACTGGTTGACGTCGGTCTTGCCGTTGATGATGCGCTTGTCGGCAGCGACCACGCGCTGCTGTTGCTGTGCAGGCTTCGCGACGACCGCGGAAGCAGATGAGGACACCGGGGTCAGCGCAGGTTCTACGCTGAGGGTTGCAGTCTTCGGCAGAGTGCGGGTTTCTTCTTCCCAGACCAACATGTTGTGTGTGTGCGTCCTATGGCGCGTGATTATGTGAGTGTTGCGTGCGAACACCAAGCACTAGTTGACATGGCGATGCGTTTGGCGCTTGCGTTGTTGCAGAGGCGCATCGCATGTGAGGCTCATCGGCATGCGTCGAAGTCGGGGTCGTGGCTGCGCTTCACGTCGCTCGACGACGTGACACGAGCCTTCGCTGCGACCCCGATGCGCCGCATGCGCGCATCACTGGCAGGCCTCGCAGTCGGGGTTGTCGATGGAACAGAACTTGATGTCGCTGCCGGCCGCGTCCTGCGGCGCGCTCGCCACCACGGCCGACGACTGTGCGGAGACCGCGTTCATCGCGCCGCTGTGCACCGTCGACTTCTCCGCGTGCGTGGCACCGACGGTGCGCAGGTAGTAGGTGGTCTTCAGGCCGCGCAGCCAGGCGAGCTTGTAGGTCTCGTCGAGCTTCTTGCCCGAGGCGCCGGCGATGTAGATGTTCAGCGACTGCGCCTGGTCGATCCACTTCTGGCGGCGTGCCGCGGCCTCGACCAGCCACTGCGTCTCCACCTCGAAGGCGGTGGCGTACAGGCGCTTGAGCTCTTCGGGCACGCGGTCGATGCGGCGCAGCGAGCCGTCGAAGTGCTTCAGGTCCATGACCATCACGTCGTCCCACAGGCCCAGGCGCTTCAGGTCGCGCACCAGGTACTCGTTGACCACCGTGAACTCGCCCGACAGGTTGCTCTTCACCGACAGGTTGCCGAAGCAGGGCTCGATGGAGGCGTCGACGCCGATGATGTTGCTGATGGTGGCCGTGGGGGCGATGGCCACGCAGTTGCTGTTGCGCATGCCGTGCATGCCGATGCGCGTGCGCAGCGCGTCCCAGTCCATGCTCTGGCTGCGGTCGACCTCGACATAGCCGCCGCGCGACTCGGCCAGCAGCTCCAGCGAATCGTGCGGCAGCACGCCGCGGTCCCACAGGCTGCCGCGGTAGCTGGAGTAGCGCCCGCGCTCCTCGGCCAGTTCGGTGCTGGCCCAGTAGGCGTGGTAGCACACGGCTTCCATCGAACGGTCGGCGAATTCCACCGCCGCATCGCTGGCATAGGGCACGCGCAGCTGGTACAGGCTGTCCTGGAAGCCCATGATGCCCAGACCCACCGGCCGGTGGCGCAGGTTGCTGTCGCGCGCTTTCTTCACCGCGTAGTAGTTGATGTCGATGACGTTGTCGAGCATGCGCATCGCCGTCGCCACCGTCTTCTTCAGCTTGGCCTGGTCCAGCGTCTTGGCACCGTCGGGCGTGTCCTTCAGGTGCTGCACCAGGTTGACCGAGCCGAGGTTGCACACGGCGATCTCGCTGTCGCCGGTGTTCAGGGTGATCTCGGTGCACAGGTTGGAGCTGTGCACCACGCCGGCATGCTGCTGCGGGCTGCGCACGTTGCAGGCGTCCTTGAAGGTGATCCACGGATGCCCGGTCTCGAAGAGCATCGACAGCATCTTGCGCCACAGGTCCTTGGCCGGCATGCGCTTGTAGAGCTTGATCTCGCCGCGGTCGACCTTGGCCTCGTAGGCGGTGTAGGCCTCTTCGAAGGCCTTGCCGAACTTGTCGTGCAGGTCCGGGCAGGTGCTGGGGCTGAACAGCGTCCAGTCGCCGTCCTCGATGACCCGCTTCATGAACAGGTCGGGGATCCAGTTGGCGGTGTTCATGTCGTGCGTGCGCCGCCGGTCGTCGCCGGTGTTCTTGCGCAGCTCGAGGAACTCCTCGATGTCCAGGTGCCAGCTTTCCAGATAGGCGCAGACCGCGCCCTTGCGCTTGCCGCCCTGGTTGACGGCCACCGCGGTGTCGTTGACCACCTTCAGGAACGGCACCACGCCCTGGCTCTTGCCGTTGGTGCCCTTGATATATGAGCCCAGCGCGCGCACGTTGGTCCAGTCGTTGCCCAGGCCGCCGGCAAACTTGCTGAGCAGCGCGTTTTCCTTCAGCGCCTCGTAGATGCCGTCCAGGTCGTCGGAGACGGTGGTCAGGTAGCAGCTGGACAGCTGGCTGCGCCGCGTGCCGCTGTTGAACAGCGTGGGCGTGGAGCTCATGAAGTCGAAGCTCGACAGCACGTCGTAGAACTCGATGGCGCGCGCCTCGCGGTCGATCTCGTTCAGCGCCAAGCCCATGGCGACGCGCATGAAGAAGGCCTGCGGCATCTCGATGCGCACGTCGTCGACGTGCAGGAAGTAGCGGTCGTACAGCGTCTGCAGGCCCAGGTAGTCGAACTGCAGGTCACGCTCGGGCTTCAGCGCCGCCCCCA
Organism: Rubrivivax sp.; assembly: GCA_019635285.1. Taxonomy (GTDB): domain Bacteria; phylum Pseudomonadota; class Gammaproteobacteria; order Burkholderiales; family Burkholderiaceae_C; genus Rubrivivax. The sequence continues at coordinate 18,333 of JAHBZS010000036.1, read as the reverse complement.
GGCGGGCCAGGTCGAACTGCAGCAGCTTGTCGTCCAGCAGCTCGGCCTGCACGCCCTTCTTGACGAACTGCGGGAAGTACTCGACATAGCGCTCGCCCATCTGCGCCTGCGTCACCTCGCCGCCCAGGATCTCGCGGCGGATGGTGTGCAGCAGCAGCCGCGCGGTGGCGCGCGAATAGGCCGGGTCCTTCTCGATCAACGTGCGTGCCGCCAGGATCGAGGCCTTGTAGACCTCGTCGATGGGCACGCCGTCGTACAGGTTGCGGCGCGTCTCGGCCAGGATCGGCTCGGCCTTCACGTCCGCGCCCAGGCCGGCGCAGGCGGATTCGACCAGCGCCTGCAGCGCCGCCATGTCCAGCGGCACGCGCTGGCCGTTGTCCAGCACATGCAGCTCGGACGGCCGCGCCGCCGGCGCCGCGCCCTGGCGCGCACGCTCCTGCGTCCGGCGTTCGCGGTACAGCACATAGGCGCGCGCCACCTCGTGGTGGCCGCCGCGCATCAGGCCCAGCTCGACGCTGTCCTGCACGTCCTCGATATGGAAGGTGCCGCCACCGGGACGCGAGCGCAGCAGCGCGCGCACCACCGTCTCGGTCAGCGCATCGACGGTCTCGCGCACGCTGGCCGACGCCGCGCCCTGGGTGCCGTGCACCGCCAGGAAGGCCTTCATCAGCGCCACCGCGATCTTGCTCGGCTCGAACACCACCACGGCGCCGTTGCGGCGGATGATCTGGTAGCCGGCATAGGCCGATGCGGCGGGCGGGACGGCGGGGGTGGGCCGGGACAATGCCGCGATGTCCGCGGCCTGGGTGGCAATCGATTGCATGGGTCAGCCTGTCGATGAGAGAGGGGTTCGGGGCGAAGCCGGAGCGAGGTGATGCGCCTGCAGGGATCGCGCGCGGGTCAGCGGCGACACGGTCCGCACACGCGGACTGCACACCCCGTGCGCGCGCTGGCGGGTTGCATCGCCGGCGGGCGCGAGGCCTGGAAGCAGGGGGCGAAGCGTATCACGGTGCACACTATATCTGGGGCCTGACACCCAGACAAGGCACTACCGGTAGTGTTGTGGCTTAGGGCCTTCCCCAATGGTCAGCAGGGCACCCGCGGCAGCGCCGGCCGCCGCCGGCGCAGGCTGCGGCGCAGGCGCAGCCAGTCGAAGCCCGGGCCGGGGTCGGCCTTGCGCCCGGGGGCCACGTCCTCGTGGCCGACCACCTCGTCGATCGGGTAGTGCGTGCTCAGCGCGCGCAGCAGGCGCGCCAGCTGCGTGTACTGCACCGGCTCGAAGCTCGTGCCTTCCAGGCCCTCCAGCTCGATGCCGATCGAATAGTGGTTGCAGTTCTCGCGGCCGTGCCATGCGGACGCACCGGCGTGCCAGGCGCGCCGGTCGCAGGAGACGAACTGCAGCATCTGCCCATCCCGACGCACCAGGAAATGCGCCGACACGCGCAGGCCCCGGATGCCCTGGAAGTACGCATGGGCATCCCAGTCGAGGCGGTTGGTGAACAGGCGCTCGATGGCGTCCCCGCCGTATTCGCCCGGCGGCAGGCTGATCGAATGCAGCACGACCAGCGACACCGCGGTGCCCGCGGGCCGCTCGTCGAAGTTGGGCGACGGCAGCGCGCGCGCGCCGCGCCACCAGCCGTCGCGCCAGCGCATCTCAGGCCGGATCGGCAAAGCCGTCGCCGGCCGTCACGCCCAGCCGCGCCATGCGATAGCGCATCTGCCGCAGCGACAGGCCCATGCTGGCGCCCGCGGCGGTGCGGTTGTAGCGGTAGCGTTCCAGCGCACGCACCAGGATGTCGCGCTCCACGCTGTCCAGATAGGCCTGCAGGTCGTCCGGCAAGGGCACCGGCGAGTCGGCCAAGGGGGCCACCGGCGGCGGCGCTGCGGCTTCGTCCGGGCGCGGCGGCTCGGGGGCGCCAACATCGCCCAGCCCCAGGTCGTCGGCCAGGATGACGTCGCCGCCGGACAGCGCCAGCGCGCGCTGCAGCAGGTTTTCGAGTTCGCGCACGTTGCCCGGGAAGGCATGGCCGGCCAGCAGGCGCAGCGCGTCGTCGCTGATCGTCGGCGCCGGCGTGACCCCGGCGTCCTGGGCGATGCGCTCCAGCAGCGCGGCGCAGATCAGCGGCAGATCGGGCGCACGCTCGCGCAGCGGCGGCATGCGGATGCAGATCACGTTGAGCCGGTAGTACAGGTCCTGCCGGAAGCGACCGGCGTGCACCTCCTCGCCCAGGTCGCGGTGCGTGGCGCTGACGATGCGCACGTTGACCGGCGTCTCCACCACCGCGCCCAGCGGCCGCACCGCACGCTCCTGGATGACGCGCAGCAGCTTGCTCTGCATGGCCAGCGGCAGGTCGCCGATCTCGTCGAGGAACAGCGTGCCGTCCTGCGCCGCCTGGAAGAAGCCTTCGCGGTCCTCGACGGCGCCGGTGAAGGCGCCCTTGCGGTAGCCGAAGAACTCGGCTTCGAGCAGGGTCTCGGGAATCGCCCCGCAGTTGACGGCGACAAAGGGGCCGGCGCCGCGCGAGGACAGCTCGTGCACGGCGCGGGCCACCAGTTCCTTGCCGGTGCCGGATTCGCCATGCACCAGCACCGGCGCCATGCTGCGCGCGACCTTGCCGACCATCGCATGCACCTGCCGCATGCTCTCGGTCTGCCCCACCAGCCGTTGCAGCGCGGCCTGCGGCGCGGTGCGGCGGCGCAGCGGCGGGGCCGCGGCGGCCTTGGGCGCCGGCGGCGTGGCTCGTCCCAGCGCCGAGGCCACCACCGCGCGGAACTGCCGCAGGTCCACCGGCTTGGTCAGGTAGTCGTAGGCGCCACTCTTCAGCGCTTCCACCGCGCCCTGCGGCGAGCCGTAGGCGGTGATGACGATCGCCTTCTCGCTGCGTCCGCCCTCCTCCAGCCGCTGCAGCAGTTCCAGGCCGGTGCCGTCGGGCAGCCGCATGTCGGTGATGACCGCGCTGAAGCCCCGTTCGTTCAACAGCGCCCAGGCCTCCTCGACGCTGCCGGCGGTGTCGACCGTATAACCCTCGCGCACCAAGGTGAGCTCGTAGAGCGTGCGCAGGTCGGGCTCGTCGTCGACGACGAGCAGGCTGTTGGCGGCGGCGCTCATCCCGCCCCCCGGGACCTGCGGCCCGGCCCCGCAAGGCGCGAGCGTGTTCGCAACAGCCGGGCGACGCGCATGCTCTTAGGCAGGGGCCTTGGCCCGGGATTCGGCGGAGAGTGCGGATTCGCGTCGCATGAGCACCATGAAGAGGTTGCGCAGGCCATCCGGCCGCAGCCGGTACTCGATGCTGGCGCCATAGCGCTCGCACAGTTCACGGCAAATATACAGGCCCAGTCCGGTGCCGCGGCTGCGCGTCGAGAAGAAGGGCTCGAACAGGTAGCGCTCGACCTCCTGCGTGATCGGCGGCCCGTCGCTGTCGACGATCAGCAGCACGCTGCCTTCGTCGCGCGCAGCCAGGCGCACGCCGATGGCGTCGGGCGCCTCGCTGCCGTGGCGCTTGGCGTTGTCGAGCAGGTTGACGAGCACGCGGCGCAGGTGTTCGGCGTCGAACACCACGCGCAGCGGCACCGTCGGCAAGTCCAGGCGCAGCCGGCTGCCGGCGCCGGTTTCCAGGCCGTTGGTGCGCGCCCAATCGGCCGCCGCCTCCGCCACCACCGCGGAGGCGTCGATGACGCCGGCCAGCGGCGCGGTGCCGGGGGCGACCTCCATCACCTCGTCGACCAGGCGCTTGAGCCGCGCCACGTTGTCGGCCACCATGCGCAAGAGCCGCTGCTGCGGCTCGGGCAGCGCGTCTTCCATCAGCAAGGCGTTGGCCTGGGCGATGGCCGACAGCGGGTTGCGGATCTCGTGAGCGATGCCGGCCGAGACCCGACCCATCGCCGCCAGCTTCTCCTGCCGCAGCCGCGCCTGCGCCGTGCGCACGTCCTCGAGCAGCAGCACGCAGAACTCTTCGCTCGCGGCGCGGCCGCGCTGCAGCGAGCGGCGGCGCGTGAAGCGCACGCGCATGCGCAGCGTGCGCGTGTTGCCGGGGGCGAAATGCAGCACCACGTCGTTGCCGGCCTCGGGCCAAAAGGACTCCGACAGCGCCTGCCGAACCGCTGCACACAATGCCGACCACTCCGGCCTCCCTTGAAGCTGGAAAGGCGCAGACGGCCCCTGCCCCTGGGACGACAGCAAGTAGCGGCTGGCAGGATTGGTCGCACGTACACGCAGGCTGCCGTCGACGACCAGCACGCCGTCCGCCATCTCCTCGATCATGAGGCGATTCAGCCGCGCCTGCTGGCGGGCCAGTTCCATGCTGCCGCGCGCGGCGACCTCCTCTCTCGCCAGGCGCCCGGCCAGTTCGGCGGCCAGCAGGGCGATGGCAAAGAAGCCGATGCCGGCCAGGCCCGCCTGCATGATCATCACGGCGCTGCCGCCCTCGGTGGCTGACTCGTGCCAGGCCACGGCCAGCAGCACAAGCGCCACGCCCGCCGCCGTCGCCAGCGAGACGAGCCGCGACGTCAGCACCCCGGACATCAGGACCGGCAAGACCAGCAACGCGGCGAAATTCAAGCTGCCGTTGGACACGAGCACATGCAGGGCCGTGAAGGCCAGGAGGTCCACGCCGATGGTCGAAAAGAGCTGGCGCCGTCGCCGCGCCGCGCTGTCCTGGGACTGCGGCTCGGACATCGCCCCGAAGCGCGGCAACAGCCACATCGTGATGGACTGTGCGGCATAGCCCAGGCACAGAAGCCCGAGCGCCACCGAAGGGTTGGCGCCCATCAGGCTGCCGACGCTGACACCCGCGACCATCGCTGCGCCGATCAGCGCCCTCGCGGTGGCATAGGTGCGAAAGATGCGCGTCAGCGCCGACTCCTGCTCGTCCGGGTGGCGGTGCGCCCGTTTCGCCGGCGCTCGATGCTCGTCGGCAGCCGCGCCAGCCCAGCCGGCATTCAGCGCGGATTCGGGTCCTGCGGCCCCCCCGTCGAGTTGCGAGGGCGCACCGGTGGCCATGCCGAGCACGCCAAACCAGGACTCGTCTCCCAGGCGGCTCGACCCCGACTCGCGCGGAGCGCGCCGACGGTCGCCCTGGCGCCGCTCACCGTGGCGCACGTCGGCAGGGTGTTCGGATGCACTCATCGCGGTGACGCTAGCTGTCAGAGGACGCACAAGACATGCGGGGCGCCGGATCGGCGCGGGCCTCAACCATCGCATGCACCCCTGGCCAGACCCACACCCGACAAGCAGCCACGATGGCTGTGTGGACACTGCAGTATCGCTGACGCTTCGTGTGCTCTCAAGCCGAATAGCGTGCGGTCATGGCCCCATTTTGGCAACGCCACGAGGAAGATGCCCGGTCGCGGCGGCTCCGGCTGCGGCCATGGACACTAAGATGGGCTCGGTTGCTAGATACTCGCGGTGCCCGTCTCCCCTCAGGCGCGGCGTGGCCGATCGGACCCAACGAGCGTGGGTCATCCGTCTTGTATCGACTCTTTTTTGCCGTATTTCCCTCCAGCTGAAGCCACCATGCCAAGGACGTCGATACCTGCAGTTGCCGGCCTTCTGGTTGGCATCGCGCTCCATCTGTCGACGGGCTGGGCCGTCGCCGGCCCGGTTCAGCTGGAGCTTGTCGATCGGGCGCGTGCGGCGAGCTCTGCCCAAGCGCTCGCCCCTGCGCCCTCCCGATCGACGGCAGCCGACCTCTCCCTGGCGCCGCGCACCGACGCACCTGCCGCCGAATCGGCCGACGCGCAGGACCCGGCACAGCTGGGCAGCACAACGGCCGCGGAAATCATCAAGGAAGCCGGAGCCGAAAGCCCGAAGCCGGAGGCCGGCCGGGATGCCTATTCCAGAGGGCCGTCGGGCCAGTCGGCCGGGCGCAGCAAGCCGGCCCGCCCCGCCGAAGACGAATGGAATCTGCAGGAGTTCGGCAAGGCCGCCGTGCGCTGGTTCAAGGGCATCGTGCCTTGGCTGAAGAGCGAAGACGAGGCGCTCGACGCCCCGCGCCACCCATCCGGCGGCATCAGCATGAGCGGCACCGAAGCCCTCATTGCCATGCAGCTGGCTGGCGCCGAGCGTGCGACCGGCGCGGACCCGGCCAAGGGGGGCAACCTGGGGCAGGGGCCGTCGCCCGCCCTGCACGACGAGAATCCCGTGCGGATGCTCGTGGGCTTCATGCGCGACGTGCTGGAACATCCGCTGACGTGGCTGATCGTCGCTCTGATCATCATCGCGGGCATCGTCGTCAAGAAGATCGACCGACGCCCGCTGGAGTAGCCGCCTTGGGGCCCCGGGTCAGCGTGCTTTCCGACCTCGTCGCAGCGTTGCCCTCGCCCTGTGGCGACCTGAGCCGGCTCGCCGCGCACCGGCGAGCGCGCCTGTCCTCGCCGTCCACAGGCCGTTTGCCCGCAGATGGCACCGTCCTTCAGTAAGCGCAAGACCGTCGCATGGGCATTGTTGGTGGTGGCCATCGGCGCCACCGCATGGGGCCTGCTCGAGGCGTACCGATACGTGGGACGAACTCCGGGCGAATTGATGGACTACGCGGACAGAAGGCTCAAAGGGCACACGCGGCTCGAGGCCGCCGCCGGCCCTGTGCTCGATATGCTGCGCTGGTACTTCGACGCACCTGCCGCTCAGCAGCGTGCCAGCGCACCGTTCCCGGTGCCGGCGCCCCCTCCGAGGCAAGGCCCGCAGGCACCGCTGGACCCCGGCCCGGCATCAGCAGGCGGGCGCGTCTGGAGAGTCGGGCCCGGGGGTCCGCTGCTGCGGATCGCCGACGCGGCCCGCCTGGCGCGGGCGGGCGACATCGTCGAGATCGAAGCCGGCGACTACCACGGCGATGTGGCGTTGTGGACCCAGGCCAAGCTGACGATACGGGGCGTCAACGGCAATGCCAGGCTCTTTGCCGACGGCCGCGCCGCCGAGGGCAAAGCGATATGGGTCATACGCCATGGCGACTTCGACATCGCCAACATCGACTTCATAGGCGCGAAGGTCGGCGATGGGAACGGCGCGGGTATTCGATTCGAAGGCGGCAACCTGCGCATCACGAACTGCCTTTTCTGGGGCAACCAGATGGGCCTGATGACCAGCAACACCAATCGGGCAGCCGACGCAACGCTGGTCATCGAGAACAGCGAGTTCGCCTACAGCCATGTCCCCAAGAAGTGGGGCCACAACCTGTATGTCGGCTCGATTGCATCGCTGACCGTCACCGGCAGCTACTTCCACCACGCAGGCGTCGGCCATCTGCTGAAGAGTCGCGCCAAGGCCAACCACATCCTGTACAACCGCCTCACCGACGAAAGCGGCGGCCGCGCCAGCTACGAACTGGAATTCCCGAATGGTGGGCTGGCACAGGTCGTCGGCAACGTGATTCAGCAACAAGTCGGTGCCGAGAACTCCGTCATGGTGGCCTACGGCCTGGAGGGGTACAAGTGGCCGCTGAACGCGCTGTACATGGGCAGCAACACGCTGGTCAACGACCATCCCCATGGCGGCACCTTTCTGCGCGTGGCGCCCGGAGCCGACCGCGTGGTCAGCGCCGACAACCTGCTGGTCGGCCCAGGGCGCTATCAGGTCGATGGCCGCCTGAGCGTCTTCGGCGATGCGAGGGCCGACTGGGACGATTTCGTGCGCCCCTCACGGCAGGACTACACGCTAAAGGACCCGCGCGGACGACTGCTCTACCAGCCGATCGACGATGCGCAGGCCCGACAGCTGCTCGAACCCACGGCGCAGTACGTGCATCCACGGCGCGTGCAGAAGCTCGCATCGGCGCCGCTGTACGTGGGGGCGGTCCAGGCGCGCCCCTAGCCTGGGCGGCAGAGATCGGCACCCGCGTTGGGGCTGATTCGGGATGCAGGCAAGGCGCAGTGCGCAGCGCGGGCTCGCCGCCCGGGCGAGCGGTGCAACGCTGCATGCGCCCGAATCAGCCCCAACCCGAAGGGCCGAGGTACCCAAGGCCGCTGGCAGGTGTTGCGCCGCTTGCGCGGGCGGCGAGCCCGCGCTGCGCGACGCGCCTACGCCAGCGGCCTTGGCCACCTCGGCGCGGGTGCCGATCTCTGCCGCCCAGGCTCCTAGCCGCGGCGTCGTCGGATCACCCTGCGGCGCGGCGGGCCAGCCAGTCGGTGGCCAGCAGCTTGCGGTCGATCTTGCCGTTGGCGTTGCGCGGCAGGGGCCCTGCGGCGCACTCGATGCCTGCGGGCACCATGTAGGCCGGCACGCGCTGGCGGCACAGCGCCAGCAACTCATCGATCGCGAGGTCGCCGCCCTCCGGGGGCGTGGCAATCACCTGGATCACCTGCCCCACGACATCGTGATCGACGCCGAACGCCACGCATTCCCCGACGAGCCTGGTGGCATAGAGCACCTCTTCGACCTCATTGGGGCTGACCCTGTACCCCGAGGTCTTGATCATTTCGTCGCGGCGCCCGACGAAGTACAGAAAGCCTTCGGCATCGCGCACCACGGTGTCGCCACTGAACACCGCGTACTCCGGAAGCTGAAGGCCCTGCACCCTGCCGCCCAGGCCCGCGGGCAGCAGCTTGTAGCGCTCCGCCGTCTTCTCCGGGTCGTTCCAGTAGCCCTGCGCCACCAGCGCCCCACGATGCACCAGTTCGCCAGGCTCGTCCGCGTCGCAGGCGCTGCCGTCCTCCCGCAACACCAGGATCTCGGCGTTGGGAATGGCCTTGCCGATCGAGTCGGGCCGGCGGTCGACTTCTTCAGGCGGCAGGTACGTCGAGCGGAAGGCCTCGGTCAGGCCGTACATCAGGAAGGGCTGCGCATGCGGCACCTTGGCGCGCAGCACCTGCAGCGTGTCCCGGGGCATCCGTCCGCCGGTGTTGGCGAAGTATCGAAGATGGCTGCCGGCTTCCGCAGGCCAGGCCAGCTGCGAAAGCTGTATGTACAGCGGCGGCACCGCCGTCAGCCCGGTCACCCGCTCCCGCGCCATGGCGGTGAGCACGTCTCGCGGCAGCAGGTGATTCAACAGCACCACGCGAGCGCCCGCATGAAAGGCGGTGGTCAGCTGGCTGAAGCCGGCGTCGAACGACAAAGGCAGCGCGGCCAGCAACGTGTCTTCAGGGCCATTGCGCAGATAGGACGCCACGCTCTTCGCACCCGCGACCATGTTGCGATGGCTGAGCACCACCCCCTTGGGGCGTCCGGTCGACCCGCTGGTATACAGAATGGCGGCCATGTCCGTGTCGATGACCCGATGTCCGGGTGCGGGCGCCGCACGCAGCAACTCGGCAAGAACGTGCACTTGCACGCCGGCCGGGAGATCGATGTGCCGGGTGGGCGCCTCCGTCAGGACGACGTGCTGCAAGTCCGGACAGGCTGCCAGGTGCCCCGCCACCAGCGCCAAACGCTCCTGCGACGTCACCAGCATGCGCACGTTGCAGTCCTGCGCGATGTGCAGCACCTGCTCGGGCTTCAGCAGCGGATTCATGGGCACCATGACGCACCCGGCCGCCGTCGCGCCGAAGCTGGCCACCACGGTTTCGAATCGTTTTTCGAGCCAGATGCCGACGCGCTGACTGCGCCCGAGACCCATGCCGATGACGCCGCACGCGAAGCCCACCACGGCATCGCGCAGCGTTCCATAGTTCCAGGTGACCGCCCCGTAGGTCAACGCCGGTGCGTCGGCCGACCTGGACGCCGACACGAGAATCAGCTCGTGAAGCAAAGTGGACTCGGCCATCTGGCTAGCGGGAGGTGAAGGCACCTGTGGCGACAATTGAGTGGGCTCGATCATCATTGTCTACAGAAACACGGGGGGCCATGCGTGACGAAATCGGTAGTCGTTCGAGCTTCTGGTGAAGGAGCGCCTGGCCCGCCGCCCCTTGGGCCCGCGGTCCGGCGGAGGCATCGATGACAAGACGCTTCGCATCGCGGCATATTGCCGCGTTCATTCGGTCTGTGCCGCGCCCCCGGTGGGGCAGGCACGATACTGAAGCTTTGCTTTCTTCGTGACCGGCCCCACGGATCCGCTGCCGCCTTCGGCACGTCCTACCCGCATTCGCTGCTGCCCATGACCACACGCACCTCTCTCACGCATCTCCAGCGCTTGGAGGCGGAGAGCATCCACATCATGCGCGAAGTCGTCGCGGAGGCCGAGAGGCCGGTGATGCTCTACTCGATCGGCAAGGACAGCGCCACCATGCTGCACATTGCCAAGAAGGCCTTCTATCCGTCGGCGCCGCCCTTCCCGTTGCTGCACGTCGACACCACCTGGAAGTTCAAGGCGATGTACGAGCTGCGCGAACGCATGGCGCGCGAGCTCGGCATGGAGCTGCTGGTGCACCAGAACCCCGAGGCCAAGGCCCTGGGCATCAACCCCTTCGACCACGGCTCGCAGGTGCACACCGACACCTGGAAGACGCAGGGCTTGAAACAAGCCCTCGACAAGTACGGCTTCGATGTGGCCTTTGGGGGGGCGCGACGGGACGAAGAGAAGTCCCGGGCGAAGGAGCGTGTGTTCTCCTTCCGCACCGACCAGCATCGCTGGGACCCGAAGAATCAGCGCCCGGAGCTCTGGCACCTCTACAACGGACGCAAGCGCAAAGGCGAGTCCATTCGCGTGTTTCCGATATCCAACTGGACCGAGCTGGACGTGTGGCAGTACATCCAGCTGGAGAACGTGCCGATCGTTCCGCTGTACTTCGCGGCCGAGCGGCCGGTGGTCGAGCGTGACGGCACGCTCATCATGGTGGACGACGAGCGCATGCGCCTGCGTCCCGGAGAGGTGCCGATGATGAAGAAGGTGCGCTTCCGCACGCTCGGCTGCTACCCGCTGTCGGGCGCCGTCGAGAGCAACGCCACCACGCTCGAGCAAGTGATCCAGGAAATGCTGCTCACCCGCACCTCCGAGCGCCAGGGCCGCATGATCGACCATGACGGCGCGGCGTCGATGGAACGCAAGAAGCAGGAAGGCTACTTCTGACATGTCGCACGTCTCCGATCTCATCGCCTCGGACATCCGCGAATACCTGCTGCGCCATGAGCGCAAGAGCCTGCTGCGCTTCATCACCTGCGGGTCCGTGGACGACGGCAAGAGCACGCTGATCGGCCGCCTGCTCTACGAATCGAAGATGGTCTTCGAGGACCAGCTCGCCGCCATCGAAGCCGATTCAAGGCGGTGGGGCACGCAGGGCGGCGAGATTGACTTCGCGCTGCTGGTCGACGGCCTGGCGGCGGAGCGCGAACAAGGCATCACGATCGACGTGGCCTACCGCTTCTTCAGCACCGACCGGCGCAAGTTCATCGTCGCCGACACGCCTGGCCACGAGCAGTACACGCGCAACATGATCACCGGTGCGTCCACCGCGGACGTCGCCGTGATCCTGGTCGATGCCCGCAAGGGCGTGTTGACGCAGACCCGCCGACACAGCTACCTGGTGTCGCTGATCGGCATCGGCAAGGTGGTGCTGGCCATCAACAAGATGGACCTGGTCGACTATGCGCAGGACGTGTACCGCAGGATCGACGACGACTATCGCGAGTTTGCGGCGCGCATCGGCATCACCGACATCACCTCCATCCCGCTGTCCGCCTTGCAGGGCGACAACATGGTCGCGGCCAGCGACCGGACCCCGTGGTACGCGGGCCCGACCCTGCTGGAGTTTCTGGAGACCACGGATATCGACGAGCATCGGCAGCAAGACGGGCCGCTGCGCCTGCCGGTGCAATGGGTCAACCGGCCCAACCTGGACTTCCGCGGCTTCTGCGGCATGCTCGCCAGCGGCAGGCTGCATCAGGGCGACCGCGTGCGCGTGCAGCCCTCGGGGCGGGAGAGCCGCGTCGCCAGAATCGTTGCCGTGGGCGGAGACCGCCCCATGGCCGTGGCCGGTGAGTCCGTGACGATCACGCTGGAGGACGAGATCGACATCTCCCGAGGCGACCTGATCTCCGCGGCCGACGCGCCGGCGGAGGTCGCCGATCAGTTCGAATGCACCATCGTCTGGATGGCGGACGACGCGATGCTGCCGGGTCGCCCGTACCTGCTGAAGATCGGCGCGCGCACGGTGGGCGCGGCCATCACCGAACCGAAATACAAGATCAACGTCAATACGCTGGAGCACCTGGCCGCCAAGAAGCTCGAGTTGAACGAGATCGGCGTCTGCAACATCGCGCTGGATCGGGCAGTGGCGTTCGACCCCTATGCCGCGAACCATGAGACCGGCGGCTTCATCCTGATCGATCGGCTGACCAACAACACGGTCGGCGCCGGCATGCTGCACTTCGCGCTGCGCCGCTCGCACAACATTCATCTGCAACCGGTCGACATCGAGCAGGCGGCCCGCGCCGAACTGATGCGCCAGAAGCCCGCCGTGCTCTGGCTGACCGGCCTGTCCGGAGCGGGCAAGAGCACGATTGCCAACCTGGTCGAGAAGAAGCTCTATGCCATGGGCAAGCATTCGTACCTTCTCGACGGCGACAACGTGCGGCACGGCCTGAACAAGGACCTGGGCTTCACGGAGGCGGACCGCGTCGAGAACATTCGCCGGGTGGCCGAGGTGGCACGGTTGATGGTCGATGCGGGCCTGATCGTCATCACCGCCTTCATCTCGCCGTTCCGCGCCGAGCGCGCGTTGGCGCGCAGCCTGCTCCGCGAGGGCGAGTTCATCGAGATCCACGTCGACACGCCTCTGGCACTGGCGGAGCAGCGCGACGTCAAAGGCCTGTACGCCAAGGCGCGCCGAGGTGAACTGGCCAACTTCACGGGCATCGACTCGCCGTATGAGCCGCCCGAGTCGCCCGAGCTGCGCCTGCCCACGCAGCAGCTCAGTGCGGAGCAGTCCGCAGACCTGGTGATCGCCAAGCTGCAGGAGTTGCAGTTGCTGGATCCATGATCCCGCACGCCAGCGGCCTGCCCCCGCGCCCATGACGCTTCAACAAGGCGTGGTCTTTGCGGGCCTGGCGATCCTCATCGTTGAACTCGTCCGCGGGAAACGCTCTCCGGCGGCGTTGTTCGCGAGCGTGGCGTTCGCGTTCATGTTGCTTGGCTACACCTCCCTTCAGAAGGGCCTGCAGCAGTTGACCAACTACGGGCTCGTCACCGTGGTGGTTCTGCTGCTGCTGTCCGTGGTCCTGGACAAGTCGCGCCTGCTCGAGCAAGCCGCCGAGCAACTGGTGCGCGGCCCCTATCGCTGGGCGTTGACCAAGCTCTACCTGGCCACCAGCGTGTACTCGGCCTTCCTCAACAACACCGCGGTCGTCGCCTCCCTGCTGGGGCCACTGCGCATGTCGCGTCAACACTCACCCTCGCGCCTGCTGATCCCGATGTGTTATGCCGCCTCTCTGGGGGGCGTCCTGACGCTGGTCGGCACGTCGACAAACCTGCTCGTCAACAGCCTCATGGTGGGCCGCGGCATGCCCGCGCTGGAGATATTCGATCTCTTCCCGGTCGGTCTGATGATCGTGCTGGCTTGCGGCACGCTGATGATCACCACGTACCCGCGCATCCTCCCCGACACCCCCATGGCAGAGGACGCCTCGTCGGACTACTTTCTCGAGGCCACCGTGCGCAGCGGCTCGAAGCTCGCGGGCCGCACGGTCGAAGCCAACGGGTTGCGCCGACTCGCGCACCTCTTCCTGACCGAGATCGTGCGCGACGGGCAGGTGATCGCGCCGGTCCAGCCCCACGAGATCGTTCTTTCGGGCGACCTGCTGGTCTTCTCTGGAGACGTCACGCGGCTGGACCTGTTGACGCACTTCGATGGCCTGGAAACTCACGGCCAGCACTACAAGCTGCCGGTGGACAACCTCGTCGAGGTCGTCTTGGCCGGCACATCGACGCTGGCGAGGCGCACCATCAAGGAAGTGGACTTCCGTTCGCAGTTCGATGCCGCGGTGATCGCGGTGCGTCGCGGCAGCGAGCGCATGGCCGGGCCCATCGCCGACATCCCACTGGCCGTGGGGGACACGCTCGTGCTGGTCGTCGGCAAGGACTTCGAGAAGCACAACAACATCGCCCGCAACTTCGTCATCGTGCGCCGTCGCGAGGTGCAGAAGTTCACCGACTCGCGCAAGGGCCTCGTGGCCCTGGCAGGCTTCGTCGCCGCCATCGCGTTGTCGGCCTGTGGCGTGGTGGATTTCCTCAAGGCGCTGCTGGTGCTCCTGTGGGCGTTTCTGGCGCTGGGCTATGTCAGCACCAGCGAGCTGAGGCGCAACATGCCCTACCAGATCGTCTTGATCATCGCCGCGGCGCTGGTCATCTCCGACGTGATGATCGACACCGCGGCGGCCGAGGTGCTCGCCTCCGCCCTGCTCACCGGCGCCGAGAACTTCGGGCCGTATTGGGCGCTGGCCATCGTGCTCCTGGTCACCTGGGTGCTGACGGAGCTGATGAGCAACAACGCGGCCGCCGCGCTGGCCTTTCCCATTGCGCTGGGCGTCGCGGCCAAGCTCGGCGTGGACCCGAAGCCGTTCGTCATGGCCGTGCTCTACGGGGCCAGCTGCAGCTTCGTCACCCCCTACGGCTACCAGACCAACCTGATGGTCATGGCGCCCGGCCGCTACAGCCTGGGCGACTTTGTTCGGGCGGGCACCCCAGTGGCCATCGTCTATCTCCTGGTCGCGCTGGTGACCATACCGATCGTCTTTCCGATGCATTGACAACTGATCCACGGCAACCGGGTGTCGCGCAGCCCGCACATGCCCGGCCAGGAACTGTGCGGCGATACCATCGCGGGACGGTCATCCCCTCGTGTTGGACTCAACCTCACGGCGAGGCCGCCCCTACCGCCCGACCACACCTATGAGCGAACCTCACCCCGCACCGCCTGCGGCGGCTACCTCCAACCTCGTCTCGGGGCAGCCCCAGTTCGGCGACGACCGCCTGGCCGCGCTCGCCAAGAGCCAGGGTGAGCTGGCGTGCTGGCAGGCGGTCATCGCGGACCGCGATCCCGCCAGCGTCTCGGCCGCCCTCGCCAAGGTGGACGGCAGCTTCGCGGTGGGCCTGGTCGACGCACGCGGGTTCGGCTTCCTGGCCGTGGACCGGTTTGCCGTCGAGACGCTTTGCTATCGCCTCATCGATGGCCGCTTGCACGTCGCCGCGCGCGCGGATGACCTCGCCGCCCTCGCCCCGCGTGCCGAGCTCGACCCGCAGGCCGTCTTCGACTACCTCTACTTCCATGTGATTCCGTCGCCGCGCACCATCTTCCGAGGCGTGCACCGGCTGCCTCCGGCGCATTTCGCATGGTTCGACGGCGGCCGTCTGACCGTCGCTCCGTATTGGGTCCCGCGGTTCGAAGAACCGGCCCGCGCCGATTTCCCCGCGTTGGCGGAGGAGTTTCGTGGCCTGGTGCAGGCGGCGGTCGCATCTCAGCTGGACGGCACCAAACCGGCGTGTTTCCTCAGCGGCGGTACCGACAGCTCGACCGTCGCCGGCATGATCGGCCGGGTTGCCGGCAGGCCGGCCGCCACCTATTCGATCGGTTTCGAAGCCGAGGGCTATGACGAGATGCAATTCGCGCGCATTGCGGCGAAGCGCTTCGGCACCGAGCATCGCGAGTACTACGTCACACCCGACGATCTGGTGCGCAGCATTCCGGCGGTGGCGGCCTCCTACGACCAGCCGTTCGGCAACAGCTCCGCGCTGCCTGCGTTCTATTGCGCCAAGATGGCCGGCGAGGACGGCGTGCAGAAGCTGCTGGCCGGCGACGGCGGCGACGAACTCTTCGGCGGCAACAGCCGCTACGCCAAGCAGCGGGTCTTCGGCTGGTACGACGCCGTGCCGGCCGCTGTGCGCCGCGGCCTTCTGGAGCCCGCGTTGCAGCGCACGCCGCTGGGCTCGCTGCCCGTGGCCCGCAAGGGGCGCAGCTACGTAGAGCAGGCACAGGTTCCGCTGCCGGACCGCCTGCAGATGTACAACATGCTGCTGCGCCTGGGCGCCGAGAACATCCTCACGCCCGAGTTCCTGGCCCAGACGGATGCCATGGGGCCGCTACAGCAGCAGCGCAAGGTCTGGGCGCAGGCGGGCGGCAATGCCAGCGCGCTCAACCGCATGCTGGCGTTCGACTGGCGTTACACGCTGGCGGAGTCGGACCTGCCCAAGGTCTGCGGGACGGTGCATCTCGCCGGTCTGCGAGTGGGCTTCCCGTTCCTGGACCGCCGTTTGCTGGACTTCTCGCTTCGCCTGCCCACGGCCTACAAGCTGAAGGGCCTGAAGCTGCGCTGGTTCTTCAAGGAAGCCCTGCGCGGCTTCCTGCCCGACGAGATTCTCACCAAGCGCAAGCAGGGCTTCGGCCTGCCCTTCGGCGTGTGGGTGAACCGCCACGAGGGGCTAAGGAGCTTCGCCACCGAATCGCTGCATTCGCTCGGCCAGCGACGTATCGTGCAAACCGCCTTCATCGACCAGCTGCTCAAAGAGCTCCTACCGGCTCATCCGGGCTACTATGGCGAGATGCTGTGGATCCTGATGATGCTGGAGCAGTGGCTGCGAGCTCAACCGGGAGCGGCCGGCATCTCGTCCACGAGCAGCCCCCCGGCGCGCACGCAGCCGCCGGCCTTTGCCTGATGACGGCTCCCACCGTCGGGGTGCGTCCGGACGTAGCGGGGTTCAAGAGCCGCCCGGACGGACTTCGCCTGCCGTCTAGCAAACAACAGCACGCTATCGAAGGCTCTGAAGCCGATGGGCACGCAGGGGTGACGCCTAGAATTCCCGCTCCCCTTCGAATGTGAGCGCAGGGCTGCACGCACCAGACGCCTGTGGCCATGCAATGAGGATGAAAGTATCGCCATGGATGCCTTGACAGAAGTCGTGCAGCTGCTGGACGAGGTGCTCAGCCTGGGCGGGCGCGGGCTGCGTTTCGATCGCAACACGCTGCTGCTGGGCTCGGTCCCCGAACTGGACAGCATGGCCGTGGTGGCGCTGATCACCACGCTGGAAGAGCGGTTGGGCATCGTCGTTGAAGACGGCGAGATCAGTGGCGACACCTTCGCCACGGTGGGCAGCCTGAGTGACTTCGTGACCGGCAAACTGGCCTGAGGCAGCGCTGTGGTGAGCCGCGGGTTGATGGGATTCAAGGCTGTTGCGGCAGCGTTGCTGGTCGCCGGCAACGTGGGGGCCGCGCAGGACAAGATGGCGGCGCTGGCGTACGCACAGGCTCCGGCAGCGGCCCCGACACAGCCCAATCATGCCGTCACCACAGCGGCAGCGGCTGAATGGCAGAGTCAGAGCTGCGGGTCACTGCAGACGCACTATGGTCCGTTTGACTACCGCACGGACCGCGACAAGTTGCCAGTCGTCGAGCGACGACACTTCACTCCGGCGATTGAAGGCCTGATGAACCACCAAGTGGACGTTGCGGGCAATCTGAGCTACACCCTCCAGGCCTTCCCGAACCACCACCGCGCGCTGCTGGCGCTGTCGCGCTTCGGCATTCGGGAGAAGTCGACGCGACCCGGGCGAATGTTGCCCTACACCATCGACTGCTTCTTCGACCGTGCCATGCGGTTCAGGCCGGATGACGTGATCGTCCGTGTGCTCTTCGCTCAGTATCTGAGCGGTACCGCGCGCAAGGATCTGGCGCTTCAGGAACTCGATCAGGCCGTGGTCTACGCGGGCGACAACGCCTGGAGCCAATACAACATCGGACTGGCCTACTTCGAGCTGGGACAGTACGACAAGGCACGTGCGCAGGCAACGAAGGCAAGCGAATTGGGCTTTGACCGCACCGAACTGAAGGACATGCTGACCGCCAAGGGTCAATGGCGAGATGAACCGCGAAGCATGGGCCCCGCCAGTGCCGCCAGTGCCGCCAGTGCTTCGGCGACCGCAGACCCTGCCAGTGCCGCGGCGCGCAACTAGCCGGCGGCGTTTCCATTGCTTGTCCCGCTGCAACCCCGCCAGCCTCCCCCAGGCACGGCACCTGAACGCCGTCCTGCGGTGAACCGCCTGGCGTGCGCCAGCGGTCTGCCCAACGAGCATGAGCGCCACCGCCGAGACGCGTGACGCCCATCTGCGGTTGGACATCCAGGGGCTGCGAGGCATTGCAGTGCTGCTGGTGGTGCTCTATCACGCAGGCGTCCCCGCTGTCCCCGGCGGGTTCGTGGGGGTCGACGTCTTCTTCGTGATCTCCGGCTATCTGATCACGGGATTGCTGGTCAGAGAGTGGGGGCGCAGCGGCAAGATCGACTACCCGGCGTTCATCGCCCGTCGTGCGCGGCGGCTGCTGCCGGCGTCGTTGCTGCTCGTCGCCTTCGTCGCCGTGGCGGCCTTTCTGGTCTACCCTGAGGTCGAACGCATTGACGTGCTTGGCGCGGCCCGGGCTGCCGCGCTCTACCTCGCCAACGTCTTCTTTGCCCTCTACGCCGTCGACTATCTTGGCGGCGGTGGT
>JAHBZS010000035.1 GCA_019635285.1 Rubrivivax sp. | reverse complement strand
GTGCGGGTCGACGTAGGAACTCGCGCCGCGACCGTCAGCGTCGACGTTCCGGCCGAAATCGTCGCGGCTCATCATCCCGACGGCGTCGCCGCGGCGCTGGGAACCGAGGATCGCGGAGCGGCCGTAACAGCGATGGGCGCAGCGTTCGCCGCCTTTGCGGCGAGCCGCGACGATATCGCAGCCATGGTGGGAATCGGAGGCGGCGGGGGAACCTCGATCATCACAAGCGGAATGCGTGCGCTGCCGCTCGGCGTGCCCAAGCTGATGATCTCGACTTTGGCATCCGGCGACGTCGCGCCCTATGTGGACGTTTCCGACATCATCATGATGCCGTCCGTGACCGATTTCGCGGGCCTGAACAGGTTGAGCCGCACCATATTGCACAACGCCGCCCAGGCGATTACCGGCATGGCGCGCAATCCGGCATCGGTCGAGGGCGGCAAACCCGCCGTCGGCCTGACTATGTTCGGCGTAACGACGCCCTGCGTCATGGCGATCAGCGAACAGTTGCGCGATCGATATGACTGCATGGTGTTCCACGCGACAGGCACCGGCGGGCGGTCGATGGAAAAGCTGGCTGACAGCGGGCTGCTGGCCGGCGTAATAGACATTACCACGACCGAGGTCTGCGACCTGCTGATGGGCGGCGTCCTGCCTGCCACGGACGACCGCTTCGGCGCGATTGCGCGTACCCGCCTGCCCTATGTCGGCTCGGTCGGGGCGCTGGAAATGGTAAATTTCTGGGCGCCTTCGACCATCCCCGAACGTTATAAAGGCCGGCTCTTTTATGAGCACAATCCCAACGTCACACTCATGCGCACGACGCCGGACGAATGCGCGCGCATCGGGCAGTGGATCGCCGGGCGGCTGAACCGCTGCGAAGGCGAAGTCCGCTTCCTTATCCCCGAAAAGGGCGTCTCGGCAATCGACATCGAGGGCGGTCCCTTTTTCGATCCACAAGCCGACGCCGCACTTTTCGATGCGATAGAGACAAGCCTGAAGCAGACGGCACGGCGCAAGCTGATCCGCCTGCCGCTGCACATCAACGATCCAGAATTCGCGAAGGCCGCGGTGGCGGCCTTCCTCTCCATTTCGAACCGATGAGGCCCTGATGCCGGCGATCTCCCGCAAGACCATACTCGACAAGTTCCGGGCGATGATCGCCGAAGGCCGCCCGATCGTCGGCGGGGGCGCGGGCACCGGCCTGTCCGCCAAGTGCGAAGAAGCCGGCGGCATCGACCTGATCGTCATCTACAACTCCGGCCGCTACCGCATGGCCGGCCGCGGCTCGCTGGCCGGCGTGCTGGCCTACGGCAACGCCAACGAGATCGTCTGCGAAATGGCGCACGAGGTGCTGCCGGTGGTGAAGCACACGCCGGTGCTGGCCGGCGTCAACGGCACCGACCCGTTCATGATCCCCGACGAATTCCTGCACCGGCTCATCGGCCTGGGCTTCTCGGGCGTGCAGAACTTCCCCACCGTCGGGCTGATCGACGGCACCTTCCGCGCCAACCTGGAAGAAACCGGCATGGGCTACGGCCTGGAAGTGGAGATGATCCGCCGCGCCCGCGCGCTCGACCTGCTGACCACGCCCTACGTCTTCAGCGCGGCCGAGACGCGGGCCATGACCGAGGCCGGCGCCGACATCATCGTCTGCCACATGGGCCTGACCACCGGCGGCGCCATCGGCGCGGAAACCGCGCTGAAGCTCAGCGACTGCGTCGGGCCCATCAACGAGTGGACGGCGCTGGCGCGGTCCATCAACCCCGAGGTCATCGTGCTGTGCCACGGCGGGCCGATCGCCACGCCCGAGGACGCGGCCTACATCCTGAAGCACTGCCCCGGCATCCAGGGCTTCTACGGCGCCAGCTCGATGGAGCGGCTGCCCACCGAGGTGGCGCTGACCGAGACCACGCGGCGCTTCGTGCAGATCGAGAGATAGAGAAGGAGACACCCCCATGTCCGGCGCAGATTTCGGAAGTTTCATCCTCGGCCTGATCGTCGTCGCGATCGTCGTCGCCATCGTCGTCTGGCTGCTGCACTGGCTGTACCTGCGCAGCAGCAAGGAGCGCGCCTTCGTGCGCACCGGCCTGGGCGGGCAGCGCGTGGTGCTCGACGGCGGCGCCTTCGTGCTGCCCATCGTGCACGACGTGATTCCGGTGAACATGAATACCTTGCGCCTGGAGGTGAGCCGCGGCCGCGACAAGGCGCTGATCACCAAGGACCGCATGCGCGTGGACGTGATCGCCGAGTTCTACGTGCGCGTGGCCGCCGAGCCGGCCTCGGTGGCCGCCGCCGCGCAGACGCTGGGCCTGCGCACCATGGAGCCCGAGCAGCTGAAGGAGCTGGTCGAAGGCAAGTTCGTCGACGCACTGCGCACCGCCGCCGCCGAGATGACCATGGAAGAGCTGCATGAAAAGCGCGGCAGCTACGTCAAGCGCGTGCGCGAGGCGGTGGCCGGCGACCTGACGAAAAACGGCCTGGAGCTGGAAAGCGCGTCGCTGACGCAGCTGGACCAGACCGGCATGGAGTTCTTCAACCCCAGCAACGCCTTCGACGCCGAGGGCCTGACGCGGCTGACCGAACAGATCGAGCAGCGCAAGAAGCAGCGCAACGATGTCGAGCAGGACACGCTGATCGCCATCCGCAACAAGAACCTCGAGGCCGAGAAGCTGAGCCTGGAGATCGACCGCGAGAGCGAACATGCGCGGCTGGCGCAGCAGCGCGAGGTGGAGATCGCCCGCGCCCGCCAGCGCGCCGAGGTCACGGCCGAGCGCGCGCAGCGCGAGCAGGCGGCCGAAGGCGCGCAGATCTCGGCCAAGCAGGCCATCGACGCGGCGCGCATCCGCAGCGAGCAGAGCATCGAGCAGGAACGCATCGGCAAGGAGCGCGCCATCCAGGCCGCCGAGATCGAACGCCGCCAGGCGCTGGAGCTGGCCGAGCAGCAGCGCGCCATCGCCATCGCGCGCGAAAGCAAGGCGCAGAGCGAGGCGCAGGCCGAGGCCGAACGCGCACGCGCCGAAGCCGTGGCCGCCGAAGAAAAAGTGTTCACCGCGCGCGAAGTGGAGATGGCCGAGCGCAAGAAGGCCATCGAGCTGATCGCCGCGGCGCAAGCCGCCGAGCGCGACGCGCTGCGCCTGACGAGTGCCGCGCAGGCCGAGAAGGACGCCAGCGCCGACCGCGGCGCCGCGCTGCGCGCGCAGGCCGAGGCCGATGCCGACGCCGAGAAGATCAAGGCCGCGGCGCAGCGCGTGCGCGCCGAGATCGAGGCCGAGGCGCAGCGCCTGATGAACGAGGCGCACAACATGCTGTCGCCCGAGGCGCGCATGTCGGCGCTGCGCATGAAGCTGGTGGAAAAGGCAGAGGCCATCATCCGCGAATCGGTGCGGCCGATGGAGCGCATCGAAGGCATCAAGATCCTGCACGTCGACGGCCTGGGCGGCTCGGGCGGCGGCAACGGCGGCGATGCCAACGGCGGCAACCTGGCCGACGGCCTGGTCAATTCCGCGCTGCGCTTCCGCGCGCAGGCGCCGCTGGTCGACCAGCTGCTGCGCGAGATCGGCATCGAAGGCGGCGACATCCAGCGGCTGGTGGGCGGCAGCAGCGGCGCGCAGGCGGCGTTGCCGCCGGCGGCGTCTCCGAAGAAGGAGTAGCCGGTGATCCGCGTCTATGTCTCCAGCGTCATCGACGCCGGCCCCGACAGCGTGTGGGCGCGCATCCGCGACTTCAATGCGCTGCCGCAATGGCACCCGGGCATAGCAGACAGCCGCATCGAGAACCACGAACCCAGCGACCGCGTCGGCTGCATCCGCCACTTCCACACGCGCGACGGCGGCACCATCCGCGAACGGCTGCTGGCCTTGAGCGACTACGAGTTCAGTTGCGTCTACGAGATCCTGGAAAGCCCGATGGGCGTGGCCAACTACGTGGCCACCTTGAAGCTGACGCCGGTGACCGACGGCAACCGCAGCTTCGCCGAATGGAGCGCCGAATTCGACTGCGACGAAGGCCGCGAGCGCGAGCTGACCGAGCTCATCGGCAACGGCGTGTTCCAGGGCGGGCTGGACGCGCTGAAGCGCCACTTCTCACGCCGCTGATGCTACAGCGTGTGGTCCGCTCCACCGTCATCGACGCGCCCATCGAGCGCGTCTGGGCGGTGCTGCGCGACTTCAACAGCCACGACCAGTGGCACGACGCGGTGGAGGCGAGCCGCATCGAGCGCCATGAAAGCAGCGACCAGGTGGGCTGCGTGCGCAGCTTCAGCCTGGCCGACGGCAACCGCATCCGCGAGCAGCTGCTGACCCTGGACGACCGCGAGCACAAGAGCACCTACTGCATCGTCGAGGCCACGGTGCCGCTGCAGCGCTACGTGGCGACGGTGACGCTCAAGCCGGTGACCGACGGCAACCGCACCTTCTGGCATTGGGAATCGACCTTCGCCACGCCGCCGGGCCGGGAAGCCGAGCTGCGCCAGATGGTGGCCGGCGGCGTCTACGAAGCCGGCTTCGAATGCCTGCGCCGCCACCTGCGCGAAGGCGGCGACCTGCGCGCGCCGGGCAGCGCGCCGATGCCCACCGCCCTGCCCCAGCCCGCGCGGTGCGTCGCGCTGCGCCGCTACGGCGGGCCCGAGGAACTGCAAGCCGAGAACTGCGAGGTGCCGGCGCCGCGCGCCGGCGAGGTGCGCATCCGCCAGCGCGCCATCGGCGTCAACTTCTTCGACGTGTACCTGCGCCGCGGCTGGATGCCGCAGCTGCTGCCGGTCAGCAGCGACGCACCCGGAGTGCTGGGCATGGAAGCCGCCGGCAGCGTGCTCGATGTCGGCCCCGGCGTCAGCCATCTGCGGCCCGGCGACCGCGTGGCCTACCTGGGCCCGCTGCCCGGCGCCTATTGCAGCGTGCGCAACGTGCCGGCCGATTGGGTGCTGCGCCTGCCTGCCGCGGTGGAAGACGACGACGCCGCCGCGCTGCTGCTCAAAGGCCTGACCGCCGACCTGCTGTTGCACGACCTGGGCCGCGTGGGCGCCGGCACGCGGCTGCTGGTGCATGCCGCGGCCGGTGGCGTGGGCCAGCTGGTGTGCGCCTGGGCGCGGCGCCTGGGCGCGCGCGTGCTGGGCACCGTGTCCAGCGACGAGAAGGCCCAGGTGGCGCGCGCGCATGGCTGCGAGCACGTCATCGTGACGCGCGACTACCGCTTTGCCGACGCCGTGATGCAGGCCTGCGGCGGCGCCGACGTCATCGTCGACGGCCTGGGCGACGCCGCGCGCACCGAGAACTTCGCCGCACTGGCGCGCCGCGGCCACTGGATCAGCCTGGGCCAGGCCAGCGGCGCGCTTCAGCCCATCGACCCGAACGAGCTGGTGGCCAAGTCGCTGAGCTTCTCGCGGCCGGTGGTCTTCGACTACATCGACACCCGCGCGCAGCTGGAGCAGCGCGCCGCGCGGCTGTGGGCCGCGCTGGCCGATGGCACACTGCCCGCGCCGGTGATCGAGCGCCACGCGCTCGACGCCGCGGCCGACGCGCATGCGCGGCTGGAATCGCGGCGCAGCACCGGGCCGCTGATCCTGGTGGCCTGAACGGGAGAGACGCATGATCCAGGGCATGAACCACTTCACCATCACCGCCGAGGACCGCGCGCAGACGCTGGACTACTACTGCGGCCTGCTGGGCCTGAGCGAAGGCTGGCGGCCCGACCTGGGCTTTCCCGGCGCCTGGCTGTATGCCGAAGGCAACCCGCAGGCGGTGCTGCACATCTACTGGGACCGGCCGATGCCGGCGCAGCGCACCGGCGTCATCGACCACCTGGCCTTCACCGCGCGCGACCTCAAGGCGGTGAAGGCGCGCTTCGACCAGCGCGGGCTGAAGTACGACCTGCGCAAGCAGGCCGGCGCCGGCACCTGGCAGCTGTTCAGCCACGACCCCAACGGCGCCAGGGTCGAACTGGATTTCGACCCCAGCGAGCCGGTCTGAGCCTCAGGCGGCCGGCGCGCCGTCCAGCGGCCGCAGGTACTTCACTTCCTGCACCTGGCGGCCGCCGAGCTCGAAATACTGTTCGCTGCCGGGCACCCGAGCGAAGCCGCAGGCGGCGTAGAACGCCGTGCCGCGGGCATTGTCGGCCAGCACCCACAGGCTGACCGCGCTGTGGCCCGCGGCGCCCAGCGCCTGCACGGCGGTCTGCACCAGCGCCTTGCCCGCCCCCTGGCCCCACGCGTGCGGGTCCACGTACAGCGCCCAGATCTCTCCGCGGCATCGCGGCGCGCCGGGGTCCCGACACCGGCCGTGGCTGACGAAGCCCAGCACCCTTGCGCCGGCCCGCGCCACGCGCGTCTCGGATGCGTGGCCGGCGAGGATCTCGCGCCACTGGGCGGCCCGCTCGTCGATGGACAGGCCCGCCAGATACGCCGGGTCCAGCATGGGCGCGTAGGCCACCTGCCACGCGCGCACGTGCACCGACGCAATGCCCGGGGCATCGGCCGGCGTGGCGATGTCGATCTGCATGGCGCCCGGGTACCGAGCGTCAGGCGGCCGGCGTCACGGCCAGCTTGTCGCCCAGCCGCGCATCCCCATAGACACGCAGCACCTGCGAGACAACCACCTGGTAGCCCGCCAGCCACCGCGCCTGCTTGGACTTGGCTTCCAGATGCGCGGGGTGGTGCATCAGCTGCTGCAGGGCTTCCAGCGATTCCCAGTAGTAGACGTTGCAGACCAGCCCGGTGGTCGGGTTCTCCCACGCGTCCTCGCCCAGATAGCCCGGCGTGGCGCGCGCGGCCGCGGCGATCTGGTCGTCGAGCCGGTGGAACTCATCGTCCCACTCGCCTTTGGCGAAGATGAAGGTGGCCGAATACATGGCATGGGGCTCGGGTTGGGTGCGGCTGAGGCCGGGTGCGAGAAGATTCAAGGTGCCGGCCGGCGGTCAAGCCCAAGACATGCAATGGCCGGGCATCGGGTGGCTGCCGTACGCGCGCTAGCCGGCCGCCAGGTAGAGATAGATCGCCGGCGGCATGAAGACCCCCACGCAGGCCAGCCCCACGGCGGCGCGGGTCGACATGCATCGCTCCAGCAGCCAGGCGAATGCCAGTGCCGCGCACAGCAGTTGCAGCACCGCCATCAGCACGGCCGGGGCGCCGTCGACGAAGACCATGTGCTTGCCGCGCTTGCCGAGATCGGCATAGAAGCCCCTGCCGTAGACGACGATCCATCCGCCGAACAGCGAGAGCGCGCCAAGCGCGGCAACCGCGGCGATGGCGGCCTTCGAAGGACGAGCGTGTGGGGTCATGCGGCCTGAGCTTCCAGATGCACCGCGCCGCGCCAGCCGGCGGCGCCAACCCGGCGGCGCCGATGCTACACAGCCTGCGGGCGTCGTCGCGCGAAGGCTCGGCCGACCCGAGCGAAAGGCGTGCGCCTGAGGCTGCGACGCCGGCGCCGCGCCAGACCTTTCATGCAGATTTCATGGCGCTTTCATGACGGCGCGCGCTGCGTCGGCCAAGCTTCGACCGTGACCCGCGGATGGGCCTGCCGTCCACCGCTGGTCCACGTCGACCATGCCGAACCCCATGACAAGGAAGGGAGACCCTATGAAAAAGCTGCCGCACCCCCCCTCACACCGGCTGCGTGCCCGCGTTGCCACCGCCACGGCCTTGCTCGCCGCGCTGGCCGCCACACCGGCGGCCCAGGCTTCGTTGGTCATCACCTTCGTCGAAATGGGCGGCGGCGTGGTCGCCATTGGCAGCGGCTCCATCGACAGCTCCGACTTCAGTTACATGGATTCCCGCATGGTCCCTCCCCTCGTGCATGCGCCGACGGCGTATGCGACCTTGGGTCCCCTTGGCGAGGTCGATGTCTGGACCACGACGAACTTCAGCGGACCGGGCGGCTTCGGCGCGAGCACGCTGGGGCAGAATTTCGCAGACAGCGGTTCCGGTGAGACCTTCGGCATCGATGCTAACGATCAGAGAATCATCTTGCCCCAAGGCTACGCCTCAGGCGGCACGCTGTACGGCTCGGCGACATTCGTGAACACCAGCTTCGCCAACCTGGGGCTGGACCCGGGCACCTACGTCTGGACCTTCGGCAGCGGCGAGCATGCCGACCGCATCACGGTCCAGATCGGCCCCACCACCCAAGCGACCGTGCCGGAGCCGGCGAGCCTCGCGCTGGCGGGCCTGGGCCTGGCCGGCCTGGCGGCCACGCGCCGTCGCAAACAAGGCTGAGCGCCCGCCCGGCCGCTCCGAAGGGCGCTCGCACCGGCGCCGAACGCGAAGGTGCATCGATAGGCACCCGCCCGGCCGCTCCGCAGGGCGCTCGCGCCGCAGCCGAAGGCGAAGGTGCATCCGTGCACCGGCCAGGCGCGGCGCCGCCGCGGGCGCGTGCCGGCCAGGCGGCGCCACCGCGCGCGCGGCCCGACGCGCCCGGCCCGCGGGTGCGCGGCGTGCGTCACCCGAAGCATGAGCATCGCCGTCGACACCCGACGTGGACCGGGTGCGCCTGGCCGCGCGCGGCCAGCGGTCCACGGCGCTTTGCAGGTGGCGCCGGGACAGCCGCCACGCGGGCATGTCGATCACCGGGCCATCGGGTGTGACGGCGTGCGCGGCACGGGCCGCAGGACCCCGATGGGGCCCGGTCATGAAGCCGCGATGCAGGCGCCATGAATCGCGCTTCATGCAGGTTTCATGGCGCTTTCAAGACGCCGCGCGGTCCTTCGGCCGACAGTGGGCACCGGCGGCCGACACCTCCGCCACCGCGGCCCGAGCCCGGCTTCCACCGTAGCCCACAGAAAGGAAGAACCATGAACCGCCCTGCCCCCAACCTGCACCGCACCCTGCGCCGCGCCGCCGCCACGGCGGTGATGCTCGTGGCCCCGCTGGCCCTGCTGCCGGCCCACGCGCAGACCACCTACGAGGCCACCTTGCAGGACATCCAGGCCACGCTCGGCATGGTGCCCGACTTCATGGCCAGGTTGCCGCCGGCGGCACTGCCTGGCCTGTGGTCGGCCTACAAGGGCTTGTACGGCCCGAACACCGTGCTGCCGCCCAAGTACCGGTCGCTGATCTCGCTGGCCGTGTCCGCGCAGATCCCTTGCGAATACTGCGTGTCCATGGACACGGCGGACGCGCGCCGCGCCGGGGCCACCGACCAGGAGATCAGCGAAGCCGTCACGGTGGCCGGCATGACGCGCCAGTGGAGCGCCATCTTCCACGGCCTGCAGATCGACCTGAAGAAGTTCAAGCGCGACTTCGGCTCCAAGTGACGCGGCCGCGGGCCGCCCGCCACGTGCCGCGCGTCAGCCGCGCAGCCAGCCGATGACGCGTTGCAGCGCGGCGTCGGCCGGCAACGCCGCGGCCTCGTCCACGCGCCGCTGCACGGCTTCGGCGCCCAGGCGTTGCGCCAGCGCCTGCCGCACGGGGTCGTGGCGCGGCCGCGGGCCGGGGGCGCGCGCGCTGCGCGGCCGGCCGGAACGGGCGCCGTCGTCGATGCGGCCCACGTCCACGCCCAGCGCAAACGCGGCTTCGTCCAGGCGGCCTTGCGCCAGCAGCGCCGCGGCCGCCAGGTCCAGCGCCTGCGCGGCGGCGGCCGTCGTCGACAGCACCTGCGGCAGCGCGCGCAGCACCGCCTCCAGGTGCTCGCAGGCGGAGCCCACGTCGCCGCGGTCGAGCTGGATGGCCGCCAGCGAACGGCAGGCGCCCGACCAGCAGTTGACGTCGCCCAGGTCGATGAGCTTGCGCATGGCGCTGGCCAGGTAGCGGCCGGCCGGCTCCACGTCGCCGCGGGCGGCGAGCACGCGGCCGAGGATCAGTTCGCCGTGGCCTTCGATGTGCGGTGACGGCGAGCTCTCCAGCATGGCCATCGTGCGCTCCAGGTTGCCGACGATCGTGGCGGTGTCCAGGCGGCCGGCCAGCATCGCGCTGTAGGCCAGCGCCAGCGCGGCCATCGCCACGTCGCCCGCACGCTCGAAGCCCTGCAGCGCCGCCTGCTGGTGCGCTTCGTACTGCGGGTGCGCGCTCCATTCCGAGCTGACCAGCAGCAGGTGCAGGTAGGCGGCGTCCCATTCCGGTTCCCACCACGGCGCGCCGGGGTGCTGGGCCAGCGCGAGTTCGGCGGCGTCCAGCTCGCGGCGGAAGGCCTCGAAGTCGTCACCGGTGCGGTGCAACGACGCGGCCAGCTCCAGGCGCAGGCGCGCGGCTTCGGCCGGCAGGCCGGCCGCCGTGGCCACGGCCAGCCCCGCGCGCGCATGCTCCACCGACCGCGGATCGCTCAACTGCGCGGCCAGTTCGGCGGCCGCGAACCAGGCCCGGGCGCGGACCGCCGCGGGCGTGTCGTCGCCCGCGGCACGCAGGCCCTCCAGCAGCACCTGCAGGCCCTCCACATGCAGCGCCGCATGGCCCCAGAAGCTGAACAGGTCGAAGGCCAGGCGCAGGTAGCGCTCGTGCTCGCCCTGCGCCAGCAGCGTGCGCAGGGCCACGCGCACGTTGCCCAGTTCGCGCTCGATGCGCTGGCGCGCCGCCACCTGCGCCGGCCCGCGCAGGCCGGGCGCGATGGCGGCGACGAAGGCGGCGACATGGCGCGCGTGCGCCGCCGCCACCGCATGCTCTTCGCCGGCGGCGCGCAGCCGCTGCAGCGCGTACTGCCGCGTGGGCTCCAGCAAGTGAAAGCGCGCCCGCGGCGCGCTGCCGGCCAGCGGCAGCACCAGCGACTTGTCGACCAGCGCGTCCAGCCGATCGACCACCGATTCGACCGGCACCGCCACGTGCGCCGCGGCGTCGTTCGTCATCGCGTCGGGCAGCGCGTCGACGGGGCACACCGCCTCGGCCGCCTCGAGCTCGAAGCCGCCGGCAAACACCGCGAGACGGCGCAGCAACACGCGCTCCTCGGGCGCCAGCAGATCGTGCGACCAGTCCAGCGCGGCGTCCAGGCTGCGCTGGTGCGGCAGCGCGTCCTTGGCCGTCGTGCCGAGCACGCGGAACGAGTCGTCCAGCCGGTCGGCCAGTTCATGCGGCGTCAAGCTGCGCAAGCGCGCCGCCGCCAGCTCCAGGGCAAGCGGCATGCCTTGCAGGCGCCGGCAGGCACGCAGCACCTCCGCCAACTCGTCGGCCGCCAGCGCCGCGCCGGGCCGCACCGCCTGCATGCGCTCCAGGAACAGGCGCACCGCGTCGCCGCTGGCGTCCGCCGAGCCTTCGGCCGGCAGCGCCAGGCTGCCGACGCGGAACTCCACCTCGCCGGGCACGCCCAGCGATTCGCGCGAGGTGGCCAGCAGCGTCACGCCGGGCGCTTGGCGCAGGATGCGGCGCACCAATGCCGCCGTGCCTTCACGCAGGTGCTCGCAGTTGTCCAGCACCAGCAGCAGCCGGCGCGGCGCCAGGTGGCGCAGCAGCACCTGTTCGATCGACGAGCCGTCCCCCGCGCGCAGGCCCCACAGCGCGGCGGCGTCGGCCGCCACCAGCGCGGCGTCGAACAGCGGCGCCAGCTCGATCCACCACACGCCATCGACGAAGCCGTGCCGTGCATCGAGCTGGCCCGTGGCCACCTGCAGCGCCAGGCGCGTCTTGCCGATGCCGCCCGGGCCGAGCAGCGAGACCAGCCGGTGGGTCTGCAGCAGCCCGGTGATCTGCGCGATCTCCGCCGTGCGTCCGACAAAGGACGTGGCGGCTGCCGGCAGGTTGTGCCTCGCGGCGGCGGGCATGGCGGGCGCCGCGGGCGAGCTTGACGCGGCGGCGTGCGGCGCCCCTTCGGCCGCGCCCACCGGCTCGGCCGCCAGCGTGAAGCGGTAGCCGTGGCCGGCCACCGTGGCGATGGCGTCGCTGCCCAGGGCCTTGCGCAGCGCCATGATCTGCGCCGCGACGTTGCCCTCCTCCACCACCAGGCCGGGCCAGGCCTCGTCCAGCAACTGGCTCTTGGGCACCAGGCGTCCGGCCTGCGCGGCCAGCACCACCAGCACGTCGAAGGCGCGCCCGCCCAATGGCACCGGCACGCCGCCGTCCAGCAACACACGCTGCGCCGGCCGCAGCTCGAAACGGCCAAACTGCACTGGCGGCAGCGACACGGAACGCGCATTCATGATCGGACGAGTCTAGCGGGCCGGTGTGGCCGGCCTCGCCGAAGCCCGACCGATGCGCCAGGCACCGGTTGCAAGTGGCGCTTCGGATCACCCGCCCAGATAGGCCTGCTGCACCGCGGGGTCGTCGACCAGCGCGCGCGCCGGGCCGTCCAACGTGACCTGGCCGCTTTCGATGACGTAGGCGCGGTCGGCCGCACCCAGCGCCACCTGCACGTCCTGCTCCACCAGCAGCACGGTGACGCCGTGCTGGCGGATCTGGGCCAGCACCTCGACCAGCTGGTCGACGACCACCGGCGCCAGCCCCAGGCTCATCTCGTCGATCATCATCAGCACCGGCGCGGCCATCAGCGCGCGCGCCATCGCGCACATCTGCTGCTCGCCGCCCGACAGGCTGCCCGCCAGCTGGCGACGGCGCTCGCCCAGACGCGGAAACAGCGTGTACATGCGCTCCAGGTCCTGCGCCGCCGCCGCCTTGTCGTGCCGGCGATAGGCGCCCATCAGCAGGTTGTCCTGCACCGACATGCGGTCGAACAACTGGCGCCCCTCGGGCACCTGCACCAGGCCGTGGCCGAAGGCCTGGTCCGGCGTCATGGGCAGCAGGTCCTGGCCGTTGAAACGCAGCGTGCCGGTGCAGGGCAGCAGGCGCGAGAGCACGCGCAGCAGCGTGGTCTTGCCCGCGCCGTTGCTGCCCACCAGTGCCACGATCTCCGCCGCCCGCACCTCGATCGACAGGCCCTGCAGCACCGGCATCAGGCCGTAGCCGGCCGACACCTGGTCGACCCGCAGCAAGGCCTCGGCGGAGCCAGCCGGCACGGCGCTCATGGCCGGCGCCTCGCGCCCAGGTAGGCCTGCACCACCGTGGCGTCGGCCAGAACCTGGTCGGGCGCGCCGTCGGCGATCAACTCGCCATGGTGCAGCACCAGCAGCCGGTCCGACAGGCTGCGGATGGCCTTGATGACGTGCTCGATCACCAGCACGCTGATGCCTTGCTCGCGCACCTTGCGGATCACCGCGATGACCTCTTCGATCTCGACGTGGTTCAGGCCCGCCATCACCTCGTCGCACAGCAGCAGGCGCGGCTTCATGGCCAGCGCCTTGGCCAGTTCCAGGCGCTTGCGGCCCGGTCCGCCCAGCTCGTCGGCGCGCTGCTGGGCGAAGCCGCCCAGGCCGACGAAGTCCAGGCACTCGCGTGCGGCTTCGCGCGCTCGCTCCAGATCCGCCTGCCCGCCCTGGTGGCCGAAGAGCGCGCCGATGGCCACGTTGTCCAGCACCGACAGGCCGGGGAACGGCCGCATGATCTGGAAGGTGCGGCCGATGCCCAGGCGCGCACGCCGGTACGCCGGCAGCCGCGTGACCACGCGGCCGTCGAACAGCAGTTCGCCCTCGTTCGGCTCCAGCGTGCCGCTGATCAGGCTGATCACGGTGGTCTTGCCCGCGCCGTTGGGGCCGATCAGGCCCAGCACCTCGCCCGGCGCCAGCGCGAAGCTCACGTCGTGCACGGCCACCAGGCCGGCGAAGCGCCGCGTGACGTGGCGGACTTCGAGCACCGGGTCCACGGCCAACGCGCTCACAGCTTGTTCGCCCGCACGTTCTCGCCCAGGTAGCGCCAGGTGAGCGTGCCCTCGCGCGCGCGGCGCGCCAGGTCCGCCAGCCCGCGCGGCATCAGCACCACCGCGGCGATGATGACCACGCCGAAGAACAGCGTGGCGATGCTGGTGACCTCGCTGGACAGCCACTCCGAGATCGCCGACAGCGTGAACGCGCCGATCACCGGCCCCAGCACCGTGCCCGCGCCGCCGAACACGGCCATGATGATCATCTTGACGTTCAGGCCGATGTCGAACGCGCTCTCCGGGTCGATGAAGGTGATCCAGTACGCGTGGATGCCGCCGGCCAGGCTGCTGAGCACGCCCGACAGCGTGAAGGCCAGCACCTTGTACAGCGTGGTGTTGACGCCCATCACCGCCGCGCCGTCCTCGTTCTCGCGGATGGCGATCAACCCGAAGCCGAAGCGGCTGCGCGTGAGCCAGTAGACCACGCCGGTGGCGACGAGCATCAACGCCAGCGACAGGCCGTAGAACAGGCGGTCGTTGTTCAGCGGCGGCAGCACCAGGCCGATGTTCTGGCCGGCCAGCGGCACGTTGGAGACGATGGCCGCCATCACCCCGGCGAGCGCCAGCGTGGCGATGGCGAAGTAGTGCCCGCGCAGCCGCAACACCGGCACGCCCAGCAGCAGCGCAAACACCACCGCCAGCAGCACGCCGAAGCCCAGGCCCACGGCAAACGGCAGGTGCCACTGCGCCATCGCAATCGCCACGCCGTAGCTGCCCAGGCCATAGAACACCGAGTTGCCGAAGGACGCGTAGCCCGTGTAGCCGCCGATGATGTTCCAGCCCTGCGCCAGCACGGCCAGCAACAGCGCGTTGATGGCGAACTGCAGCAGCACCGGCGAGCCCCACCACGGCAGGCTCACCAGCACCGCCAGCGCAACGGCAAGCGCTATCCATTGCCAGGCTTTCATGCGGCCTTCCCCAGCAGGCCCGTGGGCCGCACGATCAGCACCAGCGCCAGGATACCGAAGCTGGCCACGTCGACGAAAGTGGGCCCGACGTACAGCGTGGTCAGCGCTTCCACCACGCCCAGGAACAGGCCGCCCACCAGCACGCCCAGCGGGTTGTCCAGCCCGCCGATGATGGCGATGGCAAAGGACTTGAGCGTCAGCGACGCGCCGATGTACGGGTTGATCTGCGACACCGTGCCGTAGAGGCCCCCCGCGGTGCCGGCCAGCGCGATGCCGATGGCGAAGGTCAGCGCGTACAGCTGGCGCGGCTCCACGCCGTACAACCGTGCCGCCACCAGGTTCTGCGCCGTGGCGCGAATGGCCCGCCCCAGCCGCGTGTGCAGCAAGGCCAGCCACATGCCGAGGGTCAGCGCCAGCGCCACGGCGAACGCGCCCAGCCGCACGACGGGCAGCACCACCGGCCCCACATGCACCTGGTTGCCGGCGTAGGCGGGGTTGATGGCACGGAAGTCGGCCGAGAAGGCCAGCTGCGCGAGGTAAGTCAGCACCACGTCCAGCCCGAAAGTCAGCAGCAGCGTGTTGAACATCGGCGCGCGCACGATCAGGTTCAGCAGGCCGCGCTGCACCACGTAGCCCACCGCGAACATCACCGCCGCCGTGATCGGCAGCCCCAGGAAGGGGTCGATGTGCAGCGTGTGGAACAGGTGCCAGGAGCAGTAGGCGCCCAGCATGATGAAGGAGCCGTGCGCCAGGTTGACGATGTTGAGCACGCCCCACACCAGCGCCAGACCCAGCGCCATCACCGCATACAACCCACCCAGCAGCAGGCCGTTGGCAAGGACTTGCGTGAGCAGTTCCAAGGCGGGCCCAAAGCGTGCGCCGTGGCGGCGTCGTTCACCCGATGGGCCGGATCAGCGCGCGTTCCAGGCCGGCATGGGGTACTTCGGCGGCGTGACGAAGCCCTTGGCGTTGTAGACCTCGGCGACCTGGCCGTCCTGCACCTGGATGACCAGTTGCGGCAGGTTGATCTGCCCGTTGGCAGCGAAGGCGATCGGGCCGTACAGGCTGTCGAACTGGCTGCTGGCCAGCGCGTCGCGCACCTTCTGCGGGTCCAGGCTGCCGGCTTTCTCGATGGCCATCACCAGCGCCTCCACGTCGGCTGCGCCCGAGGCGGCGTGGTAGTCGGGGTCGTAACCGTACTTGGCCTTGTAGGCCTTGGCGAACTGCTCGGCGTCGCCGAACCAGCGGTCCTTCAGCGAGGCCGTGGGCAGCCAGGCGGTCATGCCGAAGGCGTAGTCGGCGTCCTTGCCGAGTGCCTTGCGAAAGTCCTCGCTAGGCACGCCGACGGTGAACGAGTACATCTTGGGCGCGATGGCCAGGCTCTTGGCGTTGCGCACGAAATTGAGGATCTCCGTCTCGTGGCCGGCCACCAGCACCGCGTCCACGTTCTTGGCCTTGACCTGCGACAGCAGCGTGCTGAAGTCGCTGGTGTTGCTGCTGTAGCGCTCGTCCATCACCAGGTTGAAGCCGGCCTGCTTGGCCAGCGCGCGCGTGCCCTCGGCGGTGGAGACGTCGAAGGAATCGTCGGCATACAGCAGCGCCACCGACTTGGGCGGATCCTTCAGCGCCTTCATCATCTGCAAGGTGCTGCCGAAGTAGTTGCTGGCCGGCGCCAGCGTGCCGAAGATGTACTTGAAGCCGCGCGAGAAGATCTCGTTGGAGGCGCCGCCGCCCTGCATCATCGGGATGCGGTATTTCTCGGCCACCACCGAATCGGCCAGCTGGAAGTTGCTGGCAAAACCGCCCAGCAGCAGGTTCACCTTGTCCTGCGTGACCAGTTGCGTGTACTGCCGTACCGACAGGTTCACGTCCGACTGGTTGTCGTACAGCTTGAGCGCCAGCTTGTGCGCCTTGCCATCGACCTTGACGCCGCCTTCGGCGTTGATCTTGTCGATGACCATCTGGTAGGCATCGCGGTAATAGCGGCCGGTGTTGGCCACTGGCCCCGTCAACTGCACCGAGGCGCCGAGCACGATGTCCTGCGCCCAGGCCGACACGGCCGGCATGGCGGACAGCACCGCCGCAAAGAACCAGGAAAGCAAGAACGAGTGCTTGCGTTGCATCGTCGCCCCCTTTTTGTCGCTGTTGTTGTCGAGCCCCGCCATCAGCCCTGATGGCGCGCAATTCCCAGGCGCGACCAGCTTACGCCTGTGCCCGTAGTGCCTGTGCCCGTAGTGCTACTGGGCTCATGGGCTTGTCGCGCAACCGTTCGGTGTTTCCTGCGTCCCGTGCGATCCGGGCGGCGCCTCGATGCCAAGGCGGACAATCCCCTCGAGTTGCAGACCGGAGCCCCGCGTGAAGCCCTACGACATCGAAGTGCAGAGCCTGAAATCCATGAGACACGACAAGGGGCTGCTGGAACTGCGGCTCGACGCGTTGGTGCTGCCCCGCAAGTTGCACGACGACGGCGAGCCGAGCAGCTGCCTGCGGCTCCCCGTCGAGCATGCGCGCACGCTGCTGTTGCTGCTGAAGCAGCAGCTGGCCGAACTCGACAAGCTGCAGCCGCGCAGCCGCCGTTCCGGCCGCGCCTGAGCGCGCGCCACGCTCAGGTCACGCGGCCCGCCCCCAGCGGCCGTAGCGCAGCGCCAGCGCGCAGGTGCCGCCGTAGACGGCCATGGCCAGCATGGCCATCGCAAACAGCTGCCAGGCCGGTGCGTCGCGCGCGGTGAGCCAGCTGCCGGCCAGCGCCACCAGCGCCAGCCGCAAGGTCGCCGCGGCCACCGGGCCGGCCATGCGGCCCGCGCCCTGCGACGAGAAGTACACCGTCAGCCCGAAGCCGAACACGCCGTACAGCGGGCCGGTCCAGTGCAGGAACTGGCGCGTGTAGGCCAGCACCTCTTCCTGCGGGGTGAAGATGCGGCCCCACAGGTCCGGCGCCAGCGCGACGACCCCGCCGATCGCCCCCACCACCACCAGCGTCACGGCGCCGGCGGTCCAGGCCACGCGCCGCGCCCGCGCCACCTGCCCGGCGCCGATGGCCATGGCGACCATCGGGATCGACGCGATGCCGACGCCGAAACCGATGGTGGTCATCAGGAACTCCAGCCGCTGGCCGATGGCATAGCCGGCCAGCGGCAGCACGCCGGCGTGCGCCACGAAGCCGGCCATCAGCACCAGCGTCGACACCGACTGCAGCGGCGACAGGCAGGACACCGCGCCGACCTTCAGGATCTCCCAGAACAGCGCGCGCTGCACCGGGATGCCGCGCCACACCAGGCGCACGCGGGCGGCGCCGCGGCGCAGGTACCACAGCAGGAACAGCGTGCCCAAGGCCATCGCCAGGATCTGCCCCGACGCCACCCCGGGCATGCCCAGCCGCGGTAGCGGGCCGAGCCCCAGCCCGAGCCCGCCGCCGATGGCGATCTGCAGCGCCATCACCAGGCCGATGGTGATGGACGGCACGCGCATGTTGCCGGTGCCGCGCACGATGGAGGCCAGCGTGTTGAAGACCCACACGCTGAGCGCGCCGCCGAACAGCACGCGGGAGAAGGCCAGCGCCTCGTCCAGCACCGCGCCGCTGCCGCCCAGCGTGCTGAACAGCCAGCGCCGCAGCGCCAGCAGCAGCGCCGAATAGGCCAGCCCGGCCAGCACGCCGATGAGCAGCGCATGCTTGGCCACGGCGTGGGCGCGCGCCAGGTCGCCGGCGCCGAGCGCGCGGCTGACGGCCGAGGACACGCCGCCGCCCATCGCGCCGGCCGACAGCATGCCGGTGAGCATGGCGAAGGGGAACACCAGCGCCATCGCCGCCAACGGCGTGACGCCCAGCAGGCCGACGTAGAAGGTCTCGGCGATGCCCACGCACACGCTCAGCGACATGGCCACGACGTTGGGCGCGGCCAGGCGCAGCAAGGTGCGCAGGATCGGGCCGTCGAGCAGCACCTGCGCCGGTGCGTCTGGGTCCGCCGCGGGGCCTGCGCCCGCAGCGACGGCCGGGTCGGCGGACGGGGCCGGCATGCGCGCGCTCGGCCCGTGCGTCCCCCGGGGGTCTTCAGGCCGCGTCGGGCTGCAGCACCACGCGGCCGACCACGCGGCCCTTGGCCAGGTCGTCCAGCGCTTGGTTGACGTCCTTCAGTGGCCGCAGGGTCAACGGAATCTGCGGCAGCTCGATGCGCTGCGCCAGCGCCATCAGCTCGCGCAGCTCGTTCAGCCCGGCCACGTAGGAGCCGATGATCTGCAGCCCGCGCAGCGGGAACATCGGCAGCGGCATGCGCAGCTCGCCGCCGAACAGCCCGACGATGACCACCTGGCCGCCGCGGCGCACCACGCCGGTGGACAGCGCCACGCTGCTCTCCGAGCCGACGAAGTCCAGCGCGCCGGCGACGTTGCCGCCGGCCGCCTTGATGACCGCCTTGGCCGCGTCGGCCTGGGTCGGGTCGAAGGCCGCGACGGCACCGTACTTCAGCGCCGCCTCGCGCTTGGCCGGATCGGGGTCGACGGCGATGACCTTGGCCTTCGTCGTGGCCAGCAGCAGCGCCACCGCGGTCATGCCGACGCCGCCGCAGCCGACCACCGCGACATAGTCCTCGGCCGTCGGCGGCGCGAGCTTCTGCACCGCGCCGTAGGCGGTGATGCCGGCACAGGCGAAGGTGGCGGCGCGTGCCGGCTCCAGCGTGCCGATGGGCACCAGGTAGCGCTCGTGCGGCACGCGCGCCAGGTCGGCATAGCCGCCCGGCGCCTGCAGCCCCAGGTTGCGCATGGCGCGCGGGCAGGTGTGGTCGTTACCGGCCAGGCAGGTGGGGCATTCGCCGCAGCCGATCCACGGATAGACGACGACCTTGTCGCCGACCTTGACGCTGCTCACGTCGGGGCCGATCTCGACCACCTCGCCGCCGATCTCGTGGCCCATGGTCACCGGCAGCTTGGTGCCGCTGCGCTCCAGCGACGACAGCTTGCCGCCGCCCATGTCGAAGCCGCCGATCTGGATGTGCAGGTCCGAGTGGCACATGCCGCAGTGCGTCACGCGCACCGTCACCTCATGGCCGGCCGGCGCGGCCAGCTCGTCGCTCTTCTCGGCGAGGGCCCCGCCCCACTGGGTGAAGGCCCAGCGGTGGGCGCAGCGGTAGTTCATGGTGGTCTCCGGAAAGTGGATCTCAACCCCGGACGGTAGCAAACTCGCGGTGTCTCCAGCGCGACGCCGAAGGGGCATACTGCCGGCCCGCCTGGACGGACCGGCGACGCCCGAAGCCCGATGAACGACAACGCCTACCTGAGACACCCCACGCTGCACGGCGACACCGTGGTCTTCGTCAGCGACGACGACCTGTGGCGCGTCGGCACCGGCGGCGGCGTCGCGCTGCGCCTGACCGCAGGGCTGTCGGAGCCGTCCACGCCCTGCCTGTCGCCCGACGGCCGCTGGATCGCCTACATCGGCCGCGACGAGCAGAACCCCGAAGTGACGCTGATGCCGGCCAGTGGTGGCCCGGCCCGGCGCCTGACCTGGCTGGGCCCGGACACGCAGGTGCGCGGCTGGACGCCGCAGGGCCACATCCTGTTCGCCAGCACCTGGGGCCAGCCCTTCTTCCGCAACCATCAGGCCTACACCATCGCGCCCGAGGGCGGCACGCCGCGGGCGCTGAACCTGGGGCAGGTGAACCACCTGTCCTTCGGGCCCGGCGGCGCCATGGTCATCGGCCGCAACACCGCCGACCCGGCGCGCTGGAAGCGCTACCGCGGCGGCACCGCCGGCCACCTGTGGATCGACGCCGACGGCAGCGGCCAGTTCCGCCGCATGAGCGAGCTGCAGGGCAACCTCAGCTGCCCGATGTGGATCGGCGCGCGCGTGTACTTCCTGTCCGACGCCGAAGGCGTGGGCAACCTGTACTCCTGCCGGCCCGACGGCGGCGACCTGCGCCGCCATACCGACCATGCCGACTACTACGCGCGCAACGCGCAGAGCGACGGCCAGCGCATCGTCTACCAGTGCGGCGCGCGCCTGTGGCTGCTGGACCCGGCCAGCGGCGCCCACCACGCGCTGCAGATCGAGGTGCCGAGCGCACGCACGCAGGCGGCGCGCCGCTTCGTGCCGGCCGAGGCCAACCTCGGCGCGGTGCAGCTGCATCCGGCCGGCCACAGCCTGGCGCTGGACGTGCGCGGCAAGCTGTGCACGATGCCGCTGTGGGAAGGCGCGGTGCGCCAGCACGGCGTGGCCGACGGCGTGCGCTACCGCCACGGCCAGTGGCTGGCCGACGGCAAGACGCTGGTCGTGGTCAGCGACGCCAGCGGCGAGGAATGCCTGGAGCTGCATGGCGCCGACGGCGTGCGCGTGCTGGACTGGCCCAACGGCCCGGTGGACAGCCTCAGCGCCGCGCCGGTGGGCACGCGCGTGGCCATCGCCAACCACCGCAACCAGCTGCTCATCGGCGACACCGCCAGCGGCGAGTGCCGCATCGTCGACCACAGCGACGCCGGCCGCTGCGAGGACCTGGCCTGGTCGGCCGACGGCAGCTGGCTGGCCTACAGCCACCAGGCCACGGCGCGGCAGCGCGGCA
Organism: Rubrivivax sp.; assembly: GCA_019635285.1. GTDB lineage: Bacteria > Pseudomonadota > Gammaproteobacteria > Burkholderiales > Burkholderiaceae_C > Rubrivivax. The sequence continues at coordinate 32,470 of JAHBZS010000035.1, read as the reverse complement.
TCAAGCTGTGCGAGGTGGCCAGCGGCCGCTGCCACGAGGTGACGCGGCCCGAGTTCCGCGACTACAGCCCGAGCTTCGACCCGCAGGGCCGCTGGCTGTACTTCCTGTCGCTGCGCACCTACGACCCGGTGTACGACAGCGTGCAGTTCGAGATGAGCTTCCCGCGCGCCGCGCGGCCCTACCTGGTGGCGCTGCGCGCCGGCGGCCCGGCGCCCTTCGAGCCCGCGCCCAAGGGCCTGAAGGAGGAGGACAAGGACGACGACAAGGCGCCGGCCACGCCGGCGCCGCTGCAGGTGGACCTGGACGGCATCGCGCAGCGCATCGTCGCCTTCCCGGTGGCCGAGAGCCGCTTCGGCAAGCTGGCCGGCGCGGCGCAGGGCAAGGTGCTGTGGACGGTGCTGCCGATCGAAGGCCAGCAAGGCCGCGGCGGCCACAAGGAAGGCAGCGGCCGGCTCGAGGTCTTCGACTTCGAGAGCCAGCGCGCCGACACGCTGATGGACCGCTGCGATGACTTCCAGCTGGCCGCCGACCATGCGACCGTGCTGCTGCGCGACGGCAAGCGGTTGCGCGCCATCGCGGTGGACCATCGCGAGGACCGGCGCGAAGGCGCCGACGAAGGCGACGCACCCTCGCGCAAGAGCGGCTGGATCGACCTGGGCCGCGTGCGCGTGTCGGTGGACCCGCGGCTGGAATGGCGGCAGATGCTGCGCGAGGTGTGGCGGCTGCAGCGCGATCACTTCTGGGTGGCCGACATGTCCGGCGTCGACTGGCCGGCGATGCTGCAGCGCTACGAGCCGCTGCTGCCGCGCGTGGCGACGCGCGCCGAGCTGTCCGATCTGATCTGGGAGCTGCAGGGCGAGCTGGGCACCTCGCACGCCTACGAATCCGACGGCGATCACCGCCGCCCGCCGGCGGTGGCGCTGGGTCATCTGGCAGCCGACCTGCGCCTGGTGGAAGCCGACGGCTCCTACGAGATCACGCGCATCGTGCGTGGCGATTCCTGGGACGCGCAGGCCGATTCGCCGCTGCACGCGGTGGGCGCCGAAGCCCGCGTGGGCGAGCGCATCGTCGCCGTCAACGGCCAGCCGGTGTCGCGCGAGGTGCCGCCGCAGGCGCTGCTGGTCAACCAGGCCGGCTGCAAGGTGGAGCTGACGCTGGCCTCGGGCGACGGTGCGGCCGCCACGCGCCGCGAGGTGCTGGTCAGCACCCTGCCCGACGAAGTGCCGGCGCGCTACCGCGAATGGGTGGAGCGCAATCGCGCCTGGGTGCATGCGCAGTCGCAAGGACGCGTCGGCTACCTGCACCTGCCGGACATGATGGCCGACGGCTTTGCCGAGTTCCACCGCTACTTCGGCGCCGAATGCGACCGCGACGCGCTGATCGTCGACCTGCGCTACAACCGCGGCGGCCACGTCAGCGAGTTGCTGCTGGAGAAGGTGGCGCGCAAGCGCATCGCCTACAACGTGCCGCGCTGGGGCCGCACCGTGCCCTACCCCGAGGAATCGGCCGCCGGCCCGGTGGTCGCGCTGTGCAACGAGCACGCCGGCAGCGACGGCGACATCTTCGCGCACGGCTTCAAGCTGATGGGCATCGGCCCGCTGGTGGGCACGCGCACCTGGGGCGGCGTCATCGGCATCTGGCCGCGCCAGCTGCTGGTGGACGGCACCGAGACCACCCAGCCGGAGTATTCGTTCTGGTTCCGCGATGTCGGCTGGGGCGTGGAGAACCACGGCACCGACCCGAACATCGAGGTGGACAACGCGCCGCAGGACGCCGCGGCCGGCCGCGACCGACAGCTGGAGACGGCGCTGTCCACGGCGCTGGAGCTGGCGGCGGGCCGCAAGCCGGCCCTGCCGCAGATGCAGCTCAGGCCCAACCTGGCGCCGCCGCCGCTGCCGCCGCGGCCTGAAGGCTAGGAGCCTGCGCCACGCTGAGGCCTGGAAGGCGGCTCGCTCGACGCCGCTCAGTCGGCGTCGACCTGCCTGCGGTGCGCATGCAAGGCCTCGAGGATCGGCGCATCGCCGAAGCGGAACAGGTCCAAGCTGCCCGCGCCGGCCTCGGCCGCTATCGACAGCGGCTGCCACGACGGCACGACGAACAGGTCGCCGCGGTCGACGCTCCAGCGCTGGTCGCCGACGCGCACCGTGCCGCGGCCGTCGAAGACCTGCCACACCGACGAGCCGACCTCGCGCGTCGTGCGGCTGGCGGCGCCGGCGCGCAGCCGGTGCATCTCGCAGCGCATCGTCGGCAGCACGTCGCGGCCGTTGGTCGGGTTGCTGAAGCGCACCGCGGCATGGCCGGGGCTCAGGGTCGCCGCGTGGCCTTCGGCCTCCAGCGCCAGCTGCTCGGTGAGCGCGCGGTCGGTATCGACCCAGCGGTAGGCGAGCAGCGGCGTCGCGCTCAGCGGCTCGGTCTGCGACACCGGCTTCAGCCCCGGGTACGCCCACAGCCGCTCGGAACGGCTGAGCTGCGGCGTGGCCTTCTCGGCGGCGCTGAGGCGCTCGCGGCCGAACTCGAAGAACTGGCTTTCGGTGTAGTAGGCGAAGGGAATGTCCAGGCCGTCGATCCAGGCCATCGGCGCCTGGGCCGCGTTGTGGTGCGCATGCCAGTTCCAGGCGGACTGCGGCAGGAAGTCGCCGCGCGACATGCGGATGGCATCGCCGTTGACCACGGTCCACACGCCCTCGCCTTCGACGACGAAGCGGAACGCATGCTGCGCGTGGCGGTGCTCGGGCGCGTCCTCGCCCGGCATCAGGTACTGGATGGCGGCCCACAAGGTCGGTGTCGCATAGGGCTTGCCGCCCAGGCTGGGGTTGGCCAGCGCGATGGCGCGGCGCTCGCCGCCGCGGCCCACCGGCACGATGCGCCCGGCCTCGCCGGCCAGCGCCACCAGCCGGTCCCAGCGCCACCGGTGCGGCGCGGCCTTGCTCTTGGGGTGCAGCGGCATCAGGTCGCCGATCTCGGTCCACAGCGGCACCAGCAGCTCGCGCTCGAAGCCGCGGTACAGCTGCTGCAGCGCCGGCGTGGGCTCGGGCTGGCCGGCGGCCGACACCGCCTTCAGATGCACCGGCGACGGGGTGGATTCGGGTGCGTTCATCGTCGTCTCCTCATGTAGCCGGGCCGATGATGCCGGGCATGCCGGCATCATGCGCCTGCGCCACCGCTCAGAAGCTGTAGCCGACACCCAGCGTCGCGAGCCGCGGCCCCATGCCGAGTGGCGCCGTCTGCTGGCCGCCGGATGCGCTCAAAGCGCGGCTGGGCGGCGTCTCGTCGCTGGCGTTCCTGTCGTCGGCGGCACCTGTGGCACGCGCGATGGTAGGAACGGCGGCGCCGGCGGTGCCGTATTCTTGGCGCCCTCAACACCGTACGCCCATGCCCGCCGCCCAACGCGCCCCCCACCCTGTCGCCGCGACGCACCCGCCGCCACGACACGACGCGCACGCACCGTGAGCGGCAGCCTCTTCGAGATCGACCTGCTGCAGTTGCTGCATGCGGTGCTGCTGATCGTCGGCGCGCTGCTGCCGGTGGTCAATCCGCCGGGCAACGTGCCGATCTTCCTGAGCCTGACACGGGGCTGCGACGAGCGCACACGCCGCGACCTGGCGCAGCACATCGCGGTCTACTCCTTCGCCCTGCTGTTCGGCTCGATGCTGCTGGGCAACCTGGTGCTGCGGCTCTTCGACCTGTCGGTGGGCGCGCTGCAGGTGGCGGGGGGCGCGGTGGTGTGCGCGCTGGCCTGGAACCTGCTGCACTACGAGCCGAAGCCCGAGGACGCGCAGGCCGACCCCGAGCAGGCGCGGCAGGTGGCGCTGGGGCGCGCCTTCTATCCGCTGACGCTGCCGGTGTCGGTGGACGCCGGCGTCATCTCGGTGGCCATCACGCTGGGCGCGCACCACGGGCAGACGGTGGTCGGCAACGTGCTGCAGATCACCGCCGCGCTGATCGGCTCGGCGCTGATCGCCGCGTCGCTGCTGCTGGTGTACCGCTTTGCGGGGCGCGTCAGCGGCTGGATCGGCACCAAGGGCATGGAGATCATGCTGCGGCTGTCGGCGCTGCTGGTGCTGAGCATCGGCGTGCAGATCGTCTGGAACGGCATGAAGTCGCTGCTGGCCGAGATCCACATCGCTTGAAAGGAGCAACTCCATGAGCCTGCAGGACAAGGTGGCCTGGATCACCGGCGGCGGCAGCGGCATCGGCCTGGCTGGCGCCATCGAGCTGGCCAAGGCGGGCTGCCGCGTCGTCATCTCGGGGCGCGACGCCACCAAGCTGGCGGCCGCGGTGCGCCAGGCCGAAGCCGCGGGCGCGCCCGCGGGCCGCATCGACTTCGTCGCGTTGGACGTGGCCGACAGCGCGGCCGTCGAGCGCGTGGCGCAGGACCTGCAGACCCGGCTGGGCCGCGTCGACATCCTGGTCAACAGCGCCGGCGTCAACTACCCCAAGCGCTACTGGAACCACACCGACAGCGCCACCTTCAACGAGGTGGTGGCCATCAACCTGAACGGCGCGATGGCCTGCACCTTGGCCGTGCTGCCGGGCATGCGCGCGCGCCGCGAGGGCACGGTCATCAACGTCGCCAGCTTCGCCGGCTGGCACTACGGCTACCTGACCGGCCCGGCCTACACGGCCAGCAAGGCCGCGCTGATGGCCCTGAGCCACGCCTTCAACATCGAGGAAGGCGCCAACGGCCTGCGCGCCACCTCGCTGTGCCCCGGCGAGGTGGCCACGCCGATCCTGCAGAAGCGGCCGGTGGTGCCCAGCCAGGAAGAGATGGCGCGCATGCTGCAGGAGGACGACCTGGGCCGCACCATCCGCTTCATCGCCGAGATGCCGGCGCATGTGTGCATCAACGAGCTGGTCATCTCGCCGGTGTGGAACCGCATCTACCTCGGCGGCGCGGACCTGCAGCGCAAGAGCTGACTGGAGATCGGGCATGGCCTACGCACTCACCGGTTTCGACGGCAAGGTGGCGGTGGTCACCGGTGCCGGGCGCATGCGCAGCATCGGGCGGCCGATCGCGCTGGCGCTGGCGCGCGCCGGCTGCGACGTGGTGCTGACCGGCTCGGGCAAGCCGGCCAGCGCCTACCCGGCGGACGAGCAGCGCGCCGGCTGGCGCGACATCGAATCGGTGGCCGACGAGGTGCGCGGGCTGGGGCGCCGCGCGCTGCCGCTGGTGTCCGACGTGCGCGACGCGCAGGCCGTGCAAGCCCTGGCCGACCGGGTGCTGGCCGCATGGGGCCGCGTCGACTTCGTCATCAACAACGCCGGCTCCACGCGCGGCAGCGACCGCGTGCCGGCCACCGAACTGCCGCTGTCGGAATGGCAGCGCGTGCTGAGCACCAACCTCGACGGCACCTTCTACATGTCGCGCTGCTTCGCCCGCCACATGGCGGCGCTGGGGCACGGCGGCGCGATCGTCAACATCGGCTCGATCGCCGGCCGCAACCGCGCGCCCCACACCGCCGCCTACGCCACGTCGAAGGCGGCGATCGACACGCTGGGCACCGTGCTGGCCGGCGAGCTGGGGCGCCAGGGCATCCGCGTCAACACGGTAGCGCCGGGCATGATCGACACCAGCCGCATGGACGACGTGCCGCGCGGCGAGGTGTGGGAGCGCATCGTCAAGGCGCAGATCCCGCTGGGCCGCGCCGGCACCGGCGAGGACATCGCGCACATGGTGGTCTTCCTGTGCAGCGAGCAGGCGGCGTGGATCACCGGGCAGACCTTCTACGTCGACGGCGGGCACGGGCACGCGCCGCGCTCCTGAGTCCGGCGCGTCGGCAAGCCGCCGAGCGCGTTCAGCGCGTTCAGTGCGTTCAGTGCGGCCGGGGCGGCACCGCGGGCAGCGGCGTATCGCGCATCAGATCGAAGTCCACCGGCTTGGCCATGACCAGCGAAGGCAGCATCGTCGCCAGGCCGGCATAGACGAGCAGCCCGCCGTAGACGGCGTCGGACAACGCATAGCGCTGACGCAGGATGTCGGCGATGACCAGCGTGAAGATCAAGGTCGGGGTCAGCGCCGCGGCGACGCGCAGGCTGGCCAGCGAGCTCTCGCCCCGGAGGATGCGGCGCTGCACCCACACCGAGCCGACGCGCAGCGGCAGCGCCACCAAGGTCAGCACCAGGCCGATGCCCAGCGCCTGCAGCGTGAGCGCGCCGCCCGGCACCCCCATGCCCTTATAGAAGAAGTAGAACGGCACGAAGAAGGACGCGAACTTCTGGATCGCCATCAAGTTCTCGTCGGAGGCCAGGTCCGGCAGGCGCTCGCGCAGCAGGCGGGCGATGAAGCCGGCGAGGAAAGCGCCGACGAGGTAGTACACGCCGAGCTTGTAGGTCAGGTAGGCCGAGGCCACGCCGACCATCACCAGCAGCGAGAACTCGGAGCCGCGCGCGTACGGGATGACCCAGCGCCCGAGCGCGAGGTAGAGCAGCGGCAGGCCCACGACCATCGCCAGCAGCGCCAGCGAGGACAGCGCCAGGCCGCGCGCCGACCCCGACTGCAGCACGACGAACAGCACGATCAGCGCGAACAGTTCGCCGCTGACCGCCTTGATGCGCACCCAGTGGCGCTCGCGCTCGTCGATGTCCAGCGACGACAGCGTGTCGAGGATGAAGCCGGTGGACGGCGTGAAGATGGCCAGCGCAAGCAGCACCCCCACCTGCCAGGACATGCCGAAGAAATGCACCACGCCCAGCGCCACGGCGCCGAAGGACAAGGCACGCATGGCCAGGTGGCCGAGCAGCGGCCATTTCGATCGCTGCAGGTCGTCGGGCTCGATCTCCAGGCCGGCAAAGAGGAAGAGCGACGAGATGCCCAGCGTGGCCATCAGGGCGACGATCGCGTCCTGGCCCGAAGCACCCAGCAGCAGCGCCGCCGCCATGCCGATGCCGAAGCTGGTGAGCGGTGCCGGAATGCGCAGCTGCTGCACCACGCGCGGAATGATCATCAGGCCGAAGAGCAGCAGCAGGTGGGCGACTTCAGTGGATACGGCGAGCATGGGGCGTTGAATGGAGTACCAGCGCCCGGCGCGGGCGCCACGCTGCATTGTGCAGTTCAGCCGCTGGCGCCTAGCCTTCAGAGTAGGGCTGGCACGAACCCTGGGAGGCGTGCTGCGGCATGGGCTGGCCGCCAGGTGCGGCGCCGCGCCCCCGGGCCGGCTCAGCCGCGCGCCAGGAACTCCAGCGCGCGCGGCACGCCGCCCTGGCCGATGGGAATGCCCTGCAGGCGCAGCGCGGCTTCCACACCGGCCAGCGCGCCCAGCACCATCGTGGCGTTGATGTCGCCCATGTGGCCGATGCGGAACACGCGGCCGGCCAGCGGGCCCAGGCCGCCGGACAGCGACACCTGGAAGCGCTCGCGCGCCATCGTGCGCAGCGCCTCGGGGTCGACACCGCCGCGCACCGCCACCGCGGTGACCGAATGCGAGCGGCATGCCGGTACCTGGCAGAAGAAGCCCAGCGCCCCGCCCTCGCTCCAGCCCTGCACGGCGGCATGCACCGCGCCGGCCACCTGCCGGTGGCGCGCGAACACCGCGTCCAGCCCTTCGTGGAAGATCAGCTGCAGCGCGGCCTGCATGCCGAACAGCAGGTTGATCGGCGGCGTGCCGCAGAACTTGCGGTACGACAGCGCATCGCGGCGGCGCCCCCAGTCCCAGTAGAAGCGCGGCGTGGGGTTGGCCTCGGCCACGGCCAGGGCGGCCTGGTTGACGGCGACGAAGCCCATGCCCGGCGGCAGCATCAGGCCCTTCTGCGACGCCCCGACCACCACGTCGGCGCGCAGCGCGTCCATGTCGAAGGGCACCACGCCCAGCGACGCCACCACGTCGACGACGAACAGCGCCGGGTGGCCGGCAGCGTCGATGGCCGCACGCAGCGCCGCCAGATCGCTGGTCACGCCGCTGGCGGTGTCGGTGTGCACCGCAAAGACGGCGGCGATGCGCTGCTGGCGGTCCTCGCGCAGCACCTGCTCCACCGCCTGCGTGTCGATGGGCTGGCCCTCGTGCCACGGCGTGCGCACCACGCTGCCGCCCAGTGCCTCGGTCTGCAGCGCCCAGGACTCCGAAAAATGCCCGGTGCCCGGGATCAGCGCACGGCGCCCCGGCGCCAGCAGGTTGACGACCACCGCTTCCCAGGCGCCGTGGCCGTTGGCCGTGTACATCAGCACGTCGGCCTGGGTGTGCAGCAGGCGCTTCAGGCCGGCTTCGCAGTCGGCGATGGTCGCGTCCAGCCGCGCATCGGCCAGGTCCACCGGCTGCCGGCTCATCGCATGCAGCACCTCGTCCGGCAGGCGCGTCGGGCCGGGGGAATGCAGCAGGCGGTGGCCGGGGATGCGCGGGCTGGGGCTCATGGTGGCGTCGATCCTAGCGGACCGGCGCGCGCCTCAGTTCAAGGTCGGCAGCCACGTCGCCAGCTTCGGGAAGATCAGCAGCAGGCCCACGGCCACCAGCTGCAGGATCATGAACTGCACCATGCCGGCGTAGATGTCCTTCAGCTCCCACTGCGGCACCACGCCCTTCAGGAAGTAGGCCGACAAGGCCACCGGCGGCGACAGCCAGGCGGTCTGCAAGGTCACGGCCACCAGCGTGCAGAACCAGATCAGGTCGATGCCCGCGGCCTGCACGATGGGCAGCACGATGGGAATGACGATCAGCACGATCGGCACCCATTCCAGCGGCCAGCCCAGCACGAACACCAGCGCCAGGATGACCACGAGCATGACCATCGGCGGCAGCGCCAGGCCGATGAGCATCTGCGCCAGGTAGTCGGCGCTGCCCAGCCGCGAGAACACCGCGCCGAACAGGTTGGAGGCCGTCACCAGCAGCAGGATCATGCTCGACACCTCCAGCGTCGCCACCGCGGCGGTGCGGATCTTGGCCAGCGTCATGCGCCGCGAGGCGACGGTGAGCACGAAGGTCGCCGCCGCGCCCACCGCCCCGGCATCGGTGGGCGTGGCGATGCCGGCCAGGATCACGCCCAGCGTCGACAGGATGACGGCGATCACCGGCATCACGCCGATCACCAGGTCGCGGATCACCGGGCCCAGCGACTTGGGCCGCATCTCCTCGGGCAGCGCCGGGCCCAGCGCCGGGTTGTGCCAGCAGCGCAGCAAGGTCCAGGCGATGAAGATGCCCGACAGCAGCAGCCCCGGCAGCACCGCCGCGGCAAACAGGTCGGTGGCCGGCACGCCGACCACCGGGCCCATGACGATGAGCATCACCGACGGCGGGATCAGGATGCCCAGCGTGCCGCCGGCGGTGATGGCGCCGGCCGACATCTTGGCGTCGTAGCCGCTCTTGATCATCGACGGCCCGGCCATCACGCCCAGCAGCGTGACCGAGCTGCCGACGATGCCGGTGGCCGCGGCGAAGATGGTGGCGGTGATCAGCACCGCCAGGTACAGCGAGCCGTTGAGCCGCGCCAGCAATTGCTGGATGCCGTTGAACAGCCGCTCCATGATGCCCGACTGCTCGAGCAGGAAGCCCATGAACAGGAAGAAGGGAATCGCCGCGAGCACGGTGTCCTTCATCACCGAATAGGTCTGCAGGACGGCCAGGTCGAAGACCACCGGCCCCAGCGCGATGAAGCCGGTGGCCAGCGCCACCGCCCCCAGCGTGAAGGCGATCGGGAAGCCGACCAAGATGACGGCGAAGAGCACGCCCAGTGCCACCAGGCCCAGCACTTCGTTGCTCATGCCGTGGCCTCGCTGGGGGTGCGCACATCCGGCCACTGGCCGAAGCGGATGGCATACAGGCACTTCAGGCATTCGCTGAAGCCCTGGATCAGCAGCAGCAGCCCGGTCAGCGGCATCATCAGCTTGAAGGGCCAGGTGATCGGCTGCCACGAGCTGCTGACGAAGGTCTCGTGGGTCACCCAGGCCTTGACGAAGTAGCCCCAGCCGACGAACAGGAACACGCCGGCAAAGGGCAGCAGCATCAGCAGGTAGCAGGCCAGGTCCACCCCCGCCTGGCGCCGCGGCGACCAGTCCGCGTAGAACGAATCGGTGCGCACGTGGCCGCGGCGCTGCAGCGTGAACGCCGCGCCCAGCATGAAGAAGCTGCCGTAGAGCATGAAGGTCATGTCGTAGGCCCACTCCGTGGGCGCGTTGAAGACGTAGCGCGACACCACCTCGTAGCACAGCGACAGCACCATCGGCAAGATCAGCCAGGCGGCGAGCCGCCCCGACCCGATGGCGATGCGGTCGAGGCGGCGCGCCAGCAGCGCCAGCGGCGAATCGGCGGCGTTCACTTGGCGTTGGGCGAATCGATGCCGAGGTTGTAGTACAGGCCGTTGATCTTGTTCCAGTACGGCACCACCAGCTTGGCGAAGCTGCGCTGCGACTCCAGCACTTCCTTGAAGAAGGGGTTCTTGCCGGCCTCGCGCTCGTAGACCACGTTGGTGGCCTTGATGAACGCGGGGAAGATGTCGCGCGGAGTGTCGTGGATCGCCACCTTGTGCTCGGTCTTGAGCTTTTCCACGGCCAGCGCGTTGCGGTAGACGTTGAAGGTGTAGGTCTCGGTCATCGACGACATGGCCGCGTCCTCGACGATGGCCTTCAGGTCGGCGGGCAGCTTGTTCCACGCCGCCTTGTTGAGGATCAGCTCGGCCACGTCGGTGGACTGGTGCAGGCCCTGCAGGTAGTAGTGTTTGAACACGTTCTGGAAGCCCAGCGCCATGTCGTCGGCCGGGCCGATCCATTCGGCCGCATCGAGCACGCCGCGCTGCGCCGCCGGCACGATCTCGCCACCGGGCATGGCCACGGCGTTGATGCCCATCTCCTTGAAGATCTCGCCCACCAGCCCCGGCGGCGCGCGGTACTTCAGCTTGCGCATGTCGTCCAGCGAATTGATCGGCGCCTTGAACCAGCCCAGCGGGTCCGGCCCCATCGGCTGCACCATGAAGGGCTCGACGTTGAGCTTCAGCACGTCGGCATAGAACTTCTTGAACAGCGCATAGCCGCCGCCCTGGTACAGCCAGGCCACGTGCGACAGCTGGTCCATGCCGGTGCCGCCGCCGGCCGCAGGGTTGGAGAACAGGCCCGCGGCCGTGTTCTTGCCCGACCAGTAGTGCGTCCACGCATAACCGCCGTCGACCACGCCCTTGTCCACCGCGTCGGCAATCTCGAAGGCCGCGACCACCGCGCCGTCGGGCAGCATCTCCATCTTCAGCCGGCCGTTGGACATCTTGTCCACGCGCTCGGCCATGCGCTTCATCAGGTCGAAGTAGATGCTCGAGCTGGGCACCGCGGTCTGGATCTTCAGCCGCGTCACCGCCTGGGCGATGGCCGGTGCGGCCACCAGCGCACCGGCCGCGGCCACGCCTGCGCCCAGCGCGCGGCGCCGGTTCGGGTTGTCTGCTTGTCTCATGCTGCGTCTCCTTGCTGCTTGCCTGTTGAAACCCGGAGCCCGCGAGCCCCGCCCTGGGAACACCGTCAGTGCCTGCGCGCGTCCTGCCGGATCATGTCGGCGGCCTTCTCGGCCATCATCACCGCCGCCGCATTGGTGTTGCCCGACACCAGCGTCGGCATCGCCGAACAGTCGATGACGCGCAAGCCGGGCACGCCATGCACGCGCAGGCGCTCGTCGACCACCGCCAGCGCATCGCGGCCCATGCGGCAGGTGCCCGACGGATGGAAGATCGTGGCGCCCTGGTTGCGGCAGTAGTCCAGCAGCGCGGCATCGTCACCGGCCTCGGGGCCAGGCTTGACCTCGCGCTTCACGTAGGGCCGCATCGCCGGCGCCGCGGCGATGGCGCGCGCCGCCTTCACCGCCGCCACCGCGGTGCGCCGGTCCAGCTCGGTGGACAGGTAGTTGGGCTGCATCGACGGCGGCACGCCGGGGTCGGTGCTGCGGATGCGGATGTGGCCGCGCGATTCGGGCCGCAGCTGGCACACCGACAGCGTGAAGCCGGAGAACGGATGCACCTTGCCGCCGGCCATGTCGGCCGACAGCGTGGCCACGTGGAACTGGATGTCCGGCGTGGCCGCCACCGGCCGGCCGGCCGCGTCGTGCAGCGCGCGCATGAAGCAGCCGCCCTGGTTGATGCCCACCGCCAGCGGCCCGCTGCGGAACAGCAGCCACTGCAAGCCCAGCTTCAGCTGGCCCAGCCACGAGTTGAGCTGGTCGTTGGTGGTGATGGGCTGGGTGCATTCGAAGATCAGCCGCATCTGCAGGTGGTCCTGCAGGTTCTCGCCGACGCCGGGCAGCACGTGCCGCGGCGTGATGCCGTGCTCGCGCAGCAGCGCTTCGGGGCCGATGCCCGACAGCTGCAGCAGCTGCGGCGACTGGATGGCGCCGGCCGCCAGCAGCACCTCGGCCCGGGCGCGCGCGGACTTCATCACCCCGCCCTGGCGGTAGCGCACGCCGCTGGCGCGCGCGCCGTCGAAGTCGACGCCCGAGGCCAGGGCCCCGGTCTCCACCTGCAGGTTGCCGCGCCGCCGCGCCGGTGCCAGATAGGCCTTGGCCGTGCTGCAGCGCCAGCCCTTCCAGGTGTTGAGCTGGAAGTAGCCCGCGCCTTCCTGCCGCGCGCCGTTGAAGTCATCGGTGCGTGGCACGCCGATCTGCTGGGCGCCGTCGATGAAGGCCTCGATCAGCGCGTGCCGCGCGCCGATGTCCGACACCTTCAGCGGGCCGTCGCCGCCGTGCAGCGGGATGGCGCCGCGCTGGTTGCCCTCGGACTTGATGAAGTACGGCAGCACCTCGTCGTAGCCCCAGCCGGCATTGCCCAGCGCCGCCCAGTGGTCGAAATCCTCGCGCTGGCCGCGGATGTAGATCAGGCCGTTGATCGAGCTGCACCCGCCCAGCGTCTTGCCGCGCGGCCAGTAGATCCTGCGGCCGTTCATGTGGGGGTCGGGGTCGGTCTGGAAGCACCAGTTGTAGGTGGGGCTCCACATCGTCTTGCCGTAGCCGATGGGCAGGTGGATCCACAGCGAGCGGTCGGGCGGCCCGGCCTCCAGCAACAGCACGCGCGTGGCCGGGTCCTCGCTCAGGCGCGCGGCCAGCACGCAGCCTGCGGACCCTGCCCCGACGACGATGTAGTCGAACTCCTGCGTCATGCCTCGTGCCCGGACCGGAACGATTCGATCCGGTTTTCTGCGGATGCTAGGTCAGTGGTTTTCGGAACACAATGTTCCGTTTGCAACGTTTACCCTAGTCGATGCCGCGCACGCCCAGTGACCGCGACGCCCTGGTCGCCCCGAGTTCGTCGGCCGGGCGCAGCCTGCGCCTGCTGTCGCTGCTGGCGCAGGAAGGGCGCGCGCTGTCGCTGGCCGAGCTGTCCGTGCGCCTGGGCCTGCCCAAGGTGACCACGCACCGGCTGTGCGCGCAGTTGCTGGATGGCGGCTTCCTAGCGCGCGACATCGACGAACGCGGCTTCGCCGTCGGCCCGGCGCTGCGCAAGCTGGCCTTCGACACGCTGAACCACGGCGTGGTGCGCGGCCTGCGCCACGAGGTGCTGGCCACGCTGGTGACGCAGGTCGGCGAGACCTGCAACCTCACCACGCTGGACGGCGCGCAGGTGCTGTACATCGACCGCGTCGAGGCGCAGTGGCCGCTGCGGCTGACGCTGGACGTGGGCTCGCACGTGCCGCTGCACTGCACGGCCAGCGGCAAGCTGTTCCTGGCCGCGATGGCCGCGGCCGAGCGCGAGGCGCTGATCGCTCAGCTGTCGCTGACGCGCATGACGCGCCACACCATCACCAGTGCCAAGGGGCTGAAGGCGGAGTGCGAGGCCATCGCCGCGCAGGGCCATTCCAACGACCGCGAGGAGTTCATCGCCGGGCTCATCGCCGTGGCCGTGCCGGTGCACGACGCGAGCGGACGCACGCGCGCCGCCCTCGCGCTGCACGCGCCCAGCGCGCGCATGTCGCTGGCCGAGGCCCAGCGCCGGCTGCCGGCGCTGCGCGCGGCCGCGCAACGCATGAGCGGCCTGCTCTAGCCAGCGCGGCCGACGCGCGTCACCCGCCCAGCGCCCACAGGGCGCGCGCCACGCTCAGGCCGGCGATCAGCATCAGCAGGTTCAGCACCTGGCGGCGGAAGGCGGCCGGCGACACGCCGGCGAAGGCGCGCTGTCCGAAGCCGATGCCCGCCAGCATGGCCGGCGACAGCCACAGCGCCAGCTGCAGCGTGCGCGGGCCCAGCAGCTCCTGGCCCGCGTCGCCGGGCAGCACCGCCGCCCAGGCCAGCGCATACAGGTCGGTGAACAGGAACAGCAGGATCATCGTGGCGCGCATGGCGGCCGGGGCCAGCGCGGTGCTGCTGAGCAGCACCGCCACCGCGATGCCGCCGATGGCGGCCACGCCGTTGACCAGCCCCGACACCAGCCCGGTGAACAGGCGCACGCCGCGCGTCGGTACCAGCGCCAGCTTCCAGCCGCTGCGCAGCAGCGCCGCGGCCAGCAGCAGCAACGCGCCGATCAGCAGGCGCAGCGGCGTCTCGCTGACGAAGGCGAGCAGCGCCACGCCCAGCGGAATGCACAGCGCGTTGCCCAGCACCAGCCAGCCGAGCCAGCGCCAGTCCACGTCCCTGACGGCGCCGCGCAGCAGCGCCAGGCTGGCCAGCACCTCGAGCGCGAAGATCGGCGGCACCACGCGGGCCGGCGGCAGGAACAGCGACAGGCCGGCGACACACAGCGCCGAGAAGCCGAAGCCGGCAAAGCCGCGCACCACGCCGGCAGCGAACACCACGGCCAGGCTGGCGCCGAGCACGGGCCAGGCGAGCGGTGGGGCGAGTTCGATGGCGGACCTGTCTGGCGGGGGGCAGCGCGCATCATGCCGCAGCACGCCCGCATCGCGCGCAGCCCCCCCTGCCGGCGGCGCGCACCGCCAAGGCGTCAGCGCCGGCCTGATCGCCGCGAGCGCGAGCGCGCCCGCACCGCGCGGACGGCGATCACAGCGCGGCAGGATCGGCGCCGCAGTGGCGCAGGAAGGCGCGCGTCACGTCGCCCAGATGCTTGCCCCGATGCAGCACGACGGACAGGCGGCGGCGCGCGGCGGGCAGCCGCGTGCGCAGCACACACAGCCGCGCATCGCCGGACGCGTCGCCGGCCAGCGCATGGCGCGACAGGCAGGCCAGGCCGCCGCCTTCGGCGACCACCCGCTTGATGGCTTCGGTGCTGCCTAGCTCGTAGCCGACGCTCACCTGGGGCAGGTGGCCCATCAGCCAGGCGTCGGTGACCTGCCGCGTGCCGGAGCCGACCTCGCGCAGCACCCAGGTCTGCGCCGCCAGCTGCCGGGGCGTGGCCACGCCCCGCGCCAGCGCATGGCCCGCCGCGGCGACGATCACCAGTTCGTCCTCCAGCCACGGATGGATCGCCAGGTCGGGGTGCGTCTGCGGGCCTTCGATGAAACCCACGTCCACGGCGAAATCGGCCACCGCCGCCAGCACGTCGGCGGTGTTGCCGATGCGCAGCCGCACCGGACTGTCCGGCCGCGCGCGCGCCCAGCGGCTGACCATGGCCGGCAGCAGGTATTCGCCGATGGTGAAGCTGGCCGCCGCGCGCAGCGGCGCGCCGTGCGCGGCGGCCAGCAGGCCCTGCAGCTCGCCGGCCTGCTCGAGCAGCGCCTGTGCCCGCGGCAGCAGCGCGCGGCCGTTTTCGTTGAGCACCAGGCGGCGGCCGACGCGGTCGAACAGCGTCGCGCCCAGCGCGGCCTCCAGATCGGCCAGGGCACTGCTGGCCGCCGACTGCGAGCGCGCCACGCGCTCGGCCGCGGCGCGGGTGCTGCCCGCGCGCGCCGTGGCCACGAAGACGCCCAGCTGGCGCAGCGTCAGGCGCAGCGGCGGGGCTTCGCCGGCCGCGCTTGTTTGATCGAAATTTTCGATCACCATGAAGCGTATTGTGCGCTTTTTCTTTTCAGCGAGACTGTCTAGCATGCGCTGCGCGAAAGGAGCCCGGCCATGCTCGATCTGTTGTCGAAGGCGCCTCGGCACGACCCGCTGGCGGACCCCGCCCCGGGGTCGGTCAACGAGGTCAAGTGCACCACCTGCTACATGTGCGCCTGCCGCTGCGGCATCCGCGTGCACCTGCGCGACGGCGCCGTGCGCTACATCGACGGCAACCCCCAGCACCCGCTGAACCAGGGCGTGATCTGCGCCAAGGGGGCGTCGGGCATCATGAAGCAGGTGTCGCCCGCGCGGCTGACGCAGCCGCTGCTGCGCAAGCCCGGCAGCGAGCGCGGCGCCGGCGAGTTCGAGCCGATCAGCTGGGACCGCGCCTACGAGCTGCTGACCGAGCGCCTGCGCCACATCCGCGCCACCGACCCGAAGAAGTTCGCGCTGTTCACCGGACGCGACCAGATGCAGGCGCTGACCGGGCTGTTCGCGCGCCAGTTCGGCACGCCCAACTACGCGGCGCATGGCGGCTTCTGCTCGGTGAACATGGCCGCCGGCATGATCTACACCGTCGGCGGCAGCTTCTGGGAATTCGGCGGGCCGGACCTGGAACGCGCCAAGCTGTTCGTGATGATCGGCACCGCCGAGGACCACCACAGCAACCCGATGAAGGTGGCGCTGTCGAAGTTCAAGCGCGCGGGCGGCCGCTTCATCAGCATCAACCCGATCCGCACCGGCTACTCGGCCATCGCCGACGAATGGATCCCCATCAAGCCCGGCACCGACGGCGCGCTGTTCATGGCGCTGCTGCACGAGCTGATCCGCACCGACACGCTGGACCATGCGTTCCTGAAGCGCTTCACCAACGCGCCGCAGCTGGTGGTGCTGGACGACGGCGCGCGCCAGGGGCTGTTTGCCTTCGACCCCGACCCCGAGCGCGGCCCGCCCGGCGACGGGCGACATCCGCACAACAAGCTGGTGTGGGACCAGCGCAGCGGGCGCGTGCTCAATGCCTACCCCGAAGGCATCGCCGACGCTTGCGATCCGGCGCTGCAAGGCCACTACACCTTGGCCGACGGCACGCGCGTGGCGCCGTCGTTCCAGCTGCTGCGCGAGCGCGTGGCCCCGTGCACGCCCGAGTGGGCGGCGGCCATCACCGGCATCCCGGCCGAGCGCATCCGCAAGCTGGCCTTCGAGATGGGCCACGCCGCGCTGACACAGGCCTTCGAGCTGCCGGTCCCGTGGACCGACGCCTGGGGAAAATCCTACGCCACGACCACGGCGCGGCCGCTGGCCTTCCACGCGATGCGCGGGCTGGCCGCGCATTCCAACGGTTTCCAGACGGTGCGCGCGCTGGCCGTGCTGATGAGCGTGCTGGGCACCATCGACGCGCCCGGGGGTTTCCGACACAAGGCGCCCTACCCGCGCCACATCGTGCCCAACTACCGCGCCTTCAATGCGCCGGAGATGATCCAGCCGAACACGCCGCTCAACTCGGCGCCGCTGGGCTTCCCGGCCAGCCCGGAGGAGCTGGCCATCAACCCGGATGGCTCGCCGATCCGCATCGACCACGCGTTTTCGTGGGAGCACCCGCTGTCGGCGCACGGCTTGATGCACAACGTCATCACCAACGCCGTCAAGGGCGACCCCTACCGCATCGACACGCTGCTGATCTTCATGGCCAACATGGCCTGGAACAGCAGCATGAACACCATGGCGGTGCGCGAGATGCTCAACCGCAAGGACGCGCAGGGCGAGTACATGATTCCCTTCCTGGTGGTGTGCGACGCCTTCGCCAGCGAGACCGTGGCCCTCGCCGACCTGGTGCTGCCCGACACCACCTACCTCGAGCGCCACGACGTGATGAGCATGCTCGACCGGCCGATCAGCGAGTTCGACGGGCCGGTCGATTCGGTGCGCGTGCCGGTGCTGCCGCGCACCGGCGAATGCCGGCCCTTCCAGGAGGTGCTGATCGAGCTGGCCTCGCGGCTGCAGTTCCCGGCCTTCACCACGCCCGAGGGCACGCGCAAGTTCAAGGACTACCCGGACTTCGTCGTCAACTTCCAGTCGCTGCCGGGCATCGGCTTCCTGATGGGCTGGCGCGGCAAGGACGGCAGCGAGCACCTGCGCGGCGAGCCCAACCCGAAGCAGTGGGAGATGTACGCGCAGAACAACTGCGTGTTCCAGTACCACATGCCCGAAGGCATGCACTACATGCGCAACTGGAACCGCGCCTACCTCGACTTCGCCAAGGACAAGTTCTGGCGCCAGAAGAACGACCCCATCCAGCTGGCGCTGTATTCCGACACGCTGCAGGGCTTCCGCCTGGCGGCCCAGGGCAAGACGGCGGGGCGGCAGCCGCCCGAGGCGCTGCGTGAGCGCATCGCCACCTACTTCGACCCGCTGCCCTTCTGGTATGCGCCGCTGGAAGAGGCCGCCACCGACCTGCAGGCCTACCCGCTGAACGCGGTGACGCAGCGGCCGATGGCGATGTATCACTCGTGGGACTCGCAGAACGCCTGGCTGCGCCAGATCCACGGCCACAACACCCTGCAGGTCAACCCGGTGACGGCGCGCGCCGCCGGCATCGAAGACGGCGGCTGGTGCTGGGTGGAAAGCCGCTGGGGCCAGGTGCGCTGCCTGCTGCGCTACAGCGAGGCCGTCGAGCCCGGCACGGTGTGGACCTGGAACGCCATCGGCAAGGCCGACGGTGCCTGGATGCTCGCCCCCGGCGCCGACGAGTCGCGCAAGGGCTTCCTGCTCAACCACCTGATCAGCGAGGAGCTGCCTTTCGCCGGCGGCACGATCAGCAACTCCGACCCGATCACCGGCCAGGCCGGCTGGTACGACGTGCGCGTGCGCCTGCGCCCGGCCGAGCCCGATGACGCCCAGCAGAGCTTCCCGCAGGTCAAAGCCGTGCCGGCGCCGCCCGGCACGCGCGTCGGCGAGCGTGTGCTGCGCTACTTCGCCAAAGGAGCCAAGCCATGATCGCCTGGTTGCGCAAGCTTGTGCAGACCGAACCCGAGCCGCCGCCCGAGACGCTGGCCAAGCAGCTGGCGCTGGTCATCGACCTGAACGTCTGCGTCGGCTGCCATGCCTGCGTGACCAGCTGCAAGCAGTGGAACACCTCGGGCACGGCCGGCCCGCTGGCCGATGTCGACGCCTACGGCAGCGACCCGGTGGGCACCTTCTTCAACCGCGTGCAGACCTACGAGGCCGGCAGCTATCCCGACACGCAGACGGTGCACTTCCCGAAGAGCTGCCTGCACTGCGAGGACCCGCCGTGCGTGCCCGTGTGCCCCACCGGCGCCAGCTACAAGCGCAAGGAAGACGGCATCGTGCTGGTGGACTACGACAAGTGCATCGGCTGCAAGTACTGCGCCTGGGCCTGCCCCTACGGCGCGCGCGAACTCGACGGCGCGCGCCAGGTGATGACCAAGTGCACGCTGTGTGTGGACCGCATCTACAGCGACACCTTGCCGCCCGAGGAGCGCAAGCCCGCCTGCGTGATGGCCTGCCCCACGGGCGCACGGCTGTTCGGCGACGTGCACGACCCGGACTCCGAGGTGTCGCAGACGATTCGCGCGCGCGGCGGCTACCCGCTGATGCCCGAATGGGACACGCGCCCGGCCAACCACTACCTGCCGCGCCGCATCACGCCCGCGGCCGAGGAGAGCCAATGAAGCCGGCCTGGTCGGTGGTGCTGTTCACCACGCTGGCCGGCGCCGCGCAGGGGCTGGTCGTCACCTTGGCACTGGCCGAACTGGCCTCGCTGCCGATGCACACCGCCTTCCTGGCGCAGGCGCTGGCGCTGGCCGTGGTGCTGCTGCTCGCGGCGCTGGTGGCCTCGGTCTTCCACCTGGGCCGGCCGGAGCGCGCCTGGCGCGCGGCCAGCATGTGGCGCACCTCCTGGCTGTCGCGCGAGGTCATCGTGCTGCCGGCCTTCATCGCCGCGTGTGCCGGCTGGTGGCTGGCGCTGCACCAGGGCTGGGACCTGCCGTGGCTGCCGTGGGCGGCGCTGCTGCTGGCGGCGCTGCTGTGGCTGTGCACCGCGATGATCTATGCCTGCATCCGCTTCATTCCCGAATGGGCGCAGCCGCTGACGCTGGCCAACTTCGTGCTGATCGGCCTGTCCTCCGGGCTGGTGCTGGCCTGCGCGCTGGCCGCGTGGCAGCAGCAGCGCGCGCTGCTGCTGGCCGCCGCGCCGATCGCCCTGGCGCTCACGCTCGCCGCGGCGGTATCCCGCCTGGCCGCGCTGGCCCGCAACGCGCGGCTGCCGCTGCGGTCGACGCTGCAGTCGGCCACCGGCATCCACGCGCCGCGCGTCGCGCAGATCTCCCGCGGCATGACCGCCGGCGCCTTCAACACGCAGGAGTTCTTCCACGGCCGCACGCCGGCCCGGCTGCGCCAGGTGCGCGGCTTCTTCCTGCTGTTCTGCTTCGCGCTGCCCGCGCTGCTGCTGGTCGTCGGCCTGGTGAGCGGCGCCGCCTGGCCCTGGGTCGCCGCCATGCTGCTGCAGGCGCCGGGGCTGGTGGCCGAGCGCTGGTTCTTCCTGGCCCAGGCCCGGCATCCGCAGAACCTGTACTACCAGACCGTGTCATGATCGGCGCCCACGGAGACCGGTCATGCCCTTCACGCTCTACGACGCCACGGTGGCCAACTTCCAGCAAGGCCTCGCCGCGCTGGACACCATCCTGAGCCGCGCACCGGCGCATTTCGCGCAGCAGGGCACGCCGCTGGGCGAGATCGTCGACGCGCGTCTTGCGCCGGACATGCTGCCCTTCAGCTTCCAGGTGGTCTCGGCCGCGCACCATTCGATGGGTGCGCTGAACGCCGCGCGCGACGGCCTGTTCAAGCCGCCCGTACCGCCGCCGGGGGTGGATTTCGCGGGGCTGCAGGCGCTGGTGACGCAGGCGCGTCAGGGCCTGGACGCACTGCGCCGCGACGAGGTTGATGCGCTGATGGGCAAGGACATGGTGTTCCAGCTCGGCGAGCGCCGCCTGCCCTTCGTCGCCGAGGACTTCCTGCTGTCGTTCTCGGTGCCCAACTTCTACTTCCACGCCACCACCGCCTACGACCTGCTGCGCCATCGCGGCATGCCGCTGGGCAAGCGCGACTACCTGGGCCGCCTGCGCCTGAAAACCTGAGCGCGCGGCGGCCTGCGCGTCAGGCGGCCAGTGCCAGCGGCCCGGGCGCGACCTTCAGCGTCACGCGGCCCTCATGCCAGGCCCGGTCGAAGTCGCCTTCGATGTGGCGCAGTTCGGGTGCGCTTTGTGCCTGCGCGGCGACGATGCCCACGGCGCGGTTGCGGCCCTGGTTCTTGGCGGTGTACAGCGCCATGTCGGCCAGGTTGATGGCCTGCTCCCAGCCCACCGGCAGCACGTGCGGCGGCAGCGGAAAGCGTGCGTAGCCCACCGACACGGTCACCTGCACCGGCTTGCCCTGCACCACCACCGGCCGCCGCCCGATGTGGCCGACCACGCGCTCGGCCAGCTGCTCGGCCTGCTCGGCGGGCACCTGCAGCGCCAGCACCAGAAACTCCTCGCCGCCCCAGCGCACCACCAGGTCGTCGCCGCGCACGGCTTCGCTCAGGCGCCGGGCGACCTCGCACAGCACCAGGTCGCCGGCCGCATGGCCGTGGCCGTCGTTGACGTGCTTGAAGTGGTCGATGTCCACCAGCAGCAGCGCGCCCTCGAAGCCGCTGCCGCCCAGCGCGCGGGTGGTCTGCATCACCGACAGGAAGTGGCGCCGGTTGGCCAGGTTGGTCAGCGGGTCGCGCTCGCTCTGCACACGCAGCCGCGCCTGGCTGGACTGCAGCTGCCGCTGCGTGGCGCGCACGCGCCGGTAGACCAGCGCCAGCAGCGCGGCCGACAGCAGCACCAGCAGCGCGGCCACCGCCCACACCCGGTGCGCCAGGTCCTGGCTGGCCAGCGCAGCCGCCTTGAGCTGGTTGTCGCGGGCCTGCAGCCCGATGTGGCGCTGCTGGCGGTCGCGGTCGTTGGCCTGCCGCAGATCGCTCAGCATGGCCTCGCGCTGGAGCCGCATGACCTCGGCGCTGAGCTCGCGCTCGCGGTGGAACAGCGCCAGCGCGCCGCGCGCGTCGCCGGCGGCGGCCAGCGCCTCGTCGTATTCGCGCAGCGCCTCGGCGCGCAGCGCACTCAGCCCGGCGTCCTGCGTCAGGTGCTCCACATGCAGCAGGTCCTTCAGGCCCTCGGCGACGCGCTGCAGCCCGATCTTCGCCAGGCCGGCGTTGTTCACCAGTGCCAGCTCGGCATGGCGGTCCAGATGGCGGTGCACGATCGGCAGCCCGCGCTCCGCGGCCCGCAGCGCCTCGGCCGGCCGCCCGAGCTTGGCGTAGGCGTCGCTCAGGAAGCTCAGCACGCTGGCCTCCAGGCGCGGCGAGGCCGCCGCCTTGGCCAGCGGCAACGCCTGTTCGGCCAGGCGCAGCATGCCCTCGCGGTCGCCGCGCTGCGCGGCCATCCGGGCCTCGGCCAGCCGCGTGCGCGCCTGCAGCACCGGGTCGGCGCTGCGCTGGGCCAGCCGTTGCGCCTGGTACAGCAGCGGCAGCGCGGCATCTATGCCTTCGCTGCGCGCCGCGATCCAGGCCAGGTCGCCGGTGCTCCAGGCCACGCGAAAGTCGTCGCCGGCGCTGGCCGCCAGTTCGCGCGCCAGCTTCGCCTGCCGGTCGGCGCCGGCCCAGTCGCCGGTATAGACGGCGTACTGCTGCAGCAGCTGCAGCGCCTGCCATGCGATGCGGTACTCGCAAGCCGCCGCGGCGGGCTGGAAGCCGTCGATGTCCACCACCGCGCTGCTGCGCAGCGGCCCCGGCCCCGCGGCCCGGGCCAGCACCGGGCAATACGGCTGCAGCGCGTCACGCACCTTGCCGGCCCCTGCCGCGGCGACGTCCAGCCGGCCCGCGTTGTGCGCCAGCAGCGCCTGCACCAGGCCGGCGGCGGCCGCGGCCTGATCGTCGTGCTGCCGTCGCGCCTGCCGGTGCAGCGCGTCCGCCCAGCGTTGCGCCTCGGCCTGGCGGCCGCTCTGTGCGGCGACGATGCCGGCCGCCAGCAGCCGCAGCCGCGAGGCCGCGACCTCAGCCTCGGGGATCGGCAAGCGCCGCAGTTCGGCCAAGGCCGCGTCCGGCCGGTCGTAGCCCTGGCGCTGCAGCTGGTCGATGCGCTGCCCGATGCCGGCCCGTGCGCCGGCGGCGAACGCCAGGCCGACGGCTGCCAGCCAAGCCGCGCGCATCCAGGCCCGGGCCGTCATGCGAACTCGCGCTCGGCCAGCTGCGGCTCGGCCCGGGCATCGGCCGGTCCGCGCAGCGAGGTCAGCGTGACTTCGCCCGCCAGCCAGGCGGTCTCCAGCGCCCGGCCAACGGCCTCGAGCTGCTGCTCGTCGTCGGCGCGCACCATGCGCACGCCGTAGGCGCGGTTGCGGCCATGCGCCTTGGCCAGGTACAGCGCGGTGTCCACCAGGCCGATCGCGCGCTCCCACGACACCGCCAGCAACGACGGCTCCAGCGGGAAGGTGGCGTAGCCGATCGATACGCTCACCGGCACCGGCCGCTCGTCGTGCAGGCAGGGCGTGCCGCCGATCCCATCCAGCATGCGCTGCGCCAGCGCCTGCACGGCGTCCTTGTCGAGCGCGTGCACCACCACCTGGAACTCCTCGCCGCCCCAGCGCACGATCAGGTCGGTGTCGCGCAGCATCTGCCGCAGGCGCTGCGCCACCTGCGCCAGCACCGCGTCGCCGGCCGCGTGGCCGTAGCGGTCGTTGACGCGCTTGAAGTGATCCAGGTCGGCCAGCAGCACCGTGCCGCTGAAGCGGCCCTCGACGCCCAGTCGCCGCACCGCCTCCTGCAGGTGGCGGCGGTTGGCCAGGCCGGTCAGCGGGTCCACTTCGGACTGTTGTTTGAGCATCGCGTTGCTGCGTGCCAGCTGCTGGTTGGTCGCGCGCACGCGGAGCAAGCCCAGCAGCACCAGCAGCACGACCAGGGCGCCGCTGACGGCGGCCAGCCACCACAGCCGCTGCTCCAGGGCCAGCGCGCGCAGTTCCTCGGACTGGATCTGCCCGTCGCGCTGCAGCAGCGCCAGCTCGCGGCTGCGCCGCTCGCCGTCGAACTGCTCCTGCATCTCGAGAATGGCCTGCTGCTGGTCGCGCGCCAGGAGCTGCGTGGCCAGCGCGCGGTGGCGCTGCCAGGCCTCGATCGCGCCGCGCAGGTCGCCAGCCCGCTCCAGGAACTGCGCCATCTCGGCGTAGGTGCTGGACACGCCGGTGATCGAGCCGCGCCGTTCGTCGATGTCGATCGACGCGCGCAGATGGCGCTTGCCGGACTCGATGTCGCGCAAGGCGATCTGCGCCAGACCGATGTTGGCCAACGCCACGGTCTCGCCGCCCAGGTTCTTCAGCTCGCGCGTCAACGGCAGCGCATGCTGGGCGTAGCGCAGCGCCGTGGCGTAGTCGCCGCCTTTCAGGTAGTGGTCGGCCAGGTTGGCCAGGTACAGCGATTCCTCGTACCTGGCGCCGGCACGCTGCGCCTGGTCCAGCGCCGCATGCAGCGCGTCGCGCTCTGCGGCCTTGTCGCCCAGCGCGTCGAGGATGATGCCCTGCACCGTGTAGACATGCGCCAGCGTGACGGCGTCGCCGGAGCGCCGCGCCAGGTCCAGGGCCTCGTCGCTCAGGCGGCGCGCCGGCTGCAGCTGCTCGGCCTGGTAGTAGCTGTAGGCCAGGTCGTTGCGCGCCTCGGCCTGGCGCCACGGCTCGGCCAGTTCGTCCGCCAGCTTCAGCGACTGGTGGTCCAGGCGGATGGCGTCCTGCAGCCGGCTGGCCGCATTGCGGATGTGCGCCTGCGCCGACGTGAAGCGCAGCCGGTCCAGCGTGCCGGCCTGGCCCGGCAGTCGCGCGGACGCCTGGTCGATCAGCTCGCCGGCGCGTGCCGTGTCGCCGCTCTGCTCGGCCAGCCTCGCACGCACCAGCAGGGCGGCCGCCGCCGCCAGCGGCGGGTCGCCGGCCTCGCCGGCCCGCTCGAGCTGGCGCGCCGCGGCCTCGGTGCCGGCGGGGTCGGACAGCCCGGCCAGCAGCCAGCCTTGCAGCAGCAGCGCCTGCGTGCGCTGCGCGGCGGCCGTGCCTTCGGCCGCGGCCAGCGCCGCCAGGCGCGCGGCACAGGCCTGGGGTTGGGCGCGGCCGTCGCGCTCCAGCAGCAGCAGCTGGGCCGCCACCGGCATCTGCGGCGGCGGCGCGCAGGCCGCGAAGGCCGGCGGCGCCAGCAGCAGCCCGGCGATGCATGGCCACCAACGTGTCAGGCACCGTCGCGCCGACACGGCCGTGCCAGTTGCCAGGGGCCACGGGAGGGTCATCGAGCGGATATCGGCCCCAAGCATGGCCGTCTTGAGGCCGGCCGGCACGCAAATTTTCGGCACCGGCAGCGCGGCCGGCGCGGGGTCGATCCCGGGCTCAGCGCGGTGCGGGGGCGGCCTCGGGGGTGGCCTCGGGCGTGACCTCGACGCGCCCGTCCGCGCGCACCCGCACGCGGTACGCGGCGCCGGACTGGCAGACCACGTGATAGTCCAATCGCTGCCGGCGCTGATGCACCCGCACGGTGCCGCAGTCGGGCGCCTGGGCGTCGACGATGGCGTCCAGCTGCTCGTCGACCAGCTGCTCGTGGCTGGGCGGCGTCTGGCAGGCGGCCAGCACCAGGCCGGCGGCCAGCGGCCCCCAGGCCCGCCTCATGAGAACTTCTCCTGGAAGGTCTTGCGGTCCTGCAGCGTCGCCCAGATCGAGTCCCAGGCGTTGCAGAGCTGGCCGTGCAGCAGCGCGTCCTTGTCCTGCAGCTGGGTGGCGATGCGCATCATCAGCAGGTCGTACTGCTCCTGCAACTGCTCCAGGCTGAAGCGGCGCGCACCGCCGTGGTAGGCCTTGAGCCGGCCCAGCAGGTCGTCGATGGCCGACTTCAGCCGCACTTTCTCGAACAGCCCCACCGCGTCGGAATGCTCCAGCCCCTTGGCCAGCCGGTCCAGGTCGACGATCTCGCGCCCCACCGCCGGGCAGGCCTGCAGCGCCGCGGCATGCTTGTCCGGCGGCGTCGTCTGCGCGTGGCTGCTCGCGCCGGCAGCCAGCAGCAGCGCGGCCAGCCATCGACGCGCACGGACGTGTAGCGTAGGTGTCATGGGTTTCGGCGGATCGAATCTATCATCGTCCGCTGCCTGGTTTCGCCTCCATGACACCGCCTTCCACCGCCGCGCGGGCGCTGCGCCTGTGACCGCCGCGCTGACCCCGCCGGGTGCCCCGCGCCGGCCGCGGCGCGGCGCGCTGCAACGCCGCATCGCGCTCACCGGCCACCGCCTGCGCCGGCTCGACCCCACCGTGCAGGGCCTGCTGTGGTCGGCCGCCTCCGGCGCGGTGTTCAGCGTGCTCAACGCGCTGATGCGCGGCCTGGCGATGCAGCTCGACCCGTTCCAGGCGCAGTTCCTGCGTTACCTGTTCGGCCTGCTGGTGCTGGTGCCGCTGGTCTGGCGCAGCGGGCTGGCGGCCTATCGGCCCCGCAACATCGGCGGGCAGTTCCTGCGCGGAGGCTTCCACACGCTGGGGCTGTTGCTGTGGTTCGCGGCGCTGCCGAAGATTCCGCTGGCGGACATGACGGCCATCGGCTTCACCGGGCCGATCTTCATCATGATCGGCGCCTACATCTTCTTCAAGGAGCCGATGCGCTGGGAGCGCTGGCTGGCGTCGGGCATCGGCTTCGTCGGCGTGCTCATCGTCGTCGGCCCCAAGCTCGGCGGCAGCGGCGGCTTCTACAACCTGGTGATGCTGGCCTCGGCGCCGATGTTCGCCGCCTCCTTCCTGCTCACCAAGGGGCTGACGCGCTACGAAAGCACCGGCGTGATCCTGGTCTGGCAGGCGCTGACGGTGACGCTGTTCAGCCTGCCGCTGGCGCTGCTCAACTGGCAGGCGCTGACGCCGCTGCAGTGGGCCGGCTTCCTGCTGTGCGGCATGCTCGGCAGCGCGGGCCACTACTGCCTGACGCGCTCGTTCCACGTGGCCGACATCTCGGCCACCCAGTCGGTGAAGTTCCTCGACCTGGTGTGGGCCACGCTGATCGGCTGGGCGGTGTTCGCCGACCGGCCCAGCAGCAGCACCTTGATCGGCGGCGCGGTGATCTGCGCCGCCACGCTGTGGATCGCGGCGCGCGAATCGCGCGGGCACTCGAAGCTGGACTGACGGGCCGAGCCCGGCTCTGGGAGCGTGCACGCCTACGCTCCTAGAATGCGCGGCCCGCGCGACGCGATGGGCCACCGACGCACTTCACACCGAGGAGTTCCCATGTCCCGCTTGCACACCGCCGTGGCCGCGCTCTGCCTGGCGCCGGCCCTGGCCCTGGCCCAGATGGCCACCGCGCCCTTCGAGGGCCGGCTGAAGAAGATCCAGGAGACCAAGACCATCCAGGTCGCCTACCGCACCGACGCCACGCCCTTCTCCTTCGAGGACAACGAGAAGAAGCCCACCGGCTACATGGTGGAGCTGTGCCGCAGCGTCATCGGCGTGATCGAGAAGCAGGTCGGCGTGGTGCCGCTGCAGGTCAAGTGGGTGCCGGTGACGGCGCAGACGCGCTTCAGCGCCATCAACGCCGGCCA
Source organism: Rubrivivax sp. (assembly GCA_019635285.1). GTDB lineage: Bacteria > Pseudomonadota > Gammaproteobacteria > Burkholderiales > Burkholderiaceae_C > Rubrivivax. The sequence goes on along the minus strand of JAHBZS010000035.1, from coordinate 5,022 downwards.
GGCCGACATGGAATGCGGCGCCACCACGGTGACGCTGGGCCGCATGAAGGAGGTGGGCTTCTCGTCGCTGACCTTCATCGACGGCACCGGGCTGCTGATCCGCGCGTCGACGCCGGGCACGTCGCTGCTGGACCTGGCGAACAAGAAGATCGCCGTGATCCCCGGCACCAGCAACGAGCGCGCGCTGAACGAGGCGCTGAAGGCCAAGGTGGTGACCGCCACGGTGGTGCCGGTGGCCACGCGCGAAGAGGGCCTGGCGCAGCTGGAAGGCGGCAGCATCGACGCGCTGGCCAGCGACCGCGTGCTGCTGGTCGGCCTGGTGGCGCGCGCCAAGGACGCCAAGGCGCTGGCGCTGCTGGGCGACCCGCTGTCCTTCGAGCCCTATGCCATCGTGCTGCCGCGCGGCGACTGGGCCATGAAGCAGGCGGTCGACGCCGCGCTGTCGCAGATCTACAAGAGCCCGGCACTGCCCGAGATCTACAACCGCTGGTTCGCGGCGCTGGGCCGGCCGGCGCCGATCCTGGAGGTCATGTACGGCCTGGGGCGTCTTCCCGAGTGACCGCCCGGGCGACCCAGCGGCGCGCCATCATCTGCCCCATGCGGACGGCGCCGCCGGGCATCCACGCCGGGTTGAACTGCAAGCCGCCGGACGGGAACAGCAGCACCACGGTCGAGCCGAGCAGAAAGCGCCCCATCTCGGCGCCCTGCGCCAGCTCGACCGGCTTGTCCTCGTAGCGCCAGTCGCGCACGGTGCCCGGCCGCGGCGGGTTGACCACGCCGTGCCACACGGTGGCCATGCTGCCGACGATGGTGGCGCCGACCAGCACCAGCACGAAAGGGCCGTGCGCGCCGTCGAACAGGCAGACCACGCGCTCGTTGCGCGCAAACAGCCCGGGCACGCCGCGCGCCGTGGTCGGGTTCACCGAGAACAGCTCGCCGGGCACGTGGATCATGCGCCGCAGCGTGCCGGCGCAGGGCATGTGGATGCGGTGGTAGTCCTTGGGGCTCAGGTACAGCGTCGCGAAATGCCCGTCGGCAAAGGCCGCGGCCAGCGCGGCATCGCCGCCGAGCAGCGCCTGCGTGCTGTAGTCGTGGCCCTTGGCCTGGTAGATCTGGTCGCCGCGGATGCGGCCGAACTGGCTGATCGCGCCGTCCACCGGGCAGACCAGGTCGGCCTGCGCCAGCGGCCGCGCACCCGGCTTCAGCGCCCGCGTGAAGAAGTCGTTGAAGGTGGCATAGGCGGCAAGGTCCGGCTGGGCCGCCTCGCTCATGTCCACGCCGTAGCGGCGCACGAACCAGCGGATCACGCGGGTCGTCGCCGCGCCGCGCGGCGCCCCCGCCAGGCGCCCCATGACGCGCGTCAGCAGCCCCTTGGGCAGCAGGTATTGCGGCACTACGGCCAGGCGGTCGTCGAGCATCGTCGGGGGCAGGTGGCGGAGTGCGCGCGATTGTAGGGAGCGCCCCGGCACCCCTTGGCGTCCCTTGGCGTCCCTTGGCGTCCCTTGGCGTCCCTTGGCGTCCCTTGGCGTCCCTTAGCATTGCCTGAAAGGACCACGACGAGACCACCGATGAGCGCCACCGCCGCCAAACGCCCCGGCCCCCTGTCCCACCTGCGCGTGCTCGACCTGTCGCGCGTGCTGGCCGGCCCGTTCGCGACGCAGAACCTGGCCGACATGGGCGCCGAGGTCATCAAGGTGGAAAAGCCCGGCGACGGCGACGACACCCGCGCCTGGGGGCCGCCCTTCGTCAAGGCCAGCCCCGCGGACCGCGGCGATTCGGCCTACTTCCTGTCGGCCAACCGCAACAAGAAGTCGATCACCGTCGACCTGGCCAGCGCGCCGGGCCAGCAACTCATCCGCCAGCTGGCCGAAAAATGCGACATCGTGGTCGAGAACTACAAGGTCGGCACGCTGGCGCGCTACGGGCTGGACTACGCCAGCCTGTCGGCGCTGAACCCGCGGCTGGTGTACTGCTCGATCACCGGCTTCGGCCAGACCGGGCCCTATGCGCCGCGGCCCGGCTACGACTTCGTCTTCCAGGGCATGGGCGGGCTGATGAGCATCACCGGCGTGCCCGAGGGCCAGCCCGGCGCCGGGCCGATGAAGGTGGGCGTGGCCGTGGCCGACCTGATCACCGCGATGTACGCCACCAGCGCCATCCTGGGCGCCATCGAGCAGCGCCACATCAGCGGCCGCGGCCAGCACATCGACATCGCGCTGCTGGACTGCCTGATCGCGCTGACCTCGTTCCAGACGCTCAACTGGTTCGTCTCCGGCGAGGTGCCGCAGCGCCTGGGCAACGGCCATCCGAACATCGTGCCCTACCAGGTGTTCGCCTGCAAAGGCGGCTACCTGATCCTGGCGGTGGCCAACGACGGCCAGTTCAGGAGCTTCTGCCAGGCGGTGGGCAAGCCCGAATGGGCCGAGGACGCGCGCTTCAAGATCGGCACCGCACGCGGCGCCAACCGGGCGCTGCTGTGCGGCATGGTCGCCGAGCTGATGCTGACGCGGACCATGCACGAATGGATCGAACTGCTGGAGGCGAACAACGTGCCCTGCGGCCCGATCAACAACATCGACCAGGTGTTCGACGACCCGCAGGTGCAGCACCGCGGCATGCGCGTGTCGATGCAGCACGCCAGCGGGCCGCTGTCGCTGCTGGCCAGCCCGATGCGCTTCGGCGACTTGCCCGTGCGCTACGAACTGCCGCCGCCGCTGCTGGGGCAGCACACCACCGAGGTGCTGGAGCAGGTGCTGGGCCTGAGCCAGGCGCAGATCGACACGCTGCGCCAGCAGCGCATCGTCTGAGGCGCTGACGCATGGCGGCCATCGCATCATTGCAGGCGCGGCGCTTCAGCGTGCCGCTGGCCGAAACCCTGGTCGATGCCAAACACGGCGCGCACACCCACTTCGAGCTGGTGACCGCCACCGTGCGCTGCAGCGACGGCAGCGAAGGCACCGGCTACACCTACACCGGCGGGCGCGGCGGGCCGCCATCCAGGCGCTGATCGAGCACGACCTGGCGCCATGGCTGCGGGGCCGCGACGCCGAGCCGGTGGAGCAGCTCCACGACGACATGCAGTGGCACCTGCACTACGTCGGCCGCGGCGGCATCGCCGGCTTCGCCATCTCGGCCATCGACATCGCGCTGTGGGACCTGCGCGGCAGGCGCAGCGGCCAATCGCTGCGCCGCATGGCCGGCGGCGCGGGCGACCGCTGCCGCGCCTATGTCGGCGGCATCGACCTGGACTACCCGCTGCCCCGGCTGGTGGACAGCGTGCGCGGCCACCTGGCGCGCGGCTTCGACGGCGTGAAGATCAAGGTCGGCAAGCCCGATCTGGCCGAGGACGTGGCGCGCGTGGCCGCGGTGCGCCAAGCCATCGGCCCCGATGCCGCGCTGATGGTCGATGCCAACTATGCGCTGGACGAAGCGCAGGCCATCGCCGCGGCGCGCGCCTTCGCGCCCTTCGACCTGCTGTGGTTCGAAGAGCCGACGCTGCCCGACGACTACGCCGCCTACGGCCGCATCGCGGCGGCCACCGGCATGCCGCTGGCGATGGGCGAAAACCTGCACACGATGGCCGAGTTCGAGCTGGCCTTGCGCCATGCCAGGCTGTCATGGATCCAGCCCGATGCCTCGAACTGCGGCGGCATCACCGGCTGGCTGCAGGTGGCGCGTCGCGCCGGCGAAGTCGGCCTGCCCGTGTGCAGCCATGGCATGCAGGAACTGCATGTCAGCCTGATGGCGGCGCAGCCGCACGCCGGCTGGCTGGAGGTGCATTCGTTTCCGATCGACCAGTACACGCAGCGGCCGTTGCAGGTCGAGCAGCGGCTGGCCGTGGCACCGGATGTGCCGGGCATCGGCGTGGTGTTCGACTGGCCGCGGCTGGCGCCGTACGAGTGCCTCGGCGGCGCGCCCACCCCGCCGCGCGGCTGACCGACCCTTTCGTCGTCAGGCTTCAGACATTGAATGCCAGCATCAACCCGGCCGTCGGCCAGCCGTCGATGGCGATGAGCCGGCCGCTGCCCGACAGCGTGACGTACAGCGTGCGCCGGTCGCGCCCGCCGAAACAAAGGTTGGTGACGTAGCGGTCGGGCAGCGGCACATGGTGCCAGCGTGCGCCGTCGGGCGACACGACGGTGATGCCACCGTGCAACAGCGTCGCCACGTGCAGGTTGCCGAAGGCGTCGACCGCCATCGAGTCGAAGCGCTGCAGCTGCCCGCCCGGCGATGCCGCCAGCAGGCGCCCACCGTGCGGCGACGGCCAGGGCTGCCGGCGCACCTGGCCCGACGCGTCGAGGTCGAAGGCCCAGAGCCGCGCGCCCGCGGTCTCCGCGTAGTACAGCGTCCGGCCATCCGGTGACAGCGCCACGCCGTTTGGCGTCAGCGCCGGCCTGGCGATGACGCGCGGCGCGCCGCCATCGGCCGGCGCATGGAATACGCCGCCATGGTCCATGTCCAGCGCACGCGACTTGCCCAGGTCGGTGAAGTAGAAGCTACCGTCGACCGCAAAGACGATGTCGTTCGGCCCGCGCAGGGGCACGCCCTCCACGGTATCGAACAGGCGCTCGAAGCGCCCGGTGGCCAGGTTCACGCGTTCGACGCGCCCGCCGTCGTAGTCGCGGGCCTGGCCGGTGGGGCGCAAGCAGCCGTCGGCCTCGGTGGTGTATTCGAAGCCGCCGTTGTTGCACACGTACACCGCGCCGTCGGGGCCGATGGCCGCGCCGTTGGGCCCGCCGCCCAAGCGCGCTACCACCTGCACCCGGCCGTCGGTCGTGACGCGGCTGAGCGTGCCGCGCGCGATCTCCACCAGCAGCACCGAGCCGTCGTCCATCGCCACCGGCCCTTCGGGGAACTGCAGGCCGCTGGCCAGCTCGCGAATCCTCATGCATCGCCCCTTCGTGGCGCCCATGCGCCGGCGCCGATTCTGCCTCCTGAGGTCGATGCGGATTGGCGATCAACGGTACGGACTTGTGCATGCTCCCGGCGCATAGCGGTCGGCGGCAACAGCCACCCCTGCGA
>JAHBZS010000034.1 GCA_019635285.1 Rubrivivax sp. | reverse complement strand
CTTCGCGTCGCTGGATTTCTCCGGCGTGCGCGGCAAGGGCCTGTTGACACTGGGTCTGCTGCCGCTGCGCCTGCTGCGCGCGTTCTGGCAAAGCATCCGGGTGCTGCGCCGGGTACGGCCCGACGTCGTCGTCGGTCTCGGCGGCTACATCACCTTCCCTGCCGGCATGATGGCCGTGCTGCTGGGCAAGCCGCTGGTGCTGCACGAACAGAACTCGGTCGCGGGCATGGCCAACCGCGTCCTCGCCGGTGTCGCCGACCGGGTCTACACCGCGTTCCCGGACGTGTTGCGCCGCGCGCACTGGGTCGGCAACCCGCTGCGCCAGGCCTTCGTCGACCAGCCCGCGCCGGCACAGCGGTTCGCCGCACGCAGCGGGCCGTTGCGGGTACTGGTGGTGGGCGGCAGCCTGGGCGCGCGGGCACTCAACGACATCGTGCCGCAGGCGCTGGCGCTGCTGCCGCAGGAACAGCGGCCGATCGTGACCCACCAGAGCGGCAGCAGCCAGATCGACGCCTTGCGCAACAACTATGCGCAGGCCGGCGTGCAGGCCGAGCTCACGCCCTTCATCGACGACACGGCCAGTGCCTTCGCCGATGCCGACCTGGTGATCTGCCGCGCCGGCGCCAGTACCGTGACCGAGCTCGCGGCGATCGGCGCCGCGGCGCTGTTCATTCCCCTGCCCTCGGCCGTCGACGACCACCAGAGCCGCAACGCGCGTTTCCTGGTCGAGCGCGGCGGCGGCTGGATGATGGCGCAGGCCGAACTCACGCCCGAGCGCCTGGCGCAATTCCTGGAACAGGCCACGCGCGAGAACTTGCTGGCCTGCGCATCCGCGGCGCGGCGCTGCGCCAAGACCGAGGCCACGGCCCAGGTCGTGCAGGCCTGCGAGACCTTGGTGACATCATGAAACACGCGATCCGGCACATCCACTTCATCGGCATCGGCGGCTCCGGCATGTCGGCCATTGCCGAGGTGCTGCTGGGCCTGGGCTATACCGTCTCGGGCTCGGACATCACCGCCAGCGCCACGCTGGAGCGCCTGGCCAGCCTGGGCATCCGGGTCTTCGTCGGCCACGACGCGGCCCATATCGAAGGCGCCGACGCGGTCGTCACGACCACGGCCGTGCACGAGGACAACCCCGAGGTGATCGAGGCCCGGGCGCGGCAGATCCCGGTGGTGCCGCGCGCCATCATGCTGGCCGAGCTGATGCGGCTCAAGCAGGGCATCGCCATCGCCGGCACCCATGGCAAGACCACCACCACCAGCCTGGTCGCCAGCGTGCTGACCCAGGCCGGGCTGGATCCGACCTTCGTCATCGGCGGGCGGCTCAACAGCGCGGGCGCCAATGCGCGCCTGGGCAGCGGCGACTACATCGTGGTGGAGGCCGACGAGTCCGACGCCTCGTTCCTGAACCTGCTGCCGGTGATGGCCGTCGTCACCAACATCGACGCCGACCACATGGCCACCTATGGCCACGACTTCAAGCGGCTGCAATCGGCCTTTGTCGATTTCCTGCACCGGATGTCGTTCTACGGCACGGCGGTGTTGTGCACCGACGACCCGGCCGTCAAGGAGATCGTGCCCCAGGTGTCGTGCCCGATCACAAGCTACGGCTTCGAGGCCGACGCCCAGGTCCGCGCGGTCGACGTGCGCGCCGTCGGCGGCCAGATGCATTTCACGGTGCAGCGCCGCAACGGCGTGGTACTGCCCGACCTGCCGGTGGTGCTGAACCTGGCGGGCCGGCACAACGTGCTCAACGCCTTGTCGGCGATCGCGGTAGCGGTGGAACTCAACATCCCCGACACCGCGGTGCAGCAGGCGCTGGCGGGTTTCCAGGGCGTCGGGCGCCGGTTCCAGCCTTATGGCGAGGTCGTCGGCAGCCATGGCGGGCGTTTCACGCTGGTCGACGACTACGGCCACCATCCGGTCGAAATGGCCGCGACCATCGCGGCCGCCCGCGGCGCCTTCCCGCAGCAACGCCTGGTGCTGGCCTTCCAGCCGCACCGCTACACGCGCACGCGCGACTGCTTCGAGGACTTCGTCAAGGTCATGGGCACCGCCGACGCGATGCTGCTGACCGAGGTCTATGCGGCCGGCGAGGCGCCGATCGTCGCCGCCGACGGCCGCGCGCTGGCGCGTGCGCTGCGCGTGGCCGGCAAGGTCGATCCGATCTTCGTCGACAGCGTGCCCGAGCTGGTGGCGGCGCTGGCCGAACAGGTGCGCGACGGCGACGTGGTCATCGCCATGGGCGCCGGCTCGATCGGCACCGCGGCGCAGAAGCTCAAGGACCTGCTGGAGGGCGCACCGTGAATGCCAAGGCCATGGGCAAGGTCGCCGTGCTGATGGGCGGCACCTCGGCCGAGCGCGAGGTGTCGCTGATGTCGGGCACCGGCGTGCTGAATGCGCTGCTGTCGCAGGGCGTGGACGCCAGCGCCTTCGACCCGGCGCACGAGGACCTGTCGGAGCTGAAGATCGAGCGCTTCGAGCGGGTCTTCATCGCGCTGCACGGCCGCCACGGCGAGGACGGCACGGTGCAGGGCGCGCTGGAGCTGCTGGGCATCCCCTACACCGGCTCGGGCGTGATGGCGTCGGCCATCTGCATGGACAAGGTCATGACCAAGCGCGTCTGGCTGGCCGAAGGCCTGCCGACGCCGCGCTGGGTGCAGCTGTCGCGGCACGAACTGCAGCGCGAGCGCGTGCGCGAGGTGCCCGACCGCATCGGCCTGCCGCTGATCGTCAAGCCGCCGCGCGAAGGCTCGTCGATCGGCATCACCAAGGTGCTGGGTTATTCGCAGATGCAGGACGCGGTGGCCCTGTCCACGCGCTACGACCCCGACGTGCTGTGCGAGGAATTCATCGACGGCATGGAGCTGACCTGTCCGGTGCTGGGCCACGGGCCGGACGCGCGGGCGCTGCCGGTGGTGCGCATCGCCGCGCCCGACGGCAACTACGACTACGAGCACAAGTACTTCTCCGACGACACCGGCTACCACGTGCCGAGCGGCCTGCCGCCGGAAGAAGAGGCCGAGGTGCAGCGCCTGGTGCTGGCCGCCTACCGCAGCCTGGGCTGCCGCGGCTGGGGCCGCGCCGACCTGATGCGCCGGGCCAGCGACGGCAAGTTCTTCCTGCTCGAAATGAATACCTCACCCGGCATGACCAGCCACTCGCTGGTGCCGATGTCGGCGCGCGCCGCCGGCCTGTCCTACGAGCAGCTGTGCCTGCAGCTGCTGGCCGACGCCGCGCTGGACAGCAAGGTCGGGGGCACGTCGGGCCGTGCCAAGGGCCCGGGCTCCTCCTCGGGGGGCGCGACGCCGCACGGCGGCAGCCTGGGGGGCGAGGCTTGAGCATGGCTGCCGACGTGCCCCTGCCCCTGGACATCCGCCTGATGAACGGCGCCGCCACCACCTTGTTCGTCGGCGTCGTGGTGGCGTTGCTGGCCGCGTTGCTGGTGTGGCTGGCGCGCTCGCCGGGCCTGAACCTGCGCGCCATCCAGCTCGACGGCGACCTGCAGCGCAACAGCGTGGCGACGATCCGCGCCAACGTCATGCCGCGGCTGCGCGGCAACTTCTTCTCGATGGACCTGGACCAGGCGCGCGACGCCTTCGAGGCCGTGCCCTGGGTGCGACAGGCGACGCTGCGCCGCATCTGGCCCAACCGCCTGGCGGTGCGCCTGAGCGAGCACCAGCCCGCGGCGCTGTGGCAGGGCGACGATGGCAACCCGCGGCTGGTCAACGCACAGGGCGAGGTCTTCGAGGCCAACCTCGGCGACGTCGAGGACGAACACCTGCCCGAGTTCAGCGGGCCCGAGGGCAGCTCGGCGCAGATGCTGTCGCTGTACCAGCGGCTGGCGCCGCTGTTCGCCGCCTACAAGATGGCGCCGGTGTCGCTGCAGCTGTCCGGCCGTGGCTCGTGGAGCGTGGAACTGGACACCGGCGCCACCGTGACGCTGGGCCGCGGCAGCGAAGACGAACTGCTGGCGCGCAGCGAGCGTTTCCTGCGCAGCGTGGCTCAGGTCACCGACCGCTACCAGCGCGACCTGGAATACGCCGACCTGCGCCATGCCGACGGCTACGCGGTGCGCCTGCGCGGCATCACGACCACCCTCGCCCCGGCCGCCAAGGCCGTCAAGAAACCCAGATAGGACGCCTATGGCCAAAGAGAACAAGGACCTGGTCGTCGGCCTCGACATCGGCACCGCCAAGGTGATGGTGGTGGTGGCCGAGGTGCTGCCCGGGGGCGAGCTGCGCGTGGCCGGGCTGGGCGTGGCGCCGGCGCATGGGCTGAAGCGCGGCGTCGTCGTCAACATCGACGCCACCGTGCAGAGCATCCAGGAGGCGCTGAAGGAGGCCGAGATGATGGCCGCCTGCAAGATCGCCAGCGTCTACACCGGCATCACCGGCAGCCACATCCGCGGCCAGAACTCCACCGGCATGGTCATCGTGCGCGACAACCGCGAGGTCACGCCGGTGGACGTGGCGCGCGTGGTGGAAACCGCCAAGGCCATCAACATCCCCAACGACCAGCGGCTGCTGCTGGTGGAGCCGCAGGAATTCGTCATCGACGGCCACGAGGTGAAAGAACCCGTGGGCATGAGCGGCAGCCGGCTCGAGGTCAAGGTGCACATCGTCACCGGCGCGCAGAGTGCGGCCGAGAACATCCTGAAGTGCGTGCGCCGTTGCGGCCTGGAAGTGGAGCGGCTGGTGCTGAACCCCAGCGCGTCCAGCGCCGGCGTGCTGAGCGCCGACGAGAAGGACCTGGGCGTGGCGCTGGTCGACATCGGCGCCGGCACCACCGACGTGGCCATCTTCACCGACGGCGCCATCCGCCATACCGCGGTGATCCCCATCGCCGGCGACCTGATCACCAGCGACATCGCCATGGCGCTGCGCACGCCGACCAAGGACGCGGAGGAGATCAAGGTCGAGTACGGCATGGCCAAGCAGCTGCTGGCCGACCCGAACCAGGAGATCGAGGTGCCGGGCCTGGGCGACCGCGCGCCGCGCAAGCTGAGCCGCCAGGCGCTGGCCGGCGTGATCGAGCCGCGCGTCGAAGAGATCTTCTCGCTGGTGCACCAGGTCATCCGCCAGAGCGGCTACGAGGAACTGCTGTCCAGCGGCATCGTGCTGGCCGGCGGCAGCGCGGTGATGCCGGGCATGGTGGAGCTGGGCGAGGACATCTTCCTGAAGCCGGTGCGCAAGGGGCTGCCGCTGTATGGCGGCCCGTTGTCGGACATGGTCGCCAACCCGCGGTCGGCGACGGTGATGGGCCTGCTGGAGGAGGCGCGCTCGGCGCGCGCACGCGGGTTCAAGGCGGCGCAGCAGGCGGGGTCGATGAAGACCATCGTCGGCCGCGCCAAGGACTGGTTCTTGGGCAATTTTTAGAAAAGGAACCCTGGCATGCACAGAGAGGTTCCAGCTTCGTGGGTGGTGGGTTATTTGTTCATTGGCAACTGCAGCTGACTAGGAGGCGCACATGGCTATCGAAATGATCGAGGAATTTGACCAGGGCACGCAGATCAAGGTGATCGGCATCGGCGGCGGCGGCGGCAATGCCGTCGAGCACATGATCGCGCAGGGCGTACAGGGCGTGCAGTTCGTCTGCGCCAACACCGACGCGCAGGCGCTGAATCGCAGCCGCGCCAGCGAGCTGGTGCAGCTGGGCACCAGCGGCCTGGGCGCGGGCAGCAAGCCCGAGGTCGGCCGCAACGCCGCCGAAGAGGCGGTGGACCGCATCCGCGAATCGATCCAGGGCGCGCACATGCTGTTCATCACCGCCGGCATGGGCGGCGGCACGGGCACGGGCGCGGCACCGGTGATCGCGCGCGTGGCCAAGGAGATGGGCATCCTGACGGTCGGCGTGGTCACCAAGCCTTTCGAGTTCGAAGGCAAGCGCCGCTGCACGCAGGCCGACCACGGCGTGGCCGAGCTCGAAGCCAACGTCGACAGCCTGATCGTCGTGCTCAACGAGAAGCTGCTCGAGGTGCTGGGCGACGACATCACGCAGGAGCAGGCCTTCGCGCATGCCAACGACGTGCTGCGCAACGCCGTCGGCGGCATCAGCGACATCATCCACGTGCCGGGCCTGGTCAACGTCGACTTCGAGGACGTGAAGACGGTGATGAGCGAGCCGGGCAAGGCGATGATGGGCACGGCGCAGGCCGGCGGTCCGGACCGCGCCAACAAGGCGGCCGAGCTGGCCGTGGCCTGCCCGCTGCTGGAAGGCATCGACCTGTCCGGCGCGCGCGGCGTGCTGGTGCTGATCGCCGCCAGCAAGGGCAGCTTCAAGCTGTCGGAAAGCAAGAACGCGATGAACACCATCCGCCGCTACGCGGCCGACGATGCGCACGTGATCTTCGGCACCGCCTACGACGAAAGCCTGGGCGACCAGCTGCGCGTCACCGTCATCGCCACCGGCCTGTCGTCGCTGGCGCGCCGCGCGCAGCCGCCGCTGAGCGTGGTGCAGCAGCCGGCCATGCGCACCGGCACCGACAACCTGCCGATCCTGAACCAGTCGGTGCAGGCGGCCGGCGGGTCCGCGCCGGCGCAGCCGCAGGACTACAGCAGCCTGAGCACGCCCAGCGTGTGGCGCACCGCGCGCTCGCAGAGCGCCGCGGCCAAGGTCGAGGCGCTGTCGAGCAACGGCATGGACGAGATCGAGATCCCGGCGTTCCTGCGCAAGCAGGCCGACTGAGCCCAGGCCAGCGCCGGCAGGCGGCTGCGGCTGCGGCCGCGTGCCGGCGTCTCTCGCGCGGTCAGCACGCAGAAGCAGGGCTGGCGCAGCACGGCGCGTGACGGCGCCGGGCTCGGCCGCGCGCACCGGCATGGGCCGCGATGGCGGCCTTGTCCTACGCGCGCGGGGCGGGCCGCGGCCGATACTGGCCGCGTCTTGCGCCGACGGTCTTCTGCCGCATGTCCGATCCCCTGCCGTCGCCGGCGCCCTCTGCGTCCGGCCCGTTGTTCGTCGTCTTCAACCTGGGGTCCGGTGGCGGCGACGCCGCCTCGGCCCGGCTGGCCATCGAGCAGGCCTGCGCCTCGGCCGGCCGCCAGCTGCACCTGCTGACGGTCGATGATGCGCAGCGCCTCGGCGACGTCGCGCGTGACGCGGTGCGGCGCGCCGGTGACGTGCGCGGCGTGGTCGTCGCGGCCGGCGGCGACGGCACGCTGAATGCGGTGGCGCAGGCGGTGCTGGGCAGCGGCTGCGCCTTCGGCGTGCTGCCGCAGGGCACCTTCAACTACTTCGGCCGCAGCCACGGCATTCCGCAGGACACGGCCGAGGCCATGCAGGTGCTGCTGCAGTCGCCGGCGCAGCCGGTGCAGGCGGGGCTGGTCAACGACCGTGTGTTCCTGGTCAACGCCAGCGTCGGCCTGTACCCGCGTCTGCTGGAAGAGCGCGAGGGCTGGAAGCGCCGCTTCGGCCGCAGCCGCCTGGTGGCCCTGGGCGCCGGGCTGGCGACGCTGCTGCGCGGCTACCGCAGCCTGCGCCTGCAGCTCGAGGTGCAGGGTCGCACGCAGCAGCTGCGCACGCCGACGCTGTTCGTCGGCAACAACGCGCTGCAGCTGGAGCAGCTGGGCTTTCCGGAAGCGCGGAGCGTCGAACGCGGCGCGCTGGCGGCGGTGCTGCTGCGGCCGGTGGGCCGCCTGGCCATGCTGGGGCTGATCCTGCGCGGCGCCTTCGGCCAGCTGGGCGATGCCGACCAGGTGCTGAACTTCGCCTTCGTGCGGCTGACGGCCCACCTGGGCTGGCCGCCGACGCGCCGCCGCGTGCTCGTCGCCACCGACGGCGAGGTGCTGCGCCTGCCGCTGCCGCTGCGGTTCCGCGTGGCGCCCGAGCCGTTGTGGCTGATCCGGCCGCCCGGTCGGGCCCCCGAGCGCGCGCGCGCATGACGCGGCTACTGCAGCTGTCGGACCCGCATTTCGGCACGGTGCGGCCGGCGGTGGCCGACGCGCTGCGCGCGCTGGTGCAGGCGCAGCGGCCGGCGCTGCTGCTGCTGACCGGCGACATCACGCAGCGCGCCACCGCGGCGCAGTTCGCCGCGGCGCGCGCCTATGTCGATGCGCTGGGCGTGCCGGCGTGCATCGCCATTCCGGGCAACCACGACCTGCCGCTGTTCGACCTGGCGAGCCGGCTGCTGTGGCCCTATGCACGCTATGCGCGCGCCTTCGGCGCCGAGCTCGAGCCGCAGTTCGAGAACGCGGACCTGCAGCTGTGGGCGCTGAACACCACGCGCCGCTGGCGCCATGTGGACGGCGCGCTCGGCGCCGCGCAGATCGAGCAGGTCGCGCAACGTGCCGAACGTGCCGCGCCACAGCGCTGGCGGCTGGTCGCGGTGCACCAGCCGCTGGCCGTGCCGTCGCCCGACGACGCACACGACCTGCTGCACGGGCACGCGGCCGCGCTGCGGCGCTGGGCGGCAGCGGGCGTGGACCTAGTGCTCGGTGGCCACATCCATCTGCCGTATGTGCTGCAGCGGCCCGGTCAGACGCCGGGACGGCCGCTGTGGGTGGTGCAGGCGGGCACGGCCTTGAGCCGGCGCGTGCGCGACGGCATCGACAATTCGGTGAACCTGCTGCAGCTGCGCGCCGCGTGCGGCGGCCAGCCGCGGCAGGGGCAGGTCGAACGCTGGGACTACGATGCGGCGATGCAGTGCTTCCGCCGCATCGCGGTGCATCCGCTGGAGCCGGGCGATGTCGGCTGAGGCGTCGCTGGCCGCGGCCGACTGGGCCGGGCGGCATGCCTTGCCGCTGTTCCTGATGCTGCTGGGCGCGCTGCTGCTGGCGGTGGGCGCGCTCGGCTGGACCTGGCAGAAGCATGTGTGGCCGCGCGCGCAGGCCGGCCTGCCGCAGCCTGCCCTGCTGCTGCTGGGCGTGGGCGCGGGCTTCGCGGTGCTGGTGGGCGCCGCCCACGCCTTTGCCGAGATCGCCGAGCAACTGGGTGACGGCCACCAGATGGCACGCATCGACGAGGCGCTCAGCCAGTCGATCGGCCTTCACGTGGACCGGGCCACGCTGCAATGCTTCTACCTGCTGACCCACCTGGGCGATGCTTGGCTGCTGAGCGCGCTGGCCGCCGTGGTGGCGGTGCTGCTGTGGCGGCGCGGCCACGGGCCGCTGGCGCTGGCCTGGCTGCTGGCGCTGGCCGGCAACGCGCTGCTGATCCCGCTGCTCAAGCGCATCTTCGAGCGCGTGCGGCCGGTGCACGAGCACGGCCTGGTCAACGAGGCCGGCTGGAGCTTCCCCAGCGGCCACACCGCGGGCGCGACCGTGGCCTACGGCATGCTGGCTTACCTGGCGCTGCGCGTGCTGCCGCCGCGCTGGCATGTGCCGGCGCTGATGGGCGCCGCGGCACTGGCCTTCACGGTGGGCAGCAGCCGCGTGTTCCTGCAGGTGCATTTCGCCAGCGACGTGGTGGCCGGCTTTGCCTGCGGCCTGGCCTGGCTGGCGGTGTGCGTGCTCAGCGTCGAGCTGAGCCGGCGGCACCGGCTGCGCTGAGACGAGCGGCGCTGGCGCGAGAATGCCCGCTGTCTTCGCAGAGCGAACGGAAAAGACATGAGATCGCGTTCGGGTGTAGGCGCCATCGTGCTCATCGTGCTGGGCGCGTTGTTCCTGCTGTCCAACCTGGGGCTGATCCCCCGGCTCGGGCCGCTGTTCGCCACCTGGTGGCCGCTGATCCTGATCCTGGTCGGGGTGTCGCTGCTGATGCGGCGTTAGGCGCGCCGTTTCGATCGCGTCGGAGCAGACGCCCCCCTCAGCGAAGCGTCGCGGCCTGCCCGGGCCCGGCTTTGCCGCACCGGCTTCGGCACGCCGCCAGCTCGTCGCCAGTTCAGCGAATCGCCAGCGCCGCAGCTTCGGCGGCGCAGTCGCCGCTCGGCTTCAGGCCCTTGGCCTGCGCTTGGGCGATCTCGTCGCGCGCCAGCGCCAGCTGCGCCTTGAAGGTGTCGTCGGTCTGCAGGCGTGCGACGGCGGCCGCGCCGATCACCCGGCCGGCGTCGACGTCGCTCTGCCAGTGCACGCCGCAGATCACGCGGCTCTGGCCGAAGGCGTAGCCGCGCTGCAGCAGCGCGTCCATGCGCTGCGGCGCGGCCTGCACCAGCACCAGCGCCCAGGCCCAGCCCAGCGCCGAATGGCCCGAGGGGTAGGAGCCGTCCTTGGCCAGCGCCGGCTCTTCGGCCGGCGTGCAGGTCGGCGCGCCGGCGACGACGAAGGGCCGCTGCCGGTTGTAGTGGTCCTTGGCCGCGTAGGTGGACAGGCCGGCGTCGAGCAAGGTGCGCCGCAGCAGCATGTTCAGGTTGGGCGTGGCCTCCTGTGAGATGGGGATCTGCAGCGCGCATTCGTAGGTCGAGGCCGCGGCCGGGAACTTCAGGTTCGCGTCCTTGGTCGCCAGCGCCCAGCGCGGCGTGTCGCGCAGCGCGCGCGTGCTCTTGAACGTCTCCATGTCCGCGGCGGCCTGCGCCGAACCCGCGGCGGGCGGCGGCGGCAGCAGGGCCAGGCTGTTCGGCAACTGCTTCGGATTCAGGTAGCCGTTGAGGTAGCCGGAGCCCTTGCGGAATTCGCCCACCGCCTCGGGCGAGGTCGGCGGCGGCGTCTGGCAGCCCACCAGCAGGGCGGCCAGGCAGGTCAGGGCAAGGGGTGCAGCGGGGCGCATCGTCATCGTCTCCTCCACGGGGTTGTCGGCCCAGCATGATGACAGCATGCGCCTCGCCATAATCGACCGATGGCTGCCGTGTCCCTGACCGAGAGCGCCCGGCGTACCCCGCTGTTGGCCGAGACCGAGGTGCTGGTGCTGGGCGGCGGCCCCGCCGGCATCGCCGCCGCGGCCCGTGCGGCGGCCGCCGGCCGTGCGACGCTGCTGGTGGAGCGCTACGGTTTCCTCGGCGGCATGGGCACCGCGGCAGGCGTCACCAATTTCTGCGGGCTGCATGCCAACGTGCACGGCCGCATGCGGCGCGTGGTGCACGGCGTGGCCGACGAGCTGCTGCAGCGCATCGACGCGCTGGGCGGGCTGAACGAGCCGCATGCCATCTTCGGCCGCACGCTGGCACAGGCCTACGACGGTGCGGCCTACAAGTGCGCGGCCGACGAGCTGCTGCTGACGCGCGGCGTGCAGCTGCTGTTCCACGCGCAGGCCGTGGGCGTGCAGATGCGCGACGACGGCAGCATCGATGCGCTGCTGGTCGAGACCCGCTCGGGCCGCCGCGCGCTGCGCGCCCAGGTGTTCATCGACTGCTCGGGCGACGGCGACCTGATGCACTGGGCCGGCGCGCCGTGGGAACAGGGCGATGCGCAGGGCGACTTGCTCTACCCGACGCTGATGTTCCGCGTCGCCGGCGTCGACGACGCGCGTGCCGGCGAGGCCTGGCGCGAGGTCGGCCCGCGCATGGCCGAGGCGCAGCGCGCCGGCCGCCATCGCTTCGCGCGGCAGGGGGCGATCCTGCGGCCGATGAAACATGCCGGCGAGTGGCGCGTCAACGTCACGCAGATCGCCAACGCGCAGGGCCGCGCGATGGACGGCACCGACGCGCTGCAGCTGTCGGCCGGCGAGGTGGAAGGCCGGCGCCAGGTGCGCGAGTTCTTCGCCTTCCTGCGCGCCGAGATGCCCGGCTTCGAGCACGCCTACCTGCTGGAGATCGCGCCCCAGGTCGGCATCCGCGAGACGCGGCGCCTGTTGGGGCGCGCGGTGCTGACGGGCGCGGACGTGCTGGGCTGCGCCGACTTCGACGACAGCATCGGCGTCAACGCCTGGCCGCTGGAGCAGCACGTGGCCGGCGACGTCAAGTGGAGCTGGCCGCCGGCCGACTCGCGCGGCTACAACCAGCTGCCGTGGCGCATGGTGTTGCCGCAGCAAGTGCGCAACCTGCTGGTCGCCGGGCGCTGCGCGTCGATGGATGCGGCGGCGCAGTCGGCCGCGCGGGTCAGCGGCGCCTGCTTCGTGATGGGCGAGGCCGCCGGCCTGGGGGCGGCGCTGGCGCTGCGCGCCGGCGGCGCGGTGGCCAATGTCGACGTGGCCGCGCTGCAGCGCGGCTTGAGGGACCAAGGGGCTTGGCTGGGGACGGATGAATACACCTGAAGAATGCACATCGCTGGCGCAGGTGCGCGCCGAGATCGACCGGCTCGACGAGCAGGTCGTGCAACTGCTGGCCGAACGCGGCCGCTACGTGCTGGCCGCGGCACGCTTCAAGCACAGTGCCGCCGAGGTGCGCGCGCCGCAGCGCGTGGAGCAGGTGGTGGCGCGCGTGCGTGCGCTGGCGGAGCAGCACGGCGCGCTGCCCGAGGTGGTGGAGCGGGTCTATCGCGAGCTGATCGAGGCCTTCACCGAGGCCGAACACCGGCGCTGGAGCCAGCCGTGATCCGCGTCGAATGCATCGAGACCCCGGCCAGCGCGGCCGACGAGGCGCTGGCCATCCGCCAGATCGACGCCGGCGGCGGCGTCTGGCTGGGCTGCGACGTGGCCGTGCCGGGGCTGTACCGGCGCGAGGCGCGGGCCGCGCTGGACCCGCTGCTCAGCGTCTATCTGGACGGCCGGCGCCTGCGCGTCGTGCCGCACGGCGACCTCGGCCGCGGGCTGGTGGACGCGCTGCCCTGGCCGGCCGGCTTCGAGCCGGTGCAGGGCCGGCTGGAGGGCCAGTTCGACGCCGGCGGCAGCGGGCCGCATGCGGCGCTGAGCTGGCTGCGCGGGCTGCTCGCCGCCTTCACGCCGCCGTCGCCGGACTTCGGCCTCTACGGCACGCTGGCCTTCGACTACCACCGGCTGGCGCATGCCGACGACGTGCCCGACGACGGCCGGCGCCGCGTCGCGCTGATGCTGCCGCGGCGCGTGCTGCGCGCCGGCGAGGGCGGCCACCGCTGGCTCGAGTTCCGCTTTCCCGGGCTGGTGCCGCGGCCGGGCGCGCAGGCGTCACTGGAAGTGGTGCGCCTGAGCCGCTTCGAGGACGACCATGCGCCCGGCGGCCATGCCGCGGCGGTGGCGCGCGGCGTGGAGCGCATGCGGCGCGGCGAGCTGTGCTCGCTGGTGCTGTCGCAGACCTTCAGGCGCGCGGTGCCGCAGGTGGACGCGGCCGCAGCCTTCGAGCGGCTGCGCCGCGACAACCCCTATCCGGCGATGTTCTTCGCGCACCTGGGCGGCGGCGAGAAGGTCTTCGGCGCCTCGCCCGACGTGCAGGTGCGCGCCGATGCCGACTGGGTGGAGACCGCGCCGGTGTGCGGCACCTTCCGCCGCGGCGCCGACCCGGTGGACGACCACGAGCAGGCCAAGGCGCTGATGGCCTCCGAGGTCGACGAGGCCTCGCTCGCGCTGTGTGCCGATTCCGACCGCAACGACAAGGCGCTGGTGTGCGAGCCCGGCAGCGTGGAGCTGCTGCAGCGCCGGCGCGTGCATTTCTTCAGCACCATCCTGCACACCATCGACCACACGCGCGGCCGGCGCCGCGCCGGCGTCGACGGCTTCGACATCGTGCTCACGCACTGCACGCCGGCCACCGTGACCGGCATGCCCAAGGCCGACGCGCGCCACGCCATCGACGAGCTGGAAGCCGAGTGGCGCGGCTGGTACGCCGGTGCGGCGGTGCGCTTGGGCAGCGACGGCAGCTGCGAGGCGCTGACCCTGCTGCGCTTCGCGCGGCTGGCCGACGGCTGGGCCGAGGTGCGCACCGGCGGCAGCCTGCTGGCCGACTCGGACCCGGTGCGCGAAGAGGCCGAGACGCAGCTCAAGGCCGAGTCGATGTTCCGCGTGCTGGCCGGGCAGTCGCCCAGGCCGCCGGCCGCGCCGCTGCCGCCTGCGCCGCGGCGCACGGTGCGTTTCGTCGACGGCGGCGATGCCTTGGCGGCGCTGGCGCGCGAGGCGCTGGTGCAGGCCGGCGGCCACTTCGCCGACGGCGCCCCGCTGACCGTGCTGGGCGACGCACCGCTGCCGCGGCTGCGCGATGCGGCGTGGCGGGCGCCCTCCGGCCCGACGCTGGCGCTGAACAACGCCGCGCTGCGTCTGCTCGAGCTGGACGGCGCCGAGCTGCAGGCGCTGCCGCTGCCGCAGTTCGGCCGCGGACTGGCCTGCGAAGCCGTGCAGGGCGGGCTGCTGCAGGGCCTGGGCCAGTTCCATGCCGGCGTGCATGCCACGCACCTGCTGCCCGCGCACACGCTGCCGCCGGGCTGGACCTTGCTGGCGCGCGGCGATGACGGCCGCGTGGTCGCCGCACTGCATGCCGCGCGCCGCATCGTCGCGCTGGCTTTCAGGCCGGATGCGCTGCGCTCGTTGCAGCAGGCGGCCGGGCAGCGCGCGCTGGTGGCCGCGCTGCAATGGCTGCACGAAGGCGCTGCCTAGAATTCACTTTCACCCTTGGGAGACAGAGCATGACCAATCGACGAACCCTGCTGCTGGCCGCCGCGCTGTGCGCCGCAGCCTTGCCGGCCGCGGCCCAATCGAACTGGCCGACGCGGCCGATCCGCATCATCGTGCCCTACGGCCCCGGCTCGTCGCCCGACGTGCTGGTGCGCCTGTTCAGCGACAAGCTCGGCAAGTCGCTGGGCCAGCCGGTGGTGGTGGAGAACAAGCCCGGCGCCGGCGGCAACACCGGCACCGACTACGTGGCCAAGGCCGCGCCCGATGGCTACACCTGGCTGGTCAGCACCAACGGCCCGCTGGTCTACAGCACGGTGTTCAACCCGAAGCTGCCCTACGACCCCTTCAAGGACCTGGCGCCGGTGATGCTGGCGGCGGTGCAGCCCAACGTCTGCGCGGTTTCCAACGACCTGAAGGTCGATGACGTCAAGGGCTGGGTCGCGGCGATGAAGAAGGACCCGGGCAAGTACAACTATTCGTCCACCGGCGTCGGCTCGATGTCGCACCTGTCGGTGGAGATCGTCAAGCTGAAGAGCGATTCCTACGCGGTGCACCTGCCCTATGCGTCGTCGCCGCTGGCGGTACTGGCCATCATGCAGGGCGACGTGCAGTTCGCCTGCGTGCCGCCGGTGGCGGTGATGCCGCAGGCCAAGGCCGGCAAGGTCAAGGCCATCGCGGTGACCAGCGCCAAGCGCAGCAAGCTGGCGCCCGAACTGCCGACGATGGCCGAATCGGGCTTCCCGGACATCCAGGCGCTGGCCTGGATGGGCCTGATGGCACCGGCGAAGACGCCGCCGGAGATCATCAACCGCTTCAACAAGGAAGTGGCCGCGATCCTGAACGAGCCCGACACGCAGCAGAAGCTGGCCACCGCCTACATGGAAAGCGTGGCCTCGACGCCCGAAGAGATGGGCAAGTGGATGGTCGAGGAGCGCGACCGCTGGGCGCCGGTGATCAAGCACGTGGGCCTGTCGGCCAACTGAGGCGCCTCAGCCGCCCAGCGCGTGGCGCACGAGCAGGGCACTCAGCAGCAGCATCGTCAGGCCGATCAGGCCGTCCAGCAACTGCCACGCCCTGGGGCGCGCGAACCAGGGCGCCAGCCCGCGTGCGCCGAAGCCCAAGAGGCCGAACCAGGCCAGGCTGGCGCTGCCGGCGCCGGCCACGAACGCGCCGCGCAGCCCCGCCGGCTGCTGCGCGCCGATGCTGCCGACCAGCAGCAGCGTGTCCAGGTACACATGCGGGTTGAGCAGCGTGAAGGCCGCGGCCTGCGCCAGCGCCGCCGCACGGCCCATGCCGGCGCCGCCCGCGGCGGCCTGCAACCGCTGCGGCTGGCGCGCGCGGCGTAGCGCCCGCACCCCGTAGGCCGCCAGGAACGCGGCCCCGGCCAGCGCCAGCGCCTGCGCGAGCCCGGGGCGGTCGCCCAGGGCGCGCGCCATGCCCATCACGCCGGCGGCGATGAGCACCGCGTCGGCCAGTGCGCAGAACAGCACGATGCTGCCCACATGCTCGCGGCGCAGGCCCTGGCGCAGCACGAAGGCGTTCTGCGCACCGATGGCGACGATCAGGCCCAGGCTCAGCGCAAAGCCCTGGACGAAGGCAGGCAAGGGGTTCATCGGCGACAGCTTGCCAGCCAGCGGCAATGAAGACAAACTGTCGTTGTTGAAGTTGATGAAGTGAAACTTAATCCATGCTGGACTATGCCGCCTTGTCCGCGCTGGCTGCGGTGATCCGCGAGGGCAGCTTCGAGCGGGCCGCGCGGGCGCTGCATGTCACGCCGTCGGCGGTGTCGCAGCGTGTGCGCCTGCTCGAAGAGCGTGTGGGCTGCGCGCTGGTGGTGCGCGACCAGCCCTGCCGGCCCACGCCGACCGGCCGGCGCCTGTGCCAGCACGTGGACCGCGTGCGCCTGCTCGAGCAGGACCTGCATGGCACGCTGCCGGCGCTGGCGCCCAAGGGCGTGGCACGCGTCACGCTGCCCGTGGCGGTGAATGCGGACAGCCTGGCCACCTGGTTCGCCCCGGCCATTGCGGATTTCGCGGCGGCGGCGCCGGTGCTGGTGGACCTGGCCGTCGACGATCAGGACCACACCGCCGAATGGCTGCGCAGCGGCGCGGTGCTGGCCGCCGTGACGGCCACGGCGCGGCCCGCGGCGGGCTGCAACAGCCGCCCGCTGGGGGCGATGCGTTATGTGGCGGCCGCCAGTCCGGCCTTCGTGGCGCGCCACTTTGCCGGCGGCGTGGGTGCGGGCAGCCTGGCCAGTGCGCCCAGCCTGGTGTTCAACACCAAGGACGCACTGCAGGCGCGCTGGGTGCGGCGGCTGTGCCATCGGCATGTGGAACTGCCCCGGCACAGCCTGCCGTCGCCGCAGGCCTTCGTCACCGCGGCGCGCGCCGGCATGGGCTGGGGCCTGCATCCGCAGGCGCTGATCGCGCCCTGGCTGGCGGATGGCTCGCTCGTGGAGCTGGTGCCCGGCACGCCGCTGGACGTGCCGCTGCACTGGCAGCACGCCCGCGCCGCGTCGTCGCTGCTGGACGGCCTGAGCCGCGCGGTGCAGGCCGCGGCGCGCACGGCGCTGGCGCGCTGAAGGGCTGCGCTCAGCGCGCCAGGTCGGCCAGCAGCGCCTGGCCCAGCGATTCGGCCACCTCGATGCCGTCCACGCCGGCCGACATGATGCCGCCGGCGTAACCCGCGCCTTCGCCGGCTGGGTACAGCCCGACCACGTTCAGGCTCTGGTGGTCGCGCCCGCGCGGGATGCGCAGCGGCGACGAGGTGCGCGTTTCCACGCCGGTGAGCAGCGCATCGTGCATCGCAAAGCCGGGGATCTGGCGCTCGAAGGCCGGCAGCGCCTCGCGGATGGCGTCCAGCGCATACAGCGGCAGGCTCTCGCGCCCGCGCTCGGCCAGGTGCGTGGGCCGCACGCCGGGCCGGTACGACGGCAGCACCGCGCCGAAGGCGGTGGACGCCCGGCCGGCCAGGAAGTCGCCGACGCGCTGCCCCGGGGCGACGTAGCCGCCGCCGCCCAGCTCGAAGGCGCGCGACTCCAGCGCGCGCTGGAAGGCCACGCCGTCCAGCGGGTCGACCGCGCTGCCGTCGCGCCGGCCGTCCTGGCGGTAGTCCTGCGGGTCGATGCCGACGACGATGCCGGCGTTGGCATTGCGCTCGTTGCGCGAATACTGGCTCATGCCGTTGGTCACCACGCGCCCTTCTTCGGACGTGGCCGCCACCACGGTGCCGCCCGGGCACATGCAGAAGCTGTAGACGCTGCGGCCGTTCTTGGCGTGATGCACCAGCTTGTAGTCGGCCGCGCCGAGGATCGGATGGCCGGCGCTGGGCCCGAAGCGCGCGCGGTCGATCAGGCTCTGCGGGTGCTCGATGCGAAAGCCCACCGAAAAGGGCTTGGCCAGCATCTGCACGCCGCGCCGCTGCAGCATCGCGAAGGTGTCGCGTGCGCTGTGGCCCAGCGCCAGCACCACATGTTCGGCGTCGAGCTGGCTGCCGTCGGCGAGCTGCAGGCCACGAAGATGGCGCGTCGCAGGGGCCCCGCCCTGCGCTCGGCGCTCTTCGATGCGCAGGTCGGTGACCTGCTGGCCGAAGCGGATCTCGCCGCCCAGCGCTTCGATGTCGGCGCGCATCTTCTCCACCATGCTCACCAGGCGGAAGGTGCCGATGTGCGGCTTGGCGACGTAGAGGATTTCCTCCGGCGCGCCGGCCTTGACGAATTCCTCCAGCACCTTGCGCGTCAGGTGGCGCGGGTCGCTGATCTGGCTCCACAGCTTGCCGTCGCTGAAGGTGCCGGCGCCGCCTTCGCCGAACTGCACGTTGGACTGCGGGTTCAGCTCGCCGCGGCGCCACAGGCCCCAGGTGTCCTGCGTGCGCTCGCGCACCGGCCGGCCGCGCTCCAGCACGATCGGGCTCAGCCCCATCTGCGCCAGCACCAGCGCCGCAAAGAGGCCGCAGGGCCCGAAGCCGACCACCACCGGGCGCAGCCGGCCACTGGCGCGAAAGTCCGCCGGCGCCTGGGCCACCATGCGGTAGCGCGTGTCCGGCGCCAGGCGGACCTGCCGGTCGCCGGCCAGGCGCGCCAGCGTGGCGGCCTCGTCCACGCCGTCGGCGAGCGTGCAGTCGACGGTGTAGCTCAGCACCACCGCCGTCTTCTTGCGCGCGTCCCAGGCGCGGCGGAAGACGTTCAGCGCGCGCAGCTCGGCGTCGGCCAGCGCCAGGCGCGCGAGCACGGCGGCGCGCAGCGCGCCCTCGTCATGGTCGAGCGGCAGGCGCAGTTCGGTGATGCGCAGCATGGATGAAGTGCCTGCCCCGCGCTTCGGGCCGCTGTCGCGGGTCGGCCTGGGCCTGTCCGCGGACGGTGCCGGCAGCGAGGGCGCGGCCGGTGTGGGAGGGGCGAAGAACGCGCCGCAGGGGCGGTGTTCTATCCCACTCGCCCCTCAGCCGGCGGCCGAAGGCCGCAGGGGGTGGGCGGGGTTCAGCCGCCTTGCTTGGGGCGCTTGCCCGGGTTCTTCTTGCTGCGCGTGTGCGATCCGCGCTCCAGGCTGACCTTCTGGCCGCGGTGCGCGGTCAGCGTCGCGCCCTTGGGTGCGGGCGGACGCGGCGTGGCCTTGCGGTCGGCTTCGGTGACGATCTTGTTGCCCATGGTGGCTCCATAGCTTTTGTGCAAAGGCGCGATTAGGCCACAGTGGCGCGCCGCCCCTCCGATTCGCCGACAATTCCCCCATGCTCGCGCAACGCACCCTGAAGTCGGTGACCCACGCCGTGGGCCTGGGCGTGCACAGCGGCCAGAAGGTCGAACTGACGCTGAAGCCGGCGCCGCCGGACAGCGGCATCGTCTTCCGCCGCGTCGACCTGCCGACGCCGGTGGACATCCCGGTGTCGGTGACGGCCGTCAGCGACACGCGCATGGCCACCACCATCTCGCCGGGCGGCCTGCCCGGCCAGCCCACCGTGCAGACCATCGAGCACCTGCTGTCGGCCTGCGCCGGCCTGGGGCTGGACAACCTGGTCATCGACATCAGCGGCGAGGAAGTGCCGGTGCTCGACGGCTCGGCGGCGAGCTTCGTCTACCTGCTGCAGAGCGCCGGCATCGTCAAGCAGAACGCGCCCAAGCGCTTCCTGCGCGTGAAGAAGCCGGTGGAGATCCGCGAGGGCGAGGGCGCGACATTGAAGTGGGCGCGGCTGGAGCCGTACCACGGCTACCGCTTGAGCTTCGAGATCGAGTTCAACCATCCGGCGGTGGACGAAACCGGCCAGCAGGTGGTGTTCGACTTCAGCCAGGGCCAGTACAAGCGCGACATCGCGCGCGCGCGCACCTTCGGCTTCACCAAGGACGTGGAGATGATGCGCTCGCGCGGCCTGGGCCTGGGCGGCAGCCTGGACAACGTGATCGTCGTCGACGAGGTGCGCGTGCTCAATGCCGAGGGGCTGCGCTACGGCGACGAGTTCGCCAAGCACAAGATCCTGGACGCCATCGGCGACCTGCATGTGCTGGGCCAGCCGCTGCTGGCGGCCTACAGCGCCTACCGCAGCGGCCATGCGCTGAACAACAAGCTGCTGCGCGCGCTGCTGGCCGACCCCACCGCCTACGACACCGTCACCTTCGACGACGAGGCACAGGCGCCCCAAGGTTTTGCCGAGCTGGCCCCCGCATGGTGATCTTCCGTCTGGCCTTCGGCGGGCTGCTGCTGGCCGCGCTGCTGTGCTTCGGCATGTACATCGGCACACAGCAGCGGGTGTGGCTGCAGCGCGGGCTGATCGTGCTGAAGTGGACCGTGCTCGCCGGGCTGGGCTTCTTTGCGGTGATCGCGCTGGAGCGGCTGACGCCGTTGTTGTGAGCGCCGCCGCGGTCGCCGTCGGCGCCCGACGCGGGCCCGCACGCGGCTGAAGCCGCGCACCGGCGACGACCTCAGGCCTGCGGTGGCCGCGCGCCGCGCCGCGCCAGCTGCAGGCATTCCTGCAGCAGCTCGAACTGGCAGCCGGCGTCGTAGGCCACGCCCAGCGGGCCCAGCTGCGCCTCGACGCTCACGTCCAGGCGCACGACCGGCTGGCTGCCGATCAGCGCGTCGGCCAGGCTCAGCGGCACCAGCGTGACCACGCCGTCCTGCGCCAGCAGGCCGGCCAGCAGCGGCAGCGAGATCGTCGAGGCGGGTACGCAGCGCACGTCGGGCAGCGCCTGCCGCACGGTCTGTTCGAAGATCTCCCGCAGCTGGGTGTGCGCCGCCGGCAGCACCCAGCGCGACTCGGCCAGGTCGGCGAGCGCGAGGCCGCGGCCGCCGGCCAACGGATGCGTCGCGCCGGCGGCCACGACGACGGCATCGTCGCGCAGCGCCTCGAAGCGGAAGCCGGACGGCAAGGCCGGCGGCCGGCGGCAGAACACCGCGTCCAGGCCGCCGGCCGTCAGCAGCGGCAGCAGCCGGCTGCCGCGGTCTTCGAGGAGCTCGAGATGCACCTCCGGATGGCTCTGCGCCAGCGCCGCCAGCAGCGGCGGCATCAATGACGCGGTGGCGGCCGGAATGGCGCCCAGGCGCAAGGTGCCCGGCGCGCCGCGGCGGATGGCGGCCAGCGATTCAGCCGCTTCGCGCAATTCGGCCAGCGTGCCGCGGGCCGCCGCCAGCAGCGCGCGGCCGGCCGCGGTGGCGCGTGCGCCGCGCGCGTGGCGTTCGAAGAGCTTGATGTCGAGCAGCCGCTCCAGCTCGGCCAGGGCCTGCGTGGCCGCCGGCTGCGACAGGTGCAGCCGCTCGGCGGCACGCGCGATGCTGCCGCAGTCGTCGATCTCCACCAGCAGCTGCAGCTGGCGCAGCCGTGAATGCGCCGCCAGGCGCGCATAGAGCACCGTGGCCAGGCCGCTGTCGTGCTCGGCCGCGGTCGTCATCGCCGGCCGGCCGGCCGTGGCCGCCGCGCCGTGTGCAGGGCCCATGGCCGCGCCATGAGCGGCGCCATAAGCCGTGCCATAAGCAGCGCCGATAGCGGCGTGGCAGAAGCGACTGGTCGTCGACGCGGCGGCTGCCTACAGTGACCGGCAAGCCGGCTGCGGCCGCCATTCCCACCCAGAACCTCAGGAGACAGCATGTTCTTTGCCTCATCCCGTTCGAACGTCGGCCCCTCGGGGCGACGCGCCGCACTGGCCGCCATCGCCCTGTGTGCCCTCGCGCCATTGTCGGCGCAGGCGCAGGCGGGTTTCCCGAACAAGCCCATCACGCTCATCGTGCCTTTCGCCGCCGGCGGATCGACCGACCTGGTGGCCCGCGTCGTCGCCGAGCAGATGCGCCACGAGCTGGGCCAGATGATCATCGTCGACAACCGCGCCGGCGCCGGCGGCCAGCTGGGCACCGAAGCGGTGGTCCGCGCGGCCCCGGACGGCTACACCATCGGCATGGCCACGGTCAGCACGATGGCGGTCAACCCCATCTTCTACGACAAGGCCGAAGCCACCAACCGGCAGCTGCTGCCGCTGGTCAACCTGGTGTCGATTCCGTCGATCCTGTCGGTCCATCCGTCGTTCCCGGCCAAGGACTTCGCCGGCTTCGTGGCCGAGCTGCAGCGCCGCAAGACGGGCCTGAGTGCGCCGGTGCCGGGCGTCGGCAGCCTGGGCCACCTGTTCGTCGAGGCCTTCGGCGATGAATTCAAGCTGAAGATCGTGCCGGTGCCCTATCGCGGCATGGGGCCGGCGCAGGGCGACGTGGTCTCGGGCCTGATGCCCTGGCTGGTGGACCAGGCGCCGTCGGTGCTGCCGCTGATCAAGGCCGGCAAGCTGCGGCCGCTGGCCGTTGCCGCAGACAAGCGCCTGGCCGACCTGCCGCAGGTGCCGACCCTGAAGGAGCTGGGGCATGCCGAGCTGAACGACCTGGTGCAGACCTGGTTCGGCCTGGTGGTGAATGCCAAGACGCCGCCCGAGGTGGCTGACCGGCTGCGCAGCGCGGCGCAAAATGCGCTCAAGGCACCGGAGACCCTGACGCGTTTCGCCCAGCTGGCGGCCACGCCTCTGGGCACCGGCAGTGCCGAATTCAGCCAGCAGATCAGCACGCAGCTGGCACGCAACCGGGCCATCGCCAAGCGTGCGGCCATTCAGGTGGATTGAGATGAGGCACAACGAGTCGCTTTCCCTGCTCGAACGCGAGGCGCCGCGCCTGGAGGCGCTGGCCGACCGCATCTGGGGGCTGGCCGAGCTGCGCTATGCCGAACGCGAATCGGCCGCGCTGCATGCCGACGCGCTGGCCGCCGCGGGCTTCCGCGTGACGCGCGGCGTCGCCGGCATCCCGACGGCCTTCGTCGCCGAGGCTGGGGAAGGCGGCCCGGTGATCGGCCTGCTGGGCGAGTACGACGCGCTGTCGGGGCTGAACCAGCAGAGCGGCGCGCTGAGCTGCGCGCCGTCGCTCGAGCATCCGGGGCTCAACGGCCACGGCTGCGGCCACCACCTGCTGGGCGCGGCGGCGCACCTGGCGGCCATCGGCGTGGCCGCGCAGCTGAAGGCGACGGGCCGACCCGGGCGCGTGCGCTTCTACGGCTGCCCGGCCGAGGAAGGCGGCTCGGGCAAGACCTTCATGGCGCGCGCCGGCCTGTTCGACGACCTGGCCGCGGCGCTGACCTGGCATCCGGCCAGCCACACCGGCGTGTTCGACCAGTCCTCGCTGGCCAACGTGCAGGCGCGCTTCCGCTTCCACGGCCGCGCCTCGCATGCCGCGCAGTCGCCGCACCTCGGGCGCAGCGCGCTCGACGCCGTCGAGCTGATGAACGTCGGCTGCAACTACCTGCGCGAGCACATGCCGCCGCACGCGCGCGTGCACTACGCGGTGACCGACAGCGGCGGCCTGTCGCCCAACGTCGTGCAGGCGCGGGCCGAGGTGCTGCACCTGGTGCGCGCCGTCTCCAATGCCGAAGCCGCGGCGCTGTACGCGCGGGTCTGCGACGTGGCCCGCGGCGCGGCGCTGATGACCGGCTGCGAGCTGGAGATCCTGTTCGAGAAGGCCTGTTCGAACCTGCTGCTCAACGACGTGCTCAACCGCGTGATGCACGAGGAGCTGCTGGCCATCGGCCAGTTGCCGGTCGGCGCCGCCGAGCGCGACGAGGCCCAGCGCTTTGCCACCACCTTGAGCGACAACGACGTGGCCGCCGCCGAGCGCTCGCTGGGCCAGGTGCTGCGCCACGCCCGGCCCACGCTCTTCGAAGGCGTGGCCGAGTACCGGCCGAACCGCGACGAGCCGCTCTACGGCTCCACCGATGTCGGCGACGTGAGCTGGGTCACGCCCACCGCGCAGTGCTGGGTGGCCTGCTTCGCCTTCGGCACGCCGATGCACTCATGGCAGCTGGTGGCGCAGGGCAAGACCGGCATGGCCCATGCCGGCCTGCGCCTGGCCGCGCGCGCGCTGGCGGCGACGGCGCTGCGGCTCTTCGACGACCCGGCGCTGCTGCAGCGCGCGCGCGAGGAACTCGAACAACGCCGCGGCGGGCCCTATGTCTGCCCGATTCCGCCGGAGGCCACGCTGCCCGCGGCGGCCTGAGCGGCACACGGCCGGGAACTTTCTGCCCGGCCCGTTCTTGCGTGCACGACGCCGGTCGCGCACGCTGGGGCCCGGCGGCGGCGCGTGGCGTGTACCCGTTGGGTACGGCCTGCCGCGAGGGCCGATCAGGGTGTACTGGTCAGGCAGACCGTGCCAGGGCGTTCGTTGCGCTGGCCCGCCGCCGTCGCCTTGGCGCTGCCCACCTTGCCTTCCTGCATGGCTCTGGCCATGTCCGACTGCAGCTGGTTGACCGCGTCGAGCAGCTTGTCGATCTCCGACGCCATGCATTCGAAGTTCACCGACCCCGCCTGCTTGAGTTCCGCTTCCAGCGACTGCCCCCAGCTTCTGAAGGCGTAGTGGATGTCCCGCTCCGCGTTGTACAGGGCGTCGCCGAAGTACAGCCGGATCATCTCGCGGTTGAAGCCTCGCGCCGAATTCCAGTGCTGCACCACATCCCGGTAGGCGTCGAGCCGTTCGGTGAAGCGGTCCACGGTGGCCTTGGCCGCGTCGCCTCGCGTGTCCCGCAGGTGCAGGAAGAGGCGGTTCTGCGCAAAGTAGCGGTCGCCGACGAGCTTGCTGTAGTCGTTGAAGACCTTGCCGGCCGCCGTCAGGTCGGCCTGCTCGGTCGTGTACTTGTGCGAGAGGTAGGCGCCCAGCACGCCGGTCAGCAGGAAGCCGAGTACCAGGCGCATCAGCTCGTCGTACTTGCCGAACAGCTTGTCGCTGCCGGCCTTCGGCGGTGGCGCGGCAGGGCGGGGGGTCAGTTGCCGGCGACGCAGGCGGGAGGCCACCGAGGAAGTCTGGAACCGTTGCATGGACGTGCCCTGTCAGATGCCGAATATTCCGCCCGCACGACCGCCGCGCACGCCCCGGGCGAAACTCAGGCGCGCCGTCGCCGCCGTGGGCGGCCAGGGAAGGCGGCCCGCCTTCAGTCCGGCTTGATCTTCGCCCGCGCGATCACCGGCTGCCAGCGCTTCTGCTCGGCGCCGATGAACTGGGCGTATTCGGCGGCCGTGCTGCCCACGGCGATGGCCGCGTCGTTGGCCAGCCGCTCCTGCGTGGCCGGCTCCTTCACCGCCTTCGCGGCGGCCGCGGCCAGCTTGTCGATCGCCGCCTGCGGCAGCGACGCGGGGGCGTTCAAGCCGTACCACTGCGTCATCTCGAAGCCGGGGAAGCCCTGCTCGGCGACCGTCGGCACGTCGGGCAGCTGGGCGATGCGCTGCGCGGTGCCCGTCGCGATGCAGCGCAGCTTGCCGGCGCGGATGAACTGGATCACCGCGGCGGCGCCGATGGACGCCGCGTCCAGGCGCCCGGCGATCAGGTCGGTGAGCATCGGCCCGGTGCCGCGGTAGGGCACGTGCGTCATGAAGGTGCCGCTGGCCATCTTCAGGTATTCCATCGCCAGATGGCCGGCGCTGCCGTTGCCGGCCGAGCCGTAGTTCAACTGGCCCGGCTTCTTCTTCGCCAGCGCGATGAACTCCACCAGGTTCTTCGCCGGCACCTCCGGATTGACCAGGTACAGGCTCGGCACCTTGGCCAGCAGCGACACCGGCTTGAAGTCCTTGTTCACGTCGAAGGACAGCTTCTCGAAGATGTACGGGTTGACCGCCAGCGTGCCGATGTGGCCGAGGATCAGCGTGTGCTGGTCGTCGGCCCGCGCGACCTCGGTCATGGCGATGTTGCCGGCGCCGCCGGGCTTGTTGTCGACGAACACCGACTGGCCGAGCAGCTTGCCCATCTCGGCCGCGGTGGCGCGGGCGATGATCTCCGAGCTGCCGCCCGGCGCAAAGGGCACCACCAGCCGGATCGGCTTGCTGGGCCAGGCCTGCGCACGCAGCCACGGCGTGGCCAGCGCGGCGGCGCTGCCCGCGCCCAGCTGCAGCAGGCGGCGGCGGTCGATCGGATGGCGGTGCATGGCGGGTCTCCTCATGGTGGTGTGTCGGGCGTCGCCGCGCCGATGGCCGCGCCTCGCCACGTATGGTGCCACGGGGCCGCGCCGGAGCGCCTCCGGCGGCGGCGCGCAGGGCCCGCGCAGCGGTGCGCTCCTCGGGAGCGCTGCGGGCGCAAGGGCGAAAGGTGGCGCGCCGCGCGGCGCCACGTCATCCTTCGAGTTGCGGCGCCTGCCGGAACTGCTCCAGCAGCCAGTCCAGGAAGGCCGCCACCTGCGGCCGCCGCGCCGCCTGCGGGTGGCGCACCAGCACGTGGCGGTAGCCCGAGGGCATCAGCAGGCCGGGAAAGGGCATCACCAGGTCGCCGCTGGCCACGTAGTCCTGCAGGAAGGGTGAGCGCACCAGGGCCACGCCCTGGCCGCGCACGGCGGCCTGCACCGCCTGGTCGACGAAGGAGAAGACCAACCGGCCGGCCGTGGGCTCGACGCGCCCGGCGCCGGCGAAGTCGAACCAGGTGGCCCAGTTCAGCAACTGCGCGCCGCGCACCACTTCGTCCAGATCGAGCAGCGGCCAGCGCGCCAGCTCGGCGGGCGAGCGCAGCGGCGTGGCCGGCAACAAGCGCGGGCTGATGGCCGCGGTGACCAGGTCCTCGACCAGCACCGTCGTGCCCGGTGGCAGCGGGCCGGGCGGCATCCAGCGGATCGCCAGGTCCACGTCCTCGGCCTGCAGGTCGACCGCGCGGTCCGAGGCGTCGAGCCGGATCTCGATGCCGGGGTGCTCGCGCTGGAACTGCGCCAGCCGCGGCGCCAGCCACAGCGACGCGAAGGACGCATAGGTGGTCAGCGTGACGCGGCGCTGGCCGCCCGCGCCGCGGATCTCGTCGACGCAGTGGTCCACCGCGTTCAGCGCATGGCGCACCGCCTGCTGCAGCTGCGTGCCGGCGGCGGTGAGTTCCAGTGCCCGCGTGCGGCGCACGAACAGTGCCTTGCCGACCTGGCGCTCCAGCGCGGCGATCTGGCGGCTGATCGACGACTGCGTGAGCTTCAGCTCCTCGGCGGCGAGCGTGAACGACAGCAGCCGCGCCGCCGCCTCGAAGCCGCGCAGCGGCGCCAGCCCGACGGGCCGCCGCCGGCTGCCGGAGCTTGCGCGGGACACCATGCGCGCACCATACATGCGTTATGTGCATCCATCAACTGCGTTCTTTTCGTTTGTCTTCCTGGAGAGGGCGCGCTTCAATCTGCCTACCGGCGCAGATGGATGCGCCGCACGAATGGAGGCTCCCATGAAGATGCAGATGCCACAGGTCCGGACCGTCGAGCTGGTTCAGCGCCAGGTGCTGGTCATCGACGGCAGCCGCCAGGCCAGCCTGCGCGTGCTCAGCGGTGCGGCCTGGTTGACGCAGGAAGGCGAAGCCGGCGACAGCGTGGTCCCCGCCGGTGGCCAGGTGGCGCTGGGCCGCGGCCGCACGCTGGTGGAGGCGCTGGGGCCGGCCCGGGTGCAGGTGGCGGACACCGCCGTGCCGTGGGCCGCCGCGTGGGCGCGCGCCTGGCGCGCCTGGCGCCGGCAACGCGTGCGCTGGCAGTTCGGCCCGGTGACGGCCGACGGCTGAAGCTGAGCGTCAGAACAGGCGTTCGGCGAAGAACTGCAGCGTGCGCCCGTGCGCCAGCGCGGCGCTGGGGGCGTGGTACGAGCCGCGCGCCCAGCAGTTGAAGCCGTGGTCGGCGGCGTCGTAGACGAAGAATTCGGCCGGCTTGCCCTGCATCGCCGCGCGCACCTGGTCGACGGCGCTCAGCGGGATGTTGGCGTCCAGCGCGCCGTAGTGGAACTGCATCGGGCAGCGGATCTGCGGCGCCAGCGCCAGCGTGTCCTGGATGCCGCCGCCGTAGTAGGCGACGGCGGCGTCGACGCCCGCCGTGGCCGCGGCCACGTAGGCCAGGCGGCCGCCCATGCAGTAGCCGAAAGCGCCGACGCCACGGCCCTGCACTTCGGGCCGCGCGCGCAGCGCCTTCACGCTGTCGGCCAGGTCGCGCTGCAGCGCGGCCTTGTCCGCGGCCATGGCCAGCGCACGGCCGCGCTGAATGTCCTGCGGCGTGTAGCCGATGTCCAGGCGCTTTTCCTGCTGCCAGAACACGTCGGGCGCCAGCACCACGAAGCCGTCCAGCGCGTACTGCGCGGCCACCGCGCGGATGTGGGCATTGACGCCGAAGATCTCCTGCAGCAGCAGCAGCCCCGGGCCGCGGCCGGCCGGCGGCAGCGCCAGGTAGGCGTCGAAGCTGCCGGCGCTGCCGGTGACGGTGGTCCAGGATGTGGTGACGGGGGCGGTCATGGCAGCTCCTTCAGGGTGGGTGGGGCGCTTCGAGCGGACCCCGCGGGTCCGGCTCGGCCGGGCCGCCAGGGTCGCGCCTCAAGGGCCAGCCAGCATGCCGGCTGGCGGGCCCTTGAGGCGCGGAACGGGCGGTCGAGGGGGGTCAATAGGTCCTGCCGCGACGGTATTGCGCGTGCGTGCGCGGCGCCAGCGCGGTGACCCGGGCCATCGCGGCCAGCGACGCGCCGGCATGCGCATGCGTGATCGCCAGGCCCAGCGCGTCGGCGGCGTCCTTGCCCGGCAGGCCGGGCAGCTGCAGCAGCCGCGCCACCATCTCCTGCACCTGGTGCTTCTTGGCGTGGCCGTGGCCGACGACGGCCTTCTTCAGCTGCAGCGCGGTGTATTCGGCCACCGGCAGCCCGCCGGCGACCAGCGACGCCAGCGCCGCGCCGCGCGCCTGGCCCAGCAGCAGCGTGCTCTGCGGGTTGACGTTGACGAAGACGATCTCCACCGAGGCACAGTCCGGCGCGTAGGTGGCGATGACCTCGCGCACGCCTTCGAAGATGATCTTCAGCCGCCCCGGCAGGTCGGACTGCGCGGCCTCCTTGGTGCGGATGGTGCCGCTGGCCACATAGGCCAGGCCGCGGCCGTCGACCTCGACCACGCCGAAGCCGGTGCTCTGCAGGCCGGGGTCGATGCCGAGGATGCGCCCTTTCATGCCTGCAGTGTCGAGTACCAGCGCACGGAATGGAAGAACACCGGCGCGGCGAAGCACAGCGGCGCCACCCGGTCCAGCAGGCCGACCGCGCCGGTGACCGAGCTCTTGTTGCCCCAGTAGTGCACGCCGGCGTCCTTCTTCAGCGCACGCATGACGAAGTCGCCGAGCGTGCCGCAGGCACCGGCCACCAGGCCCAGCAGCGGCGCCTCCCACAGGCGGAAGGGCGTGATCCATACCAGCAGCGTGCCCACCAGCGCCGCGGCCAGCGCGCCAGCACCCCAGGCGCGGTAGGAGAACGAGCGGTCGATGTGCCGCGCCACCGGCCGGCGGCGCAGCCAGCGGCTGGCCAGCTCCTGCACGATCTGCGCGCTGGCGGCGACGACCACCAGGAAGAACAGCAAGAAGGCGCCGCGCCCGGCGTAATTGCGGAACTCCAGCAGCAGCAGCGCCGGCGCGTGGCTCAGCCCGAACACGCACACCGTGATGCCCCACTGGATCTTGGCGTTGCGCTCGAGGAAGCGGTGCGGGTCGCCGGCCAGCGCGCTGAGCACCGGCACGGCCAGGAACACGTACACCGGGATGAAGACGCTGAACAGGTCGAAGCTGCGCAGGCCGACCAGCAGGTACTGCACCGGCAGCACGATGAAGAAGGCCAGGATCAG
Source organism: Rubrivivax sp. (assembly GCA_019635285.1). Classification (GTDB taxonomy): domain Bacteria; phylum Pseudomonadota; class Gammaproteobacteria; order Burkholderiales; family Burkholderiaceae_C; genus Rubrivivax. Next base: position 24,195 of record JAHBZS010000034.1, on the reverse strand, counting down.
GCTGCGGTGGTCGCTGCGGCGCGTGTGCGCCAGCGTGATGAATTCGCGCAGCGCCAGGAACGAGAACACGCCGAACAGCAAGGTGGCGCCCAGCGGGCCGGACAGCCACGACAGCCAGAACACCACGGTGCCGATCCACAGCGCGCGCAGGTCGCGCAGCAGGCGCAGCTCGGCGTCACTGTGCTCCACGTGCTGCGCGCGGAACGAGCGCAGCAGCACGGCGATGCTGGCCAGGCTGAGCAGGCCGAAGAGGATCAGGAACAGCAACGCCACCTGCTGGTCGACGCCGAGCGCGCGCAGGGCGTTCATCTGGCCCCCCAGGCGCTGCGCGTCGGCCCCCCGAGGGGGCATGAGCGCCTTCGGAACGGCCGCGCGGCGCTCATGCCTGCGCCGGCCGCAGCGCGACCACCGCGGCGCGCGCGCGCTCCAGGAACTCGCGCTTGTCCTCGCCGGGCTGCAGCTGCATCGGCGCGCCGAAGGTGGCGGTGCACAGGATCGGTACCGGCACCACCTCGCCCTTGGGCATGACACGCTGCACGTTGTCGATCCACACCGGGATCAGCTGCACGCCCGGAAAGCGCTCGGCCAGGTGAAACAGGCCGCTCTTGAAGGGCTGCGGCTCCCCTTTGTTGCTGCGCGTGCCCTCGGGAAAGATGACCAGCGAGTCGCCCTGTTCCAGCGCCTCGGCCAGCGGCTCCAGCGGGTCCTGGTCGTCCGTGCGCTGTCGGCTGACGTAGACCGCATGGAAGACCTCGCGCGTCAGCCAGTGCTTGAAGGGGCTGGTCGTCCAGTAGTCGCGCGCGGCGATGGGCCGCGTGCGCACGCGCAGGTCGTCGGGCAGCGCCGCCCAGATCAGCACCCAGTCGAGGTGGCTCTGGTGGTTGGCGAAGTAGATGCGCTGCAAGGCCTCGGGCGGGGCGCCTTTCCAGTGGCCCTGCGCGCCCGTGACCAGGCGCGCCACGAAGGACACCAGCAGGCCCATGGCCTTGACCGCGATCGTCATGCCGGCATGGTAGCGGGGCCGTCCTCGGCATGGTCCAGCGCGACGTCCAGCTGCATCTCGGTGGCCAGCGCGTCGAGCTCGTGGCGCAGCGTGGCGCCGCTGACGCCGGGCGGCACGCGCAGGTGCGCCATCACCTTGAAGCGGCGGCGGGCATCGCCCTGGCCCAGCAGCTCGGTATGCAGGTGGTCGATGCTCACGCCGCGCTCGGCCAGGATGCGCGTCAGGCTGGCGACGATGCCCGGCCGGTCGTCGCCGATCAGCTCCAGCGTCACGCCGCGCGGCATGCCCGGGCGCGCCTCGGCTTCGCTCTTGGCGATGGCCACGCGCAGGCCCGCGCCTTCCAGCCCGCTCAGCGCCGCGGCCAGCGCGTCGGCGTTTTCGCGCGGCACCTCGAAGTGCACCATGCCGGCAAATTCGCCGGCCAGCCGGGCCATGCGGCTGTCGGTCCAGTTGGCGCCGAAGCGCTGCGCGCGGTCCGACAGCAGGCGCACGATGCCGGGCCGGTCCGGGCCGATCACCGTGACCACCAGCGACGCATGCGTGGGCGCCTGCGGGTCGAGCTGCACCACCGGCTTGCGCAGCATCGGCGCCTTGGTGGCGAAGCGTGTGTCCTGCTCGATCGACGGCAGCTTGCCGCTGCGCGCGGCTTCGCGCACCACCTGCGTCAGCAGCTTCAGCCCCATGGGCGCCAGCGCACGTTCCCACAGCTCGCGCGCGCTCTCGCCCTTCGCGACGAAACACCAGTCCTGCGCGGCGATGGCGCCGGCATCCCAGCCGTCGGCCAGGTGGTAGACCGAGCCGCCGGCGATGGCGTCGCCTTCGAGGATGGTCCACTCGACCGCGGCGATGCCGCGGTGCCGTGGCAGCAGCGACGGGTGGTAGCCGACGCCGCCCAGCCGCGCGTGGGCCAGCGCCTCGTTGCTGACGCGAGCGTGGGTGTGCGCGGCGACGATCAGGTCGATGCCTTCGGGAATGGCCTCGGCCGGCACGATCTTCGGGTTGGCCAGCACGTGCAGCGACAGCCCGGCCTGCTGCGCGGCCAGCGCCAGCCGGTCGTCGGCCGCCGGCGCGACGACGCGCACGATCTCCACGCCGGGCTCGTTGCGCAGCGCCTGCAGCACGCTGGCCGCGAAGAAGCGCGAGCCGACCAGGGCACATTTCATCGGAAGCCTCCTGAGGCGAAAAATCAGTCGTCGACGAAGCCGGCCTTGTAGAAGCTCCAGGCGCGGCCGTCGTGCAGGTAGAAGCAGCCGTCGTTGCAGAAGTCCTTGCCGGGGAAGAACTCGCGCCAGGCGCGCGGCACCAGCCGCTCGAGCTGCTCGTCGGACAGCAGCTCGAACTCGTCGGGCGTGATCGCGCGGCCCACGCGCAGGCGAGGCCGGTCGCGGTCCATCAATGTCTGAAGTGGCGCGTGCCGGTGAAGACCATCGCGATGGCGCGCTCGTCGGCGGCGGCGATGACTTCGTCGTCGCGCATCGAGCCGCCGGGCTGGATGACGCAGGCCGCGCCTTCGTCGATGACCACGTCCAGCCCGTCGCGGAAGGGGAAGAAGGCGTCGCTGGCCACGGCCGAGCCGGCCAGCGACAGCCCGGCGTTGCCGGCCTTGATGCGCGCGATGCGCGCCGAATCGATGCGGCTCATCTGCCCGGCGCCGACGCCCAGCGTCATGCCGCCGCCGCAGAAGACGATGGCGTTGCTCTTCACGAACTTGGCCACCTTCCAGGCGAACAGCAGGTCGTCCATCTGCGCCGCCGTCGGCGCCAGCTTGGTGACCACGCGCAGTTCGCTGCGGGCGACGTTCTTCAGGTCCGGCGTCTGCAGCAGCATGCCGCCGCCGACGCGCTTGAAGTCCAGCGCGTTGGCCGCGTCGCCCAACGGCACCTCGAGCACGCGCAGGTTCTGCTTGGCGGCGAAGAGGGCGCGCGCGCCGGCGTCGAAGCCCGGCGCGATCAACACCTCGACGAACTGCTTGTGCTCGTTGATGCGCCTGGCCGTGGCTTCGTCGACCGGCCGGTTGAAGGCCAGGATGCCGCCGTAGGCCGACGTGGGGTCGGTGCTCCAGGCCTTGTCGTAGGCCTCGACCAGCGTGCCGCCGGTGGCCACGCCGCAGGGGTTGGCGTGCTTGACGATCACGCAGGCGGGCTGTTCAAAGGTCTTGACGCATTCCCACGCCGCGTCGGCGTCGGCGATGTTGTTGTAGCTGAGCTCCTTGCCCTGCAGTTGTGTCCAGCGGGCCAGCAGGCCGGCCCCGGGGGTGCCTTCGCGGTAGAAGGCCGCCGCTTGGTGCGGGTTCTCGCCGTAGCGCATGTCCTGCGTCTTGGCCAGCTGCAGCGTGTAGACCGCGGGGAAGGGCTCGCGCGCCGGTACCGCGGCCACCTGGGCCTCGGCGCCGGCCTGCAGCGCCCCCAGGTAGTTGGAGATCATGCCGTCGTAGGCGGCGGTGTGCGCGTAGACCTTCTTCGCCAGCATGAAGCGCGTGTCGCGCCGGACGCCGCCGTCTTTGAGCTCGGCAAGTGCGCGCGCATAGTCCTCGGGGTCGATGAGCACCGTCACGTCGGCCCAGTTCTTGGCCGCGGCGCGCAGCATCGCCGGGCCGCCGATGTCGATGTTCTCGATGGCCTCTTCCAGCGTGCAGTCGGGGCGGGCGGTGGCCTGCGCGAACGGGTACAGGTTGACGACCAGCAACTCGATGGTGCCGATGCCGTGCTCGCGCAGCGCCGCCATGTGCTCGGCCGAGTCGCGCCGCGCCAGCAGGCCGCCGTGGATGCGCGGATGCAAGGTCTTCACGCGGCCGTCGAGCATCTCCGGCAGGCCGGTGACCTCGGCCACCTCGGTCACCGGCAAGCCGGCCTCGGACAGCAGCCGCGCGGTGCCGCCGGTGGACAAAAGGCGCACGCCCAACGCCGACAGCTGGCGCGCGAAGTCGACGATGCCGGTCTTGTCGGAAACGGAGATCAACGCCGTGGCCATGTCCAGAAACACCCTTCGACGCCGTTCAGGGCGTCATTGTCATTTGATGATCTTGTGATCGAGCAGCTTGCGCCGCAGCGTGTTGCGGTTGATGCCCAGCCATTGCGCCGCCTTGCTCTGATTGCCTTCGGCCTGGCGCATCACCACGTCGAGCATCGGCTTCTCCACGGCCTGGATGACCATGTCATGCACCGAATGCGGCTCGGCCCCGCGCAGGTCCTTGAAGTACTGCTCCAGGCTGGCGCGCACGCACTCTTCGATGTGCTTCTTGCTCATGCGCTCAACTGCACCAGGGCATCGTTGGCGGCCGGCTGCGGCAGGCACGGGTGGACCTCGGCCAGGGCCTCGAAGAAGGTGGCGACCGCGCGCACCTGCGCGTCGCTGTCCTGCAGCGTGTTCATGGCCGCGCGGAAGGCCTCGCCGCCGGGCAGCGCGCGCACCGCCCAGCCGATGTGCTTGCGCGCGGTGCGCACGCCGACGCCTTCGCCGTACAGCGTGTAGTGGTCGTGCAGGTGCTCGATCAGCCACTGCCGCACCTCGTGCGTGGCCGGCGCCGGCGCGGCCGTGCCATGCGCCAGGAAGTGGGCGATCTCGCGGAAGATCCACGGCCGCCCCTGCGCGGCGCGGCCGATCATCAGCGCGTCGCAGCCGGTATGGCGCAGCACCTGCAGCGCCTTCTGCGGCGAGTCGATGTCGCCGTTGGCGACCACCGGGATGCGCAGCGCGGCCTTCACCGCGGCCACCGTGTCGTATTCGGCCAGGCCCTTGTAGCCCTGCTCGCGCGTGCGGCCGTGCACCACCACCATGGCGATGCCGGCGTCCTGCGCGGCGCGCGCCAGCACCAGCGCGTTGCGCTCGGTGTCGCACCAGCCGGTGCGCATCTTCAAGGTCACCGGCACGCCGCGCGGCGCGCACACCGCGACCACCGCGTCGACGATCTGCAGCGCCAGCGGCTCGTCGCGCATCAGCGCCGAGCCGGCCCATTTGTTGCACACCTTCTTGGCCGGGCAGCCCATGTTGATGTCGATGATCATCGCGCCGCGGTCGATGTTGTAGCGCGCGGCCTCGGCCATCATCGCGGCGTCGGTGCCGGCAATCTGCACGGTGATGGGCGCCGTCTCGCCGTCGTGGTTGGCGCGGCGCGAGGTCTTCAGCGACTCGCGCAACTCGGGCCGCGAGGTGACCATCTCGCTCACCGCATGCCCGGCGCCGAGGCGCCGGCACAGCTGGCGGAACGGCCGGTCCGTGACCCCCGCCATCGGAGCGACGAACAGGTTGTTCGCGAGCGCGTGAGCGCCGATGTGCATGGCAGGTGGGACAGGACAGAAAGGGAGGCGGGAGTATAGCGGCGGCGCCCTGCCGATAATGCGCGGCGATGGAAGCTTGGCTGCATTCGCTGCTCGCTGCGCTGGCCCTGCCGAAATACGGGCTGAGCACGGTCTTCCTCGTCTCGCTGCTGTCGGCCACGCTGCTGCCGCTGGGCTCGGAGCCGGCGGTGTTCGGCCTCGTCAAGCTCAACCCCGAGCTGTTCTGGCCGGCGGTGCTGGTGGCCACCGCCGGCAACACCCTCGGCGGCGCCATCAGCTGGTGGATGGGCTATGCCGCCGAGCGCACCTATGAGCACGTGAAAAAGCACCCGCCCGGCGAGGCCCGCGCGCTGCGCTGGCTGCACCGCTTCGGCCCCAAGGCCTGCCTGTTGAGCTGGCTGCCGGCGGTGGGCGACCCGCTGTGCGCGGTGGCCGGCTGGCTGCGCCTGCCCTTCTGGCCCTGCGTGGGCTACATGGCCATCGGCAAGCTGCTGCGGTACATCACCATGACGGCGGCGTTGATCTGGGTTTTCCCGGGGCGCTTCGCCCCCTGAGCCCGCGGCACACTCCTAGGCAGATATGCAAGCCACGCCCGCCTACGACGCGCTGACGCGCACCTACACCCGGTTGCATCACCTGGGGCATCTGCAGGCGCTGGCCGGCTGGGACCAGGCGGCGAAGATGCCGCCCAAGGGCAATGCCGCGCGCGCCGCAGCGCTCAGCGAGATGGCCGCGCTGCTGCACCGCATGCGCACCGACCCCGGCCTGGCCGACGGCATCGCGCGCGCCGAACAGGAGGCGCTGTCCGATCTGCAGCGCGCCAACCTGCGCGAGATCCGCCGCGACTGGCAGCGCGCCAACGCGCTGCCGGACTCGCTGGTGCAGCGCCGGCAGCTGGCCGGCTCGCGCTGCGAGCATGCGTGGCGCACGCAGCGCCCGGCCAACGACTGGGACGGCTTCCTGCAGAACTTCCGCGAGGTGGTGGCGGTGGCGCGCGAAGAGGCGGCGCTGCTCGCCGACTGCAGCGGCCTGTCGCGCTACGACGCGCTGATGGACCGCTTCGAGCCGGGCATGACCAGCGTCGAGCTGGACCGGCTGTTCGGCGACCTGCGGCAATGGCTGCCGCCGCTGATCGTGCGCGTGCGCGAGCGCCAGGCCGCGCAGCCGCTGGTCCTGCCGCAGGGCCCGTTCCCGGTGGAGGCGCAGCGGCGGCTGTGCGAACAGGTCATGCGACTGCTGGGCTTCGACTTCGAGGCCGGCCGGCTGGACGTGAGCACGCACCCCTTCTGCGGCGGCGTGCCCGAAGACGTGCGCATGACCACGCGCTTTGCCGAGGACGATTTCCTGGGCAGCCTGCTCGGCACGGTGCACGAGACGGGGCACGGCCGCTACGAGCAGAACCTGCCGCGCGAATGGCTGGGCCAGCCGATGGCCGAGGCGCGCTCGATGGCGGTGCACGAAAGCCAGTCGCTGAGCTTCGAGATGCAGCTGGGCGGCCACCCGGGCTTCGTCGCCTGCCTGGCGCCGATGGTGGAGCAGGCCTTCGGCGCGCAGCCGGCCTTCGAGCCCGGCAACCTGCACCGGCTGATCACGCGCGTCAAGCCGGGGCTGATCCGCGTCGACGCCGACGAGGTCACCTACCCGGCCCACGTCATCCTGCGCTACGAGATCGAGCGCGCGCTGGTCGAAGGCGAGATCGAGGCGGACGACATCCCCGCGCTGTGGGACGCCAAGATGATGGAGCTGCTGGGCCTGGACACGCGCGGCAACTACCGCGACGGGCCGCTGCAGGACGTGCACTGGACCGAAGGCGGTTTCGGCTACTTCCCCTGCTACTCGCTGGGCGCGATGTTCGCGGCGCAGTGGTTCGCGGCGATGCGCCGCCAGATGCCGGAGCTGGACGCGCACATCGCCGCCGGCCGCCTGGCGCCGGTGTTCGACTGGTTGCGCGCGCACATCTGGACGCAGGCCAGCCGCTGGACCACCGACGAGCTGGCGCGGCGCGCCAGCGGCGAGACGCTGAACCCGGCGCACTTCAAGGCGCACCTGGAGCAGCGTTACCTTTGACTCGCTGCAGGGTCCGCGGGCACGCCTGCGGCCCGGCACGGCCGGTGCCGCGGCGTGCGCCCGAAGCGCCCGAAGCGCCGGAAGCGCCTACAGGATGCCGTCGCGTCCGGCGGCCGAGAAGCAGGTCGAGCCGGGCTGGTCGGGGCAGATCACCACGAAGGTGGCGCGCTTGCCGCAGCCGGTGGCGCCGATCGTGTATTCGGCGCGCTCCACGCCGAAGCGGAAGGACACCGGCTGCAGCGTCTCGCGCGACAGCACCTGGGTGGTCGCCGCCGGGCAGTTGAATTCGAAGGCGGCGCGCCGCTGCGCGATGGCCAGCGCCTCGGGCTGCGCCTGGTCGATGAACGGGGGGCCGGAGGCGCAGCCGGCCAGCAGTGCCACGGCACACAGCCCCAGGGTGGTGTTCTTGCGTGTAGTCATCATCGGGCTCCTCGGTGGCCCGATGCTAGCGCCAGCTCAGGCGCCGCGCTCGGCGAGCGCCACGTCCAGGTCGTTGAGCACCTCGTCCAGGCGTTGCAGCGTGCGCGCCGCGCGCGTGCGCAGCCGCGGCTTGCGGCCCACCAGCGTGCGTTGGGTGTCGTCGAGCACGGCGTCGTTGAGCGTGATGCCGTGGCGCGCCAGCGTCTGCGCCAGCGTCGTGCGGCGCGAGCGCAGGTCGGCGCGCGTGCGCTGGTAGGCGTGCTCGGCCAGCGCGCGGCGCTGCGCATAGCCGAAGGTGTTGGCCAGGAACATTTCCGGGTCGCGATGGTTGGGCTCGAAGAGCTCGATGTCGGTGCCCGGGTGGCTGCTCTGGTAGCCCTTCAGTCCCAGCTCCAGCCGCGAATGGATCAGGCTGCGGAAGGTCTGGCTCAGCACCACCGGCAGGCCGCCGACCACCAGCTGCGGAATGCGCGGGTCGGCGCCGCCCAGCACGCGGTGGCGTGCATGCGTCGCATCGAAAGGCACCAGCGGGTTCAGGCAGAACAGCAGGTCCAGCCCCATGTCGAGCAGCACGCTGGCGTGCAGCGTCTTCTTCAGCGCGCCGTCCACGTACCAGCGGCCGTCGATGGCCACCGGCGGAAAGAGCCCCGGCAAGGCCGCGCTGGCCGCCGCCGCCTGCGAGATCGGCACATGGTCCCAGCCGGGCTGGCCGAAGGGCGCCGCTTCGCCGCTGTCCAGGTCGGTGGCCACCAGCACCAGCTTGCGCTTGAGCTGGCGGAAGTCGTTGCTGCGGCCGTCGGCACTGAGCACGCGGCGGATCTGCGCCTCCAGCGGCGCATGGCTGAACAGCCCGGTGGGCAGCGCGCGGCCCAGCATCTCGACGGCCGACAGCAGCGCGCGGCGCTTGAACACGAAGCGCATGCCGGCCTGCACCAGCAGCCCCGGCAAGGCCGCCGTGCGCCGCGCGTATTCGCCCCAGGCCGGGCGGATGAACAGCGACGGGCGGATCAGGTCCTCGCGGGCGCTGTCGTTCTCGATGAAGGCGCTGCACAGCTGGCGCGGCGTCATGCCGTTGGCCAGGCCGGCCGCAATGAAGCCGCCGGCCGACACGCCGACATAACCCGACAGGTCGTTGAAGTCGACGCCGTCCAGCGACTCCTGCAGCGCGCACAGCGCGCCGATCTCGTAGATCGCGCCCAGCGGGCCGCCGCCGGCCAGCGCCAGGCCGATGCGCGGCCCCGGGCGGGCCGCCTTGCGCACGCCCGTCACGATCCGCTGGCGCTCTTGCGCGTGGCCGTGCGGCGCGGGCTGCCCTTCCTGGCCGCGGCTTGGCGCGCGGTCTTGGTGGGCGCCGTCTTGGCGGGGGCCGTCTTGGCAGGGGCCTTCGCGGGTGCCGTCTTCGACAGGCGGGCCACCGCGGCGGCCAGTTCGTCGACGCGCTTGATCAGCGCGTCCACGTCCTTGGCGGTGGGCACGCCGAGCTTGTTCATCGCCCTGGCGGTGCGCTGCTCGAAGATCGATTCCAGCTTGTCCCAATGGTGGCCGGCCTTGGCCGTCACGTCGCCGGCCATGCTGCTCATGCGGTCGGTGACCTCGCCGATCTTTTCCTCGGCCGCCGACTGGGTCTTGCGCTGCAGGCTGGCGCCTTCCTTGATCAGCGCCTGGAAGATCTTCATCCGGCCTTCCTGCGCCTTGGCGAAGGCACCCATGCCGGCCAGCCAGATCTGCTGCGCCGATTCCTTGACCGACTGCGCCAGCTGGCTGTCCAGCAGGCCGGCCGGCAGATCGAGCTTCGGCCCGGCCGTCTTGTTCGTCTTCTTGACCATCTTGTCTCCTGTCACGGGGCGTGGCCTTCTACTGTAGTGGGTGCCGCGCGTGCGCTGCGCGGCTTCTCTAGGGCGCCGGCTCTACCGGCATGGGCAACCATTGCCTGGACAATGATTGCCTAAGCAATCGATAATCCCCGGATGTCTGCCGTCGCCCGACCCCGGCGCCCCCGCGCTTTTTATGCCGCGGCCGGCTACGTGCCCGGCGACAGCGTGGGCTACCTGATGAACCAGGTGGTGCTGGCCATGCGCCGGCGCATCGACCGGCGCATGGCCGCGCTCGGCCTGACGGCGGCGCAGTGGTATCCGTTGTGGCGCATCCGCCTCGATGGGTCGGTCAGCGCGCGCGAGCTGGCGCAAGCCAGCGGCATCGACGCCGGCGCGATGACGCGCCTGGTCGACCGTCTGGTGAGCAAGGGCCTGGTCGAGCGCGCGCGCGACCGCAGCGACCGCCGGGCCGTGTGTCTGAGCCTGACGGACGCCGGCGAGGCGGTGGCCGCCAAGGTGCCGGCCGAACTGGCGGCGGTGAACAACGACTTCCTGCGTGGCTTTGATGATGCCGAATGGCAGCAGCTGCGCAATTTGCTGCGCCGCATGCTGGACGGCGCCGACGAACGATGAGCGGACCTGCTTCTCCCCCCGAACCCGCACCGGTGCTGCCGGCGCCGCGGCGGCGCCGCGCGCTGATCGGCCTGGGCCTGCTGCTGCTGCTGGCGGCCATCGGCTTCGGCGCCTACTGGGCGCTGGTGCTGCGCCACCAGGAGACCACCGACAACGCCTATGTGCAGGCGCCGCTGGTGCAGATCACGCCGCGCATCGACGGCACCGTGGTCGCGGTCGAGGTCGACGACACCGACGAAGTGCGTGCCGGCCAGGTGCTGGTGCGGCTGGATGCCGCCGACGCGCGGCTCGCGCTGCAGCGCGCCAGCGCCGCGCTGGCCCAGGCGGTGCGCGAAGTGCGCGTGCTGCAGGCGCAGGACGGCAGCTACGACGCGCAGGTCAAGGCGCGGCGCGCCGACGTCGAGCGGCTGCGCGCCGAACTGGTCAAGGCCGAGGGCGATGCCGCGCGCCGCGCCAAGCTGCAGGCCACCGGCGCCATCAGCGACGAGGACATCCGCCATGCCGAGGTGGCCCGCGACGCGGCGCGCAGCGCGCTGGCCGCCGCGGTGTCGGCGCAGGCCGCGGCGCAGCAGCAGGCCGTGGCCAACCTGGCGCTGAGCGACGGCACGCGCATCGACAGCCACCCCAACGTGAAGCGTGCCGCCGCGGCGCTGCGCGAAGCCTTCCTGACGCTGCGCCGCACCGAGCTGCGCGCGCCCATGGCCGGGCAGATCGCGCGGCGCACGGTGCAGGTCGGCCAGCGCGTCGCGGCGGGCGCCACGCTGATGACGCTGATCCCGTTGGACCAGGTGTGGGTCGAAGCCAACTTCAAGGAGGTGCAGCTGCGCCGCATGCACGTCGGCCAGCCGGTGAGCCTGAGCGCCGACGCCTATGGCACGAAGGTGCAGTACCACGGCCACATCGTCGGCATCGGTGCCGGCACCGGTGCGGCCTTTGCGCTGCTGCCGGCACAGAACGCCACGGGCAACTGGATCAAGGTGGTGCAGCGCGTGCCGGTGCGCATCGCCCTCGACGGCCCGCTGCCCAAGGACTACCCGCTGCGCGTCGGCTTGTCGATGGAGGCGGTGGTCCACCTGGACGAGAGCGCGCCCGCGGCCGCACCGGCCACGGCGGCCTCCGCCGCCGCGCCGGCCGATGCCGAGGAGCAGGCCGAGCAGCGCGAGGCCGACGAGCTGGTGCACCGCATCGTCGAAGCCAACCTGAAGCCCGCCGCCGCCCGATGAGCGCCACCGCGCCGCCGGCCTTGCCGCCGCTGCACGGCGCGGAGCGCTGGCTGGCGACGATCGCCGTGTCGCTGGCCACGTTCATGAACGTGCTCGACTCGTCGATCGCCAACGTGTCGATCCCGGCGATCAGCGGCGACCTGGGCGTGAGCCCGGCGCAGGGCACCTGGGTGATCACCTCGTTCGCCGTGGCCAACGCCATCTCGATGCCGCTCACCGGCTGGCTGGCGATGCGCTTCGGCGCGGTGCGCGTGTTCGTCACCAGCACCTTGCTGTTCGTCGTCGCCTCGTGGCTGTGCGGGCTGGCGCCGACGATCGAGGCGCTGGTGGGCTTTCGCGTGCTGCAGGGCCTGGTCGCCGGGCCGATGATCCCGCTGTCGCAGACCTTGCTGCTGTCGGTGTACCCGCCGGCGCTGGCCGGCATGGCCACGGCCCTATTCGGCATGACGGTGCTGGTGGCGCCGGTGGTCGGCCCGCTGCTCGGCGGCTGGATCACCGAGCACATCTCGTGGCCGTGGATCTTCTACATCAACGTGCCGCTGGGCCTGGGGGCGATGGCCGTCACCTGGCAGCTGTTCCGCGACCGGCAGACGCCGCCGCGGCGCATCCCGCTGGACCGCATCGGCCTGGGGCTGCTGGTGCTGTGGGTCGGCGCGATGCAGCTGATGCTCGACAAGGGCAAGGAGCTGGACTGGTTCGCGTCGGGCGAGATCGTCGCGCTGGCGGCCACGGCGGTGGTCGGCTTCGCCTTCTTCCTGGTGTGGGAGCTGGGTGCCGCGCATCCGGTGGTGGACCTGAAGCTGTTCGCGCGCCGCAACTACCTGTTCGGCACGCTGGCGCTGTCGGTGGCCTACGGCGTGGTCTTCGGCAACATCGTGCTGCTGCCGCTGTGGCTGCAGCAGTACATGGGCTACACCGCCACTTGGGCCGGCATGGCGATGGCGCCGGTGGGGCTGCTGGCGATCGTGCTGTCGCCCTGGGTGGGGCACAACGTCAGCCGCGTCGACCCGCGCTGGATGACCACCTTTTCCTTCCTCGGCTTCGCCGTGGTGCTGTGGATGCGCACGCGCTTCAGCACGCAGTCCGACTTCGCCACCATCCTGCTGCCCACCTTGCTGCAGGGCATCGCGATGGCCTTCTTCTTCATCCCGCTGCAGGCCATCGCCCTGGGCGGCCTGCCGCCGGCGCGGCTGCCCTCGGCCACCGGGCTGAACAACTTCGTGCGCATCACCGCCGGCGCCATCGGCACCTCGGTCTACACCACGCTGTGGGACAGCCGTGCCAGCCTGCACCATGCCCAGCTCGCCGAGCACGTGGCCGAGACCAACCCGGCGGCGATGCAGGCCATCGCGCAGCTGCGCGGCGCCGGCTACACGCGCGAGCAGGCCCTGGCGCTGATCAACCGCATGATCGACCAGCAGGCCTTCACGATGGCGGCGAACGACCTGTTCTGGCTGTCGTCGCTGATCTTCGTGGCGCTGGTGGCACTGGCCTGGGCCACCCGCCGGCGCCAGGGGCCGCTGTCGGCGATCGAGGGCGGCGCGCATTGAGGGCCCGGCCGCGGAGGCGCCTTGCACGCTTCCCCTCCGGAGTGCGCTGCCCGCGGTCCGGCAACGCCGCTGCGGCGGCGGCCGACCGCAGCGGCGGCTGGCGGGCAAGCACATGGTGAACGGCGGCGTGGAGCTTGACGAATTCCGCGCGCCGCGGCCGGTGCCCGGCTGGCGCGTGCTGCTCACCACCTTCTGCATGGCGCTGGCCGCCTGGGGCCTGGGCTTCTACAGCCTGTCGGTCTACGTGCAGTACCTGTCGGCCAGCGGGCGCTTTCCCGCCGCGCTGCTGTCCGCGGCCACGACCTGGCACTTCCTGGTCGGCGCGGCGGCGCTGTACGTGGTGGAGGCCGTGGCCGCGCGCGTCGGCCGCCGGCCGGTGGTGGTGGCCGGCGTGCTGCTGATGGCCGGCTGCGCCAGCGCGCTGGCCTACGTGCCGGATGCCTTCTGGCTGTTTGCCGCCTATGCCGGCATGGCCTTCGGCTGGTCGGCGATCTCGGGCACCGCCATCACGCAGATCATCGGCCGCTGGTTCCATGCGCGGCGCGGCCTGGCGCTGAACCTGGCGCTGACCGGGGCCAGCGCGGCCGGCTTCGTCATCGTGCCGCTGCTGGTCGGCAGCATCGCGCGTTTCGGCCTGGGGCCGGGTGTGGCCTGGGTGGCGGGCAGCGTGGCCGTGCTGCTGCTGCTGTTGATCGCCTTCAACCTGGTGGAGCCGACCGCGCCCCCCGCCGCGTCGCCCGCCGCGGGCGCGGCCGGCGCGGCGCGGCTGCGGCTCGACCGGCGGCTGGTGCTGTTGTGCGCGCTGTTCGGCATCGGCTGGCTGGCGCAGGTGGCCTTCCTGGCGCAGCAACTGCCGCTGCTGGTGCCCAAGGTGGGCGCGGCGGTGGCCACGCTGGCGGTGGCCGCGACCACGGCCAGCTCGCTGCTCGGCCGGCTGGTGCTGGCCAGCTTCATGGACCGCATCGACCACCGCCGCGCCACGGCCGCGAGCTTCGGCCTGCAGGCGCTGGGCAGCGGGCTGATGGCCGTGTCGGACCATCCGGTGGCGGTGCTCGCCGGCTGCGGCCTGGTGGGCGCGTCGGTGGGCAACGTCATCACCCTGCCGGCGATGTTCGCGCAGCGCGAATTTGCACCGGCGCACTACGGCGCGGTGATCACGCGCATCTGGTCGGTCGGCCAGGTGATGTATGCCTTCGGGCCGATCGGCGCGGGCCTGCTGCTGGGCGCCACGGGCTCGTCGGTGGGGCCGCTGCTGGCCTGCATGCTCTGCCAGGCCCTCGCGGCGGCGCTGTGCTTCCTGCGGCCGCAGGCCCGCGGCGCCTGAGCCGCAGGCTCTGGGGGTGACCGAGCCGCAGGCCCTGGGGCGCCCGACAGCGCGCCCGCTCAGCTCTCCTTCATGCCGCAGGCGGGCGGTGTGGCGCGCGGCGCGCCGGACGGTGGTGCAGGCTCCAGGTCGGCGCAGGCGATCAGCCGCGCCAGGCCGTCGAGCAGGGCCTCGGGGTCGGCGGTATCCAGCGCCGCGAACGCATCCATCGCCTCCGCATCGACGAAGCCAGCGCGCCATGAGCCCGCGGCCGCGGCGGCCGGCCGCGGGGCCTGCAGCAGCACGCGCAGGTCGGTGTGGCGCGCGTCGGCGGTGATGGCGCGCATCAGCGACGCCACGCGCTCGGCCGGTCCCTGCAGCCACTGCAGGAAGCGCTCGCCGTCGAACAGCAGCACGCCGGCGATGCCCTCGTCGGCATTGCGCGTGCGCGCGGTGGCACAGACGCTGCCGAAGACCGTCCAGTCCCGGTCCGGCGCCAGGCGGCTGAGGTAGATGACGTGCTGCGCATCGCTCTTCATCGGCACAGCATAGGCGACGCCGGGGCGTGCGCGCATGTCCTATGGCATAGGGGGCGGCGGCTGCGTCTGCTAGGAGCCTGGGCGGCAGAGATCGGCACCGCGATGCGCGCAGGCGCTGGATACACTCGGCCGAACTTCCACTGCCAGGACGAGCAGCCATGGACGCCACCCCGTGCATCGACTGTCCGCTGCGGGCGCTGCCGCTGTTCCTGCCGCATACCGAGGAGGAGCTGGCGCTGGTGCAGTTCCTGAAGCGCCGCGAACTCAGCGTCGATGCCGGCGAGGCGGTGATCCACGAAGGCCAGGGCGAGACCCGGCTGTTCACGCTGCTCGAGGGCTGGGCCTACCGCTTCAAGACGCTGTCCGACGGCCGCCGGCAGATCCTCAACTTCCTGCTCGCCGGCGACTTCATCGGCGTGCAGCAGAAGATGAGCGACGCCGCCGCGCACGGCGTGGTGGCGCTGACGCCGGTGCGGCTGTGCGTCTTCGACCGCGACGCGCTGTGGGAGCTGCACCGCGGTCAGCCGTCGATGGGCTTCAACGTCACCTGGTTGACGGCGCACGAGGAGTCGCTGGTCGACGACAACCTGCTGTCGCTGGGCCGGCGCAGCGCGGAGGAGCGTGTGGCCACCGCGCTGATCCTGCTGTACAAGCGCGCCGCGGCGCTGCGCCACGGCGCCGACGACGGCCGCGGCGTGCCGTTCCCGGTGACCCAGCAGCACCTGGCCGATGCCCTGGGGCTGTCGCTGGCCTACACCAACAAGACGCTGCGCAAGCTGGAGCGGCGCGGCCTGTACCGCCTGGCCGACGGGCGGCTGACGTTGCCCGATCCGAAGGCGCTGGTGCGTCTGGCCGACCTGTACGGCGACGGCCGGCCGCCGCCGCGCCCGCTGGTCTGAGGCCATGCCACACTGCCGGCATGGACGCCGACCGCCTGACGCCGCATACGCTGGCCGCCGCTGACATCGCCGACGCGCTGGCCCTGTCCGACGCCGCCGGCTGGAACCAGACTGCCGAGGACTGGGCGCTGTTCATTCACCACGGCCACGTCTTCGGCCGGCGCAGCGCGCGCGGCGAACTGGTGGCCACCGGGGCCGCGCTGCCCTACGGCGAAGGCCAGGGCTGGATCTCGATGGTGCTGGTCGCGCAGGCCTTTCGCCACCGCGGGCTGGCGAGCGAACTGCTCCACGACAGCATGGCCTGGCTGCGGGCACGCGGCCTGACGCCGGTGCTCGACGCCACGCCGGCCGGCGCGCAGGTCTACCAGCGCCTGGGCTTCATGCCCGGCATGGCCTTCGAGCGCTGGGAACATGCGCAGGTGTCGGTGCCTGCGCCGCGGGCCGACCTGCGGCGCGTGGGCCTGCCGGACCTGGACGACCTCGTCGCCGCCGACACCCGGGCCAGCCGCGTCGGCCGGCGCGTGCTGCTGCACTCCTTCCTGCAGCGACCCGGCACGCAGGCCTGGATCAGCGCCGACGGGCAGGGCTTCGTCATCGCCCGTGCCGGCCGGCGGGCGGCGCAGGTCGGCCCGCTGGTCGCGGCCGACGAAGCGGCCGCGGCGACGCTGCTGCAGCAGGCGCTGGCCGGTCTGCACGGCCCGGTGTTCCTGGATCTGCCGCAGCGCTGGCGCACGCTGGCCGCTTACCTTGGCGAACATGGCTTCAGGCTGCAGCGGCCCTTCGTGCGCATGGCGCGGGGCGACGCGCCGGCGCTGGCCGGCAGCGAGCACCTGTTCGTGCTGGCCGGGCCGGAGTTCGGCTGAGCTACTCGCGCGCCAGCTCGACCAGCAGCCGCGCGCTCAGGTACAGCCGCGGCACGATCGAGTCGATCTCGATGTACTCGTCCTTGGCGTGGTAGCCCCAGCCGGCCAGGCCCAGGCTTTCCAGCACCGCGGGCTTGCCCGAGCGGCCGGCAAAGCCGGCATCGGTGCCGCCGCCGGAACGCGGGTGCAGCAGCAGCGGGCGGCCGTCCAGTTCCGCATAGATCGCCTGCGCCTTGCGCGCCAGCGCCAGGCCCTTGTCGCCGGCCACGTACGGCGGCCGGCCGATGACCATCGACACCGTGGTCTCGGTGTCGGGCACGCGCCGGCTGGAGGCGACCTTGGCGCGCAGCGCCGCCAGCAGCTTGTCGGCCGCATCGGGCGCCAGCAGGCGCACGTCGGCGCCGGCCTCGGCCTTTTCGGGAATCTGGTTGCGCACCTCGCCGGCCTGGGCCGTGGTCCAGTTGAGCTGCGCGCCGGCGATGTCCTTGGCGATGTCCTGCGTCTGCAGCAGCTGGTACGACAGCTCGATCAGCGCGTTGCGGCCCTGCTCCGGCGCGGCCCCGGCGTGCGCGGCGCGGCCCTTGACGGCCATGCGCATCGTGGCCGTGCCGGCGGCCATCAGCAGCACGCCCTCGTCCTTGGCCACGGCCTTGGCGGCGATGGGTTCGTAGGACAGCACCACGTCCTGCGCCTCGCCCAGCTTGGCCAGCGTTTCGCCCGAGCCGGCCGAGCCGACCTCCTCGTCGTGGTTGAACAGCACCGTCAGGCTGGCGTAGTCCTTCCAGCCGGCGTCGCGCAGCAGGGCCAGCGTGTGCAGGATCACGGCGATGCCGCCCTTGTCATCGGCGATGCCGGGGCCGTAGAGCCGGTTGCCGTCCTGGCGGAAGGGGTCGCTGGCCAGGATGCCCTTGGCGTACACCGTGTCCATGTGGGCGATGAGCATGAAGTCGCGCTTGCCGCTGCCGGTGAACACGCCCTTGACCATCTCGCCCGGCCCCGCGTCGGCGGGCAGGCGCTCGGTGCGCGCGCCCAGCGCGCGCAGCCGGCCCTCGACATAGTCGGCCATGCGCTTCAGGCCGGCGGCGTCCTGCGAGCCGGACTCGATCAGCACCATGTCGCGCAGCGAGTCGATGACCGCCGGTTGCGCCGCGCGTGCCGCGGCCAGCAGCTTCTCGTCGGCGGCATGGGCGGCGGTGGCCAGCACGGCCAAGGTGGCGATGCATGCGCGCTTGAGGAAAGTGAAAGGCATCGATGGGCTCCGCAACGATCGGTTCAGGCCAGCGCCCAATGGTCCGGCGTGGGATGCACCAGCCGGCCGTCGTCACGCAGCTTCAGCAGGTGGGCGGTCAGCGAGCGCCGCGCCATCGCGTGCAGCTTGGGCGGCACGTCGTCGTAGACCGTGGCCAGCAGCTGGTCCATCGAAACCGGCTCGCGGCTGCCGAAGGCCTGCAGCACCTTGGCCTCGCGCTTCAGGCGGTGCGCGACGATCTGCTCCATGGCCCGCCGCGGCTGCGGCATCAGGAAGCCGTGGCCCGGCGCCAGCCAGTCCAGGTCCAGCGCCATCAGCTCGCGCAGCGAGCGCAGGTACGCGCCCATGTCGCCGTCGGGCGGGTTGATGACCACGGTGGAGCCCTGCATCACGTGGTCGCCGGTGAACAGCATCCGTTCTTCATCGAGCAGGTAGCAAAGATGGTTGCCGGCATGGCCGGGGGTGTGGATGACGCGCAGCGTGCTGCTGCCGGGCAGCTGGAAGACCTCGCCGCCGGACAGCGGCACGTCGGGCTGGAAGGCGGTGTCCTGCCATTCGGCGTGCAGCGCGGCCATGCCGTGCAGCGCTGCGCCGGTGCGCGCCTTCAGGGCCTGCGCGGCGGGCGAATGGTCCTTGTGCGTGTGCGTGACGAAGATCCAGCGGATGGGGCCCGGCGCCGCGTCGACGATGGCCTGCACATGCGCGTCGCTGGCCGGGCCGGGGTCCAGTGCGGCCCATTCGTTGGTCTCGCCGCCGCCGATCAGGTAGCAGTTGGTGCCGGGGCCGGTCATGAGGCTGCCGTTGTCGGCGGTGACGCGGATCAGCCGCGGCGACAGCCGCAGCGGGCTGGCCGGCGCCAGGTCGTAGCTGGCATCGCCGTGGCCGTCGGGGTCGACGCGGCCGATCTCGGCATAGGGCGGCTCGTCCGGCATCACCGGGCGCAGGCCCTGCGAGCCGGTGGCCAGGCGCGGCATGATGCAGGGCACCGACGGCAGCGCGCGCGCATGCGCCAGCACCGCGTCCACGTCGCCCAGGCGCTGCAGCAGTTCCAGGATCTTGTAGGTCGGCGGCGCCAGCTTCAGCTCCTTGCGGCGCGCCAGGCCTTCGGCCGGCGTCAGCCACAGCTGCGCGTCGGTCTCGTGGTCGTCCTGGCTGGCCACCTGCAGCTCGGGCGCCTCGGTGACGAAGAAGCGCGTGTCGTAGCGCTTGGGCACGCCCGGCGGCGTCAGCCAGTGGTCCAGGTAGGCGATGCGGTCGGCGGCCAGGCGGATGCCGAAGCGCTGACAGATCGCCGCCATGCTCAGCTCGCGCCGGTTCAGCGCATCGCGCTGCGTGGCGATCTGCGCCAGCTGCTCGGCGCTCAGGTGCGCGCGGTCCTGGCCGTCGGCATACAGCAGCCCGGCCTCTTCGAAGCATTCGCGCAGCGCCGCGAACCAGTAGGCCAGCCCGCCCGCAGGCAGGCCCAGGCGTGCGCTGGCCTGCGCGTCGTCCAGGCCGCTGCACAGCGCGCTGCCTGCGGCGTCGGCGGCATCGAGCAGCCCGCCGGGGAAGACGCAGGCACCGCTGTGGATGTCACCGGCGCGCGGCGCGCGGCGCATCAGCAGCACCTGCATGCCAGCGGCGTCGCGCTTCAGCACCACCACGGTGGCGGCCTGGCGCACCGCGGCGCCGGGGGTGGGCGTCCAGGCGATCGCGGTGATCGGGCCGGGGGAGGTGTCGGAGGTCGTGCTCATGACGGCAAGGGTAGCGCAGGCGAGAGCCCGCGGCCCCAGGGGGTGCATAGGTGCTTGATGGGCCGCGGCATCGGCCGCGGCATCGCGGGCCGCACGCCGGCGCCGCGCCGGCCGCGCTGCCTATCATCGACACCCCGATCGACACCCCGATCGACACCCCGATCGACACCCCGGACCGGCAGTCGACATGGCATTCCCTTCTACGCGCCCTCAGCTCGGCGCGCCCAGGCCCATCGGCGTCTTCGACTCCGGCGTCGGCGGCCTGTCGGTGCTGCGGGCGCTGCGGGCGCGGCTGCCGTCGGAGCGCTTCCTCTACGTCGCCGACAGCGGCCACGCGCCCTACGGCGATCGCACGACGGCCTTCGTGCGCGGGCGGGCCGAGGCGGTGGCCGCCTTCCTGGCGCGGCAGCAGGCGAAGGCCATGGTCATCGCCTGCAACACCGCCAGCGTGCAGGCCGCGGCCGACCTGCGCCGCACGCATGCGCTGCCCATCGTGGCCATGGAGCCGGCCATCAAACCGGCGATGCACGCCACCCGGACCCGGGTGGTGCTGGTGCTGGCCACCACCGCCACGATCCGCAGCCCGTCGGTGGCGCGGCTGTGCCGCGAGCACGGCGCCGGCGTGCGCATCCTGCTGCAGCCGTGCCCGGGTCTGGCCGACCAGGTGGAGCGCGGCGCGTTCTGCAGCCCGGCCACGCGGCGGCTGCTGCACGACTACGTGTCGCCGGGGCTGGCCCAGGGCGCGGACACCGTGGTGCTGGGCTGCACGCACTACGCCTTTCTGAGGCAAGAGATTGCCGCCCTGGCCGGCCCGTCGGTGACCCTCGTCGAGCCCTCCGCGGCCATCGCCAGGCAACTGGCCGCGGTGCTGGCCGACGCGCCGCCGGTCTCGGCGCCGGGCGCGGGCACGGCGGCGTTCTACACGACCGGCGCGCGCGCCGACCTGGCCGCGTTTCTGGGCGCCATCGGCGAGCCCGCCCCAGTGTGCACGCTGCCCGAAGAAGGAGCCTTCAGTGACCGTCCGACCGCTGCGCGCCCACGAGCTTGACGACCTGCTTGCGCTGTACGCGCACCTGCACGACACCGACCTGCCGCTGCCGCCGCGGGCGCAGGTCGAGGCGGTGTGGACGGAAGCGATCGGCAACCCGAAGTGCCGCTACTTCGGCGGCTTCGAGATGGGCCGGCTGGTGTCCAGCTGCAACATCACGCTCATCCCCAACCTCACGCGCGCGTGTCGGCCCTATGGGGTCATCGAGAATGTCGTCACCCATGCGGACCATCGGGGCCGCGGCTGGGGCCGCCGGCTGCTGCAGGAAGCCCTGGCCTTCGCCTGGGCCCGCGAGGCCTACAAGGTCATGCTGCTGACGGGACGCAAGGACGACGCCACCCTCAGGTTCTACGAAGGCTGCGGCTTCAGCCGCCAGGGCAAGACCGGCTTCATCGCCAGGCCGGCCTGAGCCCACACCACATCACGCCGCCATGAAGACACACGACGACCTGCTGCAGATCTTGAAGCGCCGCTTCGACCAGCATGCCGCGCGCCATGCAGGCATCGCCTGGGCCGCGGTGCAGGCGCGCCTGCAGGGCCACGCCGCGGCGCTGCAGTCGCTGCGTCGGATGGAAGACACCGGCGGCGAGCCGGATGTCATCGGGCAGGACCCGGCCAGCGGCGCGCTGACGTTCTGCGACTGCGCCGCCGAGAGCCCCGCGGGCCGCAGGAGCCTGTGCTACGACCAGGACGCGCTGGACGCGCGCAAGGAGCACCGGCCGCAGGGCAGCGCCGTCGAGGCGGCCGCGGCCATGGGCATCCAGCTGCTCACCGAAGCGCAGTACCGCGACCTGCAGCGCCTGGGCGAGTTCGACCTGAAGACGTCGAGCTGGATCCGCACGCCGCCGGCCGTGCGTGCGCTGGGCGGCGCGCTGTTCTGTGACCGGCGCTATGGCCAGGTGTTCGTCTATCACAACGGCGCGCAGTCCTACTACGCGGCGCGGGGCTTTCGCGGCTGGCTGCAGGTCTAGTGACTCTCAGCCTTTGAGGCTCACAGCGGCGACGCCAGCTTCAGCCCGACGATGCCGGCGACGATCAGCCCCAGGCTGATCAGCCGGCCGGCGCTGGCCGGCTCGCCCAGCAGCACGATGCCGAGGATCGCCGTGCCCACCGCGCCCACGCCCACCCACACCGCGTAAGACGTGCCCACCGGCAGCGTCTTCATCGCCACGCCGAGCAGGCCCAGGCTGATGACCATCGCCGCCAGCGTGCCGACGGTCGGCCACAGCCGCGTGAAGCCCTCGGTGTACTTCAGGCCGATGGCCCAGCCCACTTCGAGCAGCCCCGCGATGATCAGCAACAGCCACGGCATGGGTGCGTCTCCTTCATGCTCGTCACTCATGCCCAGGTAGCATGGCACCGAGCGGATGGGCGATGCCGCCATCGCCATAGCTGCGCAGCACCTGCGCAATGGTGATGTGATAGCCCCGGATCCAGCGCCCTTGCAAGTCTTTGGCGGCGCGGTGCAGCGGGTGCTCGACGAGCTGCTGCAGCGCCTCCAGCGTCTGCCAGTAGTAGACGGTCGAGATCAGCCCGCTCGCGGAGTTCTCCCAGGCCTCCTCGCCCAGGTAGCCGGGGATCGCCTTCGCGATCTCGGCGATCGCCTGGTCGCGGCTATGGAACTCGTCGTCGTACTCGCCCTTGGCGAAGGTGAAGGTCGCGCTGTACACCCGTTCGTCTCCTGCGCGGCGTGTGCCGCGGCGGTTCATCGGCCTTCAGAGGGTTGGTTTCGCAGTGTCCCGCATGGCTTGCGCCAGCCCGGCGTTGCCGACTGACTCCAGACCGTGGATGGCGCCTTCACGGTCGGGCGTCGCGTGGTGCTGGTTGAGATTGTGCTTGCCCTCCAGCCTGGTCAGGCGGACCTCGATGCCGACGATGTGGCTCAGTTGCTCGGCCAGGTAATCCGCCGGCGCGTCGCCCATCTTCCAGGGACGCGGCTGGTCCGCCTCGTGCCGGCGGGTCAGGCGGGCCACGACGCCGCGCACGAACTTGTCATCGTCGTGCACGTGGATCGTGCCGTGGGCATGCACGATCTCGTAGTTCCAGGTTGGAACGCGACGATGCGTCTCGTGCTTGCCGGGATACCAGTTCGGCGAGATGTAGCCCTGCACGCCACGGAAGACGACGAGCACCGGGTCGCCATTGCCAATCTCGCGCCACACCGGGTTGGCGCGGGCGACGTGGGCGATCAGTGTCCCCGGGCCGTCCGGCGCCGCCTCCAGCATGAACGGCAGGTGGTCGGCTTCGAAACCAGCGCCCGTTGGCCGGACGAGCATGCCGAGCGCGTTCTCGCGCACGATGCGATGAAGCTGTTCGGCACGGGACTCGGCAAACTGCTGGGGAAGGTACATGGGGCAATTGGGAATGGGCAACCGGAGACCGACGGACCCTCACTGTGCCTTGTAGCCGGCATGTGGAAAATATCCAGTTTCCAACAGTCTCACTGGACCAGTTGACAACCATGCCAACAGACCCCGACCGTCGGCGCGGACTCAGCCGTGCGCTGTACGAGGAGTTCCGCGCGCGCATCGCGGACGGCACGTATGCGGCCGGTGCGCCGCTGCCGTCCTCGCGCGCGCTGGCCGCTGAGCGGGGCTTGTCGCGCGGCACCGTGACGCTGGTCTACGAACAACTGGCCGCCGATGGTTTCATCGACACCCGTCCTGGCGCCATGAGCCGGGTGGCCGACGGCGCGGTGGCCTCCTTGCGCCGTGCTGGCGGCGCCCGCCAGGAGCGCGACGAGGCCGGCCGATCGGCGGGTAGGCTGTCCGCCGTCGGCCGGCGCATTGCGGCGATGGGTATCCGCGATGCGGGTCCGACCGCGCCGGCGGAGATCGACTTCGTCTACGGCCCCCTGGCTGGCGGCGACTTCCCGACCCAGACCTGGCTCAAGGCACTTCGTGCAGTCGAGCGGCAGCGCGTCCAGCGGCTGGAGTACGAGGATCCTCGCGGCAATCTCGCATTGCGCCGAGCACTGCAGACACACCTGAGCAGGACCAAGGGTGTGTCCTGCAGCGTCGAGCAGATCATGATCGTCAACGGGTCGCAGCAGGCGCTGGACCTGTGCGCCCGGCTGCTGGTCGATCCCGGAGAGGGTGTGGTCGTCGAGAACCCCGGCTACCGCATGGCGCACCACGCCTTCGAGGCCTGCGGCGCGAAGCTGCGTGGCGTTGACGTTGACGAGCACGGGCTGCGAACCGATGCGCTCGCGATGCTCGGGCCGGCACGCTTGGCGTATGTCACCCCGACGCATCAGTTTCCGCTCGGATCCTTCCTGCCGATGGCTCGGCGCCGGGCGTTACTCGCCTGGGCCGCACGACGGCATGCGTGGATCATCGAGGACGACTACGACAGCGAGTACCGCTACTCGGTGCGGCCGGAGGCGACACTGCTGTCATTGGATCGGCGCGGCTGCGTGATCCACGTCGGCACGTTCTCCAAGACGCTGTCGCCACAACTTCGACTCGGCTACATGGTGTTGCCGCGAAGCCTGGTGGATACCTTCGTTGCCGCCAAGCGCGTTGCGGATCGACACGCTGCCACGGGCCTGCAGCGCGCCCTGGCCGTGCTGCTG
>JAHBZS010000033.1 GCA_019635285.1 Rubrivivax sp. | reverse complement strand
TTAGAGGTCATCATGGGCATGTTTTGGCAGTTCTTCTCGTTTGATCCGCAGCGTTGGGAAGCGCTAGTCACCGGTCAAGTGCCAGACGCCAAGAAGTACTTCGCTGCCTCGGCCACATGGGATCAGGTAGACGATGATTTCCCTGATCCGGAAGAACAGCCTAAGCAGTATCTGGATGCCCTCTGGAAGAGCGCACAGCCGGAGGTCGCAGCAATGGCACAGCACATCGCGCTCAATGGCATTTCCTACCGCGGCCTCACCACGGCGAGCGCCGCGCTTCTTGACTCCATGGTTGTTGGCTTCTTCTGTCGAGAAGGGCTGGAGTCAGTCCTGCACTTCACCATCGAGCACAAGGATGGTCTCTCGCCAAAGGCGGTAAGCGAGTTGCTATCGCGAAGCCAGCCCGCCCGCACGGGTGGCTTCTTGGGCTTCGGCAGCAAAGTGTCCTTAGGCCAACCAGTCAACCTGTCACCTTGGCTCGCTACGGGCAGGCGAAATGGAACGAATGACGCGCCAACCCCCGACGACAAATACTTCATCTTTAGCGGGAGCGAAGCTCGAGAGCTGTTGACCGAAGTGACGGGGCTTCTGGCCATTGATCGACAGTGGCAAACCCCAGAGTTCGAGCGACACATCCGCAGAGAGTTGTTGCCTGCAATTGAGCGCGCAGCAGGAGCAAACCTGTGTTTGGCTGGTCGCTACACGTGACCTCTAACCCCTCCGTCAAGGGGACGTCCCGCAGGCGGGCCGCCCCTTACGTCGAACGTTAACGCGCAAGAGAACTTTGGGCGTTCCGGCAAGTGAGTGGCTGCCGGCCTGACTCGCACTTCTGCTGCTCAGACCAAATTCCATGCTGTTCGCCTCCAAACGCCCATTCACTCAAGCTCGACCTGGCGTTGCTCGCCGCTTCAAAAAAAGCGAGTTAAGGCCCAATCTCGTTTTAGGCGTCACAGATGCAACTTTCCCCCGGCGAGCAGCCGAAGGCTGCACTCCCGTCCGCACGTCGTGTCGGATTGATCCTTGCCGGCGTCTTGATCATCGCGGCTCCGCTCTTCATCTATCGCGAGAACATTGACGAGTACAGGCTCTACCTCACCGAGAAGCGACCAGCAGTCGAGTTCCGGTTCGACGAACTGTCCGAGAGTTGGACTGAACGCGACCTCAGGCAGCACTTCCCGACCGTAAGGCTCAGCTGCGACAGAAGCTTTGATCGCCATCTCGATGACCGAGCCTGCTTCATGGATGTGGAGTCATACAACCATGTACCGGCAATGTTCATCGCATTCTTCTTCGCCTCCGTAAAGCTCACTCGCGCGTCGGTGAACATCCCATGGTGGGCTCATGGCACTGGCTACAAGGCTCTTGAGTTCCTCTATGGCAAGCCGACGGCATCTCAAGGGCTACCAACTGCCGGCGTTCGGCTGCATGGTTGGCAACTGGCGAACGGTGGAGCGGTTTTCTACAACAGAGACCGACCGATGAACCCTCTCGAGTGGAATGCCATGTTCTGGAGTGGTCCAAAGGCATGCCGAGAGAACGGATGCTTCATCGGCAAGTGACGCCTCGCTAACCCCTCGCTCGAGCCGAGGCCCAACAATCTCGTGGCGCGAGTCGCAACCAAGTCGGCGCCCTACGCGGGCGGAGGCGGCGGCCCCCGGTGCACATGAGCGTGGCGGAGCAAGGTCACAATGGATGCATGAGCACGCGCCACACCCTGTTCGGTTTCCACGCGGTCGGCGTGCGCCTGAAAACCGCTGCCGGGTCGGTCACCGAGGTGCAGTTCGACGTGACGCGCCGCGACCAGCGCATGCGCCAGCTGCTCGAACGCGCCCAGGCCGCCGGCGTGCGCGTGGTGGAAAGCGACGATGCCCGGCTGACGCAGCTGGCCGGCACGCCGCGCCACCAGGGCGTGGTGGCGCGCGTGACGCCGCTGCCGCAGACGCATTCGCTGGACGACCTGCTGGATGCGGTGCAAGGCCCGCCGCTGCTGCTGGCGCTGGACGGCGTGACCGACCCGCACAACCTGGGCGCCTGCCTGCGCGTGGCCGACGGCGCCGGCGTGCACGCGGTGATCGCACCCAAGGACCATGCGGTGGGGCTGAACGCCACCGTCGCCAAGGTGGCCAGCGGCGCCGCCGAGACCGTGCCCTACCTGATGGTCACCAACCTGGCGCGCAGCCTGAACGAGTTGAAGGAGCGCGACATCCGCATCGTCGGCACCAGCGACGACGCGCCGATCACGCTGTACGAAGCCAACCTGCGCGGCCCGCTGGCGCTGGTGCTGGGCGCCGAAGGGAAGGGCATGCGCCAGCTGACGCGCAAGACCTGCGATGTGCTGGTGCGCATCCCGATGCTCGGCGCGGTGGAAAGCCTGAACGTGTCGGTGGCCGCCGGCGTGTGCCTGTACGAGGTGCAGCGGCAGCGCCAGGCCGGCGACGACGGTGACTGACGTCGAAGCCGTGCGCGCGCAGCTGGCGCAGGCGCGCCGGGTCTGCGTGCTCACCGGCGCGGGCATGAGCGCCGAGAGCGGCATCCCCACCTTCCGCGACGCGATGAGCGGCCTGTGGAGCCGCTTCGACCCGGCCCAGCTGGCCAGCGAAGAAGGCTTCCGCGCCGACCCGGCGCGCGTCTGGGCCTGGTATGCCGAGCGCAAGCAGGGCGTGCGCGACGCCCAGCCCAACGCAGGCCATGTGGCGCTGGCCGACTACGGCCGCCGCCGGCCCGGCGTGCTGACGATCGTCACGCAGAACGTCGACGATCTGCACCAGCGCGCCGGCTGGCCGCAGACGGTTCGCCTGCACGGCGACATCCTGGCCGACCGCTGGCTGGAAGCCTGTCCGCGCGGCCTGGGCTGCGCCATCACGCACGCCCAGCCCGGCGAGCCCCCAGCCTGCGCCGACTGCGGCAACCTGCTGCGCCCCGGTGTGGTGTGGTTCGGCGAGATGCTGCCCGAAGACGCCATCGACGCCGCCGAACGCGCGGCACGCGACTGCGACGTGCTGCTGGTGGTCGGCACCTCGGGTGCGGTGTGGCCCGCGGCCGGGCTGGCCCGCGTGGCGCGGCGTGCGGGCGCGAAGGTGGTGATCGTCAACCCGCAGGCCAGCGAGATCGACGGCGAGGCGCATTGGCTGCTGCGGGGGACGGCGGCGGAGGTGTTGCCGCGGGTGTTGGATGAGGGCTGATCGGAGTCGCGGCCGACGACCGGAACTGGAATCTGCGCAAGAGCGGCCACTGGCTTGGGAGTACCAAGCATGCCTCTACCGGGGACACGCAATCAGCAAGACCAGATAGAAAGCCCGCCACATTGGCGGGCTTGTGGGCAAGCGTTGCCGATTACTGCTTGCGCCGAGGCGAAGCGGCAAGGCCGGCGAGTCCGAGACCGAGTAACGCGAGCGTGCCGGGTTCGGGGACAGGAGCCCAGGCCAAGCCGTCGATGAACTTAGCTCCAGCGCCCAGCGTTCCATTGTTCCCGACGAATGTGGCCGCACCGGTAGATGTATTCACGGTGAAGAGACCGTCAGCTGAGTTTGCGAACAAGGTCCTCGAGTCCTCGTCATAGGCTAGGCCGATATTCGCGGCGTTGATTCCGAGCGCGCCGATCAGCGTTGCGGCGGCGGTGGAAGTATTTACCATCCACAGGCTGCCGTCACCTGTGGCATAGAGAATGCCATTCGCATCGTCATACGCCATGCCCCCGCCACCAATCGACGGCGCGGTCGCACCGATCGTCGAAATCAGGCCCGCCGTCGTAATCGACTTCAACTTGGATCCGTCACTGCCGTCGATCGTGTAGAGCAGCTGCAGAGCCTCATTGCCTGCCAAGCCGGACCAATTCGCCGATCCTTCTTGCTTGTTGAGGGCTGTGTAGGCGCCTGTTGTCATGTCGATCGTACCGAAGGTGTAGCACTTGGCATCGCAAAGGTTGGTCGCGTACAACTTGCCGCCGAGGTACTCCAAGCCGACGAAGCTGCCCCCCAGACTAGCCACCGGCGTGATCAAAGTTGCCGCGCCCGTTGTCGAATTGATGTCATAGAGGCCCGACCTTCCGGAGGACAGACCGATCAGAGTCGCCTGCGAAGCGGCAGTCGCCGAGAGCAGACTCGCTACGCACAGGGCCTTTACGGTGCCACGGAGTAGAGGCATTGAAAGACTGGATCGCTGCATCGAACAACTCCCGGGAGTGGATGGGCTCGCGGAGCATCTAACTCCTCATGGGCGGAGGCAAAGCAGATTCCCGGCGCCCTCCCTCGGTCCGCAAGAATCGCGCCGTCGTCAACGAATACGAGGTTGGTCAGGCACTTACGTTCACCCACCGCGGTCGCCGCAATGCAGCATGTCAAGAAAGCCGGCAGTTCGGCTCGCAAAGTAGCCTACGCCCTGAACAACCGCGCCCGCTGGCAGTAGCCCGATCCTGGGCAGAGCACGCGACTATCCCGCTGATCGCCAGATTCGCCGCCCAGCGGCGGCATCTCGCACCGGAGCTCCAGCATTTGGCCAGAGCAGACGCCGCTCTCTGATCGGCCCGCGCTCTTGCCAACGACCGCTGTCTCAAGCGTCGGAGGACGGCGTCGGGTCCGGTAGCGCGAATTGGGCATCGCACGCCGATGGTCGGCTGTGGGCACGGGCGCTTGCGCCGCGTGCCAGCAAGGCCACGCTAGCATCGCCCGCATGGCTTCCAGCCTCGAACGCCCCACCACCGCCCCCCCGTCGCTGCGCCAGCTGCTCGCCGACCTCGGCCCCGGCTACGTGGCCAACGGCTTCATCGGCTGGCTGTTCGCGGCCACCGCGCCGGTGGCCATCATCCTGTCGGTGGGCTCGCGCGGGGGCTTGAGCGAGGCGCAGCTGGCCTCGTGGCTGTTCGGCGCGTTCTTCGTCAACGGGCTGCTGACCATCCTGTTCTGCTGGCTGTACCGCCAGCCGCTGGCCTTCTTCTGGACGATCCCCGGCACGGTGCTCGTCGGCCCGGCGCTGGCGCATCTGAGCTTTGCCGAGGTGGTGGGCGCCTATGTGGCCACCGGGCTGCTGATCCTGCTGCTGGGCCTGTCGGGCTGGGTGCGGCGGGCGATGCAGGCGGTGCCCATGCCCATCGTCATGGGCATGGTGGCCGGCGTGTTTCTGCGCTTCGGGCTGGACCTGGTGCGCGCCTTGCAGCAGGACCCGGGCATCGCCGGCGCGATGGTCGTGGCCTGGCTGGGCCTGAGCCTGTGGCCTGCGGCCGGGCGGCGGCTGCCGCCGCTGATCGGTGCGCTGCTGGCCGGTGCGCTGGCCATTGCGCTGCTCGGCCGCTTCGACACGGCCACGCTGGGCGCCATCGAGCTGGCACGGCCGCTGTGGCAGGCGCCGGCCTGGTCGTGGGCGGCGATGGTCGAGCTGGTCATTCCGCTGGCCATCACCGTGCTGGTGGTGCAGAACGGGCAGGGCATCGCGGTGCTGCGCGCCGTCGGGCACGAGCCGCCGGTCAACGCCATCACCGTGGCCTGCGGCGCCGGCGCGCTGGCCAGCGCGGCGGTCGGCGCGGTCAGCAGCTGCCTCACCGGGCCGACCAACGCGATCATCAGTTCGTCGGGCGAGAAGTCGCGCCACTACAGCGCCGGCATCGTCACCGGGCTGCTGGCGCTGGGCTTCGGCCTGCTGGCCCCGGCCTGCACGCGGCTGATGCTGCATGCGCCCAAGGCCTTCATCATGGCGCTGGCCGGCCTGGCCATGCTGCGCGTGCTGCAGGCCGCCTTCGTCACCTCGTTCAAGGACCGCTTCACGCTCGGCGCGCTGGTCGCCTTTCTGGTGACGGTGGCCGACCTGGGGCTGTGGAACATCGGCGCGGCCTTCTGGGGGCTGCTGGCCGGCTTCGTGGTGTCCTGGCTGCTGGAGCACGCCGACTTCAAGTAGCCCGCGGCTGGCTACACTGGCGCGAACCCGCTGCCCGAGCCCACCCATGTCCGTCACCGCCATCCGCCATCCGCTGGTTCGCCACAAGATCGGTCTGCTGCGCGAGCACGAGATCTCGACCAAGAAGTTCCGCGAGCTGACCAACGAGATCGCGCGCCTGCTGGCCTACGAGGCCACGGCCGACTTTCCGCTGGAGCAGACCACCATCGAATGCTGGAGCGGCCCGGTGCAGATCGAGCAGATCGCCGGACGCAAGGTGACGGTGGTGCCGATCCTGCGCGCCGGGCTGGGCATGCTGGACGGCGTGCTGGACATGATTCCCAACGCCAAGGTCAGCGTGGTGGGCGTCAGCCGCAACCACGAGACCCTGCAGCCCGAGCAGTACTTCGAGCGCTTCGTCGGCCACCTGGAGGAGCGCACCGCGCTGATCATCGACCCCATGCTGGCCACGGCCGGCTCGATGATCGCCACCGTCGACCTGCTCAAGCGCCGCGGCTGCAAGGACATCCGCGCGCTGGTGCTGGTGGCCGCGCCCGAAGGCATCGCCGCGCTGGACAAGGCGCATCCCGACGTGCGCTGCTGGACCGCGGCCATCGACAGCCACCTCAACGAGGTCGGCTACATCATCCCCGGCCTGGGCGACGCCGGCGACAAGATCTTCGGCACCAAGTAGCCCCGGCGGTCGACCGCGCGCGACGCCAGGCCGGCGCCGCGGCCTGGAGCCTGAGCGCCGCCGACGTGGGGCAGGGCGCCACTAGCGCGCGCGGGCGTGTTCGGCGATCCAGATGCCGCCCAGCACCAGCACCAGCGCCAGCACGTGGTACGGCGCCAGCGGTTCGCCCAGCAGCGGCACCGCCAGCAGCGGGCCGAACACCGGCGTCAGGTTCAAGAAGACGCCGGCCCGCGCCGGCCCGATCAGCTCCACGGCGCGGATGAACAGCACCTGCGCCAGGAACGACGGCAGCAGCCCGACAAACAGCACCAGCGCCCAGCCCAGCGGCGTGGGCATGAAGAAGCGGCCGGCCGCCACCTCGGCCGCCAGCAGCGGCAGCGAGCTCAGCGCCGCCACCCCCGCCACCGCCGCGAAGAAGACCAGCGGCGGCACGGCGGGGCGCCGGCGCAGCCCCAGCGTGTAGCCGGCGTAGAGCAGCGAGGCCAGCACCATCCACACGTCGCCGATGTTGAAGTCCAGCGCCGCCAGCGCGCGCCATTGCCCGTGCGAGGCCACCACCGCGATGCCGGCCAGCGTCACCGCCACGCCCGCCAGCTGCCGGCCGGTCACGCGCAGATGCAGCAACGCGCCGCCCAGCAGCACCAGCACCGGAATCACGCCCTGGATGATGGCGATGTTGGCGGCGGTGGTGTGGTGCGCGGCGGCGTAGAACAGCGCGTTGAAGGCGGTGAAGCCGCTCACGCCCATCACCGTCAGGTAGCGCCAGTGCCGGCGCAGCGTGGCGCCGTGCGCGGCCACCGCGCCGCGTGCCACGAACCACAGCGCGATGCAGGCGACGCTCCAGCGCGCGGTGGTCAGCATCATCGGCGAGACCTGGCCCACCGCCAGGCGCGCGGCCACGGCGTTGCAGCCCCACAGCAACGTGGTGACCACCAGCATCAGCGCGGCTTGGCTGTTGAGCCATCGCAGGAGCGGGCGGGATGCGGCCAGCTGGGTGGGTTCCGTCATGCCGCGGCCTCAGTGCAAGCGCGCGTCCCCGACCTGCCTGGGCGTGCCGCGCCGGTGACAGGCGCGTCGCCTGGCCGCACCGCGGCCTGGCGGGTGCGCACGACGGCGCGGGTGAAGCTCCTGGCGAACATCGGGTGACTCCGGGGTTGAAGAGCGTCGGGCTCAACGCCGACCCCCATTCTCACGCGCCGGCACCCCCGCCGGCCGTCCCGTCAGCGGGCGTCTAGGTGGGCCTGCAGGCGCGCCCCCAGCTCGCGCAGCCGGTCGATGCCCGGTTCCTTGCGCGGCCAGACCAAGCCGACGCCGTCGCCGGCATGGCGCGGCAGCACATGCAGGTGCAGGTGCGGCACGGTCTGCCAGCCGGCGGGCTTGTTGGCCTGCAGCACGGTGATGCCGTCAGGCGCAAAGGCCGCCTGCACCGCCAGCGCCATGCGCCGCGCCGCACGCATCAGCGCCGCGGCTTCGTCGTCGCTGCAGTCCAGCAGCGTCTCGCGCGGCGCCTTGGTGGCGACGATGACGTGGCCGTCGTTGACCTGGCCGGCGTCCATGAAGGCGAAGACCAGATCGTCCTCGTAGACCTTGGCGCAGGGCAGCTCGCCCGACAGCAGCTTCTGGAAGATCGTGCTCATGCGGCCATGGTAGTGGGGCCAGTGCGGGTGTCACACCCCCAGGTAGCGGTGCAGGATCTCGGGCTGCGCCTTCAGCGCGGCGGCCGGCCCCTCGTGCACGATGTGGCCGTTGTTGATGATGTAGACGCGCGTGGCCAGCGCCAGCGTGGCCGCCAGGTTCTGCTCGACCAGCACGATGGTCTGGCCGGCACGCGCGAGGTCGCGGCAGGCGTGCACCAGGTCGCGCACGATCACCGGCGCCAGGCCTTCGAAGGGTTCGTCCAGCAGGATGATCTTCGGCTCGCGCACCAGCGCGCGCGCGATCGCCAGCATCTGCTGCTCGCCGCCCGACAGGTCGGTGCCGCGGCTGGTGCGCCGCTCCTTCAGGCGCGGGAACATCGCGTAGATGCGCTCCAGCGGCCAGCGGCTCGACGCCGTCAGCCCGGCGAGCAGCAGGTTCTCCTCGACATTCAGGCTGCCGAAGATGCGCCGGTCCTCGTGCACCAGCTGCATGCCCTCGCGGGCGATGGCGTGCGGCTTGCGGCCCGCCAGTTCCTTGCCGTCGAAGCGCACGCTGCCGGTGCGCGGCCGCACCACGCCCATCAGGCTCTTCAGCGTCGTCGACTTGCCGGCGCCGTTGCGGCCGAGCAGCGCCACCACCTCGTGCTTGTCGACGCGCAGCGACACGTCGAACAGGATGTGGCTGTCGCCGTAGTAGCTGTTGAGGTCGGTGACTTCGAGCAGGCTCATGGCTGCGCCTCGGGGGCCACCTCGTCGTGGATGCCGCCCAGGTAGGCCTCCTGCACGTCGGCGTTGCCGCGGATCTCGTCCGGCGTGCCTTCGACCAAGAGGCGGCCTTCCTGCAGCACGGTGACCTTGCCGACGAGTTCGAACAGCGCGTCCATGTCGTGGTCGATGACGATCATCGTGCGGCCGGCGGCGATGGACTTGAGCAGCGCCACCGTCTCCACCCGTTCCTGCGGGCTCATGCCGGCCAGCGGCTCGTCCAGCAGCAGCAGGCTCGGCGAGGTGGCCAGCGCCAGGCCGATCTCCAGCCGGCGCTTTTCGCCGTAGGCCAGCTCGGCCACCGGCGTGTCCAGCCGGCTGCTCAAGTGCACCAGCGCCGCGGTGCTCTCGACCTGCGCATCGAGTCCGCGCACCTTCGGCAGCGACTTCAGCAGGTCGAGCCGGAACTTGCCGCGCAGCTCGCCCAGCGCCGCGATGGCCAGGTTCTGCCGCACCGTGAGCCGGTCGAAGAGCTGGTTGATCTGGTAGCTCTTGGTCAGGCCCAGCTGGCAGGCGTCGGCGACCTGCATGCCGGTGATGTCGCGGCCGTCGAAGACGATCTTGCCGGCGCTGGGCTGCACCTCGCAGGTGAGCATCTTGAAGAAGGTGCTCTTGCCGGCGCCGTTGGGCCCGATGATGCCGCGGATCTCGCCGTGCTCGACGCTGAAGTCGATGCCGTCGTTGGCCAGCAGGCCGCCGTAGCGCTTGCTCAGGCCTTCGACGCGCAGGATCGGGCCGGTGGTGCTGCGCGTGGCCTTGTGCCGTGACTCCGCGGCCGCCGCCGCTGGCTCGGCCGGCGGCATCGCGGCGTCTGCAGTGGCGCCGCCGGTTTGCGCGGCCGCCGACGGCGCGTGCGGCCGCAGCAGGCGGTACAGGCCGACGATCGCGCCCACCAGCCCGTGCCGCAGGAAGATGACCAGCAGCACGAAGACGATGCCCAGCACCAGCTTCCAGGTGGCGCCGAGGTTCAGCGTGGTCTGGAAGAAGTCGCTCAGGAACAGCCACACCGTCGCGCCCAGCAGCGGCCCGAACAGCCAGCCCGCACCGCCGATGGCGGTCTGCATGACGATCTCGCCCGAGGTGTGGAACATGAAGGCATCCGGCGGCATG
This sequence comes from Rubrivivax sp., assembly GCA_019635285.1. Taxonomy (GTDB): domain Bacteria; phylum Pseudomonadota; class Gammaproteobacteria; order Burkholderiales; family Burkholderiaceae_C; genus Rubrivivax. The sequence continues at coordinate 44,822 of JAHBZS010000033.1, read as the reverse complement.
AAGCCCTGCAGCATGCCGAGCAGGCTGCCGCCGAAGCCCGCGTACATCGCCGCGACGACAAAGACGGTGAGCTTGTAGCGACGGATGTCGTGGCCCAGCGCCTGGGCGCGCAGCGGGTTGTCGCGGATGGCGCGCAGCAGCAGCCCCACCGGCGAGCGCACGATGCGCAGCGCGAGCACCATGCCGACGAAGTACCAGAAGGCGAAGAAGCCGTACATCTGCAGGTTGCTGTCGAACGTGAGGGTCGTGAAGCCGAGCTTCAGGTTCGGCGGCGGCACGCCGGGCAGCCCGTTCTCGCCGCCGGTGTAGGCCGACAGCGGGTTGAACTCGAGGAAGAAGAACACCTCGGCGATGGCCACGGTGATCATCGCGAAGTAGATGCCGGTACGCCGCAGCGCCAGCAGGCCGATCAGATAGCCCACGACGCCGGCGACGGCCGTGCCGGCCAGCGTCGCCAGGATGGTGTTGTCGAAGGAGGTCTCGGTCAGCAGGTAGGCCGCGAACATGCCGCCGGTGCCGAAGAACGCGGCCTGGCCGAAGGAGAGCAGCCCGGTGAAGCCGAACAGCAGGTCGAAGCCGATGCCCACCAGGCCCCAGATCAGGATGCGGTTGATCGTCGTCGGCGAGAAGCCCAGGTGCGGCAGCACGAAGGGGGCCGCGACCAGCGCGAGCAGCGTCAGGATCTCGACGATGAAGGCACGTTGTCGGGTCGGCATCGCGGACGGTGTGCAGCCGGGATCGGGTACGCGCTATTCGCGGCCGGCCGTGCCGAGCAGCCCGTAGGGGCGCAGCACCAGCACCAAGGTCATGGCGACGAACAGCATCACGTAGGAATAGGCCGGGTCGATGATCGAGGTCAGGCTGATGATCTGGCCGGCGATCAGGCCGCCCAGCACCGCGCCGGGGAAGGAGCCGACGCCGCCGATGACGACGACGACGAAGGTCTGCACCAGGATCGACTCGCCGACGTCGGGCGCGATGGCCACCACCGGGGCGTTGACGATGCCGGCGAAGCCCGCGGCCATCGCGCCGATGCCGAACACCAGCATGAAGACCCGCTGCACGTTGATGCCCAGTGAATCGACCATCACCGCGTCCTCGATGCCGGCGCGCACGACCATGCCCAGGCGCGTGCGGTAGAGCACGAGGTACAGCGCCAGCAGCGCCACCGCCACGATGCCCAGCAGCGCCAGCCGGTAGGTCGGATAGACCATGAAGCCCAGCGGCGTGATGCCCGTCAGCCCGGGCGGCGGCGGCACGGTCTTGGACAGGCTGCCGAAGAAGAAGCGCACCGCTTCGACGAAGACGATGCCCAGGCCGAAGGTGACGAGCAGCTGGTCCTCGGGCGGCCGGTCGTAGAAGTGGCGGATGATCAGCCGCTCGACGACCACGCCGACGAGCATGACGAACAGCGTGCCGGCGACGATGGCCGCGAGGAACGAGTCGGTGTGCGTGTACGCCACCCAGCCCGCATAGCCGCCGAGCATGAACATCGCGCCGTGCGCGAGGTTCAGCACGCCGAGCGTGCCGTAGATGATCGTCAGCCCCGACGAAATCAGCGCCAGCAGCGCGCCCAGCACCAGGCCGTTGAAGCACTGCGAGATGAAGTTGCTCCAGTTGAGCACGCTGGTGTCGTCCGGGTCGGGTGGCGCTGCGGTCGGCGGCGGCTCAGGTGTAGTCGCCCAGCTTGCAGCCGAACTCATCGGGCTTCTGGATCACCTTCTCGCCGGGCACGATCTCGATGACTTCCCAGTAGTCCTCGGCGTTCTTCATGTCCTTCTTGGCCTTGCCGCGCACCAGCACCACCGGGCGCACGCACTGGTGATCCTGCGGCCGGTAGTGCACGTCGCCCAGCAGCGAGGGGATGGTTTCGCCCTTCTCGAACTGCTTGATCACGTCCGGCGGGTAGAAGCTGCCGGCCTCGGTGACCATGCGCGCCCAGTGCGCGAAGCTCACGTAGGCGTTCTCGGCGCCCCATTCGGGCCGGTAGCCGTACTTCTTCTGGAAGGCCTCGACGAACAGCTTGGCCAGCGGATAGCGGTCCTCCAGCGTCCACCAGAAGTCGGTTGCCGCGAGCACGCCCGCGGTGATGTCCACGCCGGCTTCGGGGGCGATGAAGGGGATCTGGTACGGCAGCACCAGCGTCATCTTGGGCAGCAGGCCGAACTGTTTGGCCTGCTGGCTGGACAGCACCGCGTCGCGGCCCCAGTTCACGTTGATCAGGAACTCGGCGCCGGAGTTGGCGATGTTGGTCAGGTACTGGCTGAAGTCCTGCGTGCCCAGCGGCGACACCTGGTTGGTCACCACCGTCCAGCCGGCTTCCTTGGTCAGGTAGTCCTGCACCGACTTGGTGGTCGTGTGGCCGTAGGTGTAGTCCGGCGTCATGAACGCCGCTTTGCGGTTCTTGCCGAACTGCTTGAGCATCACCGGGCCGATGGCATTGGCCGCCATCTCGCCGTAGAAGCCCTGGCGGAAGCCGTAGCGCACGCAGTCCTTGCCGGTGGTGTCGTTGGAGCCCGAGATACCGGCCATGTAGAGGATGTGCTCGCGCTGCGCGAACTTGTTCATCGCCACCGCGACGGCCGACGAGGTCGAGCCGGTCATCAGGATGACCTTGTTCTGGTTGATGAAGGTCTGCGCCGCCTGCAGCGCCTGGTTGGGCTTGGCGGCGGAGTCGGCGGAGCGCAGGTCGACCTTCTTGCCGAGCAGGCCGTTGTTCACCTTGGGTGCGAGCTTCTTCATCAGCTCGTGGTTGGTGTTGATGTGCTCGACCGCCAGCTCCCAACCCTTCAACTCGTCGGCGCCCTGCACGGCATAGGTGCCGGTCAGCGGCACCGCCGCGGCGATGTAGATGGTGGAGCCCTGCGAGCCCGCGGGCCAGGTGCCGATCGCGGGCTTGTCCTCGGCGTGCACCCAACCCATGTGGCCGAGGCCGGGGATCATCGTGATGCCGCCGACACCCGCCGCCTGCAGCATGCGCCGGCGCGACAGGCCGGGCGCCTTCCGGTTCGTATTTCTGGACTGCGACATGTCTTCGCTCCTGGAGTGAGGGACCCGGGGGAGGGCCGAACACAGGCACCCCCACCCGACGCGAAGATCATCGATCGGTCCTGTCAACGATGCAACAACTCATTGACTTGATTGATGAATCTTGTGAAGATCGCTGGCAAATGATGCCGCCGTGGTCGATTCTTGACCTTGCACCGCAGCATCGGCGCGGGCGATGCGCACCTCGCTGATCGGTGCGACGCTGCGCGAGCGGCGGCGCGCGCGGGGCATCACGCAGGCCGCGCTGGCGGCGCAGATCGGCATCTCGGCCTCGTACCTGAACCTCATCGAGAGCGACAAGCGCAGCATCGGCGGCGCGCTGCTCAAGCGCATCGCCGATGCGCTGGGGCTGGCGCTGTCGGAGATCGACGGCGCGGCCGAACGCCGGCTCGTCGCCGACCTGGCCGAGCTGTGCGGCGAGCCGCTGCTGGCCGACCTGCAGCTGGCACCGGACCACACGCATGCGCTGGCCGGCCGTCACCGCGCCTGGGCGCGTGCGCTGGTGCGCCTGCACCGCGCCTGGATCGATCGCGGCCAGGCGGTGAACGCGCTGTCCGACCGGCTGCACCAGGACCCCTTCCTGCGCGAAGCCGTGCACAACCTGCTGACGCAGGCGACGGCGATCCGCTCGTCGGCGCAGATCCTGCATGCCGGCGAGGGGCTGGACACCGCGCGGCGTGCGCGCTTCGTCGCCATCGTCGACCAGGAGAGCACGCGCCTGGCCGAGGTGGCGCGCGCGCTGGCCGGCTTCTTCGACAAGGACGCCGCCGGCACGCGCTCGGCAACGCCGGCCGAGGAAGTCGACGATTTGCTCTTCGATCGCGACAACCATTTCCCCGAGCTGGAGCAGGCGGCGGGGCAGGTGCGCGCCGGCGCGGCGCTGCACGCGGACTGCGACGAGGCGGCGCTGGCCGAGTACCTGCGCCGTGCGCACGGCATCGAGCTGCAGCTGCGGCCGGGGGCCGATCTGGCGGGCGGCGACGTGCGCCACATGGCGGCCTTCGACGCCGCGTCACGCCGCCTCGTGCTGGCCGAGGAGGCCATGCCGGCGACGCGCCGCTTCGAGCTCGCACGGCTGGCCGCCGAGCTGTGCACGCAAGGGCAGCCGGTCGACGGCCTGCTGGCGCAGGCCGGCCAGTTGAGCAGCGACGCGGCGCGGCGCCGCGCGCGGCGCGCGCTGTCGTCCTATCTGGCGGCGGCAGTGCTGCTGCCGTACGAGGCTTTCCTGGACGCGGCGCGGGCGCTGCACTACGACATCGACCGGCTTGCGCAGCGCTTCGACGCCAGCTTCGAGCAGGTCTGCCACCGGCTGGTCACGCTGCGCCGGCCGGGCGCGGCGGGCCTGCCCTTCGCGTTGATGCGCGTCGACGCCGCCGGCTTCACCAGCAAGCGCCTGCCGCTGCCGCGGCTGGCGCTGCCGCGGCACGGGCCGGCGTGCTCGATGTGGGCCGTCTACCAGGCCCTGCACGTGCCCGGCAGCATCGTGCGCCAGCTGGCCGAGTTCCCCGACGGCCAGCGCCTGCTGTTCGTCGCGCGCACCGTCGAGAAGAGCCGCCCGGCGTTTGCGCTGCCGCGGCGGCTGCAGTCGATCATGCTGGCCTGCGACACACTGCACGCCGACCAGACCGTCTACGGCGCCGGCCTGGACCTCGGCTCGTCGGCGCCGGCGGTGCCGGTCGGGCCGAACTGCCGGCTGTGCGTGCGGCGCGACTGCGTCTACCGCTCGGAAGACCCGATAGTCGGCCCCTGAGCCATGACTACACTGGGGGTGGACAGGGACGGCGCACCTGTTGCACGAAGGAACTGGTCATGGTCACGCGCGTGCTGATCGCAGAGGACGAACCCCACATCGTCGAATCGCTGAGCTTCGTGCTCGAGCGCGAGGGCTACGCGGTGTGCGCGGTGCTCGACGGCGAGGCCGCGCTGCGCGAGCTGCGCGCGAGTGCGCCCGACCTGCTGATCCTGGACCTGATGCTGCCGCGTCTGAATGGCTTCGAGGTGCTGAAGGCGGCCAAGGCCGACCCGGTGCTGAAGTCGATCCCGGTGATCGTGCTCACCGCCAAGGGCCAGGCGCAGGACCGCCGCATGGTCGAGGAGATCGGTGCCGAGGGCTTCATGACCAAGCCTTTCTCCAACCAAGAGGTCGTCGAGCGCGTGCGCGAACTCGCGGCGCGCTGAAGCCGCGAGGGGGCAGGTGAAGACCCCGGGCTCCGAGACGCCGCGCTTGCGCGACGCGGCGTCGCTGCTGCCGGCGCTGGGCGTGTTCCTGCTGATGCCGCCGGTGATCACGCTGTTCGCCGGCACGCACACCTGGCTGGGCGTGCCGCTGATCGTGGCCTACCTGTTCGGCGTCTGGCTCGCGCTGATCATCGCCGCGGCGCTGCTGGCCTGGCGGCTCGGGCCGCCCGCAGCGGCGCCGCCGCCGGACGAAGCGTCGACGCGCTGAAGCGCGAGGGCGACATGCTGTCGGCCAACCTGGTCCTGATCACGGCGCTGCTGTACGTGGCGCTGCTGTTCGCGGTGGCCTTCCTGGGCGACCGCCGCGCGCGCAGCGGGCGGCTGGGCTGGCTGCAGTCGCCGCTGGTCTACACGCTGTCGATCTCGATCTACTGCACCTCATGGACCTTCTACGGCGCGGTCGGCTCGGCGGCGCGCGGCGGCCTGGAATTCGTCACCATCTATCTCGGCCCGACGCTGGTGTTCATCGGCTGGTGGGTGCTGCTGCGCAAGATCGTGCGCATCGCGCATGCGCAGGGCATCACCTCGATCGCCGACATGGTGTCCTCGCGTTACGGCAAGAGCACCAGCCTGGCGGCGCTGGTCACGCTGATCGCCGTGGTCAGCACCGCACCGTACATCGCGCTGCAGCTGAAGGCCGTGGCGACGAGCTTCCAGGTCATCAGCAACAGCGGCCCGGACACGCTGACCGGCGCGCACGACGGTGCCTCGGAGTTCCAGATCGGCTTCTGGATCGCCGTGGGCATGGCGGTGTTCACCGTGCTCTTCGGCACGCGCAACGTCGACGCCAAGGAGCGCCACCACGGCGTCGTCGCCGCGATCGCGCTCGAAGCCATGGTCAAGCTGGCCGCGCTGCTGGCGGTCGGGCTGCTGGCGGTGTTCGGCGTCGCCGGCGGCACCGGCGAGGTGTTCGCGCTGGCCTCGGCGCAGATGCTGCACGCGCAGGACGCCTTCGGCGCGCTGGGTGGCGGTGACCTTGCTCGCCGCGGGCGCGGTGATCTGCCTGCCGCGGCAGTTCCAGGTGACGGTGGTGGAGAACGTCGACGAATCGCATCTGCGCACCGCCGCGTGGCTGTTTCCGCTGTACCTGTTCCTGCTGAGCCTGTTCGTGCTGCCGATCGCCATCGCCGGGCTCAACTTCCTGCCGGCCGGGGCCAACCCCGACATGTTCGTGCTGACGCTGCCGATCTGGGCCAGCCGCCACGACATCGCGCTGCTGTCCTTCCTGGGCGGCTTTTCGGCCGCCACCTCGATGGTCATCGTCGCCTGCATCGCGCTGTCCACGATGATCTCCAACCACATCGTCATGCCGCTGGCGATGCGGCTGCGCTGGGTGTCGCAAAGCGCCAGCGGCGAGATCCGCCGCTTCCTGCTGGTCAGCCGGCGCATCAGCATCTGCGTGATGCTGGCGCTGGGCTTCGCCTACTTCCGCCTGGCCGGCGATTCGGACGCGCTCGCCGCGATCGGGCTGATCGCCTTCGCCGGCGCCACGCAGGTGCTGCCCTGCTTGATCGGCGGGCTGTTCTGGCGCCAGGCCAACGCCGCCGGCGCGTTCGCCGGGCTGCTGGCCGGCACCGTGCTGTGGGCCTACACGCTGCTGCTGCCCAGCTTCGGCGCCGACCTCGTGCTCTCGCCGCGGGTGCTGGCCGACGGGCCGTTCGGCATCGCGCTGCTGCGGCCGCAGGCGCTGTTCGGCCTGGACGGCTTCGATCCGCTGGTGCACTCGATCTTCTGGAGCCTGAGCGTGAACACGCTGCTGTTCCTGGGGGTGTCGCTGTGCCGCGAGCCGCGACCTCTGGAGCGGCTGCAGAGCGCGCTGTTCGTGGACGTCTTCCGCACCTCGGCCGAGGCCGCCGCCGGGCTGCTGCGCCGCTCGGCGGCGACGCGCGACCTGAGCGCCATCGCCCAGCGCATCCTGGGCGTCGACGAGGCGCAGCGGCTGTTCCGGCAGGCGGCGCAGCAGCAGGGCCGCGGCGGCGAGGCGCCGGTGGCCGACAACGCCTTCATCACGCGGCTGGAGCGCACGCTGGCGGGCAGCATCGGCGGCGCCTCTGCGCACGCGATGATCTCGCAGGTGGTCACCGGCCAGACCATCAGCCTGGACGCGCTGGTGCGCATCGCCGACGAGACGCAGCGCATCCGCGAATACAGCCGCCAGCTCGAGGACAAGTCGCGCCAGCTGGAGGCGGCCGCGCACCAGCTGGGCCAGGCCAACGAGCGGCTGCGCCGGCTCGACGTCGAGAAGGACCACTTCCTGAGCCAGGTGAGCCACGAGGTGCGCACACCGATGACCTCGATCCGCTCGTTCTCCGAGATCCTGCTCGACGGCCGCGGCCTGGACGCCGCGCGCGCGCAGCGCTTCCTGCGCATCATCCACGACGAGAGCCTGCGCCTGACGCGGCTGCTGGACAGCACGCTGGAGCTGAACCTGCTGGAGCACGGCGAGGCGCCGTGGCAGTTGCTGCGCTTCGATCCGGAGCGGGTGCTCGACCAGTCCATCGAGGTCTGCCGCGGCCTGGCGGACGGCGCGCAGGTGAGCCTCGAATCGCGCGCGCGCGCACGCGGCGCCGTGGTGCATGCCGAGGCCGACCGGCTGAGCCAGGTGTTCATCAACCTGATCGCCAATGCGATCAAGTACCACGGCGGCGATACGCCGTGGGTGCGCGTCGGCAGCCGCATCCGCGCCGGCCGCTACGAGGTGCTGATCGAGGACAACGGCCCGGGCATCCGCGACGACGAGCGCGAGCTGATCTTCTCGAAGTTCCGCCGCGGCTGGGCGCACACGCAGACCTCGGCGCCGGGTGCGGGCCTGGGCCTGGCGATCAGCTGGCAGATCATGCGCCGCCTCGGCGGCGAGCTGTCGCTGGACAGCGGCCCGGGCCGCGGCGCGCGCTTTCGCGTCACGCTGCCGCTCGCCGGCGCTGCGCCTTGAGTCTCAGGAAGGGCCCGGGCTGCGGCGTGCCCGCCGCTCAGGCGGCGACGGCGGCGGCCTCGATGCGCCGCTGCAGGTGCTCCAGCGCCTCCTGCACCTGGTCGACCAGCACCAGGCACAGGTCGCCCGGCTGCAACCGCTGCAGCGCGGTGTCGATGGCGGCGAATTCGCCCCGCACCTCGTCGATGCAGCGCGTGCGCGCGGCATCCTTCAGGCCGTCGCGCAGCAGCGCCAGCACCTCGCCGTCGGCGCGGCCGCGCTGCGCGGCGTCCTGGTACAGGATGACGTCGTCGAAGGCCGCGCCCAGGATGACCGTCTGGTCGCGCAGGTCCTTGTCGCGGCGGTCGCCGGCGCCGCTGATGACCACCGAGCGGCGCTGCGCTGGCATCGCCTCCACCGCACGCACCAGCGCACGCATGGCGTCGGGGTTGTGGCCGTAGTCGGCGATGACCGTGGCGCCGCGGTAGTCCATGACGTTGAAGCGGCCGGGCGTGGTGCCGGCGTCGCTGTCGAAGCTTTCGAGGCCGCGGCGCATGGCGTCCCAGTCCAGCCCCGCGCACCAGCCGGCGCCGACCGCCGCCATGGCGTTCTCCACCTGGAAGCCGATGCTGCCGCCGCGCGTCAGTGGAATCTCGGCCAGCGGCAGGCGCTCGCGCCACGAGCCCTGCGCGGCGACGATGGCATTGCCTTCCACGTAGACCACGCGCCGGCCCTGCGCGCGGTGCGCGGCCATCACCGGATGGTGCCGGTCGGCGGCGAAGTAGCACACCTGCCCGGGGCAGGCCACCGACATCGCGGCGACGATCGGGTCGGCCGCATTCAGCACGGCGTAGCCGTTGGGCGCGACGTTGCGCACGATGACGCGCTTGAGCACCGCCAGGTCGTCGACGGTACTGATGAAGTTGAGCCCCAGGTGGTCGCCTTCGCCCAGGTTGGTGACCACCGCCACCGCGCAGCGGTCGAAGCCCAGGCCTTCGCGCAGGATGCCGCCGCGCGCCGTCTCGAACACCGCGGCGTCCACGTCGGGGTGCGCCAGCACGTTGCGCGCGCTGCGCGGGCCGCTGCAGTCGCCGCTGTCGATCTGCCGGCCCTGCACGTAGGCGCCGTCGGTGTTGGTCATGCCCACGCGCAGGCCGCTGGTGGCCATCAGGTGCGCGATGAGCCGCGTCACCGTGGTCTTGCCGTTGGTGCCGGTGACGGCCACCGTGGGCACGCGGCCGTCGTCGCCCGGGGCGTAGAGGTGGCCGATGATGGCCTCGCCGACGTTGCGGCCCTTGCCGTAGGACGGGCTCAGGTGCATGCGCAGCCCCGGCGCGGCATTCACCTCGACGACGCCGCCGCTTTGTTCTTCCAGCGGGCGCAGCACGCTTTCGCAGACCACGTCGACGCCGCAGATGTGCAGCCCCACCATCTGCGCCGCCGCCACCGCGCGCGCCGCCACGTCGCGGTGCACGTCGTCGGTGACGTCGGTGGCGCTGCCGCCGGTGCTCAGGTTGGCGTTGTTGCGCAACAGCACGCGCTGGCCCTTCAGCGGCACCGAGTCGGGCGCCAGCCCCTGCGAGCGCAGGCTGGCGATGGCGATGTCGTCGATGCGGATCTTGGTCAGCGGCGTGGCATGGCCGTCGCCGCGCTTGGGGTCGGCGTTGACGCGCTCGACCAGCGCCTGCACCGTGGAGCGGCCGTCGCCGATGACCAGCGGCGGGTCGCGCCGCGCCGCGGCCACCAGCTTCTTGCCCACCACCAGCAGCCGGTAGTCGGCGCCGGGCAGGTACTTCTCGACCATCACCGAGCCGATCTCGTCGGCCGCCTTGAAGGCCGCATCCAGCTGCTCGCGCGTGACCACGTTGACGGTGACGCCCTTGCCCTGGTTGCCGTCCTGCGGCTTGACCACCACCGGCAGCCCGATCTGCTGTGCCGCGGCCCAGGCGTCGTCGGCATCACTGACCGGCCGGCCGATGGGCACCGGCACGCCGGCCGCCAGCAGCAGCGTCTTCGTCAGGTCCTTGTCCTGCGCGATCGACTCGGCCACCGCGCTGGTGGTGTCCACCTCGGCCGCCTGGATGCGGCGCTGCTTGGAGCCCCAGCCGAACTGCACCAGGCTGCCTTGTGTCAGGCGCCGGTACGGAATGCCGCGGGCCACCGCGGCGTTGACGATCGAGCCCGTGGATGGCCCCAGGCGCAGGTCCTCGTCGATGTCGCGCAGGCGGCTCACGGCGGCCACCGCGTCGAAGGCGCCCCCGTCGGCGGCGGCGCGGATCAGCTCCTGCGCCAGCGCCAGCGCCTGGCGGCCGACTTCTTCTTCGCTGTACTCGACGACCACCTGGTGCGTGCCGGGTTCGACGGTCGCGGTGCTGCGGCTGTAGGTCACCGGGCAGCCGGCCTGGGCCTGCAGCGCCAGCGCCGCCACCTCCAGCACCTGCGCCAGGTTCTGCGGCGGGCTGTCGATCGGCCAGTGCTCGCCGATGGCCGGAAAGAGCATGCGCAGCCGGGCTTCGAAGCCGGGCAGCTGGCCGATCTGCGATTCCTCTTCGCTGCAGCGCACGATGGCCTCGATGGCCGTGTTGCGGCTCCACAGGTTGGGGCCGCGCAGTGCGCGGATGCGGGACACGTCCATCAGTCGTTCTTCCTGTCTTCGCTGGGCGAGCGCGGGGCCGAAGGCGCGGTGGGCACGGTGGGCAGCGTCACGGCCGCGGGCACCGGGCCGAAGGTCTGCACGCCGGCGGCGATCAGGTCGGGCTCCACGCCCATCGCCCAGGCGGCGGCCACCGCCGCCAGCAGCGCTTCGGGCGCCAGCACCTGGGCCGGCGCGGCCAGCGGTTCCAGTCGCGTCAGCAGGGTCTCGCTGCTGCCTTCGGCCAGCACGCAGCCGGCCTCGCGCAGGAACACCGTGCGCCCGCCCGCGGCACGCTGCTCGACGATGGCCGGCGCGTGCTCGTCCAGCGCATAGAGGATCACGCCGCCGTCGCACAGCCGGCCCAGGCCGGCGACGCGGGCGTCGCCGCCGTTGAGCACCGCGGTGCCGTCGGACAGCACCACGTCGACCTGGGTGCGCAGCACCTTCAGCATCTGGTCGGTGTCGTGCACGTCGTGGGGTGCCAGCGCCTCGAGGCCGTCCAGGTCGGTGACGATGCCCACGGTGCAGCGGTCGTAGGGCAGGCCGTCGTTGAGGATCGCCGCGGCGTCGTTCTCGAACACCGCGGCCTCGACGTTGCGGTTGATGAGCAGGCGGCGGCCGGCTTCCCAGTGCGTACAGTCGCCGGGGTCGACGCGGCGCCGGTCCAGGAACAGCCCGTCGCGGCAGGCCAGGCCGACGTGGCGGCCGCCGAACTGCAGCACCCAGGCCACCAGGCGCGCGATCTGCGCGCCGTGGCGCGAGCCGGCGACGCCGACGATGGGGATGCGGCCGGTCTCGTCGGCATCGGGGAACAGGTGGTCGACGATGGCGCGGCCCACCGGTTGCGGCGTGCCTTCGGCCGGCCGCAGGTGCATCAGCAGGCCCGGGCCGGCGTTGACCTCGACCACCGCGCCGCCCTGGGCGTGCAGCGGCCGGGAGATGTCCTCGGCCACCACGTCCACGCCGGCGATGTCCAGGCCCACGGTGCGCGCGGCCAGCGACACCAGGTGCGCCACCTCGGGGTGGACCTCGTCGGTGCAGTCGATGGCCACGTTGCCGTTGCGCTGGATGAGCACGCGGCGGCCGGCGGCCGGCACGCTGTCGGCCGTCAGCCCCAGGCGCTGCAGGTCGGCCTGCACCACGTCGTCTTCCTCGATGACGATGCGGTTGAGCGGGAAGTCCTCGGTGATGCCGCGGCGCGGGTCGCAGTTGATCTGCAGGTCGATGAGCTCGCGCACGCTGCTGCGGCCGTCGCCGGTGACCCAGGCGGCCTCGCCACGCGCCGCGGCCACCACCTTGCCGCCGACCACCAGCAGCCGGTGCTCGTCGCCGCGCACGTAGCGCTCGACCAGCACCTCGCTGCCGTGCCGGTCGGCCAGGGCCCAGGCGGCGTCGACCTCGGCCTGCGTGTTCAGGTCCAAGGTCACGCCGCGGCCGTGGTTGCCGTCGGTGGGCTTGACGACCACCGGCAGGCCGATGTCCTGCGCCGCCTCCCAGGCTTCGGCCGGGCTAGCCGCCAGCTGGCCTTCGGGCACCGGCACGCCCACCGAGCGCAGCAGCTGCTTGGTCAGGTCCTTGTCGCCGGCGATGCCCTCGGCGATGGCGCTGGTCAGGTCGGTCTCGGCCGTCCAGATGCGCCGCTGGCGCTTGCCGTGGCCCAGCTGCACCAGGTTGCCGTCGTTCAGCCGGATGTGCGGGATGCGCCGGTCGGTGGCGGCGCCGACGATGGCCGCGGTGCTGGGGCCGAGGTAGCAGTCGTCGAGCTTGTCGCGCACCGCGGTCACCGCGGCGGCCACGTCGAAGGGCTCGTCGTTGATGGCGCACATCAGCAGGCGGTGGCCTTCGGCCAGCGCGGTGCGCGCCACCTGCTCGTCGCGCGCCCGGAAGACCATGCGGTAGACGCCGCGCCGGCTGGTGCTGCGCGTCTGGCCGAAGCCGGTGGGCATGCCCGCAAGGTTGAGCAGCTCGATGACCACGTGTTCCAGCACGTGGCCGCACCAGGTGCCTTCCTCCAGCCGCTGCAAGAAGCCGCCGCGCTCGCCGACGCCGCAGTGGTGCTCGGCCAGCGCCGGCAGCCAGGCGCACAGGCGCTGGTTCAGGCCCGGCAGGGTGTTCGACGGCCAGTCCTCCAGCTCGCCCAGGTCCAGCCAGGTTTCCAGGGCGGAGCGGTAGGTCCAGAGGTTGGGGCCGCGCAGGTAGTTGATGCGCAGCAGCTGGATGTCGTTCTTCTTGGCCATCGTCGGGGGCGGTGATGCTTGGGGGAGAATCGCGCCGCCCAGTCGGCGTCGATCTCGATCTTCATGTCCAACTTTTCTGCAGTGCCCGAGGCGCCGGCCGACCCGGTGGAGGCGGTGCGCACCGAGCTTCAGGCGGAACTGGCTGCCGACGAGAACGTTCTGGCGGCCCTGGCGGTTGACCTGGATCAGCAGTTGCGCTTCCTGCCGGGGCTGCTGGCGCTCAGCGAGCGCCGGCTGCTGGCCCGGACCTCAGGTGGCGACTGGCGCTCCTGGCCGCTGGCGCCGGGGCTGCAGCTGCGCCACGCCGACCATGCCGGCGTCGGCAGCCTGGAGCTGTGCGACGCCCGGCAGCGGCTGGCGCGCTGGCGCTTCACCCTGGGCGTGGACCCCCAGGCGCTGCAGTTCGTGGCCGCCTTCGAGCGCCAGCTGGCGCGCCTGGCGGGCCAGTCGGACGGGGCCGCCGAGCCCGCCGACGATGAGCCGGCTGCTCCGGAGCCGCAGGGCCCGCCGTCCACCTGGGTGCTGCTGCGGCTGGGGCGCTTTGCCCGGCCGTACCAGCGCCAGCTGATCCTGGGGTTTGTGCTGACCCTGGCCTCGACCGCGGCCACGCTGGTACCGCCGTACCTGACCATCCCGCTGATGGACAAGGTGCTGATCCCGTTTCAGGGCGGACAGCGTATCGACCCGTACTACGTGATGTGGCTGCTGACCGGGCTGCTGGGCTCGGCGCTGCTGGCCTGGAGCCTGGGTTGGGCGCGCACCTGGTTGCTGGCGCTGGTCTCCGAGCGCATGGCCGCCGACCTGCGCACGGCCGCCTTCGAGCACCTGCTGTCCTTGAGCCTGGACTATTTCGGCGCCAAGCGCACCGGCGACCTGATGGCGCGCATCGGCTCGGAGACCGACCGCATCTCGGTGTTCCTGTCGCTGCACGCACTGGACTTCGCCACCGACGTGCTGATGATCGGCATGACGGCGGTGATCCTGTTCTCCATCGACCCCGGGCTGGCGCTGGCCACCTTGGTGCCGCTGCCCTTCATCGCCTGGATGATCCACGTGGTGCGCGACCGGCTGCGCACCGGTTTCGAGAAGATCGACCGCGTCTGGGGCGACGTGACCAACGTGCTGGCCGACACCATCCCCGGCATCCGCGTGGTCAAGGCCTTTGCGCAGGAAAGGCGCGAGGCGGCGCGCTTCAAGGAGGCCAACCGGCTGAACCTGGCGGTCAACGACAAGCTGAACAAGACCTGGAGCCTGTTCTCGCCGACCGTGTCGCTGCTCACCGACATGGGGCTGCTGGTGGTCTGGGCGTTCGGCATCTGGCAGGTCAGCCGCGGGCGCATCACGGTGGGCGTGCTCACCGCCTTCATCGCCTACATCGGCCGCTTCTACACGCGGCTGGATTCGATGAGCCGCATCGTCAGCGTGACGCAGAAAGCGGCGGCCGGCGCCAAGCGCATCTTCGATATCCTGGACCACGTCAGCAACGTGCCCGAGCCGGCGCAGCCGGTGAAGATCGAGCGGCTGCAGGGCCGCATCGAGCTGCGCGGCGTGGGTTTCCGCTACGGCAGCCGCAGCGTCATCCGCGGCCTGGATTTGGACATCCGCCCCGGCGAGATGATCGGCCTGGTGGGCCACAGCGGCTCCGGCAAGAGCACGCTGGTCAACCTGATCTGCCGCTTCTACGACGTGACGGATGGTGCGATCCTGGTCGACGGCACCGACCTGCGCCGCTTCGGCGTGGCCGACTACCGGCGCCACATCGGGCTGGTGCTGCAGGAGCCGTTCCTCTTCTTCGGCACGGTGGCCGAGAACATCGCCTACGGCAAGCCGGGCGCGACGCGCGCCGAGATCGTCGCCGCGGCGCGCGCCGCGCACGCGCACGAGTTCATCCTGCGCCTGCCGCAGGGCTACGACAGCCTGGTCGGCGAGCGCGGCCAGGGGCTGTCCGGCGGCGAGCGCCAGCGCATCAGCATCGCGCGCGCGCTGCTCATCGACCCGAAGATCCTGATCCTGGACGAAGCCACGTCGGCGGTGGACACCGAGACCGAGAAGGAGATCCAGAGGGCGCTGGACAACCTGGTCAAGGGCCGCACCACCATCGCCATCGCGCACCGGCTGTCCACCCTGCGCAAGGCTGACCGGCTGGTGGTGATGGATGCCGGCCGCATCGTCGAAGTCGGCCCGCACGACACCCTGATCAAGCAGCACGGCGCCTACTGGCGGCTGTACGAGGCGCAGGCGCGCCGCGTCGACGGCGGCGACGCGGGCGGGGAGGGCGCCGAGCCGGTGATCGCCGCGCAGGTGGCGGCGGCGGCCAGCACGCACGCTGCCGTGCACAGCGGGGTGCTGCCGTGAGCTTGCAGCTGCAGCGCAACGCCTTCGGCCGCCTGGTGCTGACCGACGCCGACGGCACGGTGCACGAAGGCGTGGTGCCGGTGCGCGCCTTCCCCATCGGCGCGCCCGACGAGGGGCTGTCGCTGGTCAGCGCGGCCGGGCGCGAGCTGGCCTGGGTCGACCGCCTGGCCGACCTGCCGCCGGCGCAGCGCACGCTGGTCGAGGAGGAACTGGCCGCACGCGAGTTCGTGCCCGAGATCCGCCGGCTGGTCAGCGTCAGCAGCTTCTCCACGCCCAGCACCTGGACGGTGGACACCGACCGCGGGGCGACGCGCTTCGTGCTCAAGGGCGAGGAGGACATCCGCCGCATCGGCCACGGCACCTTGCTCATCGCCGACAGCCAGGGCCTGCAGTTCCGCGTGGCCGACCTGCTGGCGCTGGACCGGCACTCCAAGCGGCTGCTGGAGCGCTTTCTCTAGGCCCAGCCCGGCGTCAAGCCCAGCCCAGTGCGCCGGCCAGCGCGCCGCCGGCCACCAGCCAGATCGGGCTGAGCCGCGTCTTCAGCAGCAGCAGGGCGGTCAGCGGCACCAGCAGCATCGCGCCGGTGCTGCCACGCACCGGCTCGGTGAGCACCCAGCCGGTGGCCAGCAGCAGGCCCAAGGTCAGCGGGCTCATGCCGGCGCGGAAGGCGCGCATCGCGCGCGAGTCGCGGCGCCGTTCGCCGTAGCGCGACACGGCCAGCGCCAGCGCGGTCGACGGCAGCAGGCAGCCGGCCATGGTGGCCACCACCCCGCTCAGGCCGGCGACGTTCCAGCCCAGCACGGCGACGAACAGCACGTTCGGCCCAGGCGCCGCCTGGGCGATGGCCACCGAACTGGTGAACTGCGCGTCGCTGAGCCAGCCGGACTCGCCCACCAGATAGCGCTGCATGTCGGGCGCGGCGGTGATCGCGCCGCCCACGCCCAGCAGCGACAGCATGGCGAAGTGCAGGAACAGCGACAGCAGCACGCCCGACTCCAGGCCGTGCACGCCGAACACGAGGCCCGTCATCTGCCGAGCCGCCACCAGGCCGCGGCGACCGCGGCGCCGCCGAGCCCCAGCACCACACCGACCATCGGCCAGCGCAGCACGCCGATGGCAGCGAAGGTCAGCAAGGCGACGGCGGCCGCGCCCTGCCAGCCCAGCGGCCCGCCGCGCAAGGTGCCCACCAGCTTCAGCGCCGTGCCGATGACCAGCCCGGCGGCCACCGCGCCCATGCCGCGCAGCGCGCCGGCGACCATCGGCAGGTCCATGGTGTGGCGGTACAGCGTGGCCAGCGCCAGCACGATGAGCAGCGGCACGCCCAGCAGACCGGCCACCGACGCCAGCGCGCCGCGCCAGCCGAAGAAGCGGTCGCCGAGGATCAAGGCCATGTTGACGATGTTCGGCCCGGGCAGCACCTGGCCCAGCGACAGCAGTTCCAGGAATTGCGCGCGTGTCATCCAGCGCTGGCGCTCCACCAGCTCGTGCTGCGCCACGGCGAGCACGCCGCCGAAGCCCTGCAGCGCCAGGCAGTTGAAGACCCAGGCCATGGCCAGCCAGGTGGCCGGGCGTCGCAGCGCCGGCTCAGGCATGCTGAAGCGCGCGCAGCCGGCCGGCGGCCCACACGCTGGTGCCCAGCGACGCCAGCATCCAGGCCAGTGCCACCCAGTTGAGCCCGGCATAGCCGGCGGCGGCGATCATCGCGCCGCCGCTGGCCGAGCCGGCGAAGTGCCCCAGGTACATGGCCGACGAGTTGAGCGAGATCAGCGCGGTGGCCAGCGCCGGCGAGGCCAGCGCCAGCCGCGCCTGCTGCGCCGAGTTGGACGCGAAGCAACCCAGCGCCCAGGGCGCGGTGACGAGCAGCGCGCTGGTGAAGCCGGTGGCCAGCGGCCAGCAGGCCAGCGACAAGGCCATGCAGGCCAGCGTCAGCGCCACCGCGCTGGCCGCGCCCACGCGGTCGATGACGCGCGTCAGCAGCACGTTGCCCACCAGCCCCAGCGCGCCGAACCACAGGAAGAGCAGGCTGATCTGCGCCGCGCTGGCGCCCAGCACCTGGCTGTAGAAGGGCGCGAAATAGCTGAACAGCGTGAACTGCCCGGCGCTGCTCATCGCCGTCACGGCGACGATGGCCATCAGCACCGGGTGCGTGAGCACGCCGCGCCAGTCGGCCAGACTCAGCGCCGGCGCGCGGATGCCTTGCGGCAGTGCGCGCCACACGCCGACCGCCGCGGCCAGCGACAGTGCGGCGATGCCGACGAAGGACCAGCGCCAGCCCCAGGTCTCGCCGATGAAGGCCGTCAGCGGCATGCCCAGCACCGAGGCCACCGCCCAGCCCAGGAAGATGAAGGTGATGGCGCGGCCGCGCTCGTGCGGCGCCGCCAGCGCGCTGATCGCCGAGGCCGCCTGCGGCGTGAACGCCGCGGCGCCGAGCATGGTCACGCAGCGCAGCACCAGCAGCGTGACATAGCCGGGGGCCAGCGCGCACAGCAGGTGCCCCACGGTGACCCACAGCAGCGCCAGGGCCAGCAGGCGGCGGCGGTCCCAGCCGCTGACCAACCCCGCCAGCAGCGGCGAGCCCAGCGCCATGACCACCGCGGCCGCGCCGATCAGCTGCCCGCCCAGTGCCACCGACACCTGCAGCGAGCGCACGATGTCGTTGAGCACGCCGGCGGTGGACATGACGCCGCAGCCGATGGCGAAGTTGCCGGCAAGCAGCGCCCAGCGCGGCGCGGCGGCGGAGCCGGTGTTCAGCGCAGCACCTTCAGCGCGTCGGGATTGACGATGTTCGTCGGGTTCTTGGCGACGAAGTTCACCACGTTGTCGAAGGCGGCGCTGAAGTACAGCTCGTAGCTGTCCTGCTCGACATAGCCGATGTGCGGCGTGCACACCGCGTTCTCCAGCCGCAGCAGCGGGTGGCCTTGCAGGATCGGCTCGCTTTCGAAGACGTCGATGGCCGCCATGCCGGGGCGGCCGCGGTTCAGCGCCGAGACCAGCGCGTGTTCTTCCACCAGCTCGGCGCGCGAGGTGTTGACGAACAGCGCCGTCGGCTTCATGCGCGACAGGTCCTCCAGCTTGACGATGCCCTGCGTGCGTTCGCTCAGGCGCAGGTGCACGCTGAGCACGTCGCAGCGCTCGAAGAAGGTCTCGCAGGACGGCGCCGCCTCGTGGCCGTCCTCCACCGCCTTGGCACGTGCCGACTCGCTGCCCCAGATGCTCACCTGCATGCCGAAGGCGCGGCCGTAGCCGGCCACCAGCTGGCCGATCTTGCCGTAGCCCCAGACGCCCAGGCGGCGACCGCGCAGCACCTGGCCGATGCCGAAGTTGGGCGGCATCGACGCCGTCTTCAGCCCGCTCTGCTGCCAGGCGCCGTGCTTCAGGTTGCCGATGTACTGCGGCAGCCGGCGCATGCTGGCCATGATCAGCGCCCAGGTCAGCTCGGCCGGCGCCACCGGCGAGCCCACGCCCTCGGCCACCGCGATGCCCAGCTTGGTGCAGGCCTCGACGTCGATGTGGCTGCCCACGCGGCCGGTCTGCGAGATCAGCTTCAGCTTGGGCAGCTTTTCCAGCAGCTGCCGCGGGAAGTGCGTGCGTTCGCGGATCAGCACCAGCACGTCGGCGTCGCGCAGCCGCACCGACAGCTGGCCGATGCCCTTGACGGTGTTGGTGAAGACCTTGGCGTTCAGCGCCTCCAGCTTCGACGCGCATCTCAGCTTGCGCACCGCGTCCTGGTAGTCGTCGAGGATGATGATGTTCATGGCAGCGGTCATTCTGCCCTGCCGCGTGCGTGCGCCGCGCGGGACGCTACGATGCCACCCCTTTTCAGCCCTGGAGTGAGCCGACCATGAGCCTGACCATGCATTCCGCCAGCGTACCGGTGTTCAGCCGCCTCCTGGGCAACATGCTCGGCTGGCTGGACCGCGCCGAGGCGCATGCCAAGGCGCGCAACTTCGACCCCACCAACTACCTGGGCCTGCGCCTGGCGCCGGACATGCTGCCGCTGGTGCGGCAGATCCAGATCGCCAGCGACGGCGCCAAGGGCTGCGTGTCGCGGCTGGCCGGCGTCGAGATCCCCAAGTGGGAGGACCAGGAAGCCAGCCTGGACGACCTGCGCGCGCGCATCCGCAAGACCATCGACTACGTGCAGTCCTTCGACGCGGCGCGGCTGGACGGCTCGGACAGCCGGGCCATCACGGTGCCGATGCGCAGCGGCGACGCGCTGCAATTCAACGGCGAGAGCTTCCTGAAGCACTTCGCCATGCCCAACTTCTACTTCCACGCCACCACCACCTATGCGCTGCTGCGGCAGGCGGGGGTGGAGTTGGGCAAGATCGATTTCCTTGGACGCGGCTGAGCGCCGCCAGCCGGGCGCGACACGCGCAGGTTCAGTTCAGAACAGCGGCGCGAAGCCGCTGTTGAAGCGGCTGCTGGGAAACATCGAATCGATGCCGCGCTGCAGGCTGTCGCGTTCGGCGCCGTGCTCGCGGCCGGGCAGTGCGGCGAACACCGCGGCGCGCAGCAGCCACAGGTCGGCCGGCTCCGCCGCATGGCGGATCTGAAAGCGCAGCCAGTCGGCGCGCGGGCCGGGCAGTGATTCGACGGCCGCCAGGTAGGTCCGTTTCAGGTTGACGAAGGCGCGGCGTGCGGCGATGCGGGCCTGGCGGTCCTCGGGCAGGCCGATGCCGGTGAGTGCCGAGCGTGGCTGGTGATGGCGCGGGGAGGCTTCGTTCATGCGGCGCCCCAGGCTCATGACAGCAGCGGCACGAAGCCGGAGCGCGGCGCGCGCGTCGGGAAGTGGCGATTGAGCTGGGAGACGCGGCGCTCGGCTTCGCTCTGCGTGTGGTTGACGGCGACCACGCTGTACAGCTCGGCGCGCAGGTGCCACAGCTCGCGCAGCGAGCGCGCCTGGCCGATTCGCAGGCTCAGCGCGTCGGCGGCGCTGCCGGCGACATCGTTCAGGCTGTCCAGAAAGTCCTGGCGCACCGGCGGCAGCCGGTTCAGCGACGGCGACGCCTGCAGCGGGCCGGGCGCCAGCAGCCAGAACCACAGGCGGTGCCACACCGATTGCGGCGCCTGGCGCAGCGACGGCGGGCAGACTTCGGCATGCCAGCCGATGCGCGACGCCAGCGTGTCGCGGTAGCGGGGACGAAGGAGCAGGCTGAAAGACCTCATGGCTGTGACTTCGGACACGACGCTGCAAACTTGAGCGCATTGTTCGACGCCACCCGCCGTGCTAAGGGCGGAACAAAAGGCACAAGGGCCGCCAGTTCGCGGCCCTGGCCGCCAGGGCTCAGACCGCGCCGTAGCTGCGTTTGCGCTGCGCGGTGTAGTGCCACCACGGCGCGGGCGCCGCACCGCGCATGAAGTCGGTGACGGCCATGAAACTGTCCAGCACGCACGGATCCTGGCGCTTGCCGGTGGCCCGGCACAGTGCCTGGTACAGCTGGAACGGGTCGCGCGCGGACAGCTCGCCAGGGTGGCGGATGCCCAGGCGGCGCAGGTCGGCGGCCAGCGCCGGGCCGATGTTCGGCAGCTGTTCCAGGCGATGGCAATCGGCCGCGGTGGCGGCCTTGGGGGACCTGAGCGCGGGCACCGGTCTCACATCAGCATGGTGTTGCGAATCAGGCCCACGGCCAGGCCTTCCAGCGCGAAGCTGGCGTCGTCGGGCGCGACGTGCAGGATCTCGAAGTCGGGGTTCTCGGGGATCAGCTCGATGCCGGCGCGGGTCTTGCGGAAGCGCTTGACGGTGACGTCGTCGCCCAGGCGCGCCACGACCACCTGGCCGTTCTTGGCTTCATGCGCCTTCTGCACCGCGAGCAGGTCGCCGTCCATGATGCCGGCGTCGCGCATGCTCATGCCGCGCACCTTGAGCAGGTAGTCGGGGCGACGCGCGAACAGGCTGGCCTCCATCAGGAAGGTCTGGTCGATGTGCTCCTGGGCCAGGATCGGCGCACCGGCGGCGACGCGGCCGACCAGCGGCAGGCTCAGCTGCGCGATGCCCCGCAGCGGCAGGCTGTACTGCTTGCCGAACTGGCTCAGGCGCGCCGCGTTCAGCGCGCGCAGTGTGTCAGACTTCAAGCGGATGCCGCGCGAGGTGCCGCCCACCAGCTCGATGACGCCCTTGCGGGCCAGGGCCTGCAGATGCTCCTCGGCGGCGTTGGCCGAGCGGAAGCCCAGTTCGGCGGCGATCTCGGCACGCGTGGGCGGTGCGCCGGTGCGTTCGATCGTGCTTTGCACCAGATCCAGGATCTGCTGTTGCCGGTCGGTGAGCTTGGGACTTTCGATCATCGCGAACCTGTCTTTTTGTCCAGTACCTGTATTTTCATCCAGAGTTTGATCCATGGCAAGCACCGGCAGCAAGGTGGTCATCCTGGGCACCGGCGGCACCATCGCCGGCACGGCCGCGAGCGCGACCGACAGCATCGGCTACCGCGCGGCCAGCCTGGGCGTGGAGGCGGTGGTGGCGGCGGTGCCTGCCTTGCAGGGCCAGGCGCTGGAGTGCCTGCAGGTGGCGCAGACCGACAGCAAGGACATGGATGCTGCCGTGTGGCAGGCGTTGGGCCGTGCCTTGGCGCAGCAACTGGCGCGGGCGGAGGTGGCGGGCGTGGTCATCACCCACGGCACCGACACGCTGGAAGAGACGGCCTACTTCCTGCACCGGGTGCTGGCGCCGCGCAAGCCGGTGGTGCTGACGGCGGCGATGCGCCCGGCCACCGCGCTGATGGCGGACGGGCCGCAAAACCTGCTGGATGCCGTGACCCTGGCGCGCGACGCGGCCTGGTGCGGCGTGCAGGCGGTGCTGGGCGGGCGCGTCTATGGCCCGCTGGACCTGCGCAAGCGCCATGGCTGGCAGCTCGACGCCTTCGGCAGCGGCGATGCCGGGCTGCTGGGGCTGGTGCAGGACGGCGTGCCGCGCCGCTTTCGCGACCTGCGGGCCGCGCCGCCGCATGCCGCGGCCGCACGGCTGCTGTCGCAGGACGAGCGGGACTGGCCGGTGGTCGACATCGTGTCCAGCCACGCCGGCGCACGCGGCGCCGTCATCGACGCGCTGGTGGCGGCCGGCGCGATGGGGCTGGTGATTGCCGGCACCGGCAACGGCAGCCTGCACCAAGCCTTGGCGCAGGCGGCGGAGCGCGCGCGGGCCGCCGGCGTGGCGGTGGTGCGCGCCTCGCGCTGCCTGGATGGCGGCGTGGTCGGCGCGCCGGCCGGGGCGTTGCCCAGCTACGGCGCGCTGACGCCCTGGCAGGCGCGCATCGAGCTGATGCTCGACTTGATGTCCGGCGGGGTGCCCGACGTGGTGCCCGGCGCGGTGCCGGACCCGGGGCTCAGACCACGCTGAGCGCGACGTCGATGTTGCCGCGCGTGGCGTTGGAGTACGGGCAGACCTCGTGCGCGGCCTTGACCAGCGCCTCGGCCGCGGCCTTGTCCATGCCCGGCACGCTGACCGCCATGGCCACGGCGATGCCGAAGGCGCCGGGCTTGCCGGTCATCGGGCCGATGGAGACGTCGGCCTGGATCGACACCTCGGCCGGCAGGCTGATCTTCTGGTTGCGCGCCACCGCCTTCATCGCGCCGATGAAGCAGGCCGAGTAGCCCGAGGCGAACAGCTGCTCCGGGTTGGTGCCGGGGCCGTTGTCGCCGCCCAGTTCCTTGGGCGTGGACAGCTGCAGCTTGATCTTGCCGTCCGACGACTCGGTGGTGCCGGTGCGCCCGCCGGTGGAGGTGGCGTGAGCGGTGTAGAGGGCTTTGTCGATGGCCATGTGGTCTTCCTTCGTCGGTGGTGGTGCGCGGCTCAGGCCGCGCGGGGTGGGGAGGCGGAGATCCTGGCGCGCAGCGCTTGCAGGCGCGACGTCAGGCTGGAGAGTTCATCGAGTTCGCAGCCGCTGGCCGCGGCGATGGCGCGCGGTACCTGCTGCGCGCGTGTCTTCAGGCTGCGGCCGGCGGCGGTGAGTTGCAGCAGCACGCGGCGCTCGTCGGCGGTGTCGCGCAGGCGCTGCACCAGGCCCAGCGCTTCCAGCCGCTTGAGCAGCGGCGTCAACGTGCCCGAATCCAGCGCCAGCCGCTCGCCGATCTGCGACACGGTCAGGCCTTCGGCTTCCCACAGCACCAGCATCACCAGGTACTGCGGATAGGTCAGCCCCAGCGGCTCCAGCAGCGGCTTGTAGACCTTGGTCATGGCCAGCGATGCGGCATACAGCGCAAAGCACAGCTGGCGGTCCAGCGACAGCCAGTCGGGTGGGGCGGTCTTGCGTGGCATGCTTTAAGTATAGCGAGCAATTAAATTGCGTACAATTCAATGAAGATCAAAGGGGCTTTGAGGGCAGGCGCCTCAGGAGCCCGCTTCCAGGGCTTCGAGTTCCCCCTGCAGCGCCAGCCAGCGCTCCTCCAGCACGTGCGTCTCGGCGCCGATGTGCGCGAGCCGGCGGCCCAGCTCGGCATAGTCCTCGGGCGCCGTGGTCGCGGCGGACAAGGCTGCTTCGACCTCGGCCTTCTCGTCGCCCAGCCTGGCCATGCGCGCCTCCACCTGCTGCAGTTCGATGCGCAGCGGCCGCGTCGCATCGGCGCGGCGCGCGCGGGCCTGCTTGCCGGCCTTGCGCTCGTCGCGTGTCGCTGCCGGTGCCTGCGCGGGTGCCGGTACCGCCGCCCGAGGGGCGGGCGCGGCCGGCGTCTCGGTGGGGCGCTGCCAGGCGGGCGGCTCCGCGCCGCGCGCCACCGCCCGCGACACCTCGAGCAGCCAGCGCTGGTAGTCGTCCAGGTCGCCATCGAAGGGCACGACCTGGCCTGCGGCGACCAGCCAGAACTCGTCGCACACCTCGCGCAGCAGCGCGCGGTCGTGGCTGACCAGCATCACCGTGCCTTCGAATTCGTTCAGCGCGATCGACAGCGCCTCGCGCGTCGTCAGGTCCAGGTGGTTGGTGGGCTCGTCCAGCAACAGCAGGTTGGGGCGTTGCCAGACCAGCATGGCCAGCACCAGCCGCGCCTTCTCGCCGCCGGAGAGGCTGCCCACCGGCTGCTGCACCATCTCGCCGCTGAAACGGAAGCTGCCGAGGAAGTCGCGCAGTTCCTGCTCGCGCGCCGGCGGGCCGACGTCGCGCGCCAGCCGCACCATGTGCATCAGCGGGCCGTCGTCCAGCTGCAGCAGGTCCAGTTCCTGCTGGGCGAAGTAGCCGATGGCCAGTCCCTTGCCCTCGGTGATGCGCCCGCCCAGCGGCGGCAGCGCATGGGCGATGGTCTTGACCAAGGTGGACTTGCCCTGGCCGTTGGCGCCGAGGATGCCGATGCGCTGGCCGGCCAGCACCGACCTGTCGATGCCGCTGACGATGGCTTTGGGCGTGCCGCCCGCGCCGCCGGGCCGCCCCGAGCCGGCGGCGACCCCCTCGGGGGGTGTGTCGCCGTGCCCGGCGACCGGGGGCACCGTGTAGCCACAGGCCAGGCCGTCGAAGGCCAGCATCGGGTTCGGCAGGCTTTGCGGCTCGCGGAACTCGAACTCGAAGTCGCTGGCCGTGAGCACCGGCGCCAGCTTCTCCATGCGCGCCAGGGCCTTGACCCGGCTTTGCGCCTGCCGCGCCTTGGTGGCCTTGGCCTTGAAGCGGTCGATGAAGCGCTGCAGGTGGGCGATGCGCTCCTGCTGCCGGCCGTAGGCCGCCTGCGCCTGCGAAAGGCGCTCGGCGCGCAGCTCCTCGAAGGCGCTGTAGTTGCCGGTGTAGCGCGTCAGCGCCTGGTCTTCCAGGTGCACGGTGACGCGCGTGATCGCGTCCAGGAACTCGCGGTCGTGGCTGATGATGATCAGCGTGCCTTCGTAGCGCTTGAGCCAGGCCTCCAGCCACACCAGGGCGTCCAGGTCCAGGTGGTTGGTGGGTTCGTCCAGCAGCAGCAGGTCGGCCGGGCACATCAGCGCGCGCGCCAGTTGCAGCCGCATGCGCCAGCCGCCGGAGAAGCTGTTCACCGGCGCGTCCAACTGGTCGCTGCGAAAGCCCAGCCCCAGCAGCAGCGCCTGGGCCCGCGCCCGTGCGTCGAAGGCCCCGGCCTCGTCCAGCGCCAGGTGGGCCTCGGCCATCGCATGGCCGTCGCCGGCGGCTTCGGCCGCGGCCAGTGCGGCCTCGGCGCGCTGCAGCGGCAGGTCGCCCTGCAGCACGAAGTCGGTGGCGCCGTCGTCGGTCTCGGGCATGGCCTGGGCGACCTCGCCGATCTGCCAGCGCGGCGGGATCTCCACGTCGCCGCTGTCGGCGTGCAGCTTGTCGGTCAGCAGCAGGAACAGGCTGGACTTGCCGGCGCCGTTGCGGCCGATCAGGCCCACCTTCTCGCCCGGGTGCAAGGTCAGGTTGGCGCCCTGCAGCACGACCTTGGTGCCGCGGCGCAGCGTCAGGTTGCGCAGCGTGATCATGCGAATGCCTCCGCCGCCAGCAGCAGCACCTGGTCGTCGCCCGCGCTGGTGGACAGCCACAGCGGCTGCAACTGCGCAAACGCGGCCTCGAAGTGCGCGCGCTCGTGGCCGATCTCCAGCACCAGCGCGCCCTGCGGCTGCAGGCAGCCGGCGACGCCCGCCAGCAGCGCGCGGATGAAGTCCATGCCGTCGGGGCCGCCAGCGAGCGCCAGCGCGGGTTCGGCGCGGTATTCGGCCGGCAGGTGTTGCATCGCGGTGTCGTTCACGTAGGGTGGGTTGCAGAGCAGCAGGTCATAGCGGCCCTGTGCCGCCGCCAGGCCGTCGCCTTGCCGCAGCCGAATGCGCGCACCGAGCCGATGGCGCTCGACGTTGCGCTGCGCCACGGCCAGCGCGTCGGCCGACAGGTCGGTGGCGTCGACCGTGGCCTCGGGCCAGGCCAGCGCCGCCAGCACCGCCAGGCTGCCGTTGCCGGTGCACAGGTCGAGCACGCGCGTGGGCGGCCGGCCCAGCCAGTCGTCGATGAGGCCATCGGCCAGCACCTCGGCGATCAGTGAGCGCGGCACGATGGCACGCTCGTCGATGTGGAAGGGCAGGCCTTGCAGCCAGGCCTCGCCGGTCAGGTACGCAGCGGGCTTGCGCGTGCGGATGCGTTGTTCGATGAGCCCTTCGACCGCCGCCTGCTGCGCGGCGGTCACCGGCCGGTCGGCGACGCCGTCCAGGTCGTCCAGCGGCAGGCCCAGGCGCCACAGCGTCAGCCACACCGCCTCGTCGAAGGCATTGCTCGTGCCATGCCCAAACGAAACGCCCGCCTCCTGGAGGCGGGCGCTGCATTGTTGAATCAAGTCCAGCAGCTTCACGTCAGCATATTCTCCAACGTGCGGCGGTAGATGTTCTTCAGGCGCTCGATATCGTCGACCGCGACGTTCTCGTCGATCTTGTGGATGCTGGCGTTGAGGGGGCCGAATTCCACCACCTGCGGGCAGATCCTGGCGATGAAGCGCCCGTCGGAGGTGCCGCCGGTGGTGGACAGCGTGGGCGTGACGCCGGTCTCGCTCTCGATGGCCTGGCCGAGCGCGCGGCTCAGCGTGCCCGGGGGCGTGAGGAAGGTTTCGCCGCCCAGCGTCCACGCCAGCTCGTAGTCCAGCCGATGCCGGTCCAGCAGCGCGTGCACGCGGGCCTTCAGCGAATCGGCGCTGGACTCGTTGCTGAAGCGGAAGTTGAACATCACTTCCAGCTCGCCCGGAATGACGTTGCCGGCGCCGGTGCCGGCATGGATGTTCGACATCTGCCAGCTGGTCGGCGGGAAGAACTCGTTGCCGTCGTCCCAGCGCATGGCCACCAGCTCGGCCAGCGCCGGGGCCGCCTCGTGGATCGGGTTGCGCGCCAGGTGCGGGTAGGCGATGTGGCCCTGCACGCCGCGGACCTTGAGGCGGCCGGACAGCGTGCCGCGCCGGCCGTTCTTGATCATGTCGCCCAGGCGCTCCACCGACGTGGGTTCGCCGACGATGCAGGCGTCCAACGACATGCCGCGCGACTGCACCAGTTCGACCAGCCGCACCGTGCCGTCGACCGACGGGCCTTCTTCGTCGCTGGTCAGCAAGAAGGCGATCGCGCCGGCGTGCGCCGCATGCTGCTGCACGAACTCTTCCACCGCCACGACCATCGCCGCGATCGAGGTCTTCATGTCGGCGGCGCCGCGGCCGTACAGATGCCCGTCGCGGTGCGTCGGCGCGAAGGGGTCGCTGCGCCACTGGTCCAGCGGGCCGGTGGGCACCACGTCGGTATGGCCGGCGAAGGCCAAGGTCGGCCCGGGCCGGGCGCCGCGGCGCAGCGCCCACAGGTTGGTCACGCGAAAGTCCTCGGGCCCGCAGACCAGCGTCTCGCAGTGGAAACCGGCCCGCTGCAGGCGTTCGGCCAGCAGGGCCTGGCAGCCACCGTCCTGCGGCGTGACGCTGGCGCGGGAGATCAGCGCCTCGGCCAGGCGGAGTGCGTTCATCGGTACCGCCGGGCCGCGGCGCCCGGGCGCCACGCGCGACGTGAGCGCAGCGGCGTCATCGCGGCCCGAGCGGCACCGC
Organism: Rubrivivax sp.; assembly: GCA_019635285.1. GTDB lineage: Bacteria > Pseudomonadota > Gammaproteobacteria > Burkholderiales > Burkholderiaceae_C > Rubrivivax. The sequence continues at coordinate 16,942 of JAHBZS010000033.1, read as the reverse complement.
GCGCGATTCGGGCGGCAGCACGTCCAGCGTGATGTCGGTGAAGCTGGCGCCGTCCTGTTCGGGTTTCGGCGCCACGGCCTTGGAGACCGGTGCCGTGTCGTTGTGCAGGCGCCAGAGCAGGTTGGTCGGCGAATCGGCATGCGCCATGCCCTCGTCGCGCGAGACCACGCCTTCGGTGATGAGCCGCGCGATGTCGACCTCGAAGCTCTGCGAGCCTTCGGCCAGCGACTTCTCCATCGCCTCCTTGACGCCGGCGATGTCGCCTTGTTCGATCAGTTCGGCGACCAGCACGGTGTTCAGCAGCACCTCGACGGCGGCGACGCGGCCGCCGCCGTTGGCGCGCAGCAGCCGCTGCGAGATCACCGCGCGCAGCCCGGCGGCCAGGTCGGCCAGCAGTGCGGGGCGCGACTCGGGCGTGTAGAAGGACAGGATGCGGCCCAGCGCGTGGTAGCTGTTGTTGGCGTGCAGCGTGGCCAGCACCAGGTGGCCCGAAAGCGCATAGGAGATGGCCGCGGTCATGGTCTCGCGGTCGCGGATTTCGCCGATGAGGATGCAGTCCGGCGCCTGGCGCAGCGCGTTCTTCAGCGCCACCTGCAGCGTCTCGCAGTCGCGTCCGACCTCGCGCTGGTTGACCACCGACTTCTTGTTGGTGAAGAGGAACTCAATCGGATCCTCGATGGTCAGGATGTGGCCGGTGGCCTGTTGGTTGCGCCATTCCAGCATGGCGGCCAGCGTCGTGCTCTTGCCGGTGCCGGTGGCGCCGACCATCAGGATCAGGCCGCGCTTTTCCAGCACCAGGGTCGACAGCAGCGGCGGCACCCCCAGGCTGTCCAGCGCCGGGATGTCGAAGGGGATGCAGCGGAAGACGGCGGCCATCGTGCCGCGCTGGCGGAAGGCCGACATGCGGAAGCTGCCGATGCCCGGCAGGCCGATGGCCAGGTTCAGCTCGCCGGTGTCGTCGTATTCCTCGAACTGCTTCGGCGTCAGCACCTCGCCCAGCAGCTGGCGGATCTGCGGCGGCGACAGCACCTGGTCCGACAGCTGCAGGATCTGGCCGTTGATGCGGATCAGGATCGGCGTGTTGGCCGACAGGTAGACGTCGGACGCGTTCCTCTCGGCCATCAGCCGCAGGACCCTCTCCATGTTGCCTGCACTCATGCCGATCCTTCCCGTTTCAAGTTCGTAGCAGTTCGTTGATGCTGGTCTTGGCGCGTGTCGACGCCGTGACCCGCTTGACGATGACCGCGCAATACAGGCTGTGGCTGCCGTCGACTGCCGGCAGCGAGCCGCTGACCACCACCGACCCCGCCGGCACGCGGCCGTAGTGGATCTCGCCGGTGGCGCGGTCGTAGATCTTGGTGCTCTGGCTGATGAACACGCCCATGCTGAGGACCGAGTTCTCTTCGACGATCACGCCTTCGACGACCTCGGAGCGCGCGCCGATGAAGCAGTTGTCCTCGATGATCGTCGGCGCGGCCTGCAGCGGCTCGAGCACGCCGCCGATGCCGACGCCGCCCGACAGGTGCACGTTCTTGCCGATCTGCCCGCAGGAGCCGACGGTGGCCCAGGTGTCGACCATCGTGCCTTCGTCGACGTAGGCGCCGATGTTCACGTAGCTGGGCATCAGCACCACGTTCTTGGCGATGTAGCTGCCGCGGCGCGCCACGGCCGGCGGCACCACGCGCACGCCGGTGGCGCGCATCTGCTCCTCGTCCAGGTGGCCGAACTTGGTCGGCACCTTGTCGAAGAAGCCCAGGTCGCCGGCCTGGGTGCGCCGGTTGTCGTTGAGGCGGAAGCTCAGCAGCACCGCCTTCTTGACCCATTCATTGACGGTCCATTGGCCCACGCCCTGCCGTTCGGCGACGCGGATGCGGCCGGCGTTCAGGTCGGCGATGACGTCGTCGACGGCTTGGCGCACGTCGGGGGCCGACGCGGCGGTGATCTGCGCACGCCCTTCCCAGGCGAGTTCGATCAGGTCCTGCAGTTTGTGGCTCATGGCTGGCTCGAGAGGGTGAAACGACGGATGCGCTGCGCCGCTTCGACGCAGGCGTCCACGGGTGCTACCAGCGCCATGCGGATGCGCCCGGCGCCGGGATTCAGCCCCTGCGCCTGGCGCGCCAGCAGGCTTCCCGGAAGCACGGATACATTGTATTGAGCCAGCAGTTGCATCGCGAAGCCGACGTCGTCCCCACCCGGCACGCCGGCCCACAGGTAGAACCCTGCGTCCGGTAGCCGCACATCCAGGACATCGGCCAGAAGTGGCATGACCTGAGCGAATTTGCTGCGGTACAAGTCGCGGTTGCTGACCACATGCGCCTCGTCGCCCCAGGCGGCAAGGCTGGCGCGCTGCACCGGCAGGCTCATCGCGCTGCCGTGGTAGGTGCGGTACAGCAAGAAGGCCTTCAGCAGCCGCGCATCGCCGGCGACGAAGCCCGAGCGCAGCCCCGGCACGTTGGAACGCTTGGACAGGCTGGTGAAGGCCACCAGGTTGCGGAAGTCGTCGCGTCCCAGGGCCTTGGCCGCCTGCAGTGCCCCCAGCGGCGGCTCGTCGCGGAAGTAGATCTCGGAGTAACACTCGTCGCTGGCGATGACGAAGCCATGCCGATCGCTCAGCTCGAAGAGGGTGCGCCATTCGTCCAGGGGCATCACCGCGCCGGTGGGGTTGCCGGGCGAGCAGACGTACAGCAGCTGCGTGCGCGACCAGGTGTCCGCGTCGATGCGCGCCCAGTCCGCCGCGAAGTTGCGCGCCGGGTCGCTGTTGGCGAAGGCGGTCTGCGCGCCGGCCAGCAGCGCCGCGCCTTCATAGATCTGGTAGAACGGATTGGGGCAGACCACGGTGGCGCCCGGACGCGTCGGGTCGATGACCACCTGGGCGAAGGCGAACAGCGCCTCGCGCGAGCCGTTCACCGGCAGCGTCTGCGTCAGCGGGTCGACCGTCACGCCGTAGCGCCGCTGCAGCCAGCCGGCAAAGGCATCGCGCAGCGCCGGTTCGCCGGCCGTGGCCGGGTAGACCGACAGCCCGGGCAGCGCCCGGACCAGCGCCTCCTCGACCAGCGCCGGCGTGGCATGCCGTGGTTCGCCGATGCCCAGGCCGATGGGCGCATGGTCCTTGGAGGGCACGATGCCGGCCGACAGCTCGCGCAGGCGTTCGAAGGGGTAGGGGTGCAGCCGGGAGAGCAGCGGATTCATGCCGCGATTATCCCGGAGCGGGGTGCGTCGGCCCCGCTCAATGGCGCGCCGTGATGTCCGGTATCAGCACGGTGCAGATGACGCCGGCGCGCCCGTTCTCGCGCCATTGCACGTCGCCCCCCAGCAACTTGGCGCGTTTGCGCACGCCGCCCAGCCCCAGGCCGTGCGACCAGGCCTGCGGGTTGCGGCCGATGCCGTCGTCGGCCAGCGTCAGCCGCAGCTGGCCGCCGCGCAAGGTCGCCGAGACCTCGAGGTGCGTGGCGCAGGAGTGCTGGATGACGTTGCTGACCAGCTCGCGCAGCACGCGCGTCAACGCCGACCACTGCACCACGCCGAGCACGATGTCGCGGTCGAAGGAGAAGGTCCAGCTGAGGTCGATCTGCGCCGCGCCCAGGCGCTGCGCGATGTCTGCCTTCCATTCGGCGGTGGCATGCGACAGGCGCTGGTCGCTGCTGGCCAGGCCGCGGGTCAGCGTCTTCAGGTCCTTCAGCGTGTGCCGGATGTAGTCCTCCATCTCCGGCGTCTGCGCCTTGTACATCAGCGTCAGCAGGCGCGCGCCGATGTCGTCGTGCAGGTCGGCGGCGATGCGAGCGCGCTCCTCGCTGCGGCCGCGTTCGACCGCGCGGTCGTAGGCCAGCGCGCGGCGCAGCTGCTCGACCACGCGGTCGGTCAGGCGCGCATCGTCGATGGAGAACATGCGCTTGCCGCGCTCGGCGAAGCGCAGCACGATGGCGCGGTCGCCAGCACCGTCGTGTCCGGCCTCCATGGCGGGCAGCGGCACCAGCAGCGCCGAGCCGTCGCTGAGCACGCGCGAGCGCGTGATGGCGCGGTCGAGCGTGCGCACCTGCAAGGGCTCGAACAGGTCGCGCAGCAGGTGCGTCAGCAACTCGCCGCTGTCGCGCGGCCGCGCCTCGACCTCGCGCAGCACGCGATAGAGCCTTTCGAACATGCGCTCCGCCCCCGGCACATGCTGGCCGCGCATCGGCCGCATCAGCCAGCGGCGCGCGCCGGCATACACGGCCAAGGCGAAGAACACCGACAGCGACAGCGACACGAAGTCGCCGACCAGGAACACCGACTCGATCAGCATGTCCAGCGAGATGGCCACCGAGCTGGTGCCGGTGAGCATGGCCAGCTCGCGCATCAGCGGCTGTGCGCGCCAGAACATCGGCAGCAGCAGCACCAGCGTGGCCAGGAACAGATACCAGACCACCGCGCCGAAGGACAGGTCGCCGCGCAACCCGCCTGCGCCGCGGTCGGCCGCAACCATGGCGATGCACAGCAGCGCCAGGGTCACCGTGGCCGCGGCCGCCAGGCGGCGCAGCAGCAGCGCGAAGGGGTTCGGCTCGAGCCGGTACGACCAGGACATCAGCCCGATGGTCAGCACGCCGCAGGCGAGCATGCCGGCCTGCGTCCACCACCAGGCATGCGGCAGCATCCGGCGCTGCGCCATGGCCAGCAGCAGCAGGCAGGCCGCCCAGGTGGCGGCGGCGATCCAGCGGCCCGCGGGCAGGCGCAGCGGCTGCAGCGTCGCCAGCTGGACCATCGCGGCCGCGCTGCAGAGATCGAAGGCCATGCGCGCCAGCGCGCCGTGTGCGGCGAAGCCGGGCGGCAGCCCCAGCCCCGGCAGGGCCTCGATGCCGATGGACAGCAGGTTGGCGGCCTGGCTGAGGCTGATAACCGCATAGGGCAGGTTGCGCCAGCGCGGCCGTGCGCGCAGCACGGCGGCGGTCACCAGCAACAAGGTCATCGCCACCGCCGCAGTCAGCCAGAACAGGGCGCCGAGCCCGCCCCAGCCGCGTCCCGTGGCAGGCACCTCCACCTGTGGCCCGCCGGCGAAGTGCAGCGTCACCGGGCCCTGGGCGAGCATCGCGGCCAGCTGCCGCTGCAACGCGCTTTGCCGCTCGCGCTTCGTGTCGTCGACGATCCAGCGCGGCGCACGTTGCAGCAGGCCGCCATCGACCGCGATGGCGCTGCCGTCGCTGCCGGTGATGCGGGCCAGCCGGCTGCCCGCCAGACTGTGCAGCGCCGGCAGCGGGCTGGATACCAGTTCCACCGCGGCGCCGGCGGCGCGCCAGCGGGCATCGATGAACGGGCTGGTCGCCAGCACCTGCAGCAGCGCGAGCAGGCCCAGGCAGCCGAGCAGCGCGACGGCCGCCAGATCGCGGCGACGCAGCCGCTGTGTGCCGCGCATGGGCTTCGGCGTGCCCGGCCAGGCGTGTGCGTCGGCGCCGTCGTCGCCGGCCCAGGCGGCCGGTGACGCCTGCCTCGCCGGCGCCCGATCCACCGCGCCAGGCGAGCCGCGGCGGTTCATCGCCTCACACCAGCCCCTGCTTGCTGGCCAGCACGGCCGCCTCGGCGCGGCTGGACACGTTGAGCTTCTTGTAGATGGACTTGATGTGGTCGTTGACGGTGAACCACTTGATGCCCATCAGCGAGGCGATCTCCTTGATCGTGAAGCCCTTGCTCAGATAGGTGAGCACCTCGCTCTCGCGCGGCGTCAGCCGCTCGTGGTCGAGAGGCTTCTCGATCGGCACCGGCCGGCTGCTCTGGAAGCTGCCGGCCGAGCTGAAGCCGGGGCCGGCGGGGGCCGCTTCCGCGCTGCCGGCAGGGCGGAAGTGCGTGAGCAGGCGCCGTGCGATGGCCGGCGACAGCGGCGGCTGGCCGCGCACGATCTTCTGCAGCTCCTCGACCAGCACCTCGAAGCGGTCCTCCTTCAGCAGGTAGCCGTCGGCGCCGCACTGCAGCGCGGGGAACAGGTGGTCATCGTCCGAGTACAGCGTGGTGACGATCTTCGTCGCCGGGTACTGCGACAGCTCGGCCAGCAGTTCCATGCCGTTGCCGTCGGGCAGTTCCAGGTCGACGAGCAGCAACTTGAACGGGTCGACGCCGTGCAGGCCCGTCGCGCCGCCGGTCAGGTTGATCTGCTTGCGCGCCGACTCCAGGTCTCCGGCCTCGGTGATGGCGATCTGGTCGCTGAAACTCTCGCGCACCACCCGGCACAGGAAACTGCGCGCCACCGGGTTGTCTTCGACGATCAGCACCTTGACGGCCATCGGGTGGACTCCTTCTTGCTCGCGGACCATGCTAGCCGAGAAGCCGCCCCTTCAGTCGTTGACCAGCACCACCTTGCCTTGCACCTTGCGTGTGGCCATGTGCTCGTAGGCGGCGGGCAGCTCGCGCATCGGCAGGCGCCGGTCGATGGCCGGCTTGATCTTGCCTTCGGCATACCACTTGGCGAGTTCCGCCATGCCGCGCGCGCTGTTCTCGGGCTCACGGCGCACGAAGTCGCCCCAGAACACGCCGACGATCGACGCGCCCTTCAGCAGCGGCAGGTTCAGCGGCAGCGCCGGGATGCTGCCCTGCGCGAAGCCGATCACCAGGTAGCGGCCGCGCCAGGCGATCGAGCGGAACACCGGCTCGGCCAGGTCGCCACCCACCGGGTCGTAGACCACGTCGGGCCCCTTGCCGCCGGTCAGCTCCTTCAGCGCGTCGCGCACGTTCTGCGTCGCGTAGTTGATGGTCGCGTCGGCGCCCAGCGTGCGGCAGAACGTGCACTTCTCGTCGCTGGACGCGCCGGCGATGACCTTCGCGCCCACCGCCTTGGCCACCTGGATGGCCGAGGTGCCGACGCCGCCGGCCGCGCCGAGCACCAGCACGGTTTCGCCGGGCTGCAGCGCCGCGCGGTCGACCAGCGCATGGTGCGTCGTGCCGTAGGTCAGCGCGAAGGCCGCCGCATCTTCCAGCGCGAAGCCGGGCGGCAGCTTGAGCACCGACTTGGCCGGCGCGATGCCGTGCGTGGCAAAGCCGCCGGTCGAGCCCATCGCGGCCACCGCGTCGCCCACCTTCAGCTGCGTCACGCCGTCGCCCACCGCGTCCACCACGCCGGCGTATTCGGAGCCGGGCACGAAGGGCAGCTCGGGCTTGAACTGGTACTTGCCGCGCACGGTCAGCGTGTCGGGAAAGTTCAGGCTGGCGGCGCGGATGGCGATGCGCACCTCGCCGGGCCCTGGCAGCGGCGTCGGCACGTCCTTCCAGACCAGGCCCTCGGGGCCACTCAGTGTTTCGCAGTACCAGGCTTGCATGGGCGTGTCCTCCGTTGCAGGTGCAGGAATGATAGGCATGTCCGACGCCCGGGCACGGCTGCCTACAATGCAACGATGCGTATCCTCATCGCCAACGACGACGGCTATCTGGCGCCCGGACTGGCGGCGCTGGTACGCGCCTGCCGCGGCCTGGGCGAGATCGACGTGGTCGCCCCGGAGCAGAACGCCAGCGGGACCTCGAACGCGCTGACGCTGAACCGCCCGCTGTCGGTATTCGAAGCCGCCGGCGAGGCGGTGCGCGGCTTCAAGGTCGTCAACGGCACGCCGTCGGACTGCGTGCACGTGGCCCTGACGGGCCTGCTGCCGCAACGCCCCGACCTGGTGCTGTCGGGCATCAACAACGGCGCCAACATGGGCGACGACACGCTCTATTCGGGCACGGTGGCGGCGGCGATGGAAGGCTATCTGTTCGGCATTCCGGCGATCGCGTTTTCTCAGGTCACCAAGGGCTGGGGCGAGATCGACGCCGCGGCCGTGGCGGCGCGGCAGATCATCGACCGCGTGCTGGCCGGCGGCATGCCGGCCGGCCCGTGGCTGCTCAACGTCAACATCCCCAACGTCGCCGATGCGCCGCGGCTGCCGCGGCGCGTCACCCGGCTCGGCCGCCGCCATGCCAGCCAGGCGGTGATCCGCCAGACCAGCCCGCGCGGCGAGCCCATCTACTGGATCGGCCCGGCCGGCGACGCCCGCGATGGTGGCGAAGGCACCGATTTCCATGCCACCGCACAAGGCTGCATCTCGATCACGCCGCTGCAGGTGGACCTGACCGATCATGCCGCGCTGGGTCGCTGGTCCGACCTGACATGAGCGGGGCCTGGCGGTGACGCCGAAGCCGGCGCGCGGCGCGCGCTTCCCGGTGCAACTGGAGCAGACGGTGCCGCGCAGCCCAGCGTCCGGCCCGCAGACGCTGCGGCCGCAGGCGCCGCTGCATCAGGCCGCACGCGACGCGGCGCAGCGGCACCAGCCCAGCGGCCTGGGCATGGACTCCGCCGCGGTGCGCCATGCGCTGGTGCAGCGCTTGCGACGCGAGTTCCATTGCCATGACGCCGTCTGCCGCGCGATGCTCTCGGTGCCCCGCCACCAGTTCGTCGATAGCGCGCTGGCCACGCAGGCCTACGAGGACACGAGCCTGCCGATCGGCCTGGGGCAGACGATCTCCAAACCCTCGGTGGTGGCACGCATGCTGAGCCTGCTGCACGAAGGCGGCCAGGCGCGGCGCAGCGGCAGCCTGGGCCGCGTGCTGGAGATCGGCACCGGCTGCGGCTACCAGACCGCGCTGCTGGGGCAGATGGCGACGCGTGTGTTGTCGGTCGAGCGCCTGAAGCCCTTGCACGACAAGGCCCGAGCCAACCTCGGCGCGCAGCGTGCCGGCCATATCCGCCTGGTCTACGGCGACGGCCGCATCGGCCACCCGCCCAATGCGCCCTACGACAGCATCATCGCGGCGGCCGGCGGCGATGACCTGCCGCCCGCCTGGCTGGAACAGCTGGCCGATGGCGGCCGGCTGGTGGCGCCGATGCAGGGGCCGTCGCGCGGTGGGCAGGTGCTGCTGGTGGTCGATCGGCAAGGCGAGGAGTTGCGGCGCGCGGTGCATGAGGCGGTGCACTTCGTGCCCTTAAAATCCGGCATCGAATAGGGGGAACATTTGGGCATGCATCTGCGACCGCAAGGCAGGGCCTGCCGCATGTTGGCGGCCATCATGCTCGTGGTGCTCGCCGGCTGTGCGGGTCCGGCGCGCAAGGCACCCGTGGAAGATCGCAGCCCCGTGGCCAAGGCACCGGCGGCCGCGGAGCCGGCGGCAAGCGCGGCCGAAGCCGCGCCCAAGCCGCTGCCGGGCATCGAGAACGCCGGCAAACCAGGCTACTACACCGTCAAGCCGGGCGACACGCTGTTGCGCATCTCGCTGGAGCAGGGCCAGAACTGGCGCGACCTGGTGCGCTGGAACAACCTGGAGAACCCGAACCTGCTGGAAGTGGGCCAGGTGCTGCGTGTCGTGCCGCCCGTGGCCGACGCGGGCAGCGCGACGGCCCGTGCCGTGCCCGGCGCGGGCCGCGTGGAAAGCCGGCCGCTGGACGCCAAGGCCGCCTCGGCGCCGGCCAGCGGCAGCACGGCGGCCGCGTCCGCACCGGTGGCCACGGCTGCGACGTCGCCCACCGGGCCGCCGCCGAGCGTGGGCGCGGTGGCGTCGCCGGCGCCGGGGACGGCCGCACCGCCGGCGCCAGCCGCGGCCAACGCGCCGCGCGAGGCGGGCGAGGACCTGGTGTGGGCATGGCCCGCCGCCGGCGCGGTGGTGGCCGGCTTCGACGAGGGCCGCAACAAGGGCCTGACCATCACCGGCAAGGCCGGCGACCCGGTGCTCGCCGCGGGCGACGGGCGCGTGGTCTATGCCGGATCGTCGCTGCGCGGCTACGGCAATCTGGTGATCATCAAGCACAACGACATTTACCTCACGGCATACGCGCACAACCAGGTGCTGCTGGTGAAGGACGACCAGATCGTGCGTCGCGGCCAGAAGATCGCCGAGATGGGCTCGACCGACGCCGAGCGCGTGCAACTGCACTTCGAGATCCGCCGCCAGGGACGGCCGGTCGACCCGGCCAAGCTGCTGCCGCCGCGCTAGCCCGTTCAGGGGAAATCCTCAGGCGTGGCGGCGGGCTTCGCCGCTAGCATCGCGCGTCGCTTTTGCAGCCCGACCGCGCTTCGTGCAATTCGTTCAGCTGATCATCAGCGGTTCCGCTCAGGGTTGCATCTATGGCCTGATCGCGCTGGGCTTCGTGCTCATCTACAAGGCCACCGAGACCGTCACCTTCGCCCAGGGCGACCTGATGATGGTCGGCGCCTTCGCCGGGCTGGTGCTGATGACGATGCTCGGCTTCCCCTACTGGCTGGCGGTGCCCAGCGTCATCGCGGCGATGGCGCTCTTCGGTGCGCTGACCGAGCGCATCGTCATCCGCCCGGTGCTGGGGCAGCCGGCGTTTTCGATCGTCATGCTGACCATCGGCATCAGCTACATCGCGCGCGGCCTCATCACCATGGTGCCGGTCATCGGCACCGAGACGCACACGCTGCCGGTGCCCTACAAGGACCAGACGCTGCGCCTGGGCGAACTGGTGCTGGCCTACGAGCACCTGGTGGTCATCGGCGCGACCGCGCTGCTGTGCGGGCTGCTGTACGCGCTGTTCCGCTACAGCAAGATCGGCATCGCCATGCAGGCCTCGTCGCAGAACCAGATCGCCGCCTACTACATGGGCATTCCCGTGCAGCGGCTCAACGGGCTGGTGTGGGGCCTGGCGGCCGCGGTGGCGGCCATCGCCGGGCTGCTGCTGGCGCCGATCACCTTCGTGCACGTCAACATGGGCTACATCGGCCTGAAGGCCTTCCCGGCCGCGGTGGTGGGCGGCTTCGGCAGCCTGCCGGGCGCCATCGTCGGCGGCCTGATCATCGGCATCGTCGAGAGCCTGTCGGGCTTCTACCTGCCCGAAGGCTTCAAGGACATCGCGCCCTACATCGTGGTGCTGCTGATGCTGATGATCAAGCCCAACGGCCTGTTCGGCGAGAAGCTGCGCAAGAAGGTCTGATGAGCGCACTGCCCAGCCACCTCAAGATGCCTTCGCCCCCTCTCGCAGGGGCGGCATGCAGCGCCTTGGGGGCCCTCTAGTCATGCGCTTCATTTTCAAGACCGACTACGACCAGGACATCCGCATCGTCAAGCACGGCGGCCAGGCGTTCTGGTACGCATTGCTCGGCCTGTTTCTGGTGGCGGCGCCGTGGCTGCTGTCCGAGTACATGCTGGCGCAGCTGGTGTTCGTGTACATCTATGCCGTGGTCGGCCTGGGGCTGATGCTGCTCGCCGGCTTCACCGGCCAGTTCTCGATCGGCCACGCCGCGTTCCTGGGCGTCGGCGCCTACACGCAGGCGGTGCTGGCCGGCGCCGGCTGGCCGTTCCCGCTGGCGCTGGCCTGCGCGGCCATGCTCTCGGGCATCGTCGGCATCGCGGTGGGCGTGCCGGCGCTGCGCGTCAAGGGCATCTACCTGGGCATCGCCACGCTGGCCTTCGGCTTCATCGTCGAAGAAGGCCTGGCGCGCTGGGAGTCGGTGACCGGCGGCAATGCCGGCATGCACGTCAAGGCGCCGACGATGTTCGGCTGGACGCTGGACAGCAGCATCGAGTTCTATTTCCTGTGCCTGGTGGTGCTGGTGCTGTGCACCTTGGGCATCCTCAACCTGCTGCGCTCGCCCACCGGCCGGGCCTTCGTCGCCATCCGCGATTCGGAGGTGTCGGCGCAGAGCATGGGCATCCACCTGGCGCGCTACAAGACCACGTCCTTCGCGCTGTCGGCGGCACTGGCCGGCATCGGCGGCGCGCTGTACGCGCACAAGATCAAGTTCCTGTCGCCGGACCAGTTCAGCATCATCCAGTCGATCGACCTGCTGCTGATGATCGTCGTCGGCGGCCTGGGCTCGATCCACGGCGTGTTCCTCGGCGCGATCTTCCTGATCACCATGCCGCAGATCATTGCCGTCGGCAAAGACTACCTGCCCGAGTCGGTCGGCCAGTCGCCGGGGCTGCAGGCGGTGGTCTACGGCGTGGTGCTGGTGGCCTTCGTGATGTTCGAGCCGCACGGCCTGTATGGCCGCTGGCTGAAGATGCGCACCTACCTGCAGATGTTCCCGTTCTACCGCGCGGGCATGTTCAGGCGCCAGAAGGCCTTCCAGAAATCGGACCGCTTGAAATGAGCGAAGCCTTGCTCAGTGCCCGCGAACTGACCGTGCGCTTCGGCGGACTGGTGGCCGTCAACAAGGTCAGCTTCGACGTGCAGCGCGGCGAGGTGTTCACGATCATCGGGCCCAACGGCGCCGGCAAGACCACGGTGTTCAACCTGATCAGCCGCATCTACCAGCCCACCGCCGGCAGCATCCGTTACGACGGCGACGACCTGGTGGCGCAGCCGGCACACGCGGTCGCGGCGCTGGGCATCGCGCGCACCTTCCAGAACATCGAGCTGTTCGAATTCGCCAGCGTGCTGCAGAACCTGCTGATCGGCACGCACACGCACCGCCGCACGCGCCTGTGGCAGGACCTGCTGTTCACCGGCGCCGCGCGGCGCGCGGAGCTGCATGCGCGGCGCAAGGTGGAAGAGGTCATCGAGTTCCTCGACCTGCAGCGCTACCGCGACATGATGGTCGCCGGCTTGCCGTACGGGGTGCGCAAGGTGGTGGAACTGGCGCGCGCACTGTGCTGCGAGCCCAAGCTGCTGCTGCTGGACGAGCCGTCGTCGGGACTGAACGTCGAAGAGACCGATGACATGGCCTGGTGGATCCAGGACATCCAGCGCGACCTGGGCATCACCGTGCTGATGGTCGAGCACGACATGAGCCTGGTGTCCAAGGTCTCGGACCGCGTGCTGGCCATGAACCAGGGCGAGGTGCTGGCGCTGGGCTCGCCGCAGGAGGTGCAGTCGCACCCCGGCGTCATCGAGGCGTACCTGGGCAGCACCGACGACCTGAGCTCGCTGCGGAGGCAGGTGGCATGAGCGCGCCGGGCCGTTCCCAAGCGCTCATCCCGGAGCGCGCAGCGCGGAGGGTCGTACAGGTGGGCGCGCCGGGCCGTTCCCAAGCGCTCATCCCGGAGCGCTCAGCGCGGAGGGCTGCCTCGTGAGCGTCGATCGTGACCAGGACGTGCTGCTGGCGCTGGCCAACGTCGAGAGCTCGTACGGCCCGATCAAGGCCATCCGCGGCGTCAGCCTGAAGGTGCGCCGCGGCGAGATCGTTACCGTGCTCGGCAGCAACGGCGCCGGCAAGAGCACGATCCTGAAGACCATCTCCGGCATCATCGACCCGAACCGCGGCAGCATCAGCTACAAGGGCGAGAACATCACCGCGATGGACCCGTCGCTGATCGTGCGCAAGGGCATCAGCCACGTGCCCGAGGGGCGCGAGGTGTTCCCGCTGCTGTCGGTGCGCGACAACCTGCTGATGGGCGCCTACACGCGCCACGACCGCGACGCGGTGGCGCGCGACATCGACGTGGCCTATGGCTACTTCCCGATCCTGAAGGAGCGGGCCGCGCAGGACGCCGGCCTGCTGTCCGGCGGCCAGCAGCAGATGCTGGCCATCTCGCGCGCGCTGATGGGCGCGCCCGACGTGATCCTGCTCGACGAACCGAGCCTGGGCCTGTCGCCGAAGCTGACGCGCGAGATCTTCGAGATCGTCGTGCGCATCAACCGCGAGCGCGGCACGACCATGCTGCTGGTCGAGCAGAACGCCAACATGGCGCTGAACGTCGCCGACCACGGCTACATGCTGGAGACCGGCCGCATCGTCATGGACGACAGCTGCGCCGCCTTGCGCGAGAAGGAGGACATCAAGGAGTTCTATCTCGGCAAGAAGGAAAGCGGCGTGCGCGGCGAGCGGCGCTGGAAGAAGAAGAAGACCTGGCGATGAACACTGCCGTCAAGGACCCGCACCGCATCGTCACCGGCGAGGAGTTCGGCTACCGCGCCGAGACGCTGCCCTACCGCTCGGTGCCCGAGCTGTTCCGCCTGCGCGTCAAGGAGCTCGGCGACGCGACGATGATGCGCCAGAAGGAACTGGGCATCTGGCAGGCCTATAGCTGGAACGAGGTGGCGCGCATCGTCGACGAGATCGGCGCCGGCCTGGTGAGCCTGGGCTTCGAGCCGGGCGAGGTGGCGTCGGTGCTGTCCAACACCTGCCGCGAATGGGTCTGGTCCGACCTGGCGGTGCAGTCCGCCGGCGGCGTGTGCAGCGGCATCTACCCCACCGACGCGGCCTCGCAGGTCGAATACCTGTGCAGCGATTCGCGCAGCGTCTATCTGTTCGTCGAGGACGACGAGCAGCTGGACAAGTACCTGGAGGTGGCCGAGCGGCTGCCGCTGGTGCGCCGCGTGATCGTCTACGACATGGAGGGCCTGCAGTCCTTCAGCGACCCGCGCGTCATCAGCCTGGAGCGGCTGCGCGAGATCGGCCGAGAGTACCTGAAGTCTCGCCCCCAGGTGCTGCAGGAGCGCAGCGCCGCGCGCGACCCCGGCGAGGTGGCGGTGCTGGTCTACACCTCGGGCACCACCGGCCGGCCCAAGGGCGCGATGATCAGCCAGAACAACATCGTCGCGGTGCTGTCGGCGTTGTCGGCCACCTTGTTCGAAGGCGTGCCGCGCGGCGGCGAGCGTATCGCCTTCCTGCCGCTGTGCCATATCGCCGAGCGCCTGATTGGCGCGTTCATCCCTATCGAGCGGGCGTCGGTGGTCAACTATGTCGAGAACCCGGAGACGGTGTTCGAGAACCTCCGCGAGGTGCGGCCGCACCTGTTCTTTGCGGTGCCGCGCGTGTGGGAGAAGGTCTACTCGCAGGTGTCGATCGCGCTGAGCGAGGCCGACAAGCTGCAGCGCGCGGCCTACGGCGTTGCGCTGCAGATCGGCGGCGAAGTCGCCAAGTGCCGGCTCGAGAACCGCGAGCCGCCGCTGGGCCTGCGCTGGCGCTACAAGCTGGCGCGCTGGCTGGTACTGGACAACGTCAAGCGCATGATCGGCCTGGACCGCGTGGAGGTCGGCCTGACCGGCGCGGCGCCGATCTCGCCGGACCTGATCCGCTGGTTCCTGTCGCTGGGCATTCCGCTGCGCGAAGGCTGGGGCATGACCGAGACCAGCGGCGGCGGTTCGATCACGCCGCGCGACGGCATGCGTCCCGGCAGCATCGGCCGGCCCGGCCCCGGACTGGAGATGCGCATCGCCGAAGGCACGGACGAGATCCTGCTGCGCGGGCCCAACGTCATCCTCGGCTACCTCAACCTGCCGGAAAAGACGGCCGAGGCCATCGACGCCGACGGCTGGCTGCACACCGGCGACGTCGGCCGCGTGGACGACGACGGCTACTTCTACATCACCGACCGGATGAAGGACATCATTATCACGGCCGGCGGCAAGAACATCACCCCCAGCGAGATCGAGAACGAACTGAAGTTCTCGCCCTACGTCACCGACGCGGTGGTCATCGGCGACAAGAAGCCGTATCTCGTGGTGCTGATCATGATCGACCAGGAGAACGTCGAGAAGTTCGCGCAGGACCACGACATCCCCTTCGGCAACTACGCCAGCCTGACGCAGGCCAAGGAAGTGCAGGCCCTGATCCAGGGTGAACTGGACCGCGTGAATGCCAAGTTCGCGCGCGTCGAACAGATCAAGAAGTTCTACCTGCTGCAGAACCAGCTGACGGCCGAGGACGAGGAACTGACGCCGACGATGAAGCTCAAGCGCAAGCTGGTCGAGAAGAAATACGCCGAGGCGATCGCGGCCATGTACCGTTGAAACCACCCTGAAGGAGACCCTTAGATGAAACGTGTGATCACTCGCCTGGCCGGGGCTGCGCTGCTGGCGTTGTCCGCCGGTGCGGCGCTGGCGCAGCAGCAAGGCGTCACCAAGGACGAGATCGTCGTCGGCACGATCCAGGACCTCTCCGGGCCGGTTGCGGCCTTCGGCAAGGCCGTGCGCCAGGGCATGCAGCTGCGCGTTGACGAGATCAACGAGCAGGGCGGCATCAACGGCCGCAAGATCAAGCTGATCGCCGAGGACAACGGCTACGACCCGAAGAAGGCCGTGCTCGCGGCGCAGAAGCTGGTCAACCAGGACAAGGTGTTTGCCATCCTGGGCCACATCGGCACGGCAATGAACAACGCCGCCATGCCGATCCAGTTCGAGAAGAACATCGTCAACTTCTTCCCGGTGACCGCGGCGCGCGAGATGTACGAGCCGGTGCACAAGCTGAAGTTCGCGTTCTCGGTGTCCTACTACGACCAGATGCGCACCTGGGCGCCGCGCCTGGCCAAGGAGAAGGGCGTCAAGAAGATCTGCATCATCTACCAGGACGACGAGTTCGGCCTGGAGGTGCTGCGCGGCGCCGAAGCCGGGCTGAAGACGATCAACATGGACCTGGCCGAGAAGACCACCTACAAGCGCGGCGCCACCGACTTCTCGTCGCAGGTGGCCAAGCTGAAGAGCGCCGGCTGCGAGATGGTGGTGCTGGGCACGATCATCCGCGAGACCATCGGCACCATCGCCGAATCGCGCAAGACGGGCTTCAACCCGATCTTCCTGGCCAGCACCGCCGGCTATACCGAGCTGATCCACAAGCTGGGCGGCCCGGCCATGAACGGCCTGTACGCCGCGATGGCGGCGCAGGTGCCGTACGTGGACGATCCGTCGCCGCCGCTGCGCTTCTGGGCCAACAAGTTCAAGACCAAGTTCAACGAAGACCCGACGCTGTTTGCCGCCTACGGCTACGGCATCATGGACGCGTTCGGACAGGCGGCCACCAAGGCCGGCCCGAACCTGACCACCGATACCTTCGTGCGGGCCATGGAGACGATGAAGATCCCGCCGGACATCTTCGGCACGCCCGAGGCCACCTTCAGCCCGACCAAGCGGCTGGGCAACAACGCGTCGCGGCTGTCGCAGATCGTCGACGGCAAGTGGAAGGTCATCTCCGAGTACGTGCAGCCCTGAGCGGCTCCACCACGACCGAAGGCCGCCGCGAGGCGGCCTTTTTCATGGACCGTGGCGCGCCGGGATAATCCGCGGCCATGGTGCGTCGTGACGTTGAGGAAGGACTGATCCCCGCGGGGGGAGGACCGACCT
>JAHBZS010000032.1 GCA_019635285.1 Rubrivivax sp. | reverse complement strand
CAGGTTGCGCATGCCGTTGATGCTGGCGAGCTGGTTCTGCAGTTGGGTGATCTGCTGCACCTGGTTGTTGATCTTGGTGATGTCGTTGACCACCTGCTGGATCGTCTGCGTCAGGTTGGCAGAGTCGATGACGGGGATGCCTTGGGCCTGCGCGATGGCACAGGCCAGCGCGGCCGCGAGGCCGATGGCAAGACGACGCATATGCTTCATGACAGGGATCTCCATCAAATGAGTTCAGGTACGGCCGCGCAAAGCGGCAAGCTTGTAGGCGGCGGTGCGCACGGGCGCGAAGCCCAGGCGCGCAACCGAAGCGGCCATGCGACCGCCGGCGCCCCCAACAGCGGCAGCAGCCCGGCCGGCGACACCCGCAACGCCAGCGCCGGCCTGGATCACGCCGCCCGCCGTACCGACAGGTGCGTTGCGTGCGGACACCGCCGAGCGCAAGCCGGCCACCATCAGCGTGTTCTGAATCATCTGCACGCCTTGCTGGACCGCGGCGCCTCCGGTCAACGCGGCGGCGAGGGTCGGGGCCTGCAGGCAGATGATCGCCATCAGCACCATCACGACGCAGTACTTGAGGCTTTCGGCGACGACATTGAAGTTCGGTCCGAGGAAGCCGCCGTTGTTGAGCACGACGCGCACAAGCGACTGGCCCATGTAGACGCTCAAGCCCAGAGCAAAGAATGCGAACCAGGCCAGTACGACAGCATTCAGCAGCATGGACAGCCAGCTGTCAAAGAAGCGCTGTGTCGGTCGCCATGCCAGGCAGAGCATGAAGATCGGACCGACAGCGATGACGAACGTCAAGACCAGCTTCGCGAGCGAGATCACGAAGAGGGCCATGCACAGGAAGAGCACGTTGCCGATCGAGCAGACGACCGCTGCAAAAAGCAGGTCGAGGCGAGTGATACCGGCGTCCTTCAGCAGGTCGAGCACGAGCTGTCCGGCCTGGTCATTGAAGGCATCGAGCAAGGCATACGGCGTCGAGATCGTCGTCGGATCGACTGCGGCGGGTAGGAAGGTGGTCGCCACGCCAGTGGACAGTGCATTGGCCGTGTCGGCGATATTGGCGATGTAGACACCGGACTGCAGCGCCAGCGCGAAGACGAGGCCGATCTTGAACACCTTCCAGACGAAGGTCGGGACGCTCTCCGGCACCTCGTGGCGCAGGACTGCCCATCCATACAGAGCGACCCACAGGGTGAGCAGGCTGAGGGCGATGGGCGCAAGGGCCGCCATCAGCGTCGCCACCACGTTCAGCACGTAGGTGCCGAGGAGTGTGTCGAACTGCGAGCCAACCCAGGTGAACATGAACCGCTACCTCACTGCACGACGGCAATCGCCAGCGTCTTGGTGCTGACGCACTTGCTGTCGAGATCGGGTTGCTGGCATTGCAGCCACTGTCCCTTGGACTTCACGATCCACAGGCGTGAGCGTTTCTCGGCGCCGAAGGTGGAAGTGCGGCACGTGCCTGGGCGGGCAAAGATCTCCGTGCACTCCACCAGTCCTTGGGGAGTCTCCACCATCATCCAGCCGCCCCCTGCGCAGCCCGCCTGCGACGCTGGGCAAGGCTTGGCCAGCAGTGCGCCGGTGGTCGGCGGCGTCTCCACCTTCGTGGTCCCATCCGCGAGCGAGCGGACCGCCTCATTCCCCTTGACGTACTGCGCGTAAGCATTGCCGAGCGCAACGGCGAGCACCGCGCCGATGACGAAGGAACCGAACAGCTTCATCCCGACCTCCCGGAGTTTGCAGACTGCGTTCTGGACCTGCGATGTTGAACCTGAGCGAGCAGAACCGGAAGCCATTGACACGCTTCGTCACCGTGTCGTCCACGAATGTCGTCGAGCAGCGCGACGTTGTCGGTGGTGGCCGACAGGACCGTCACGAACTCCTCCAGGCCGGTCAGGTCCAGCTCGCAGATCGCGCTCGAATGCCCCTGCTTGACCAGGAAGCGCCGGCCGCCCTGAGACCCGAGGCTGCGCACGATCTCGTACTCGGCCTGGCTCAGCCCGAAGCCTTCGACATACTCGTCGCGAGCGGCCTGCGGGTTGGCCAGGAAGATCTTGGTCACGCTCTGCTCGATCATCGTGCGGCCTATTCCGTGGCGTAGCACGTCCGACGGGCTCTGGGTGTCGAAGATGCCAAGCCCGTTCTGCTTGCGGATCGTCTTCTGCTTCTGCTTGGCGAAGTCGCTGAAGATCGGATGGTCCAGCGCCTTCCAGAACTCCGAGATCACGTAGATCAGCCGCTGGCCGTCGACCAGGTCTTCCAGCACCTGCAACAGGTACAGCATCATCGGCGTGCGCACCTCCGGCAGGTCGAGCAGCTCGGTGGTGTCGAAGCCGATCACCGGACTGCCGTGCAACTGGCCGAGCCGGTCGTCCGCCTCGTCAAAAACCCAGCCCAGCGCACCACCCGCGCACCAGCGCCCGAGCCGCTCGTACAAGCTGTTCGACCCGGTCTTCGGCAGGTTCTGCCGGATGGTGGACATGCGCCGCCGAGCGGCCGGCATCTGCGCCACCGCGCGCACCGCGTCGGCGATGGCACGTTCATCGGCCGGCATCAGCGGCAGCGCCTCGGACTCCAGGCACACCCGGATCAGCCGCTCCCAGAATTGCAGCCGGGCCGGCGTTGGCTCGTGCTGCAGCGGGTTGCAGCCGGTGGGCTTGCCCGCTTCGAGACTGAAGTACCGCGCCCCCAGCGCGCGCATCGCGATCTCGCAGCCGCGGTCCAGGTCAAACAGCACCAGCCTGGGTGCCGGTTCCCACTTGCGCGTCAGCGCCAACAGGAACATCTCCAGCGTCGTCTTGCCCACGCCGGTGGAACCGATGATCAACGTGTTGCCGGGCAGCTTCAGGTCGGCCGAGTCCTCGTCGGGCGGACTGGCATGCAGGTTCAGGTAGAAGGGCTGGCCGGCAGGCGTGCGCAGCAACGCCAGCGCCTCGCCCCACGGGTTGCCGTCGCGCTTGCCGCGCGCGAAGTTGTGACCGGCCGCCAGCGCCGCGAAGGCGCGCGACGACAGCTTGGCTTCTCGTGGACGCCATTGCCAGTTGCCCGGCCACTGCGCGAACCACGCCGCGTCGGCCACCAGGTCCACCGGCGCCATCTGCAGGCTGGACGATTCGCCCACCGCGCCGATCGCCTGCGCCGCGCGCCGGCCGGCGTCCTCCACGTCCTCGCCCAGCACGACCAGGCTGTAGTGGTACTCGCCCATGCAGAACTGGCCGTCGCCCAGCTCGTTCAGCGCCGCGTCCATGTCGGCGATCTGGCTGGCGACGACGTCGTCGCTGGCGATCAGCTGGTCGCGCTGCAGCTCCAGCGCGCGCATCGCCTCGCGCCGCGGCAGGATCGAGAAGCTCTGCGTCTCGATGAACTCGCTGTCCTCGTAGAGCAGCGCATCCAGGACGCCGGGTTCCACCGCGTCGGCGTACTCCTTGATGTCCACCAGCGCCGCGTAGCGGCGCCGGTGGCCCTGGCGCAGTTCCAGCTTGTCACCGCCGAAGGACAGCCTGGTCGTCGGCAGCGTGCGGTACAGCGGCCCGGCGGTATGCGGGACCGGCTGCCAGCAGCCGTTGACCAGGTAGCCGAGGAACTCGCCGACCTCGGACCGGCTGCGATCCTTGCGGGTGCAGGTGCCCAGCAATGTCGGCCCGAACTCGCGCAGCACGCGCTCGACCAGCGCGGACTTCTCGGCCATCGTGCGCAGTGCTTCTTCCTGGGCGAGGGCAATGGCCTCGCGCGAGCGCTGGCTGGACTGCAGGGCGCGGCTGATGCGCGAGGCATTGGGCCGGTAGACCAGCGTAAGGTACAGCTCGCTGGCCATGGTGCGGCGCTGGCGCAGCCGGGACTGGTAGGCGATCGACAGCTCCCGCGCGAAGCCGGCTTCGGTGGGATGGCGCAGCTCGTCGCTCACGATGCGATGCAGCCTGTGCGTCCACACCGCCCACTGCCCGCCGGCCAGGTTGCGCAGCAGGCTGCACAGGGCCTCGTGGCGCTCCGCGACCACATGTTCATCGGCACATTCGAAGGGCACGCCATCCAGCCGCCAGACACGTAGATAGTCGCCGCCGCGGGTGATGACATCGTGCGGGCTGACCAGCGACGAGAAGGGGACGAAGCGCGCCAGCGGGTTCTCGCGCCGGGCCTGCATCCAGTGCCGCGGACGCAGCCGGCTGCGGCCGAAGCGCGCAAGGGGGCGGGACCGGGCCGGCTCAGGCATGCCAGTCATGGCGGACTCCCCTCGGCAGGGCCGGCGTGTAGCTGCGCGCATGCCACAGCCGCGTATTGCGGTCGTGCAGCCACAGCTTCAGATGGATGAACACCTGGTGGAAACGCTGGTCGTCCCGCCGGGTGACGAAGTGCATCCAGGCCAGCGCCGGCACGAAAGACAGCAGGACCGCCAGCGCGACCCAGCCGCTGAGCAGCACGCCGCCCCACAGCATCAGCAGCGCGCCGCAGCCGAAGAGCACGACCAGCGGCACCAGCGGGATGCCGAAGCGCATCGCCGGCCGCGTCGCGCCCTTGTAGATGACTTCGCGTGGCACCATGGCGCTCAGGCGACGATGTAGCTGGCGAAGGCCGCGGCGCCGCCGATCAGCGTGCCGCCGATCAGCACGTTGGCCACGTCGGCCAGGCGCGCGCCCTGGAAGATCATCTTGAAGCCGGCCCAGATGATGGCGATGGTCACTACGGCAATCGAGATCGTCACCAGGATCGCCTGGACGTTGGTGACCGTGGTGTTGATCTTGTCGAAGCCCTGGGCCCAGGCCAGACCCGGCAGGGCGAGCAGGACCAGGGCGAGGGGAGCCGGGTGCTTGAAGTGCACGGGATGCATGAATCCTCCTGGGGTGGTTGGCAGTGGATGACGCTCAGCGCGGGCCGCGCGCCTGCAGGGCGATGCGCCGGACGTAGCCGTGGCGGAAACCGGTGACGAAGTTGCCGCTGTAGTAGCAGGACAGGGCCTGGCGCAGCGCGTGCTGCTCCGAGGCCTCGGCACGCACCGCGGTGCGGGTCGAACGTTCGAAGCACTCGCTCAGGATCTGCTGCATCGCGCCCAGGTTGGCGCAAGGGTCGAAGGCCGTCTCGAGGTCCAGACCCAGCCGCTGGCGGACCGACAAAGCCGGATCCGCAGCGGTCGCTCGAAGCGTTTTGTTCGCGCATCGCGCAGGTTGCTTTGGCACCATGGACAACTGCGATGCGTAGCCGCACCTATCGCAGCACCTACGCGCAGCTGGTCGCGCTGACCGACCATGCGGCCCCCTGGTGGTGGGCCGGCGCGGCGCTGCTGGCGGCTGCGGCCGCGCCGCTGCTGCTCGGCGCCTTCGGTCTGAACCTGCTGACCACCATCTTCGTGCTCGCCATCGGCGTGCTCGGGCTGAACCTGCTGACGGGCGTGGCCGGCCAGATCTCGCTCGGCCACGCGGGCTTCCTGCTGATCGGCGCCTACGCACAGGCCATCCTCAGCACCGACCTGAAGCTGCCGCCGCTGGTCGCGGTCGCCCTGTCCGGGCTCATCGCCGCGGTGGCCAGCCTGGTCGTCGGCGTGCCGTCACTGCGCCTGAAGGGGCTGTACCTGGCGATCACCACGCTGGCCTTCACCTTCATCGTGCGGCACGTCGTGCTCTTCGCCGAGACGCTGACGCGTGGCTCCGAGGGCATGCCGGTACCGCCGCTGACGCTGGCCGGCGTGTCGTTCAAGGGGGACGAGCGCTTTTACTACGCGGCGCTGGCGATGTTCGTGCTGTTCGTGCTGATCACGCTGAACCTGATGCGCACGCGCATCGGCCGCGCCTGGCTGGCGGTGCGCGACCATGACATCGCGGCGCGCGCGATGGGCATCGACCTCATGCGCGCCAAGCTGCTGGCCTTCATGGTCAGCGCCTTCTACACCGGCGTCGCCGGCGCGATGATCGCGCTGCACACGCGCTTCATCAACGTCGACACCTTCAGCGTGCTGGTCAGCATCGAGGCGCTGGCGATGGTCATCGTCGGCGGCATCGGCCGCGTGCACGGCGCCATCCTCGGCACGGCATTGATCGTCCTGTTGCCCGAGACGCTGAACCTCGGCTTCGGGCTGGCCGGCGAGCGTGTGCAGACGCTGATGGCCGACCGCATCTATGAGGTCAAGGGCCTGATGTACGGCATCGTGATCCTGCTCTTTCTGCGCCTGGAGCCGGAAGGGCTGGCGGGTATCTGGCGCAAGAGCAAGCGCTTCTGGGTGCAGTGGCCGCTGTCGCAATGACGCCGCTGCGAACGTATGGCAACGATGACGAAGGAGACCGAAGAATGATGCGCAAGAACTTCGCGGCAGCGCTGGCTGCAGCCGTGCTGGGCCTGGGCGCCGCGCAGGCGCAGGAGGTGGGTGTCACCGCCACCGAGATCCTGCTCGGCGAGGTGCAGCCGATGTCCGGACCGGCCTCGCTGATCGGCAAGGCCGGCGCCGCCGGCTCCAAGCTGGCGATCGCCGAGATCAATGCCGCGGGCGGCATCAACGGCCGCAAGCTGCGCGCGATCTACGAGGACGACGGCTACGTGCCGGCGCGCTCGTTGTCGGCGCTGAAGAAGCTGCTCGACAGCGACAAGGTCTTTGCGCTGACCGGCACCACCGGCAGCTCGCACATGGTGGCGATGCTGCCGACGATCGAGGAAGCGAAGATCCCGACCATCGTGCACATGGCGCCGAATCCGGTGGCGGTGAACCCGCGCCGGCCGACGGTGTTCATGATCGGCCCGGACTACGACCTGGCAGGCTATGTGCCCATCAAGTACATGGCCGAGAAGATGGGCCAGAAGGGCGGCAAGTTCGGCATCCTCTATCAGGACGACGACTTCGGCAAGGCGCTGCTCGCCGGCTACCAGAAGGCGGTCAAGGAGCTCGGCTTGAACAGCGTCGCCGAAATCGCCTTCAAGCGCGGCGCAAAGGACTTCTCCGCCGAGGTGCTGACGCTGAAGGACAAGGGCGTCACCGCCGTGTACCTGGGCACGCTGACCACCGAGTCGGCCGCCGTGATGTCCGAGTTCCGGCGGCTGGACATGAAGCTGGCCATCGGCACGCTGTGGGCCGGGCAGCTGCCGGCTGCGATCAAGCTGGCGTCGCCTTCGGGCTATGCCTACCTGATCCCGGACTACTACGCGTCGAACTACGACCCGGCCGGCCAGGCGCTGATGGAGCTGGCCAAGAAGTACCTGAGCGCCGACGACTATGCCAACTTCAACCGCTACACGGTCAGCGGCTACGTCGGCACCAAGGTGCTGGCCGAGGGCATCAAGCGCTGCGGTGCGAACGTGACGCGCGCCTGCGTGGTCGAGCAGCTGAACAAGCTCAACAACTTCAGCACCGGCGGCCTGACCGGCCCGATCTCGCTGGACAACCCCAAGGGGCAAGCGGTGCTGCCGATCAAGCTGTTCCAGACCGAGCCGGCCACGGCCAGCGTGAAGGCGCTGACCGACTTCGTCGCCTACTGAGCGAGCGCAGGACGATGAACCGCGATCGCTACCGCTCGGTGTTCCGCCCGGGGCTGTTCGACGGCCGCGCGGTGGTCGTCACCGGCGGCGGCAGTGGCCTCGGCCGCTGCGCCGCGCATGAACTGGCCAGCCTCGGCGCGCGGCTCGCGCTGGTCGGCCGGCGCCTCGAGAAGCTGCAGGCCGTGGCCGACGAGATCGTGGCGATCTACCCGGAATGTGCCGGCCGCCTGAGCCTGCATGCCTGCGACATCCGCGACGAAGAGCGTGTCAAGGCCAGCGTCGCCGACATCGTCGTCGCGCATGGCCGGATCGACGGGCTGTTCAACTGCGCCGGTGGCCAGTACCCGGCGGCGTTGCGCGACATCACGCTGAAGGGCTGGGACGCGGTGGTGCGCAACAACCTGCACGGCACCTTCCTGTTCTCGCGCGAGTGCTACGTGCAATGGATGGAGCAGCACGGCGGCAGCATCGTCAACATGCTCGCCGACATGTGGGGCGGCCTGCCCGGCATGGGCCATTCGGGCGCGGCGCGCGGCGGCGTGCTGCTGCTCACCGAGACGGCGGCCTGCGAATGGGGCCATGCGGGTGTGCGCGTCAACGCGGTGGCGCCGGGATGGATCGCCTCGGCCGGCATCGACACCTACGACGAGGACTACCGCAACGTGCTGCGCGGCCTGCGCAGCAAGGTGCCGCTGCAGCGCTTCGGTACCGAGGCCGAACTGTCGTCGGCGGTCGTGTGGCTGCTGTCCGAGGCGGCCGGCTTCGTCAGCGGCAACGTCATCCGCGTCGATGGCGGCGTACCTACCGCCCGGCACACCTGGACGCTGCAGCCGGCCACGCGCAGCTTTCCCTACGACGGCTTTCCGCAGTACCAGCCGCCGGTCACGTTCTCCGACTTGCCTTCTGAACCATGAGCACTGCCGCATCCTTCACCCAGGTGCGCGTCGAGGCGCGCGGCCCGGCCTGCGTGCTGACCATCGACCGCGCGGCGCAGCACAACACGATGACCGACGTCGTGATGCAGGAGCTGTGCGCCGCGCTGCGCGCCGCGGAGGCGATGGCCGGCGTGCGCGCCATCGTGCTCACCGGCGCCGGCGACAAGAGCTTCTGCGCCGGCGGCGCGCTCAAGGCGACGGCCGACGGATCGCCCTTCGCGCTCGAGCCGGGGCGCTTCGACAACCCGGTGGCCGAGCTCTTCCGCGCGATGGACCGCTGCAACCTGCCGATCGTCGCGCGTGTCAACGGCAGCGCCTTCGGCGGCGGCCTGGGGCTGGTCTGCGCCTGCGACTTCGCGGTGGCCACCGACCGCGCGATGTTCGGCACCACCGAGGCGCGCGTCGGCGTGTTCCCGATGATGATCCTGCCGTTGCTGATGCGGGTGATCCCGCGCCGCCGCCTGCTGGAGATGTGCTGCTACGCGCACCGCTTCCCGGCCGTGGAGGCGCAGCGCATGGACATCGTCAACGAGGTCGTGCCGGCGGCGCAGCTCGACGAGGCCGTCGATGCATTGGTCGGGCGCCTGGCTGCCAATTCGCCGGTGGCACTGCGCATCGGCCGGCGGGCCATCGGGGCGATGAGCGACCTGTCGCTGTCCGACGCGCTGAACCTGGCGCAGGCGGTGCTGCCGGTGCTGGCGCAGAGCGAAGACACGCGCGAGGGCTTCAAGGCCTTTGCCGAGCGGCGCGAGCCGGTGTGGCCCGGTCGCTAGGAGACGTTCGGATGGACGCGAAGCCTCGCACCAGGCCCTTGCGCATCGGCTGCGCCAGCGGCTTCTGGGGCGACAGCGAAGCCGGGGCCGCGCAGCTGGTGCGGCACGGCGATATCGACGTGCTGGTCTCGGACTACCTGGCCGAGATCACCATGTCGCTGCTGGCGCGTGCGCGCGCCAAGGACCCTGCGGCCGGCTACGCGACCGACTTCGTGCGCACCACTGCGGCACTCGGCCCCGAGATCGCCGCGCGCGGGGTCCGCGTCATCACCAACGCCGGCGGCGTGAATCCGCAGGCCTGTGCCGAGGCGCTGCGCGCCGCATTCGCCGCCCAGGGTGTGCAGCTGAAGATCGCGGTGGTCGAAGGCGATGACCTGTCCGAGCAGGCCGAGGCCTTGCGCGCCGAGGGCATCGCCGAGATGTTCAGCGGCGCGCCCATGCCGGCGAAGCTGCTGAGCATCAATGCCTACCTCGGCGGGCAGCCGATCGCCGCCGCGCTGGCCGCGGGGGCCGACGTGGTCATCACCGGCCGCGTCGTCGACAGTGCGGTCACGCTGGCGGCGCTGGTGCATGCCTTCGGCTGGCGCTGGGACGACTGGGACCGTCTGGCGCTGGGCAGCCTGGCGGGCCACGTCATCGAATGCGGCACGCAGTGCACCGGCGGCCTGTTCACCGACTGGGAGCAGGTGCCGGGCTGGGACGACATGGGTTTCCCCATCGTCGAATGCGACGCCGATGGCCGCAGCTTCGTGCTCACCAAGCCGCCCGGCACGGGCGGGCTGGTGACACCGGCCACGGTGGGCGAGCAGGTGCTGTACGAGATCGCCGACCCGCGCGACTACCGGTTGCCGGACGTGTGCTGCGACTTTTCGCAGGTGCGGCTGCAGGCGGCCGGCGCACAGCGCGTGCGCGTGAGCGGCGCGCGCGGCCGGCCGGCGCCGCCGACGCTGAAGGTCAGTGCCACCTATGCCGACGGCTGGCGGCTGCTGGGCACGCTGATGATCGGCGGGCGCGACGCGGCGCGCAAGGCGCAGCGCGTGGGCGAGGCGATCCTCGCGCGTTGCACGCGGCTGCTGGCCGAGCGCGGCATCGGCCCCTTCGGAGAGACCAGCCTCGAGGTGCTGGGCGCGGAGTCCACCTACGGCCCGCACAGCCGCGCGCAGGGCACCCGCGAGGTGGTGCTCAAGGTGGCGGCGCGCCACGCCGACAAGGCGGCGCTGGAGCTGCTGGCGCGCGAGCTTGCACCCACCGCGTCGTCGATGGCGCAGGGCATCACCGGCTTCGCCGGGGGGCGGCCGTCGCCGTCGCCGGTGGTGCGGCTGTTCTCCTGCCTGGTCGAGCGCTCGCGCGTCACCGCGCGGGTCTCGCTGGACGGCCGGGCCGTGCCTTTCGAAGCGCTGCCGCCGCCCGCGGTCGGCGACAACGCTCTGCCGCCGTGGCCCGCAGAGCCCGCGCCGCCGCATTTCGGACGCGCCACGCAGCGCGTGCCGCTGCTGCGCATCGCCCACGGGCGCAGCGGCGACAAGGGCGACAGCGCCAACATCGGCATCATCGCGCGCAGCGATGCGGCCTGGCACTGGCTGCGCGGCGTGCTCGACGCCGAAGCCGTCGCTGCCTACTTCGCGCACCGCGCGCATGGCCCGGTGCAGCGCTACGAGTTGCCCGGCATGCGCGCGTTCAACTTCGTGCTGCAGCAGGCGCTGGGCGGCGGCGGCGTGGCCTCGCTGCGCTACGACCCGCAGGGCAAGGCCTACGCGCAGATGCTGCTCGACATCGAGCTCGACGTGCCCGCCGATGTGCTGCACAGCCTAGGATGAAACAGCCCCCACGCTCACTTCGTTCGCTGCTCCCGAGGGGGTGCGTCAGTGCCTACGGGCGGCCGGGCGCGCTGATATGAAGCCCGCCGTCGTCTCCCCCATCGCCGCCGGCAGCCAGACGCCGCGGCGCATGCGCCGCGCCGCCGAGATCCTGGCCGCGGCGCGCGAGGTCTTCCTGGACAAGGGCTTCGAGCGCTCGTCGGTGGCCGAGATCGCCGCACGCGTCGGCGTCGTCGAAGGCCTGGTGTACACCTACTACCCGACCAAGCGCGACCTGCTGAACGAAGTCCTGCGCGGCATGTACGTGCCGCTGATCCACGACATCGAAGCCAGCTTCCAGCGGCTGCACGGGCTGCGCAGCCGGTTGCGCTTTCTGATCTGGCGCCATTTGCGTGTCTATGTCGAGGAGCCCGGTCTCTCGCGCATCGTGCTGCACGAGGTGCGCACCGGGCCCGAGTACTTCGCGTCGGTGCTGCATGACCTGCACGTGCAGTACACCTCGTTCCTGATGCAGACGGTGCGCGATGCCGTGCAGGACGGCGAACTGCCGCCCGGCACCGACGCCGAGCTGGTGCGCAGCATGGTCTACGGGGGCATCGAGCACCGCATGTGGGCCACTCTCTTCGGCCGCGGCGTGATCGACGTCGAGGCGATGGCCGATGCCTACACCGCCCTGGTGCTGCACGGCCTCCTGCCCCCGGCCGACGACGCCGTGGCGCCGGCCCGCGGCAGTCCGGGCGACGTCGAGCGCCGCCTGGCGCGGCTCGAGCGCCTGGTCGCTGCCGGCGCAGAGGCGCCGCCCCCACCTGCATCGAAGCGCCGCGGACGGCGCAACGCAGCCGACAAGCCATGAGCATCATTCGCAAACTCTTTGTCGCCAACCGCGCCGAGATCGCGCTGCGCATCGTGCGCACCGCCCGCCGGCTGGGCATCCAGACCGTCGTGCCCTGGCACGCACAGGATCGTCATGGCCCGGCGCTGGCCGAGGCCGATGAACGCGTGGAGCTGCACGGCACGCCGCCGGTGTCGGCCTGGCTGGACATCGACAGCCTGATCCGCGCGGCGCGCGACAGCGGCTGCGACGCCATCCACCCCGGCTACGGCTTCCTGTCGGAGAACGCCGCCTTCGCCCGCGCCGTGACGCAGGCCGGCCTGGTGTTCGTCGGCCCCGGGGCCGAGGCCATCGAACTGATGGGCGACAAGGTCAGCGCGCGACGCTTCGCCGTGCAGCACGGCGTGCCGGTGACACCGTCGGCCGACGAGGCCGACGACCCCGCGAGCTTTGCCGAACGTGCGCGCGCGGTCGGTTTCCCGCTGCTGGTCAAGGGCGCGGCGGGCGGCGGCGGCAAGGGCATGCAGATCGTGCGTGACCCGGCGAAGCTGGCGGACGCCATTGCTACCGCGCGCCGCGAAAGCGAGCGCTACTTCGGCGACGGGCGCTTGTTTGCCGAACGCTTCGTCGAACGCCCACGACACATCGAGGTGCAGGTCTTCGGCGATGCGCACGGCCACGTCATCCACCTGGGCGAGCGCGAATGTTCGATCCAGCGCCGCTTTCAGAAGCTGATCGAGGAGACGCCGGCGCCGGGGCTCGACCCAAGCCTGCGCCAGCGCATCTGCGCGGCCGCGGTCAAGCTGGCCCAGGCGGCCGGCTACGTCAACGCGGGCACGGTGGAGTGCATCGTGTCGCCGCAAGGCGAGTTCTTCTTTCTGGAGATGAACACGCGGCTGCAGGTCGAGCACCCCGTCACCGAGATGGTCACCGGGCTGGACCTGGTGGAGTGGCAGCTGCGCGTGGCGCAGGGCGAGCCGCTGCCGCTGACGCAGGAGCAGGTGCGCTGGCACGGCCATGCCATCGAGTGCCGGCTGCTGGCCGAGGATGCCGACGCCGGCTTCGTGCCGGACACCGGCCGCGTGCGGCTGCTGCGCTGGCCGCAGGGGCCGGGCGTGCGCGTCGATGCCGGCGTGACCGAGGGCGCACCGGTCAGCGCCGACTTCGACTCGATGCTGGCCAAGGTGATCGCGCACGGCGCGACGCGCGATCTGGCCATCTCGCGGCTGCGCCAGGCGCTGGCCGACACGGCGATGCTCGGCGTCACGGTGAACGGCGACTTCCTGTCGCGCGTGCTCGCTCATCCGGCCTTCGGCCGCGGCGAGACCGACACCGGCTTCCTCGAACGGCACCGCGACGCGCTGAGGCCCGCCGAGCTTAGCGAGGCCGAACGCCGGGCGCTGCTGGCCGTCGCGGCCCTCGCCCTGCCCGAACCTGCCGCGCGCAGCGTGGCGATGCCGCATGCCGCGATGGGCGCCTGGCGCAACTGAGAGTCTGAGCATTGCGGAACGCGAACCGATGAACCACTTCCACTTCAACGACACCCCGCAGCAACGGCATCGCGTGGTGCGCCATCCCGGCCGCGATGCCGTCCAGGTCGACGACACTGCCGTCACCGTGCGCGCCGACGGCCCGGGCCGCTTCGTCGCCACGCTGGACGGCCGCAGCGAGCGGCTGCTGGCCGTGGCGCACGGCGACACGGTGCATGTGCAGTGGCGCGGCCGCGCCTGGCGCATCGACCGGGTCGACCCGCTGCGTTCGGGTGCGTCGGGCGGCAAGGCGGCCGGCGCGGAGGAGGCGCCGATGCCCGGCGTCGTCGTCTCGCTGCTGGTGCAGCCGGGGCAACGCGTGCGCCAGGGCGATGCGCTGCTGGTCATCGAAAGCATGAAGCTGCAGACCACGCTGTGCGCGGCCTGCGACGGCACGGTGCAGGAGCTGCCGCTGGCCGTGGGCCAGACCTTCCAGCGCGGCGCGCTGCTGGCGCGCATCGCCGCCGAGGAGCCCACGCCATGAGCCGCATCGTCAGCCATCTGGACACCGCGTCCGACACCTACCGCCACAACCATGCCGAGATGACGCGCCGCGTGCAGGCGCTGCGCGAGCTGACGCACAAGGTGCGCTACCAGCGACCGCAGCGCGACCTGGACCGGCTGCACGGCCACGGCAAGCTGACCGTGCGCGAGCGGCTGGACCTGTTGCTCGACCCGGGCACGCCGTTCCTGGAGCTGTCGACCTTGGCCGCCAACCGCAGCTACGGCGGCGAGGTGCATGGCGCAGGCCAGGTCTCGGGCATCGGCATCGTGCAGGGGCGCGAGGTAGTCATCCATGCCGACGACCCCAGCATCAAGGGCGGCGCCTGGTATCCGCTGTCGGTGAAGAAGATCGTGCGCACGCTGGACATCGCCATCGAAAACCGGCTGCCGGTGATCCACCTGTGCGACAGCGCCGGCGGCTTCCTGCCGCTGCAGTCCGAGCTGTTCCCCGACCGCTATGCCGCGGGGCGCATCTTCCGCAACCAGTGCACGCTGTCCAAGCTGGGGGTGCCGCAGATCGCCGTGGTGCTGGGGCAGTGCACCGCGGGCGGCGCCTACATCCCGGCGCTGTGCGACTACAGCGTCATCGTGCGCGGCAACGGCGCGGTGTTCCTGGGCGGGCCGCCGCTGGTCAAGGCTGCCACCGGCGAGGTGGTCACGGCCGAGGCGCTGGGCGGTGCCGACATGCACACCAGCGTCTCCGGCACCTGCGACTACCCGGCCGACAACGAGGCGCAGGCCTTCGCCATCGCGCGCGACATCCTGGCGCAGACCACGCCGATTCAGAAGCAGCGCATCGACCGTGTCGAGCCCGAAGACCCGTACTACGACCCGGCGGAGCTCTACGGCATCGTGCCGGCCGACTGGAAGACCGGCTTCGACATGCGCGAGGTCATCGCACGCATCGTCGACGGCAGCCGCTTCCATGAATACCAGCCGCAGTACGGCAGCACGCTGGTCTGCGGCTTCGCGCGCATCTGGGGCTACAAGGTCGGCATCCTGGCCAACAACGGCGTGCTCTTCAACGACAGCTCGCTGAAGGCCGCGCACTTCATGCGCCTGTGCGACCGCGACCGCACGCCGCTGCTCTTCCTGCAGAACATCACCGGCTACATGGTCGGCCGCGAGTACGAAGAGCGCGGCATCACCAAGGACGGCGCCAAGATGATCATGACGCAGGTGGGCTGCACGGTGCCGAAGTTCACGGTCATCGTCGGCGGCAGCTTCGGCGCCGGCAACTACGGCATGTGCGGCCGCGCCTACGACGGCCGCTTCCTGTGGATGTGGCCGCAGTCGCAGATCGCCGTGATGGGGGCCGAGCAGGCGGCCAACACGCTGGCCGACGTGAAGATCCGCCAGCTGCAACGCCAGGGCCAGACACTCGGCGAAGACGAAATCGCCGCCATCCGCGAGCCGGTGCTCGAGCGCTACCGCGCCGAGAGCGACGCCTACCACTCCACCTCGGAGCTGTGGGACGACGGCATCCTGGACCCGCTGGACACGCGCAATGCGCTGGGCATGGCCATCGTCGCGTCGCTGAACGCGCCCTTCGGCGAGCCGGGCTACGGCGTGCTCAGGCTGTGATGCAGGGGAGGCCGGCATGATCATCCCCGCGGCCGATGCCACCATCGGCGACACCTTCGTCCAGTGCGCCGAGGCCTTCGGCGCCAACGCCTTCCTGGCCGTGCCGGCGAATGCGGCGCGCAACTACCACCCGGCCGGCCGCGAGTGGAGCTATGCCGTGGCCGCAAAGGCGGTGCGCGCGCTGTGGCAGTGTTATGCAGACGCCGGCTACGGCGTCGGCCACCGCGTGGCGCTGCTGCTTGCGAACCGGCCCGAACACCTGCTGCACAAGCTGGCGATGAACGCGCTGGGCATCTGCTGCGTGCCGCTGAACGGCGACCATCGGCCGCGCGAGATGGCCTATGTGCTGGAACATGCGAAGGTTGACCTGGTGGTCGTCGCCGACGACATGCAGGCGCTGCTGCAGGCCGCGCTCGACGCGTCCGGCCACCGGCCGGCGACGGCGCGCTTCGAGTCCTTCGACCGCGACCTGCCGCGGGCCAGCGCGCCGGCGCCATCCACCACGCCCGCGCCGGACACGCCGGCCAGCGTGCTCTACACCTCGGGCACCACCGGCCGGCCCAAGGGCTGCGTGCTGTCGCACCGCTACGAGCTGGAAGCCGGCCGCTGGTACGCCAGCGTCGGCGGGCTGGCCCGCTTCGAGGACGGCAGCGACCGGCTCTACAACCCGCTGCCGCTGTTCCACGTCAACGCGTCGATCTTCTCCTTCTACTGCGTCATGCTGCGCGGCAACTGCCAGGTGCAGACCGACCGCTTCAGCCCGACGCGCTGGTGGAGCGAGGTGCACGAGTCGCGGGCCACGGTGGTGCACTACCTGGGCGTGGTCGTGCCGATGCTGCTGCTGCAGCCGCCGTCGCCGCTGGACCGCGGCCACCGCGTGCGCTTTGCCATCGGCGCCGGCGTCGACCCGCAGCGCCATGAAGAGTTCGAAGCGCGCTTCGGCTTCCCGCTGATCGAGATCTGGGGCATGACCGAGATGGTGCGCGCGATGTTCGACAACCTGGCGCCGCGCCAGGTGGGCACGCGCGTCTTCGGCCGCGCACTGCCGGGGCTGCAGGTGCGCCTGGTCGACGACCAGGACCAGGACGTGCCCGACGGCGTGCCGGGCGAGATGCTCATCCGCCATTCGGCGGCGGCGCCGCGCCAGGACTTCTTCAGCGGCTACCTGGACGACCCGGCCGCCACCGAGGCGGCCTGGCGTGGCGGCTGGTTCCACACCGGCGACATCGTCACGCGCGATGCCGAAGGCCGCCTGCGCTTCGTCGACCGGCGCAAGAACATCATCCGCCGCTCGGGCGAGAACATCGCCGCGGCCGAGGTCGAGGCGGTGCTGCAGGCCCACCCATGGGTCGAGCAGGCGGCGGTGCTGGCCGTGCCCGACGAGGTGCGCGAGGAAGAGGTGCTGGCCTGCGTGGTGCTGAAGCCCGACGCCCGCGCCGACGCGGCGGCCGCGGTGCAGGCCCTGTTCGACCATTGCCATGCCGAGCTGTCGTACTACAAGGCGCCGGGCTGGGTGTGGATCACCGACCACATCCCCACCACGTCGACGCAGAAGATCCAGAAGCACCAGATCTTCGAGCCCGGCATCGACCCGCGCACGCTGCCCGGCATGGTCGACCTGCGTGCGCTGAAGCGGCGCGACGCGCCGGCAGCGCGTTGAAAGGACGCTGAGCCAATGCCGCTGCCCGCACTCTTCAGACACGCGCTGCGCCTGCCGGTGATCGGCGCGCCGATGTTCCTGGTGTCCTTTCCGCCGCTGGTCAAGGCGCTGTGCCAGGCCGGCGTGGTGGGCACCTTCCCTCACGTCAATGCGCGGCCGACGGCGCAGCTGGACGCCTGGCTCACCGAGATCGCCGCGGACCTGGCTGCCTATCGCGCCGCACAGCCGCAGGCGGTGGTGGCGCCGCACGGCGTGAACCTGGTCGTGCACCGCAGCAACCCGCGTTTCGAGCCCGACCTGGACGTCGTCGTGCAGCACCGCGTGCCCTTCGTCATCACCTGCCTCGGCCACCCGGGCCGCGTGGTCGACGCGGTGCACGGCTACGGCGGCACGGTGTTCTGCGACGTGACCAGTGCCGAACACGCGCGCAAGTGCATCGACGCCGGCGTCGACGGCTTGATCTGCGTCGGCGGTGGTGCGGGCGGCCATGCGTCGGCGCAGAGCAGCTTCTCGCTGGTGCGCGAGATCCGCCGTTTCTACGACGGCTGCCTGGTGCTGGGTGGGGCCATCGGCGACGGCTGGCAGGTGCGCGCGGCCGAGTCGCTGGGCGCCGACCTGGCTTATGTCGGCACGCGCTTCCTGGCGACGCAGGAGTCCAACGCGCAACCCGACTACAAACAGATGGTCGTCGACGCCGGCGTGGCCGACCTGGTCTACACCGACCGCCTGTCGGGCGTGCCGGCGAACTTCCTGCGGCCGTCGCTGCAGCGCCATGGCGTCGACCCCGATGCGCTGCCGCCGAAGCGGCCCGACATGGGCTCGCTGGCCGACCATGAGGCGCGGCTGTGGAAGGACCTGTGGAGCGCCGGCCATGGCGTGGCGACCATCGACGACGTGCCGACGGTGCAGGCGCTGGTGCAGCGCATGGCCGACGAATACCGCGCGGCCTGCGCGCTGCCGCGCAGCGCGGCCCTGGCACCGTGAGCGCCGCGTCCGTGGAGTTCTGGTTCGACTTCGGTTCGCCCTACGGCTACCTGATGGCCGAGCGCATCGACGCGCTGGCCGCGGCCCACGGGCGGCGCGTGCAATGGCGGCCGATGCTGCTGTTCGCGGTGCTGCGTCAGCTGGGCATGCCGCCGCCGCTGGCGCATGCGCCCAAGCACGACTACCTGCTGCTGGACATCGAACGCTCGGCGCGCCAGCTGCGCCTGCCGTACCGCCATCCGAGCCGCTTCCCGCTGATCACGCCGCTGCCGGGGCGCATGTTTCACGCGCTCGCCGCGCGCGACCCGGCGGCCGCGGTGGCCTTTGCACGCGATGCGCTGCGCGCCGCCTTCCGCGAGGATGCGGCGCTGGACGACGCGGACCTCGTCGCCCGCCTGGCGGCCCGGCACGACCCGCGGGACGCCGCGCAGCTGCGCGAGGCCGCGGCCGCCGAGCCGGCACGCCGCGCGCTGGCCGACGCGGTGGCCGAAGCCGCCGCGCGGCAGGTCTTCGGCTCGCCCTTCGTGCACATCGGCGGCGAGCCCTTCTTCGGCGCCGACCGCCTGCCGCAGATCGAGGCGCGGCTGGCCGGCGAGCTGGCGCCCCCACCCCGACCGGAGACCCCATGAGCCACGATCCCGTGATGACCCAACGCGAAGGCGCCGTCGGCGTGCTGCGCTTCAACCGCACCGACAAGCTGAACGCGCTGGACATGACGATGGTGCAGGCCATCGACACGGCCTTCGGCGCGCTGCAGGCCGACCCGCAGGTGCGCGTCATCGTGCTCACCGGCGCCGACGACCGCGCCTTCATGGCCGGCGGCGACATCAACGACCTGGCGACGCGCCGCCCGCGCACCTGGCACGACGAATTCGGCCCGATGATCCACGGCCTGTTCCAGCGCATCGAGAGCTGCGACAAGCCGACGGTCGCCGCGGTCAACGGCTGGGCGTTGGGCGGCGGCATGGAACTGATGCTGTGCACCGACCTGCGCCTGATGGCGGCCGAAGCCAAGATCGGCCTGCCGGAGATCAAGCTGGGCCTGTTCCCGGGGGGCGGCGGCTCGCAGCGGCTGATGCGCCAGATTCCGCTGTGCCAGGCCAAGATGCTGATGTTCACCGGGGATTCGCTGAGCGCGCCGCAGGCGCTGGCGCTGGGCCTGGTCAACGAGGTGGTGCCGCGCGCCCAGCTGATGGACCAGGCCCTGGCGCTGGCGGCGCGCGTGGCGACGATGTCGGCGCAGACCTTGAAGCTGCTGAAGCAGGCGATGCTGCACGGCGCGCAGATGCCGCTGGGCAGTGCGCTGGCCTACGAACGCGCGATGCTGGGCATCGCCTTCGACCATGCGGACGCACGCGAAGGCTGCACGGCGTTCCTGGAGAAGCGGCCGGCCCGGTTTGCGGGCACCTGAGGCGGCCGTCAGCGCAGCGCCACCTCGGCCACGCTGCCACCGCAGCGTCCGGCCCAGGCTGTGCGTCTGGCAGCGTTGCCCGACATGCTGCGGGACGACGAGCGATGCCCTCCGCCCGGCGGTCAGCCGCGAGGCGCCGCCTTCAGCAGGGCCGCCAGCTCGTCCAGGTACCAGCGTGCATTCCAGGTGGTGCCGTGGCCCGTGGTGTGCACGCTGGCCGGGATGAGCAGGTGGCGTCCGTGCTTCACCCGACGCATCGCCCGCTCCATCGCGCCGGTTTCCGGCGGATTGCGCTCGTCGTCGGCCGCATTGATCGCCAGGACCTGGGCCGAGATGCGCTCGAGATCGGGCGATGGGTCGAAGTCGCCCGAGGCCTCCCATTGGTAGATCAGGTCGTTGGCATCGGCGGTGAAGGGCGCCGACAGCCGGGCATCGAGCAAGGCGTTGGCCTCTGCGCGGGTGCGCGCGGCCTGCTGCAAGGCCAGGTTGCCGCCATTCGTGGCGAAGGCGAAGAAGATGGAGGCCAGCCGCGCTGCGCGCGGCTGCTGTACGTAGTCGCCCGCTTGGTAGTCGCCGTCGCTGCGGATCAGCTCGCCGATGAGCCGGCGCAAGATCCAGTTGCGCCCCGCCATCGGCGCCGGTTGGCAGGCCATGGCCACCAGCGCATCCATCGCGTCGGGAAAGCGCGTGCCCCAGAGCCAGGCGTGCATGCCGCCCATGCTGTTGCCCAGAACCAGCCGCAGATGCCGGATACCCAGGCCTTCGGTGACCAGCCGATGCTGGGCCTGCACCATGTCGTCGTAGTTGTAGCGCGGGAAGCCGGCGCGCAGGCCATCCGACGGCTTGGCCGACCCGCCGTGGCCCAGGCTGTCGGGCATGACGACGAAGTACCTGGAGGCGTCGAGCGCTTGCCCGGGGCCGAACAGCAGCCCGCCGAAATCCGGCGCCAGGAAGCTCTGCGCTGAGCCGCCGGTGCCGTGCAGCAGCAACACCGGCTCGCCCGCAGGATTGCCGAGCGTGACGCAGTGCATCTGCAGCGCGTCCATCACGGCCCCCGTGTGGAAGCGAAAGTTCGGAAGGGCGAAGCGGTGGGTGCGCAGCGGCAGGTGGTGGAGCGTCATCGGCATGGGTGTGGCGGGCTGGCGACCACCCTCAGGGTGGCCGCCACAGGCCCCAGAGCATGCCTCATCGGCCACGGCGCCATCGTCCGGGTCGCGATCAGGCCGTGCCACGGCTGCGCGCGATGGACCGGCCCGCTGGCGCTGGCCTGTTTGCCCTCACCCGAGCTTGACGCCGGTCGCGGTACCTGGCACCCGGGCGCGGTTGGGGCGGGCGAGCAGGGCCAGCAACGCGAAGCCGACGGTCAGCACGCCCTGGAACTGCCAGGCCGCATCGAAGCCGTGCTCCGTGGCGATCTTCGAGAACAGCGGCGGAATGGTCGCGCCGCCGATGGCGACGATGCTCAGCATGAGTCCGATGGCCGTGGGCACGTCGGACAGCCTGAGCCCGCTGTCGGCGTCGCCGGGAATGGAGACCCAGGGGACGAAGGCCACGATCAGCCCCACCCCGACCACCGCCGCAGCGATCTGCAGGCCCAGGAGGTTCAGGTGCGGGATCAGGAAGAACATGATGCCTTCGGCAAAGCAGGCGAGCAGGAAGGTGGGCAGCCGGCCCAGCACCTTGTCGGTCAACCACCCGCCGATGACGCCGCCGACGATGCCGCCAAGGAACAGGATGGCGCCGATGCCATCGCCCGCGGAGGCGCTCAGCTTCAGGCGTTCCTGCGCGTAGTGCCCCAGCAGGTTGGCGGCGCTGAAATAGCAGCCGTAGGCGCCGAGCAGGGCAAGGCCCATGATCCACAGCGTCCGGTTGCCGAAGATGCGGCGCAGCGAGTTCTTGTCGAGGTGGTGGCCTTCCAGCACGTCGTCGCTGCCCTTCGGCGGCGACGGGAAGAAGGCCAGCAGGAACACCAGCGTGGCCGCCCCGACGCCGGCGGCGACGAACAGGCCCTGCCGCCAGCCGAGCGGCTCGATGACCAAGCTCCAGCCGTACAGGCCGGTGGCGGCCGCCACCGTGAAGCCGACGCCCTGGATGATGCCGTTGGCCGTGGCCAGTTCCTTGCCGCGGAACCAGGCCGCCACCAGCCCCACGGAACTGCCCATGGTCACCGAGGCGCCGATGCCGGCCAGCAGGCGGCCCACGAGGATCGTTTCGTAGCTCGGGGCCCAGGCGGTCACCGCCGTGCCGAGGGTCTGCACCACCACGCCGAAGATCATGCCGGCGCGCATGCCGTAGCGTTCGGCGAACCAGCCTGCGGGAATGTGTGCGATGCCGTAGCCGGCGATGAACATGCCGGCGATCAGACCGACTTGCGTGAACGAGATCTTCAGGTCGTTGACGATGCCGCCGAAGGCGGGCACGACACTGAACCAGTTGAACGGAAACTGGAAGTAGGCGATGAAGATGATCGCCAGCGCTAGCCACCTGTTTTTCATGGTGCCTCTCAACTTGTGGATTCGTGGGTTTAGGAATCAATCCGGCGCCGGCCTCGCTTGGGCAAAGCGCCGCCTGGCGGCCCCGTGGGCCGCGTCTGCAAATGGGTGTCCATTGGGCCGGGCCGCCCAGCCGGCGACGCTCTAGCTCGGCGCGTCGCCGTCGGCGGGATGCGTCGGAAAGCCGTAGAAGCGGTTCCAGTACAGCAGCGGCCGGCGCTCGTGGGTGCTCAGGCGCTTGACCTCGCCGATGAACAGGCGATGGGTGCCCGCATCGGTGGCGGAGACGAGCGCACATTCCGCCGACAGCGACACGCCGCACATCTCGGGCTCGTGGCCGTCGCCCTGGTCGATCCATTCGACGCAGCCGAAGTCGTAGGGCTCGCCGGAGCGCGGGCGCCCGGCGAAGGTGTCCGCCACATGGGCCTGGTCGTGCGCGAGCAGGTGGACGCCGAAGGAGCCTGCGCCGCTCAGCGCTTCGCAAAGGCGGCTGTTGCGGTTGATGCACACCGACACCAGCGGCGGCTCGGCCGAGACCGAAAGGAACGAACTGATGGTCAGCGCCATGCGCTGCCCATCGACGACGGTGGTCACGACGCACACGGGCGATGCCGCCTGCCGCATGGCGGACAGGAACGCGCTCTTCGAGACCGATTCAACGTCCTTCATACGGAATACCTCGACGGCTGGCTGGGAGCGGACGGCTTGCAGCATTTGCTTCTCCTGTGGGTTGAGCGCGGTGCAAGGGCTAGTCGTCCAACGCCTCGACGCCGCTTGGCAGCCCAAGCAGGACCCGCCCGTAGGTGGATGCGTTGACGTCCCAGTTCTGCGTGATGTGGCGGTTGGCGACAAGCATGTCCGACACGCAACGGGACAACGGGTTGCGCTCGTAGATCACGCCGCCACCGCCGGCCTCCAGCACCAGGTTGACGGCGGAGGAGGCGAGCCGCCCGGCAAACGTTGCCATCGCGCGCCAGCGCGTGCGGTCCTCGACGGTGGAGGTGCCGCCGCGCTTGAACAAGGCTTCGGCCTCCTCCAGCGTCGAGTAGAGGATGCGGCGCGCGGACATCACGGCAGCCTTCGCCTCGGCGACCTTGACCTGCTGGGTCGTGAAGCTCGCGACACTGCTGCCGGACATGGTGGAGGCGCGTTTGCGCGCACCTTCCACGTAAAGCTCGACGGCGGCTTCCGCAACCCCCAGCGCCGCGCTTCCGATGAAGCTGCCGAACAGCGCGTAGAGCGGCACCCTGTACTGCCAGCCCGTGTTGACCTTCGCGCCGGGGCTGTCGCCGCGGCCCTTCAGGTCGTGCATGGTCACCGCCCTGTGGTCGGGCACGAAGACGTCCGTCAGCTGGCAGTCCTGGCTCGACGACCCGCACAGGCCGATCGTGTACCAGGTGTCCAGGATGGTGACCTGATCTCTGGGCAGCACGAAGTGGAACTCCGTGGGCTTGCCCGAGCCGTCGACGACGCAGTCGCCGGTGAAGATGATCCAGTCGGCAATCTCCGAGCCGCTGACGAAGGGCCAGCGGCCCGACAGCCTGAAGCCGCCGTCCACCTTGACGGCCTTGCCGATGCCGGGGATGAGGATGCCGCTGACGAGCACGTCCGGCGTCTCCCCCCAGATGTCGTCCTGCGCCTGCTCGGGAAAATTCGCCAGCATCAGGTTGTGCTGGATGTTCTGCGCCATGATCCACGCGGTCGAGCCGCAGCCGCGGCCGATCTCGCGCAGGATGTCCGCCCCCGTCGTCAAGTCGCCTTCCGCGCCGCCATAGCGCTTCGGCTGCCACAGGCGCGCGAACCCGGCTTCCTTCAGCCGCTGTCGGACCTCGTCGGGCGGGCGTCGCAGCGTGTTGGTGACGTTGGCCATCTCGCGCAGGTACGGCACCATGTCGCGCGCCTGCGCCACCAGGCTGGCGCCGTCCACCTGGGGGTGGCGCGGCTTCACTAACGTGTCCATCTTCTATCTCCTTGCTGTACGGGGCTCGACGGGGTGTCTTCGAGGGCGTCGCGCCGGTCGGCCGCGGGGAAGTTCATTTCGATGGTCAGGCCGGAGGGGTCGCAGAAGAACATCTGGCGCAGACCCAGCGCCGGCACGGTGCGCTCGAAGAACTCGAGCTTGTGATGCACGAGGCGACGCCGGAACTCGTCGATATCCGTGGCGAAGAAAGCCAGGTGATCCAGCGTCCCGGTGCCCATGCCGACCTCGGTCTTTTCGCCAAGATAGTCGATGAGTCCGCGGCCATCGCCGCCGGTGCCGATCAGGTGCACCACCCCGTAGTCCGCCTCGTCGCCGCCTTGATAGAGCCACACGCCCGGAAAATCCAGCGGCGGCCGGTAGCCGACGCGCAGGCCCAGGATGTCCACGTAGAAGCGCTTCGACTCCTCCAGGCGAGAGGTTCGAATCGAAAAGTGAGCCAGCTTGCGGATCGGCATTGCGTCCCTTGAAATGATTGCTCGATAACTTACAATCGACGAGTCGGGCAGATGAGGTGCTCAACGGAGCTGCCTCCCTGCTGGGTGTTTCGATGATTTAAGTTATCAGTTGATAAATAATAAGACGACTGCTCGGGGCGTTCAAGCAAAGTCGCGTCAGTAGATTCCCTAGGCCATTGGCGCGACCCGCAAGAACGCCCGGCGCGATGGCGTTGCCGATTCGGTTGTGCGCTTCATAGGAGCCCGTGATGACATCGAACAAGCCAGACCGGGCCGCATCCCCCGAAGCAGACGCGCCGGCCGGCGGCCCGCGCACGAAGAATCCGAGTGCGGTGCGGCTGTCGAAGGAGGAGCGGGAGCAGCAGATCGTGCTCAAGGCGATCCAGCTGTTTGCCGAACGCGGCTTCAACGTCAGCACGCACGACATCGCACGTGCGCTGGGCATCACGCAACCGCTGCTGTACCGGTACTTCCCGACCAAGGAAGCGCTCGTCGACCGCGTCTATGACGAGGTCTTCGTGCGCAAGTGGGACCCCGTGTGGGAGGAGTGGCTCGCGGACAGCACGCACCCCCTCGGCGAGAGGCTCAAGCGCTACTTGAAGGACTACGCGCAGTTCATCCTGCGCAGCGACTGGATCCGCATCTTCATCTCGGCGGGGCTGACCCGGCAGGGCATCAACCAACGCTACATCGCGCGTCTGCGCGAGCGCCACTTCATGGTCATTGCGCGCGAGTTGCGCAAGGAGTACGGCATTCCGGAGCCGCGCAACGAAGACGAACTCGAGGATGAGCTCGAACTCATCTGGTCGATGCACTCAGGCGTCTTCTACATCGGCATGCGCAAGTGGATCTACGCGTTGCCCGTGCCGAAGAATCTGGACCACCTTGTCGACATGCGCGTCGATGCGTTCCTGCTGGGCGTGCCCCAGGTGCTGAAGCGTGCGCGCGAAGGCCAGGCCGCGAAGCGCGCAGCCAAGGCGACGATGCCGGAACCGCGGTGATTTGCCCTGCTCAAGACAAGCTCAGAGCGGCACCTCGGCGCGGACCGCATCAGCCGGCTGCGGCAGGGAGACGCTAAGGACTTTGCCCGACGAAGAGCGTCGGGACTTCGCGAACCGCCGCCGGTGTTCAGCCGCTGCGCAGCAGCACCAGCGCCTGCCCCTCGCTGACCGTGTCGCCCTCGGCGACGAGCAGCCGGTCGACGACGCCGGCGCGTGGCGCCAGCGCGGGGATCTCCATCTTCATCGATTCCAGGATCATCAGCTCCTGGTCGGCGTCGACCCGGTCGCCGACGGCGACGACGATCTTCCAGACGCTGCCGGCAACGTCGGCGAGCACGGTGTCAGTGGCCATGGTGGGGGTCTGCTCTCAGGGGCGGATGGCGAAGGAGGTGGCCTTGCCCGGCGTGCGCAAGGGTTCGGCCAGGCGCGCGAAGTCGCACAGCAGCGCGCGCGTGCGCCGCGGGTCGATGATCTCCTCGACCCAGAAGCGCTCGGCGCTGCGGAAGGGCGAGCGCAGCGCGTTCAGGCGTTCCTCGATCTCCGCCAGTTTGGCCTTCGGGTCGGCGGCGGCGTCGATCTCCGCGCGGTACGCGGCCTCGATGCCGCCTTCCAGCGGCAGGCTGCCCCAATAGGCCGACAGCCAGGCATAACGCAATGACAAGCGTCCGGCGGGCTGGTGCGCGGCGCCGGCCACGCCGAAGGCGTTGCGCACGATCACCGTGCACCAGGGCACGGTGCTCTGGTTCATCGCCGCCATGGCGCGCACGCCGTGGCGGATGGTGGCGCTGCGCTCGGCCTCCAGCCCGATCATGAAGCCCGGGCAGTCCATCAGGTAGACCACCGGCAGGTGGAAGGTCTCGGCCAGGTCGACGAAGCGCACCACCTTCTGGCAAGCGTCGGCGCTCCAGGCGCCGCCGTAGTGGAAAGGGTCGCTGGCCAGCAGCAGCACCGGGTGGCCGCCCAGGCGCGCCAGCCCGGCGATGATCGAGCGGCCGAAGTTGCGGCCCATCTCGAAGAAGCTGCCGCGGTCGACCACCGCCTCGATGATCGGCCGCATCTTGTAGACCTTGCGGCGGTCGCGCGGCACCACGCTCATCAGCATCGGATCGGCGCGCTCCGGGTCGTCGTCGCAGGCGAGC
Organism: Rubrivivax sp.; assembly: GCA_019635285.1. GTDB lineage: Bacteria > Pseudomonadota > Gammaproteobacteria > Burkholderiales > Burkholderiaceae_C > Rubrivivax. Next base: position 28,739 of record JAHBZS010000032.1, on the reverse strand, counting down.
ACCGGCGGCACGCCGTGCACCGACGGCGGCAGGTACGACAGGAAGCGGCGCGCGCATGCGAAGGCCTCGTCCTCGGTGTCCACCGCGGTGTCGATGGCGCCGCTGCGCGTCTGGATGTCGGCACCGCCCAGCTCCTGCTTCTCCAGCGCCTGGCCCAGCCGCGCCACCACTGGCGGCCCGGCGACGAACATCGCTGACTGGCGCGTCATCACCGAATAGTGCGTGGAGGCCAGCCGTGCCGCGCCCAGCCCGGCCACCGAACCCAGCCCCAGGCCGACCACCGGCACCTCGGCCAGGTTGGCGGTCATGCGCCAGAAGCCCTTGGTGGTGCCGATGCCGCCGGGCAGGTTGGACGCGCCGGTGGTCTCGATGGTCTTGACCGAACCACCGCCGCCCGAGCCTTCGATGATGCGCACGATCGGCAGGCGGAACTCGGCCGCCATGTCCTCGGCCATCAGCGGCTTGGCGGCGATGGACGCATCGGCCGAGCCGCCGCGCACGGTGAAGTCGTCGCCGACCACCACCACCGGCTGGCCGGCGATGCGGCCGCGGCCGAACACGCAGTTGGCCGGCGACAGCGTCTTCAGCGCACCGGCCGCGTCGTACTCGGCCACGCCCGACAGCGCGCCCACTTCGTGGAAGCTGCCGTCGTCCAGCAGGCGGTGGATGCGCTCGCGCACCGTCAGCCGGCCGGCGTCGTGCTGGCGCTTGACCTTGTCGGCGCCGCCCATGGCCTCGGCCAGCGCCGTGCGGCGCGCCAGTTCCTCGAGTTCAGGCGTCCACGCCATCGTTGTCTCTTCCTTCGTCGATGATCCAGCACAGGCCGTCGTCCGACGCCTGCACTCTCAGGTCCATGAAGGCACGGTGCGCATGCAGCGTGCCGCGCCACAGCTCGGTCCAGCAGGCCAGCAGGTCGACGCGGTCGTCGTCGGCCAGGCCGCGCAGCAGGCGCAAGCCACGATGATGCAGGCGCACGCCCGCGGCGCTGTCGTCGATGCGACAGTCGTCGCCCATGCCGGCGAACATCGCCGCCAGGAACGCGGCCGCGTCGCGTGGCCCGCCGTCCACCGCGCCGACCGCGCCCGCCAGGTGCCGGTACTGCTGCAGCCCGGTCAGCCGCGCCGCGAGTTTCGCCAGTTCCAGCGCCCGCGGCCGGCCCAAGGTCTGCACCAAGGTCGGCAGGCCATTGCGGATGTAGTCCAGCGCGTAGTTGCGTTGTGCCTTGGCCAGGCGCTGCGCATTCCAGTCCTCGGCCGGCGGCTGCGGCTGCTGCGCTGGGTCGTACGGAGGAGGGCGCTCGTGCGGTGCGAACACCAGGCGCTCGGCCTCCGTCAGCGCGTGCGCGTATTCCTTGAAGTAGCCGCACAGCCCGTACTGCCCGCTCATGTCCTCGGACACGCAGACGAAGCCCAGCCGCGGGTTGCGCAAGGACACGCCGTTGTGCGCGTACCAGCCGCGCAGGAAGCCGCGGCTGGTTTCCAGCGGCACGCCGCAGATCGCGGCGCCGTCGTACATCCAGCGCGGGTAGCGGAAGCGCACCCAGGCCTTGGTGTCCGACTCTTCCATGTATTCCACGGCGACGCCGCCGATGGCGTTGGACAGCACGTGGTAGCGCGCGCAGGCCACCGCATGCGGCAGGCCGTCCAGCCCGAGCTTGCCGAAGCTGGACAGGAACTTCTCTTCGTGCTGGCGCCTAAACAGCCTGAACATCCAGTCGCCGCTGGCCTGCGGCCCGGCGCGCGTGGCCACCATCAGCTGCAGGCCCAGCAGCAGCTGATGGTGCAGTTCGGCCTGCAGTGCGATGGCGCGGGCCACGGGGTCGGTGCTCATGGCGCACATCTTGTCACGGCCGATGCGCTAGCCGGCTACGCGGCTTTCAGCCGCTTCTCCACCGCGCGCGCATAGAACGCGGCGCCCAGCGGCAGCGCGCGGTCGTTGAAGTCGTAGGCCGGGTGGTGCACCTCGCAGCTGCCTTCGGCACCGCCATTGCCGATGTTCAGATAGCAGCCCGGCACCTGTTCCAGCATGGCCGAGAAGTCCTCCGACGCCATGATCAGCGGCGGGTTGCGCTCCACATGGTCGGCGCCGACCAGCTCGGTGCAGACCTGCGCGGCGAACTCGGCTTCGGCCGGGTCGTTGACCGTCGGTGCAAAGAGCGCGCGGAAGTCCAGTTCGGCGGTGGCGCCGAAGGCCGCCGCGGTGTGTTCTGCGACCCGCCGCATCGACGCTTCCACCAGCTGCATCACCTCGCGCGAGAAGGCGCGCACCGTGCCGCCGAGTTCGGCGCTTTGCGGGATGACGTTGTAGGCATCGCCGGCATGCAGCCGCGTGACCGACAGCACCGCGGTGTCCACCGGCGCCACGTTGCGCGCCACCACGCTCTGCAGGCTGGCGGCGATCTGCGCCGCGGCCAGCGCCGCGTCGATGCCGGTCTCGGGCCGCGCGCCGTGCGCGCCCTTGCCGCTGACGCGGATGTCGAAGAAGGCGCCGCCGGCCATCATCGGCCCGGCGCGCACTGCAAAGCGGCCCACCGCCAGGCTGGGCCGGTTGTGCATGCCGAACAGCGCCTGGCAGGGGAAGCGCTCGAACAGCCCGTCGTCGATCATCGCGCGGGCGCCGCCCAGGCCTTCTTCGGCCGGCTGGAAGATGAAGTTCACCACGCCGTCGAAGCGCCGCGTCGCCGCCAGGTAGCGTGCCGCACCCAGCAGCATCGCGGTATGGCCGTCGTGGCCGCAGGCATGCATCACGCCCCGGTTCACCGAGCAGTGGCCGAAGCGGTTGAGCTCCAGGATGGGCAGTGCATCCATGTCGGCGCGCAGGCCGATGGCGCGCGGGCTGCGGCCGGCGCGCAGCACGCCGACCACGCCGGTGCGGCCGACGCCGCGGTGCACCTCGTCGAAGCCGAAGGCCTCCAGCTTGGCGGCCACCAGCGCCGCGGTGCGGTGCTCCTCGAAGCCGAGCTCGGGGTGGCTGTGGATGTCCCGCCGCCAAGCCGTCATCTCGGCATGCAGCGGGGCGAGTTGTTCGACGGTGGACATGGCGGTGGGCGGCGGGTGGGGCAGGGGCCCATCCTAGTGGTGCTACGCTGACCCGGCCCACCGCATGGACACGCCGTCCCTCATGAGCCCACCGCCGACATTCCCGCGCCTGCTCCCGCTGGGCGATGCCTCGTGGCTCGTCGAGTTCGGCCCGCACATCGACGAACCCACGCACGCGCGCGTCATGGGCTTGGCGCAGGCGCTGGCCGCGGCGCGGGCGCGGGGCGCGTGGCCGGGCATCGTCGAATGTGTGCCGGCCTACACCACGCTGGCCGTGCATTTCGAAGATCGTGACGACAGCGACGCCGCCGCAGCGGCCGCCGACGCGCTGCTGCAGCTGGCCCGCGCCGCCGCGCCGCTGGCCCGTCCCGGCCGCCGCTGGCGCCTGCCGGTGTGCTTCGACGAGGACTTCGCGCCTGACCTGCAGGCGCTGGCGCAGGCGGGCGCGCTGACACCCGCACAGGCGGTCGAGCTGCTCACCGGCGCGGCCTTTCGCGTCTACATGCTCGGCTTCCAGCCCGGCTTTCCGTACATGGGCGGGCTGCCCGCGGCGCTGGAGCAGCCGCGGCGCCAGACGCCGCGCACGGCGGTGCCCGAGCGCTCGTTGGCGGTGGCCGGGCGCATGTGCGCGGTCTACCCGTGGCGCAGCCCCGGCGGCTGGCACCTGGTGGGGCGCACACCGCTGCGCCTGTTCGACGCGCGCGACGACGCCGACCCGGCGTGGCTGCACCCCGGCGACGAGGTGCACTGGCTGGCCATCGACCGCGCGCACTTCGATGCGCTGGAGCGGCGCAGCGCCGACGGTGCGATGACGCGCGACGAGTGGCGGCTGGCATGAGCGGCGCCGTCGAATGCCTGGACGGCGGTGCGGCCGTGTCCATCCAGGACGGCGGGCGCAGCGGCCACCGCGACATCGGCGTGCCGCTGGCGGGCGCGGCCGATCCGGTGCTGCTGGCCTGCGCCAACGCGCTGCTTGGCCAGCCGGCGGCGCAGGCCGGGCTGGAGGTGGCGCTGCTCGGGCCGAGCTTGCGTGCGGTCGGCGCGCCGGTGCAGCTGGCGCTGGCCGGCGACTTCAAGCCGCGCTGGCGGCGTGGGGGCGGCGAGTTGATGGCCGTGGACGCGTGGCGCAGCCTGACCTTGCAGCCGGGCGACGAACTGCACATCGGCCCGTGTCGGCGCGGCATCGGCTACCTGGCGCTGGCTGGCGGCATCGACGTGCCGGCCGTGCTGGGCAGCCGCGCCACCTATGCGCGTGCCGCGCTGGGCGGCATCGACGGCCGTGCGCCGCGGGCGGGCGACCTGCTGCGTGCCGCCGCAGCGCCGGGCGTCGAGCGGCAGGCGCCGCCCTTCGTGCATGCGGGCGGGCCGCTGCGCGTGCTGCCCGGGCCGCAGGATGCGCATTTCGACGCCGACGCCTGGGCGCGGTTCACCGGCAGCGACTACCGCGTCACGCGCGATGCCGACCGCATGGGCCTGCGCCTGGAAGGTGCGGTGCTGCCCCACGCGCCCGGCGCCGGGCCGGACATCGTCTCGGAGGCGGTGGTGCCGGGGGCGGTGCAGGTGCCCGGCGCCGGCCAGCCGATCGTGCTGGGCGTGGATGCGCAGACCATCGGCGGCTACGCCAAGATCGCCACCGTGATCCGCGCCGACCTGCCGCGGCTGGCGCACCTGCGGCCCGGCGACGTGCTGCGCTTCGCGCGCGTGTCGCGCGCCGAGGCGCTGGCGGCAAGGCAGGCGCTGGCCGCGGCGCTGCGCCACTGGGCGGCGCGCATCGGCCCGCCGCGTGGCGGCGGTGAGCCGGACGAAGCGGCGCTGCGTGCCGACAACCTGATCAGCGGCATGATCGATGCCCGCCATCTGCCCTGGGACTGACGTCATGAGCGACAAGCGCATCAACCTGAACGCCGACCTGGGCGAATCCTTCGGTGCCTGGACGATGGGCCGCGACGACGAGATGCTGCAGCGCGTGGACTCGGCCAACGTGGCCTGCGGCTTCCACGCCGGCGACCCGACGGTGATGCGCCGCACCGTGGCCACCGCACGGCAGCACGGCGTGAGCATCGGCGCGCATCCGAGCTTTCCGGACCTGCAGGGCTTCGGCCGGCGCCGCATCGACATGGCGCCGGCCGAGGTCGAGGCGATGGTGCTGTACCAGATCGGCGCGCTGCAGGCCATCGCCGCGGCCGAGCAGCACCGCGTCACGCACGTCAAGCCGCACGGCGCGCTGAACAACCTGGCCTGCGAGAACCTGGACCTGGCGCGCTGCATCGCGCGCGCCGTGCGCGGCGCGGGGGCCGAGCTGATCCTGCTGGCGCCGGCGCTGTCTGCGCTGGTGCGGGCCGGGCACGAAGCCGGCTTGCCGGTGGTGGAGGAGATCTTTGCCGACCGGCAGTACACCGACGAAGGCAGCCTGGTGCCGCGCTCGCATCCGCAGGCGATGGTGCACGGCGCGCAGGCCAGCGTGCGCCACGTGATGCGCATCCTGGAGGGCGGCGCGCTGGTGTCGATCCACGGCAAGCGCCTGCCCTGCGCCGCCGGCAGCATCTGCGTGCATGGCGACAACGCCGAGGCCGTGGCCACCGCGTCGGCGGTGCGCGAGGCGCTGCAGGCCGGCGGCTACACGCCGGTCGCGCTGCCGGCGCTGCGGGCCGGCTGAAGACGGCTCAGCGGCCGCCGCCTGAAGAGGACTCAGCGACCGAGGCCGCCTGACGAGGACTCAGCGGCCCAGGCCGCTGATGGCGCGCACGAACTCGGCGCGCAGGCGGTCGTCGTCGTTGAAGCAGCCGGCGAAGGCCTGGGTGTAGACGCGCTCGTCGCCGCGGCGGTCTTCGCCCAGCAACAGGCACAGCTGCTCGGCCTCGATGACGCAGGCGGCGCCGCGTGCCCGGCCGTGCTGCACCAGCGCGTCGGCGATGTCGCGCGTCATCCACTCCTGATAGGTGAGGCGGTGGCCGATGGCATCGACCATGCGTGCGATGCGGCCGAAGCCGTGCAGCCGCCCACCCGGCACATAGGCTACATGGGCGGTACCGCGGAAGGGCACCAGGTGGTGCGGACACACGCCGTGGATGGCGATGCCGCGCACCACCACCATGTCCTCGCGCGCGTCGTCGAAGCCCGGGCCCAGCACCTCGGCCGGGTCGAGCGCATAGCCGCCGAGCAGGCGGCGCTCCCACAGCTCGCGCACACGGCGCGGCGTGCTGCCGGTGTGCACGCCGTCGGCGGCGATGCCGCAGGCGCGCATCAGGTCGGCCACCGCGCGCTCGAAGGCAGCCGGGTCGAAGGCGCCGTGGCGTGGAATGCCCAGGCCGGCCGTCGCGGGCGGCGGGGGGGCGTGGTCGTCGGCGTGGTGCATGGCGCCCCGGCGTGCTAGGTGAACCAGATGCGCCACAGGCCGTAGACGACGTGCCCCCAGATGAGCAGGTTGCCGCCCAGCAGGGTGAGCACGCGCGTGTAGTTCCACAGCGCGCGGGCGCGCCGCAGGCAGCCGTCTTCGCCGGTCACGGCAAAGAGCACCAGGAAGAACACCGAAGGCACGAAGGTGGCCACGATGAGCACCCCCATCACCCAGTAGAAGATGGTCATGGGGTGATTATCGCGACGCCGGGGGCTGCATCTGGCTCATTCGGTTACGTTTGTACGCATGTCGGCACGCGTGCACACCTAGCATGCGGCGATGTGCTGCAAGCCTGCCCGAGCCCACCGCCCGACACGCTGTCGCAGGGGCTGGACCGGCGCGCTGTGCGTGCTGCTGGCGCTGCAGGGCTGCGCCAGTGCCCCGGCGCCATCGCCATCATCCGTACCCCCGTCGGCGACCGCGGCGCCGCCCGCGCTGCCGCAGGCGCAGCGCAACTCGGCCGTCGCCATCGAGCGGCAATGGCTGCAGTCGTGGTTCGAGGGCACCCCGGTGCGCATCGAGCAGCGCAGCGAGACGTCCTTCAGCGTCGACGTGCCGCGCGACTTCTGCTTCGAAGCCGGCCGCAGCGAGGTGCGCGCGCCGCTGGCGGCGGTACTGGACAAGGTGGCGCAGAGCCTGCAGCGCAAGCCGGCGCTGCGCGTGACATGGCTGGCCGCGCCGGGCGACGCGTCGGCCGCGCCCGCGCTGGCGCAGCAGCGCGCCGGCAACGTGCGCAAGCACCTGCTGGCGCGCGGGGCTGCCGCGGATCAGCTGGCGGTCGCGAGTGTCACGCAGGCTGCGGCCGTGCAGCTGCGCATCGGCGCCGACGCGCCTTGAGCGGCGTCATCCCCTGCGGGGCGGGCCGGCGCGGACTCAGGCCGGCGGCCGGGGTGCGGTGGTCGGCTGCAGGCGGCGCGACAGCAGCAGCAGCACCGACGCACTGAAGGTCGCCAGCGCCAGCGGGCTGCCGGCGACCAGGCTGGCGAACTGCTGCAGCGCCTGTGGATCGACCTGCTCGACGAAGCGGGCCAGTTCGAACAGCTGCTGGCTGGACACCTGGGCCACCGCATCGGCGTCGATGTGCAGGTCGCCGTCGCGGCGGTCGATGAACATGACGAAGACGCCGGAGGCCACGCCGGCGGCCCCCAGCAGCCCCAAGGGCCGCATCAGGCAGCGCAGCAGCCGCGCACGCAACGGGTTGCCGGCCGCCGCGAACAGCCGCGCCGCCAGGCGCGGGGCGGGGTGCGGCGCGGGGTGCGTGACGCGTGTCGCCGCGCGACGGGGCGGCTCGGCCTGCAGCGCCGGCTTCGAGACCTTGATCTGTTGGTCGGGCATGAGTCTTCTCCTGCGTGGCGTCAAATCTATCGCGGCGACCCGGTGGGCATTGTTTCTGGAATGCAACGAACCGTAAATTGCCCGACGCGTCGATAGGGCCGGGGGGCGGTACATCGTGTTGCACTTCCTACCCTCTTGCGTAGTAGCTTTCAGCGCTGTTTCCGCTGTCCTGTGGCCACCCGGTGTTTTCCCGTTCCCGTTCCTCGATGTTCAACTCCCTGGGCGCCAGCCGTCCGCGTCGGCGCATCCCGCCGTGGCTGCTGTGGGGCTTGTTTGCGGCGCTGGCCGGTGCCGGCGCCGTGCTGCTGGTGCAGGAGCGCTACCTGCCGCCGCGGCTGTCGCCGGCCGAATCGGCGGCGCTGCGCCGGGATTTCGAGCAGGCCGACGCCGAGCGCAAGCGGCTGCAGGCCGAGCTCGCGCAGACCACGCAGCGCCTGCAGCGCAGCGAGGCCGACAAGGCGGCACTGGGCGAACAGCTCAGCGCCAGCCAGGCGACGGCGGCGGGCCTGCGTGACGACCTCGAGGCCATCGTGCAAGCGCTGCCGCCCGATCCGCGCGGCGGCAGCGTCGAGGTGCGCGCCGGCCAGTTCAGCGCCCGGCCCGGCGCGCTCGACTACAACGTCGTGCTGATGCGCGACGGCAGCCCGCGCAAAGCGCTGTCGGGTGTCGTGCAGCTCACCGTCAGCGGCGAATCGGCACGCGGTGCACCGACCACCTTGGCGCTGGAGCCGATCGCGCTGTCGATGCTCGGGCACGAGGTGGTGCGCGGCAGCGCGCCGCTGCCCGAGGGCTTCAAGCCGCGGCAGACCACGGTGCAGGTGCTGGACAAGGCGGCGGGCAAGTCGCTGGGCATGCGCGTGCTGCTGGTGCGCTGACGCGGCCGAGCGGCTACAGTGCCGCGCATGAACAAGCGTGTCCTGCTGGTCAAGCGCCCGGTCGGCTGGGTCGACCCAAGCTGCTTTACCGTCGAGTCCTGCGCCGAGCCGGCCTGCGGCGCGCAGGACGTGCTGCTGCAGGCGCTGTACCTGTCCACCGACCCCTATCTGCGCGGCCGCATGAATGCCGGCACGTCCTACGCGCCGGGCTTCGAGCTCGGCCAGCCGATCGTGTCGCGCGTCGTCGCCCGCGTGCTGGCCAGCGGCCACACCGGCTTTGCCGAAGGCGACCTGGTCTGGGGCTTCCTGCCCTGGGCCTTGCGCAGCGTGGCGCCGCGCGGCGAGGGCCTGCAGCGCATCGACCCCGCGCTGGGGCGGCCCAGCCACTTCATCTCGGCGCTGGGCATGCCGGGCCTGACTGCCTGGACCGGCGCCATCGAGATCGGCCAGCCGGCGCCCGGCGACACGGTGTTCGTGTCCTCGGCGGCGGGCACCGTCGGGCAGCTGGCGGGGCAGTTCGCCCGGCGCGCGGGCGCGCGTGTCGTCGGCTCGGCGGGCAGCGACGACAAGGTGGCCTACCTGGTCGACCGCTGCGGCTTCGATGCCGCGTTCAACTACCAGCGCACCGACCTCGACGAGGCGCTGCGCATGCATTGCCCGCGAGGCATCGACGTGTATTTCGACAACGTCGGCGGCAGCACGCTGGAAGCCGCGCTGCGCCACGCCAACGTGGCGGCGCGCTTCCCGGTGTGCGGCATGATCTCCACCTACAACGCGGTCGACGATGCCGGCGTGCGCGGCCTGCAGGCGGTGCTGAACAAGCGCATCACCATGACCGGCTTCATCATCTACGACCACGTGCACAAGCTGCCCGCGTACCAGGCGCGCGTGGCGCCGTGGCTACGCAGCGGCGAGCTGGTGTTCCACGAGGACATCGTGCAGGGTCTCGAGAACGCACCGGCGGCGCTGATCGGCATGATGCAGGGCCAGGTCATCGGCAAGCGGCTGGTGCAGGTTGCAGCGGAGTGAAGCATGCATGACATCGACGACCCAAGGCCCACGTTGATGCGGCGCGCGTGCGTTGCAGTCGCTGCGGTGACCGGCCTGCTGTGGCTGGCCGGCTGCGCCACCAGCCAGGTCAACGCGCAGTGGAGCGACCCGCAGTTTGCCGGCCAGCCGCCGCGCGGCGCCAAGGTGCTGGTGGTCTGCCAGGCGGCCGACCTGACCTTGCGGCGCGTCTGCGCCGAGCGCATGGCCGCCGAGCTGAGCGCGCGCGGCGCGCTGCCGGTGATGGCCGCCGATCCGGGCGACGTTCCGCCGGCGGCCGACGAGACACTGCTGCGGGCCGCGCGACAAGCCGGCACCGCGGCCCTGCTGCGCACCACCGTGTCGGCCGAGGCCGTGGCCGCCGCCCCGGGGCCGTCCATCGGCTTCGGCATCGGCGGCTTCGGCGGCGGCTACCGCAGCGGCGGCGGCGTGGGCATCGGCATGTCGGCGCCGCTGGGCGGCGGCAGCGTGGACACCGGCTTCGGCGCGAACGCCGCGCTGACCGACGTCGCCAGCGGTCGGTTGATGTGGAGCGGCCGCGCCAGCGCGGCCCCGTCGTCCGACGTCGGCCAGCAGCTGGCCACCTTGGCCAAGCTGCTGATGGAGGCGGCACGCCAGGCGGGCCTGTTCGCCAGTTGACGCAGCAAGCCGGGCGATGAGCACCACCTTGCTCTGGGTGCTGAGCGTCGCGCTGATCGTCGTCGGTGTGGCCGGCACCGTGCTGCCGGCGCTGCCGGGCACGGCGCTGGTGCTGGCCGGCATCGTGCTCGGCGCCTGGATCGACGACTTCACGCGCGTCGGCTGGGGCGTGGTGGCGGCGGTGGCCGTGCTGGCGGTGATCGCCTGGGTGCTGGACTACGTGGCCGGGCTGCTGGGGGCGCGCAAGGCGGGCGCCAGCCGCCAGGCCATCATCGGTGCCGCGCTGGGCACGCTGGCCGGGCTGTTCATGGGCCTGGTCGGTGTGCTCTTCATGCCGCTGGTGGGCGCGGCCATCGGCGAATGGCTGGCACGCCGCGACCACGAGCAGGCCGTGAAGGTCGGTGTGGCCACCTGGCTCGGCATCCTGGCCGGCATCGTGTCCAAGGTGGTCATCGCCTTCATGATGATCGGCCTGTTCGTGGCGGCGCTGCTGATCTGAGCGACCAGCGCGAGACGATGGCGTGCAGCGCGTCCAGGCCGTCGGTCAGCGCCGCCGGCCCGGGCTGCAGGATCAGCGGCGACTTGATTTCGTGCAACTCGCCATCGCGCACCGCCGGCACCTCGGCCCAGCCCGGGCGCGCCGCCACCTTTTCGGGGCGGAACTTCTTGCCGCACCACGAGCCGACGATCAGGTCGGGCGCGGCGCGCACCACCTCCAGCGGGTCGGCGACGATGCGCTCGCGTCCCAGGCTGGCCGCGGCCCGCGCAGGGAAGATGTCGTCGCCGCCGGCGATGCCCACCAGCTCGCTGACCCAGCGGATGGCGCTGATCTGCGGCTCGTCCCATTCCTCGAAATAGACGCGCGGGCGGCGCGGCAGCCGCGCGGCAAGGGCGCGCACCGCATCGACGCGCAGGCGCAGCTGCTGCGCATAGGCCTCGGCCTGGTGCGTGGCGCCGACCAGTGCGCCCAGGCGCCGCACGTAGTCCAGGATGCCTTCGACCGAGCGGTGGTTGCTGATCCAGACCTCGACGCCGGCCTTGATCAGCGCCTGCGCGATGTCGGCCTGCATGTCGGAGAAGCCGATCGCCAGGTCGGGCTGCAGCGCCAGGATGCGGTCCAGCTTGGCGCTGGTGAAGGCCGAGACACGGGGCTTCTCCTGCCGCGCCTGCGCGGGGCGCACGGTGAAGCCGGAGATGCCGACGATGCGGTGCTGCTGGCCCAGCGCGTACAGCACCTCGGTGGGCTCTTCGGTGAGGCAGACGATGCGTTGGGGCAAGGTGAGCGGGACGGGCAAGGCGGTGAATGAGGTCGCCCACTGTAGCGGGCATCGCCACGGAACCTGGCGCCGGGTGGCGGGTCCACCCCCGGGTCATGGAAAGGGCAGGTCGATGGATGCAAGAGGCATGCTGGAGCAGTGGTTGAAGTCCGGAATGGCGCTGGTCGAAGGCAAGGCGCCTGCGGCGGGGGCCGCGGCGGGAACGGGGCAGGGCTGGGGCCAGTTCGGCGCCGGTGCGGCCGCTGGCGGCGCACTCGGGCTGCTGCTGGGCAGCAAGCGGGGCCGCCGCTTCGGCGGCAAGGCGCTGAAGTACGGCAGCGTGCTTGCGCTGGGTGCGCTGGCCTACAAGGCCTATACCACGTGGCAGGCGCAACAGCGTGCGCAGGGCGCGGCCGCACCGGGCGCGTCGGCGGCGGCGCCGCAGACCGTGAACCTGCTGCCGGCGCCGCAGGTCGAGCAGCACAGCCTGGCCATGCTGCAGGCGATGATCGGCGCGGCCAAGGCCGACGGCCATCTGGACGAACGCGAGCGCGGTCTGGTCGAGGCCGAACTGCAGCGCCTCGAGGCCGATGCGGACACGCGGCGCTGGTTCGAGGACCAGCTGCGCCGTCCGCTGGACCCGGCCGAGCTGGCGCGGGCGTCCGGCTCGCCGGAGATGGCGGCCGAGATGTACTTGGCCAGCCTGCTGGTCGCCGACGAGACCAGCTTCATGGAGCGCGCCTACCTCGACGAACTGGCGCGGCAGCTGCAGCTGCCGCCGGGGCTGAAGGCGGAACTCGAGCGCCAGGCACAGGCCGCCTGAACGCCGCGCGCGCCCGCGCGTCGATGCCGCGCCTCACGCGCCTCACGCGCCTCACGCGCCGGCGACGATCCATTCGGCCGCGCGCTCGGCCATCATCAGCGTCGGCGAATTGGTGTTGCCGCTGGTGATCTGCGGCATCGCGCCGGCGTCGACCACGCGCAGGCCGCGCACGCCGCGCACGCGGAAGCGCGTGTCCAGCACCGCCATCGGGTCGTCGTCGCGGCCGATGCGCGTGGTGCTCACCGGGTGGAAGATGGTGCTGGCGATGTCGCCGGCCAGGCGCGCGAGTTGTTCGTCGCTCTGGTATTGCGGGCCCGGCTTCCATTCCTCGGGCTGGTACGGCGCCAGCGCCGGCTGCGCGCAGATGCGGCGCGTGACGCGCAGCGAATCGGCGGCCACCTGGCGGTCCTCGGCGGTGCTCAGGTAGTTGGGCGCGATCAGCGGCGCGTCCTCGAAGCGCGGGCTGCGGATGTGCACCGTGCCGCGGCTCGTCGGGTTGAGGTTGCACACGCTGGCGGTGAAGGCGTCGAAGCCGTGCAGCGGCTCGCCGAAGGCATCCAGGCTCAGCGGCTGCACGTGGTACTGGATGTTGGCATGCGGCTGCTGCGGCGAGCTGCGCGTGAACGCGCCCAGCTGCGACGGCGACATGCTCATCGGCCCGCTGCGCGTCAGCAGGTACTGCAGCCCGATGCCGGCCTTGCCCCACCAGGTGGCGGCGATGCGGTTCAGCGTCTTGGTGCCGCGCACCTTGTAGACCGCGCGGATCTGCAGGTGGTCCTGCAGGTTGCTGCCGACGCCGGGCAGCGCGTGCTGCGGCGTCACGCCGCAGGCCTGCAGCTTGGCGCCGTCGCCGATGCCCGACAGCTGCAGGATCTGCACCGAGCCGATGGCGCCGGCGCTGAGGATCAGTTCGCCGCGCGCCTGGACGGCGACGCGCTGGCCGTCCTTGAGCACGTCGGCGCCGCGGCAGCGCAGCGTGCCGTCGCCGTCGCGCTCGAGGCGCAGGCGGGTGAGCTGCGCGCCGGTCCACAGCCTGAAGTTCGGCCGCTGCATGCAGGCCGGCCGCAGGAAGGCCTTGGCCGTGTTCCAGCGCCAGCCGCTCTTCTGGTTGACCTCGAAGTAGCCGACGCCTTCGTTGTCGCCGCGGTTGAAGTCGTCGCTGGCCGGCAGCCCCGCCTGCTGGGCCGCCTGCGCCCACGCATCCAGGATGTCCCAGCGCAGGCGTTGTTTCTCGATGCGCCATTCGCCGCCCGCGCCGTGCCAGGCGTCGCTGCCGCGCCAATGGTCCTCGTGCCGCTTGTAGTAGGGCAGCACCGCGTCCCAGTGCCAGGACGCGTCGCCGGTGATCTCGGCCCAGCGTGCGTAGTCGCGCTGCTGGCCGCGCATGTAGATCATGCCGTTGATGCTGGAGCAGCCGCCCAGCGCCTTGCCGCGCGGGTAGCGCAGGCTGCGGCCGTTCAGGCCCGCTTCGGCCTCGGTCTGGTAGCACCAGTCGGTGCGCGGGTTGCCGATGCAGTACAAATAGCCCACCGGAATGTGGATCCAGTGGTAGCGGTCGCTGCCGCCGGCTTCGAGCAGCAGCACGCGCTTGCGCGGGTCGGCGCTCAGGCGGTTGGCCAGCAGGCAGCCGGCCGTGCCGGCGCCGACGATGATGTAATCGAAATCCAGGGCGTCGCTCATACGTCGGCTATTCCAGCACAGGTGACGCGAGGGGAAGCTCCATGGCGGCCAAGTCGTTGTTCGCGGTGTTGTGGGCCCTCGGCATGTCCTGCGGCGCGTCGGCCTTTGCGCAGGCAGAGCCCGCGGCGTCGGCACCGGCCGCCAAGCTGCGCGCGCTGCCCACCGAGTCGCGCGAATGGAAGGGCGATTTCGACGGCATGCTCGAGCGCCGCCTGATCCGCGTGCTGGTGCCCTTCAGCCGCACGCTGTACTACAACGACAAGGGCCGCGAACTCGGCATCAGTGCCGAGGGCGCGCGTGCCTTCGAGCAGTACCTCAACAAGAAGTACGCCAAGCAGCTGGGCAAGCGGCCGCTGACGCTGTATCTGGTGCCGACCACCCGCGACGAACTGCTGCCCGATGTGGCCAGCGGCCTGGGCGACATCGCCGCCGGCAACCTGACCGTCACCGAGGCGCGCCAGCAGATCGTCGACTTTGCCGCACCGGCCGACGCCAAACCGAACCGCGAGATCGTGCTCAGCGCTCAGAAGGCCGAGCCCGTGGCCTCGGCCGAGGCCTTGTCGGGCCGGACCGTGCATGTGCGCTGGACTTCCAGCTACCACGACAGCCTGGTGGCGCTGAACGAGCGCCTGGCGGCGGCGGGCAAGGCGCCGGTCAGGCTGGTGGCGGTGCCCGACGAGCTGGAGGACGAGGACATGATGGAGATGCTCAACGTCGGGCTGCTGGACTACGTCGTGGTCGACGACTGGAAGGCGGCGATGTGGGCGCAGGTGCTGCCGAAGATCAAGCTCAACAACGGCGCCGTGCTGCGCGAGAGCGGTGCGGTGGGCTGGGCGGTGCGCAAGAACAGCCCGCAATTGCTGGCCGAGCTCGAGGGGTTCTATGCCAACCACCTGAAGAAGCTGGGGGTGGCCAACTACCTTCGCCAGCAGCAGGGCAAGCGTGTGCGCGCATTGAAGGACGCCAGCGCCAGCGCCGATGCCAGGCGCTTCGAGGAGCTGCTGGTGCTGTTCCAGAAGTACGGCGACCGCTACGGCTTCGACCCGCTGATGCTGGCGGCGCAGGGCTACCAGGAGTCGCAGCTGAACCAGAACGCGAAGAGCCACGTCGGCGCCATCGGCGTGATGCAGGTGATGCCGGCCACCGGCGCCGAACTGAAGGTCGGCGACATCCGCGTCACCGAACACAACATCCATGCCGGCACCAAGTACATGGACCAGCTGATGTCGCGCTACTTCAAGGAGGCGCAGTTCAGCCCGGCCAACCGCTCGCTCTTCGCTTTTGCCTCGTACAACGCCGGGCCGGGCAACATCGCCAAGATGCGCAAGGAGGCCGGGAAGCGCGGCCTCGACCCCGACAAGTGGTTCAACAACGTCGAGATCGTCACCGCCGAGAAGATCGGCCTGGAGACCACCACCTACGTGCGCAACATCTACAAGTACTACACCTCGTACAAGCTGACGCGCGAGGCCGTGCAGGAGCGCGACCGGGCGCGCGGCCAGGTGCCGAAGCAGTAGTCGCCGCGTCAGCGCCGCAGCAGGCGCAGCGCCAGCACGCCCAGCAGCACGAACAGCGCCAGGCTCCAGAACTCGTAAGGCACGCCCAGCAGCTTGACGGCGGCGTCGGCACAGCTGGCGCGCGGCTGGAAGATCTCCGGCAGGCTGCCGTCCAGCCCCAGGCCGCTGATGATCTTCTCGGCCAGCGTCAGGTTGCAGGACTCGGAGGCGGCGGCCACGAAGTGCTGCCACAGCGCCGCGGCGATGCCGGCCAGGCTCAGGCCCAGCACCAGGATGCCGGCGAACACCCGGCCGAGCAGCCAGCCGAGCAGCGCCGCCAGCGCGATGGCCACGAAGATCAGCCGCTGCAGCACGCACCAGGCGCAAGGCTCCATGCCCAGCAGGTGCTGGGTGCCCAGCGCGATGCCGACCGCCCCGAGGCTGAGCACGACGATGCCGGCGAGCAGCGCCGTGCGGCGCGGTGCCGCGCTCACTTCAGTTCGGCGATCAGTTCGATTTCCACGCAGGCGCCCAGCGGCAGCTGCGCCACGCCGAAGGCGCTGCGCGCATGCGCGCCGACCTCCGGCCCGAAGACCTCGACCAGCAGCTCCGAGCAGCCGTTCGTCACCAGGTGGTGTTCGGTGAAGGTGGGCGTGCTGTTCACCAGGCTCAGCACCTTGACGATGCGCGCCACCTTGTCCAGCCCGCCGGCGCCGGCCTGCAAGGTGCCCAGCAGGTCGATGGCAATGCTGCGCGCGGCGGCCTTGCCTTCGTCGGTGGCCATCGTCAGGCCCAGCTGGCCGGCCCAGGGCTTGCCGTCCTTGCGGGCGATGTGGCCGGAGACGAACACCAGCTTGCCGCTGCGCACGAACGGCACGTAGGCGGCGGCCGGCACGGCCAGCGGGGGCAGGGCGATGCCCAGGGCATTCAGGCGGTCTTGGATGGACATGGCAGCGGGGCGGCGCAAAGGGGCTGGCATCCTACACTGGCATCGATGACGCTGGACACCGGTGTTCGCATCGCCAGCTGTGCGCTGGCCTGGCTGCTGGGCACCGCGGCGCAGCTGCAGCAGCCGGTGCTGTGGCCGCAGGCCGGCTATGCCGGCCTGCTGGCACTGGCGTTCGGCATCGGCGCCGCGTCATGGCGCCGCCGCGCAGGTCGCATCGGCGCGCTGGCGTTGTGCTTGGCGCTGGCCCTGGCGGCCTTCGCGAGCACCGGCTGGCGCGCGGCGCAGCGCCTGGCGGTGGCGCTGCCGGCCGCGCTGGAGGGCCGCGACCTGTGGCTCACCGGCGTCATCGCGCAGATGCCGCAGCCGGGGCCGCAGGGCACCCGCTTCGTGTTCCGCGTCGAGCAAGCCACGCTCGAGGGCCAGCCGGTGTCCGTGCCGCCGCGCGTCGCGCTCGGCTGGTATCGGGACGTCGACGGCGACGCCCTGCTGGCCGCGCCGGCCCAGGAGCTGCGCGCCGGCCAGCGCTGGCAACTGGCCGCGCGCCTGCGCCAGCCGCACGGCACGCTCAACCCGCACGGCTTCGACCTGGAGTTGTGGCTCTTCGAGCAGGACCTGCGCGCCACCGGCGCGGTGCGCGCGACCGCGGCCCAGGCGCCGCGCCTGCTGGCCGAGGACGTGGGGCATCCGGTGGAGCGCGCACGCCAGGCGGTGCGCGACGCGATCCTGCTGCGCGTGCCGGACGCGCAGGCGGCCGGCGTGCTGGCCGCGCTGGCGGTGGGCGACCAGGCGGCCATCGGCCGTGACGACTGGGAACTGTTCCGCGATACCGGCGTGGCGCACCTGATGAGCATCAGCGGCCTGCACGTGACGCTCTTCGCCTGGCTGGCCGCGGTGCTGATCGGCCCGCTGTGGCGCTTGAGCCCGCGCCTGATGCTGGCGCTGCCCGCGCCGCTGGCGGCGCGCTGGGGCGGCGTGCTCGCCGCGGCCGGCTATGCGCTGCTGGCGGGCTGGGGCGTGCCGGCGCAGCGCACGCTGTGGATGCTGGTGACGGTGGCCGTGCTGCGCAGCAGCGGCGTGCACTGGCCGCAGCCGCTGGTGCTGCTGGCCGCCGCGCTGATGGTGGCGCTGCTCGACCCCTGGGCGCTGATGCAGGCCGGCTTCTGGCTGTCCTTCGTGGCCGTGGCGCTGCTCATCGCATCCGACCCGCTGGCTGCGCCCGGGCTGCCGCAAGCCAGCCGGCGTGCCCGGCTGTGGCAGGCGCTGCGCGGTGGCCTGCGCACCCAGCTGGTGGCCTGCCTGGGGCTGGCGCCGCTGAGCCTGGTGTTCTTCCAGCAGGTGTCGCTGGTCGGCTTCGTCGCCAACCTGGTGGCCATC
Source organism: Rubrivivax sp. (assembly GCA_019635285.1). GTDB lineage: Bacteria > Pseudomonadota > Gammaproteobacteria > Burkholderiales > Burkholderiaceae_C > Rubrivivax. The sequence continues at coordinate 10,830 of JAHBZS010000032.1, read as the reverse complement.
CCGCTGGTCACGCTGGCCATCGTGCCGCTGAGCCTGCTGGGCATCGCGCTGCCGCCGCTGTGGGCGCTGGCGGCCGCGCTGGTGCAGGCGCTGGTGGCGCTGCTGCAGTGGCTGGCGGGCTGGCCGCTGGCGTCGTGGACCGTGGCCGCGGCACCGGCCTGGGGCGTGGCCGCCGGGCTGGCGGGCGGCGCGCTGCTGCTGATGCCGCTGCCCTGGCGGCTGCGGCTGCTGGGCCTGCCCTTGCTGCTGCCGCTGCTGGCACCGCCGCTGCCGCGGCCGGCGCCGGGCCGCTTCGAGCTGGTGGCGGCCGACGTGGGGCAGGGCTCCGCGGTGCTGCTGCGCACCCGCGACCACCTGCTGGTCTACGACGCGGGGCCGCGCTACACCCCCGAGTCCGACGCCGGTGCGCGCGTGCTGCTGCCGCTGCTGCGCGCCCGCGGCGAGCGGCGCATCGACCTGCTGATGCTCAGCCACCGCGATACCGACCACGTCGGCGGCGCGGCGTCGCTGCTGGCGGCCGTGCCGGTGGCCGCGGTCAGCAGCTCGTTGGCCGACGGGCATGCGCTGCTGCGCCGCGACCTGCCTCACCGGCGCTGCGCCGCGGGCCAGGCCTGGACCTGGGACGGGGTGCAGTTCCAGGTGCTGCACCCGCTGCCGGGCGAGCCGGCGCCGTCGGCCCGGCCGAACACGCTGAGCTGCGTGCTGCGCGTGCAGGGGGCCGACGGCCGCAGCGTGCTGCTGACCGGTGACATCGAGGCCGCTCAGGAGGCGGCGCTGCTGCAGCGCGATGCCGCCGCGCTGCGCAGCCAGGTGCTGCTGGTGCCGCACCATGGCAGCCGCACGTCGTCGACCGAGGCCTTCATCGACGCCGTCGCGCCGGGCACGGCCGTGGTGCAGGCCGGCTACCGCAACCGCTTCGGCCATCCGGCGCCCGAGGTCGAGGCCCGCTACGGGGCGCATGGCGTGCAGTGGCAGCGCAGCGATGCCTGCGGCGCCTGGACCTGGGCCGCGGACGGCACGATGCGCTGCGAGCGCGAGGCCGCCGCCCGACACTGGCATCATGGGCAGCAAAGCGGTGCCGAGGCCGTGCGCTAGGGCGGCATGGCCCGCGCCTTGCATTCGAGCTGGCGACGCCACCAGAGGAGCTTTCCGTGTCCATCCACGTCGCGCTGAATCACGTCACGCACTACCGCTACGACCGCCGCGTCGCGCTGTCGCCGCAAGTGGTGCGCCTGCGGCCGGCGCCGCACTGCCGCACGCCGATCCTGAGCTATTCGCTGCGCATCGAGCCCCAGAACCATTTCATCAACTGGCAGCAGGACCCCTTCGCCAACCACCTGGCGCGGCTGGTCTTCCCCGACAAGACCACCGAGTTCAAGGTCACGGTGGACCTGGTGGCCGAGATGGCCGTCTACAACCCCTTCGACTTCTTCCTGGAAGAAGAAGCCGAGCACTACCCCTTCGCCTACGAGCCCGAACTGGCGCACGACCTGGCGCCGTACCTGGCCAAGGGCGAGCTGACGCCGAAGTTCAAGGCTTTCGTCAACAGCATCTCGCGCGAGAAGCTGCGCACCATCGACTTCCTGGTCGGCCTGAACCAGCGGCTGCAGCGCGAGATCGGCTACCTGATCCGCATGGAGCCGGGCGTGCAGACGCCCGAGGTGACGCTGACCAACTTGTCGGGCTCGTGCCGCGACACCGGCTGGCTGCTGGTGCAGACGCTGCGCCACCTGGGGCTGGCCGCGCGCTTCGTCTCCGGCTACCTGATCCAGCTGAAGCCCGACGTGAAGAGCCTCGACGGCCCCAGCGGCGCCGAGGTCGATTTCACCGACCTGCATGCCTGGTGCGAGGTCTACCTGCCTGGCGCCGGCTGGATCGGGCTGGACCCGACCTCGGGCCTGCTAGCCGGCGAAGGCCACATCCCGGTGGCCTGCACGCCGGAGCCCAGCACCGCGGCGCCGGTGAGCGGTGCGGTGGATGAATGCGAGGTCGAGTTCTCGCACCACATGCAGATCACGCGCGTCTACGAGTCGCCGCGGGTCACCAAGCCCTACACCGAGGCGCAATGGGGCGACATCGTCGCGCTCGGCCATGCAGTGGACCGGCAGCTCAACGACGGCGACGTGCGCCTGACCATGGGCGGCGAGCCGACCTTCGTCTCGGTGGACGACCGCGACGGCGCCGAATGGAACACCGACGCGCTGGGCCCCACCAAGCGCGGCTTCGCCACTGAGCTGACGCACCGGCTGCTGGCCAAGTACGGCGCCGGCGGCTTCCTGCACTTCGGCCAGGGCAAGTGGTACCCCGGCGAACAGCTGCCGCGCTGGGCGCTGAGCATCTGCTGGCGCGCCGACGGCCAGCCCTGCTGGCAGGACCCGGGCCTGTTCGCCGACGAGCGCGAGCGGCACCACTACAGCGACGACGATGCGCGCGGCTTCATCATGGCCTTGACGCAGCGGCTGCAGCTGGACCCAAAGTACGTGCAGCCGGGCTACGAGGACACCTGGTACTACCTGTGGCGCGAACGCCGCCTGCCGGTCAACGTCGACCCCTTCGAATCCAAGCTCGACGACGAGCTGGAGCGGGCGCGCCTGCGCCGTGTCTTCCAGCAGGGGCTGGACAGCACGGTGGGCTACCTGCTGCCGCTGAAGCGCGAATGGGCCACCGGCACCGCCGGCCCGCGCTGGGTCACCGGCCCGTGGTTCTTCCGCGACGAGCGGCTGTACCTGATGCCGGGCGATTCGCCGATGGGCTACCGGCTGCCGCTGGATTCGCTGCCCTGGGCGGCGGCCGGCGAGCGCGCCTACCTGATGGAGGCCGACCCGTTCGCCGCCAGGCCGGCGCTGCCGGCGGCGGCCACGCTGCGCCGCCAGGTCGCCGGCTACGACGCGCACCACGCCGGCCAGGGCTTTGCCGAGGGCGGCGCGGTGGCGCTGCAGGGCCAGCCGCAGGCCTTCGGGCCGGGCGCCGGCTCAGGCGACGGCGTGGGCGGCGCGGCCGCTCAGGGCGAGCGCATCGCGCCGCCGCACCATGCCCAGACGCCGCACCCCAAGGATCCGAAGGCCTTCCCGTCGCGCTTCGAGTCCGCCGGCTGGATCACGCGCACCGCGCTGTGCGTGGAGGTGCGCGACCCGCAGCGCGCCAACGGGCCGAAGGCCGAGACCGAGCATGGCGGCAAGAGCGGCGTGCTGTACCTGTTCATGCCGCCGCTGCAGCACCTGGAGGACTATCTGGAGCTGCTGGCCGCCATCGAGGCCACCTGCGTCGAGCAGGGCGTGAAGATCGTGCTGGAAGGCTACCCGCCGCCGCGCGACACGCGGCTGAAGATGCTGCAGGTCACGCCCGATCCGGGCGTCATCGAGGTCAACATCCACCCGGCGCACGACTGGGACGAACTGGTCGACCACACCGAGTTCCTGTACGACGCGGCGCACCACACCCGTCTGTCCACCGAGAAGTTCATGCTCGACGGCCGCCATACCGGCACCGGCGGCGGCAACCACTTCGTGCTTGGCGGCGCGACGCCGGCCGACAGCCCCTTCCTGCGGCGGCCCGACCTGCTGGCGTCGCTGCTGGCGTACTGGCACAACCACCCGTCGCTGAGCTACCTGTTCAGCGGCATGTTCATCGGCCCGACCAGCCAGGCGCCGCGCATCGACGAGGCGCGCAACGACCAGGTCTACGAGCTGGAGATCGGGCTGAAGGAGCTGGAGCGCCAGCTCGGCCTGTTCGGCCGGACCGGGGAAGGAGCCCCGGTCGAAGGGGCCGTGCCGCCGTGGCTGGTCGACCGCACGCTGCGCAACCTGCTGATCGACGTCACCGGCAACACCCACCGCAGCGAGTTCTGCATCGACAAGCTGTACTCGCCCGATGGACCCACCGGCCGGCTGGGCCTGCTGGAGCTGCGTGCCTTCGAGATGCCGCCGCACGCGCGCATGAGCCTGGCGCAGCAGCTGCTGCTGCGCGCGCTGGTGGCCTGGTTCTGGAAGACGCCGTACCGCGGCGGCAGCAGCACCCGGCTGACGCGCTGGGGCACCGGGCTGCACGACCGCTTCCTGCTGCCGAGCTTCGTGCAGATGGACTTCGACGACGTCATCGCCGAACTGCAGCAGGCGGGCTTCGCCTTCGACGCGCAGTGGTTCGCGCCGCACTTCGAGTTCCGCTTCCCGCTGATCGGCGAAGTGGCGACGCTGGGCATCGGCCTGACGCTGCGCAGCGCGCTCGAACCCTGGCACGTGATGGGCGAGGAAGGCGCGATCGGCGGCACGGTGCGCTATGTCGATTCGTCGCTGGAGCGGCTGGAGCTCAAGGTCACCGGCCTCAACGGCAACCGCCATGTCATCACCGCCAACGGCCACGCGCTGCCGCTGCAGCCCACCGGCCGCATCGGCGAATTCGTCTGCGGCGTGCGTTACCGGGCGTGGCAGCCGCCGTCGGCGCTGCACCCGACCATCGGGGTGCACGTGCCGCTGACCTTCGACATCGTCGACAACTGGCTGCAGCGCTCGATGGGCGGCTGCCGCTACCACGTGGCGCACCCGGGCGGGCGCAACTACGAGGACTTCCCGGTCAACGCCTACACGGCGGAGAGCCGGCGCCTGGCGCGCTTCAGCAGCTTCGGCCACACGCCGGGCCGCATGTCGCTGCGCCCGGCGCAGGCCAGCCTGGAATTTCCGTTCACGCTGGACCTGCGCCAGGGCTGAGCTTTGGCCGTGCAGACCCAGGCCCAGTCGCTGCTGCCCTTCGCGGCCGAGGACCTGCTCGACGCGGGCGGCGCGGCGCAGGCCGAGCTGCAGCGTCTGGGGCCGGCGCCGGAGCCGGGGCTGTGGGACGAGATGCGCCATGCCGACGGCCAGCTGCGCGACGGCTGGCGCGACTTCGCGCGCTGGCTGCCGCTGCCCGAGCGCGGCACCCTGGCCGAAGACCTGGAGCGCCGCAGCGCCCAGGTGGTGCGGCAGATCCGGCATGACGGCATCACGCACAACGTGTTCGGCGAGCAGGGCGCCGCGCCGCGGCCGTGGTCGCTGGAACTGCTGCCGCTGATCATCGGCAGCGCCGATTGGGCGCTCATCGAGGCCGGCGTGATGCAGCGTGCGGCGCTGATGGAGGCCATGCTGGCCGATGCCTACGGCGCGCAGCATCTGTTGCACGAAGGCCTGTTCCCGCCGGCGCTGCTGCTGCGCCACCCGGGCTACCTGCGTTCGATGCGCGGCGTCGAGCCGGCCAGCGGCATGCGGCTGCACCTGGTGGCCTTCGATCTGGTGCGTGCGCCCAGCGGGGCGTGGCAGGTGTTGAACTGCCGCAGCCAGAACCCGTCCGGCCTGGGCTACGTGCTGCACAACCGGCTGCTGGTGTCGCGGCATTTTCCCGAGGCCTTTCGCGAACTCCGCGTGCAGCACATCGCCACCAGCTACCGGCGCCTGCTGGACGCGCTGGAGGCGCCGGCCCGGCGCGTGGCCGGCGGTGCCGCGCCGCGCGTGGTGCTGTTGACGCCGGGCCCGTACAGCGAGACCTACTACGAGCATGCCTATCTGGCCCGCTACCTGGGCCTGCCGCTGGTCGAGGGCGGCGACCTGGTGGTGCGTGACCAGCGCCTGCTGCTGAAGACCGTGGAGGGGCTGGAGCCGGTGCACGGCCTGCTGCGCCGGCTGGACGACGACTGGTGCGACCCGCTGGAGCTGCGCACCGACTCCGCGCTGGGCGTGCCCGGGCTGCTGCAGGCCGTGCGCGCCGGCCAGGTGGTGATGGCCAACGCGCTGGGCGCCGGCTTCCTGGAGTCCCCGGCGATCCAGGGCTTCCTGCCGGCCATCGCGCGGCGCCTGCTGGGGCAGGAGCTGCTGCTGCCGGCGCTGCCCACCTGGTGGTGCGGCGAGGCGGCGGCCTGGCACGACGTGCAGCCGACGCTGGCCGGGAAGATCGTGCGCAGCACCTTCCCGCGCGGCAGCCAGGCGTCGACGGTGGTGCGCCCCGAGGACGTGCGCATCGACGACGACCCCGACGCCTGGACCGTGACCGAGAAAGTGCGCTTCTCGCGCGCCCCGGTCTGGTTGGACGGCGCCATGATGGTGCGCCCCGCGATGGTGCGCGTGTACGCGATCGCCGAACCCGATGGCCGCTGGCACGTGCTGCCCGGCGGCATGACGCGCGTGGCCAAGTCCGACGAGCTGAGCGTGTCGATGCAGCGCGGCGGCTCCAGCCTGGACACCTGGGTGCTGACCGACGGCCCGGTGGACAGCTTCTCGATGCTGCCCACGCGGCTGAGCGTGGACGACATCGCGGTGCGGCGCCCGCCGGTGTCCAGCCGCACCGCCGAGAACCTGTTCTGGCTGGGTCGCTACACCGAGCGCACCGAGCAGATGGTGCGGCTGGCGCGTGCGCTGCTGATGCTCATCGACACCGACGAGGACGCGCCCGAGCCGCTGCGCGAGGCGCTGTCCGAACTGGCGGTGCGCTATGGCCTGGCGCCGTGGGGCGTGCCGACGCTGAACCGCTCGCCGCAGCTCTTCGAACGCGCGCTGCTGGCGGCGCTGGCCGACCCCAACGGCAGCAGCATCGCCTTCAACCTGGGCGCGCTGGAGCACGCCGCGCAGGCGCTGCGCGAGCGCCTGTCCACCGAGCAATGGAACGTGGTGCGCTCGATGGGCGCGCACTTCGCGACGCTGCATGTGCCAGGCGGGCTGCCCACGCTGGCCCAGGTGCTGCCGGCGCTGGACCGGCTGGGCGTGCAGCTGGCGGCGGTCACCGGCGCGCAGACCGACCGCATGACGCGCGACCACGGCTGGCGCTTCCTGACCGTGGGCCGCCTGCTGGAGCGGCTGATCGGCATGAGCGCGCAGCTCGGCTGCTTCGTCGAAAGCGGTGCGCTGCACCAGGTGTCGGGTATGGAGATGCTGCTGGAGCTGTTCGACAGCGCCATCACCTTCCGCGCGCGCTATCAGCGCCACGAGGACCTGCTGGCGCTGACCGACCTGCTGGTGCTGGACAGCGCCAACCCGCGCTCGCTGGCCGGCGTGCTGCGGCGCCTGCGTACCGAACTGGGCAAGCTGCCCGGCGGCGACGAGTTCATCGCTGCGCAGCTGGCGCGGCTGCCGGCCGAAGGGGCCGGCGTGGGCCTGGAGGATCTGCGCGGCGCCGACGAGGCGCAGGTGCTGCAGGTGCTGCAGCAGATGTGCCAGCGCCTGGGTACCAGCGGCAGCGGTCTGGCCGACGAGCTGGGGCACCGTTTCTTCGCCCATGCCGCCGTCGGCGACGAGTTGCAACGTGTGTGAACGGCCCCACCCCCTGTGCAGGCAAGCGGCCGTCCGCCAGCACGGCCGCTTGCCCGGGCTCATCCGCGGCGGCCGCTCGATCGATCCGACGGGTGCGTCGGGGCAGGCTTGGCGGTGGCCGAGATGACGGAACCGGTCGAGCTTGAGGTCGTGCACGAGACGCACTACAGCTATGCCGCGCCGGTGACGCAGGCCCAGCACCTGGCACACCTGCAGCCGCTGCAGGACGCACGCCAGCAACTGCTGGCGCATGCGCTGGACATCGATCCGCTGCCGCCGCAGCTGCTGCACGACGTGGACGGCTACGGCAACGCGCGCACCTTGTTCAGCCTGAGCCTGCCGCACCGCGGGCTGCAGGTGATGGCGCGCAGCCGCGTCGCGCTGCAGCCGCGGGCCGCGCCGCCTGCGGCCGAGCAGTCGCCGCGCTGGGAAGACGTGCGCCAGCGGCTGCGCTACGAAGCCGGCGCCCGTTACGATGCGGCGGTGGAGTTCGCCCAGCCTTCGCCCTACGTGCCGCGCCTGCAGGCCCTGCGCGACTACGGGGCGGCCAGCTTCGGCCCCGGCGTGCCGGTGGCCATGGGGGCGCTGGACCTGATGCACCGCATCCACGCCGATTTCGCGTTCCGCAGCGCCAGCACCGAGGTCGACACGCCGCTGCTGCAGGCCTACGAGCAGCGCGCCGGCGTATGCCAGGACTTCGCGCACCTGATGATCGCCGCGCTGCGCATGCAGGGGCTGGCGGCGCGCTACGTTAGCGGCTACCTGCTGACGCGCCCGCCGCCGGGGCAGGAGCCGCTGGTCGGCGCCGACGCGTCGCACGCCTGGGTGCAGGTCTACTGCCCCGGCACGCCCGGCCTGGCCGACGGCTGGCTGGAACTGGACCCGACCAACGACCTGATGCCCGACGTCGGCCATGTGCGCCTGGCGCTGGGCCGCGACTATGGCGACGTGACGCCGTTGCGCGGCGTGATCCGCGGCGGCGGCCGCCACACGCTGCAGGTCCGGGTCGACACGCGCCCCGCGGCGTCGCCGCAGGCCCGAATGTTGCTATCTTGACGCTCACCCGAGGAGCCTTTGCATGCCCCCCAGCTTCGATGAAATGCGCATCAACGGCAGCGAGGTGCGAGAACACTACCGTCCCTACGACCGCTGGCTGCGGTCGCAGCCGCCGGAGCTGATGCGCAACCGCCGCGAGGAAGCCGAGCTGATCTTTCGCCGCGTCGGCATCACCTTCGCCGTCTATGGTGCCAAGGACGAGGACGGCTCGGGCACCGAGCGGCTGATTCCCTTCGACCTGATCCCGCGCGTCATCCCCAGCCACGAATGGCAGGACATGCAGAAGGGCCTGCGCCAGCGCGTCACCGCGCTGAACCGCTTCCTGCACGACGTGTACCACGACCAGGAGATCCTCAAGGCCGGCCTGGTGCCCGCCGAGCAGGTGCTGAACAACGCGCAGTACCGGCCCGAGATGCGCGGCGTCAACGTGCCCGGCGGCGTGTACTCGCACATCGCCGGCGTGGACATCGTGCGCGCCGCCAATGCCGACGGCAGCGGCAGCTACTACGTGCTGGAGGACAACCTGCGCGTGCCCAGCGGCGTCAGCTACATGCTCGAGGACCGCAAGATGATGATGCGGCTGTTCCCCGAGCTGTTTGCGATGCACCGCGTGGCGCCGGTGGCGCACTACCCCGACCTGCTCCTGGAGACGCTGCGCGAAGTGGCGCCGTCCGGCGTGGTCGACCCGACGGTGGTCGTGCTCACCCCCGGCATGTACAACAGCGCGTACTTCGAGCATGCCTTCCTGGCGCAGCAGATGGGCGTGGAACTGGTCGAGGGCCAGGACCTGTTCGTGCGCGACGAGCATGTGTTCATGCGCACCACGCAGGGCCCGAAGCGCGTGGACGTGATCTACCGCCGCGTCGACGACGACTTCCTGGACCCCGAGGTCTTCCGCAAGGACAGCACGCTGGGCTGCGCCGGCCTGCTGGGCGTCTACCGCAGCGGCAACATCACGCTGGCCAACGCCATCGGCACCGGCGTGGCCGACGACAAGTCGATCTACCCGTACGTGCCGAAGATGATCGAGTTCTACCTGGGCGAGAAGCCGATCCTGAACAACGTGCCCACCTACCTGTGCCGCGAAGCCGAGGACCTGAAATACGTGCTGGCGCACCTGAGCGAACTGGTGGTCAAGGAAGTGCACGGCGCCGGCGGCTACGGCATGCTGGTCGGCCCGGCGGCGACCCAGGCCGAGGTGGAGGAGTTCCGCGCGCACCTGCTGGCCAACCCCAGCAACTACATCGCGCAGCCGACGCTGAGCCTGTCCACCTGCCCGACCTTCGTCGAGGCGGGCATCGCGCCGCGCCACATCGACCTGCGGCCCTTCGTGCTGTCGGGCACCGAGGTGCAGATGGTGCCGGGCGGCCTGACGCGCGTGGCGCTGAAGGAAGGCTCGCTGGTGGTGAATTCGTCGCAGGGCGGCGGCACCAAGGACACCTGGGTGCTCGAGGCCTGAGGGAGGACGAGAACATGCTGTCACGCACCGCCGACCACTTGTTCTGGATGGCACGCTACATGGAGCGTGCGGAGAACACAGCCCGCATGCTCAATGTCAACTACGAGACCTCGCTGCTGCCGCAGTCGGCCGAGGCCACCGAGCAGGGCTGGCGCGGCCTGCTGAGCATCAGCGAACTGACGCCGTCCTACCTGGAGCGCCACAGCGACTTCAGCGGCCGCGAGGTCATGGACTTCATGGTGCGCGACGAGAGCAATCCGTCGAGCATCCTGGCCTGCCTGCGCGCGGCACGCGAAAACGCGCGCGCGGTGCGCGGCACCTTGACCACCGAGGTCTGGGAGACGCAGAACCAGACCTGGCTGGAGTTCAACCGTCTGCTGCGCGAGGGTGCGCTGGCGCGCGACCCCGGCAGCCTGTTCGAATGGGTCAAGTTCCGCTCGCACCTGTCGCGCGGCGTCACCGTCGGCACGATGCTGATGGACGATTCGCTGCACTTCATCCGCATCGGCACCTTTCTCGAACGCGGCGACAACACCGCGCGGCTGCTGGACGTGAAGTTCCACGCGCTGGCCGGCGAGTTCTTCGGCCCCGGCAACGGCGGCGACGCGCAGGAGGTGGACTTCTATCACTGGAGCGCGATCCTGCGCTCGGTCTCCGGCTTCGAGATCTACCGCAAGGTCTACCGCAACGTCATCCAGCCCGAGCTGGTGGCCGAGCTGCTGATCCTGCGCCCGGACATGCCGCGCTCGCTGGCAGCGTGCATGAACGAGGTGCTGGTCAACCTGAAGCTGGTGGCCAACCGGCAAAGCGGCGAGACCCTGCGCCGCGCCGGCCGGCTGCAGGCCGACCTGCAATACGGCCGCATCGACGAGATCCTGGCTACCGGGCTGCACGCCTATCTAACGCAGTTCATGGCGCGCGTCGGTGACCTGGGCGGGGGCATCAGCCGGGACTTCCTGGTGCCCGAAGCGGTCTGATCGCAGCGACATTCAAGCAACGATGATCTAGAGGCTGCTGCCGGCGCATTGCGGTCGCTCGTTGACTTCG
>JAHBZS010000031.1 GCA_019635285.1 Rubrivivax sp. | reverse complement strand
GCGCGCCATTCATGGCGCGGTCGGGGGACATGAGCGGATGCGTTCGCCCGCCAGCCTCGGCCCGCGCAGACCTGAGAAGTCAGGGGCCCAAAGACTGCAAAACGCCGAGAGCAGCCCGCAGACTCAGATCAACGCTGCGATCGCCTGTCCAACTGCCGTCGTCGAGGCCTTGCCCCCCAGGTCGGCGGTGTGCGGGCCGTCGACCAGCACGCGTTCGATGGCACGCAGGATGGCGTCGTGCGCCGCGCGCTCGCCCAGGAAGTCGAGCATCAGCGCGCCGGACCAGATCATGGCGATCGGGTTGGCGATGTTCTGGCCGTAGATATCCGGCGCCGAGCCGTGCACCGGCTCGAACAACGACGGGAACTTGCGCTCGGGGTTCAGGTTGGCCGATGGCGCCAGGCCGATGGTGCCGGTGGTGGCCGGCCCCAGGTCGGACAGGATGTCGCCGAACAGGTTGGTCGCGGCCACGACGTCGAAGCGCTGCGGCTGCAGCACGAAGCGTGCGCTCAGGATGTCGATGTGCTGCTTGTCCACCGCGATGTCGGGGTAGGCCTGAGCCATCGCGTCGGTGCGCGCGTCCCACCACGGCATGCTCACGGCGATGCCGTTGCTCTTGGTGGCCACGGTCAGCTGCTTGCGCGGCCGCGAACGCGCCAGCTCAAAGGCATAGCGCAGCACACGGTCGGCGCCGAAGCGCGAGAACACTGCCTCCTGGATGACCAGCTCGCGCTCGGTGCCGGCGTACATCACGCCACCCAGGCTGGTGTATTCGCCCTCGGTGTTCTCGCGCACGATCAGGTAGTCGATGTCGCCCGGCTTGCGCCCGGCCAGCGGGCAGGGCACGCCGTCGAACAGGCGCACCGGCCGCAGGTTGATGTACTGGTCGAACTCGCGGCGGAACTTCAGCAGGCTGCCCCACAGCGACACATGGTCGGGCACCGTGGCCGGCCAGCCCACGGCGCCGAAGTACAGCGCGTCCAGGCCCTGCAGCTGGGCCTTCCAGTCGTCCGGCATCATCTGACCGGTCTGCGCATAGTGGTCGCAGCTGGCCCAGGGGATGGGCGTCAGCTGCAGGTCGAAGCCGAAGCGCCGGGCGGCGGCTTCGAGCACGCGCAGGCCTTCGGGCATCACTTCCTTGCCGATGCCGTCGCCGGGGATCGCGGCGATGCGGTGGGTGCGGGCCATGGGGTCGTCTCCTGGAATGGGTGTGTGCTAGGTGCCGCAGAAGGTGCGGTAGCCGGCCGTCAGCTGCGCCGGCGCGGGTTGCGTGTAGGCGGACCGCGCCGGGTCTTCGTCGTAGGGTTGGCGCAGCGCCGCCAGCAGCGTGTCGAAGGGCTTCAGGTCGAGTTGCGTCGAGGCCGCGGCCAGCGCCTCCTCGACGCGATGGTTGCGCGGGATGATCCACGGGTTCACCAGGCGCATGCGCGCGGCCCGCTGGGCGGCATCGCCGCCATCGCGCTCGGCGCGTGCCTGCCAGCGCTGCTGCCAGGGATTCACGGCCGCGGCTTCGGCAAACAGCGCACGCAAGGGGTTGGCGTCACCCGCTGCGGCATCCGCAAGACGCCGCCAAGCCAGCGTGAAATCGACGGCGTGCTGCTGCAGCAGCGACAGGAAGTCCTCGGCCAGCGCCGCGTCGCCATCGTCCGCTTGCTGCAAGCCGAGCTTGGCGCGCTGGCCCTGCAGCAGCGCCTGCGCGTACCACGCGGGGAAGTCGTCGATGACCGTCGTCACCTGCGCCACCGCCTGCTTGACCGCGGCTTCGTCGTTGGCATCGGCCATCAGCGGCAGCAGCGCCTCGGCCAGCCGCGCCAGGTTCCAGCGCGCGATCAACGGCTGGTTGCCGTAGGCGTAGCGGCCGCCCTGGTCGATGCTGCTGAACACCGTGGCCGGGTCGTAGGCCTCCAAGAAGGCGCAGGGGCCGTAGTCGATGGTCTCGCCCGAGATCGTCATGTTGTCGGTGTTCATCACGCCGTGGATGAAGCCCACGTTCATCCACCGCGCGATCAGCCGCGCCTGGCGCTCGGCCACCGCGCGCAGCAGCGCCAGCGGGCGGTCGGGCGCGTCGGCCAGCGCGGGGTCGTGGCGCGCGATGGCGTAGTCGGCCAGCCGGCGCAGCCCGTCGATGTCGCCACGCGCTGCGAAGTACTGGAAGGTGCCGACGCGCAGGTGGCTGGCGGCGACGCGCGTGAGCACGGCACCGGGCAGCGCCACCTCGCGCTGCACCGGCTCGCCGGTGGCCACCACCGCCAGCGCGCGTGTGGTCGGGATGCCCAGCGCGTGCATGGCTTCGCTGATCAGCGCCTCGCGCAGCATCGGCCCCACGGCGGCCTTGCCGTCGCCGCCGCGTGAGAAGGGCGTGCGTCCGCTGCCCTTGAAGGCGATGTCGCGGCGCTGGCCGTGGCGGTCGACGACTTCGCCCACCAGCAGCGCGCGCCCGTCGCCCAGCTGCGGCGAGAAGCCGCCGAACTGGTGGCCGGCGTAGGCCTGCGCCAGCGGCTCGGCGCCGTCGGGCAGGGCGTTGCCGGAGAACAGCGCGGCGCCGGCCGCGCCGTCGACCGCCGCTGCATCGAAGCCCAGTTCCTCGGCCAGCGCGCGGTTCAGGAACAGCATCTGCGGTGCCGGCGCCTGGGTGGGCCGCCAGGCGACGTAGGCGCCGGGCAGGTCGCGGGCATAGCTGTTGTCGAAGACGATGGACATGAAATGCGGTGATCAGTAGGACCGAGGCAGGTCGAGCACCTTCTCGGCGATGAAGGACAGGATCATCTGCTCGCTGACGGGCGCCAGCCGCGTGATCATCACTTCGCGCAGCAGCCGGTCGACGTGGTATTCCTTGGCATAGCCGAAGCCGCCATGCGTCATCACCGCCTGCTGGCAGGCGTCATGGCCGGCGCGCGCCCCCAGGAACTTGGCGGCGTTGGCCTCGGCGCCGCAGGGCTGGTGGCGGTCGTACAGCCAGGCGCCCTTCATGACCATGGCCCAGGCGGCTTCCAGCGCCATCCAGCGCTCGGCCAGCGGATGCTGGATGCCCTGGTTCTGGCCGATCGGGCGGCCGAAGACCACGCGCTCGGCGGCGTACTTGGCGGCGCGGCGCAGCGCGTCGCGGCCGATGGCGATGGCCTCGGCGCCGATCAGCAGCCGCTCCGGGTTCAGGCTGTGCAGGATGTAGCCGAAGCCCTTGCCTTCTTCGCCGATGCGGTCGTGCTCGGGCACGAACAGGTCGTCGATGTAGATCGCGTTGCTGTCCACCGCCTTGCGCCCCATCTTGGCGATGCGGTGCACGTCGATGCGGCTGCGGTCCAGGTCGGTGTAGAAGATGCTGATGCCGTCGGTAGGGCGGGCGCAGTCCTCGAGCCGCGTGGTGCGCGTCAGCAGCATGATCTTGCCGGCCACCTGCGCGGTGCTGGTCCAGACCTTCTGGCCGCGCACCACGTAGCCGCCGTCGACCTTGCGCGCGAAGGTCTTGATGGCGGTGGTGTTGAGCCCGGCGTCGGGCTCGGTGAAGCCGAAGGCCACCTGGTCCTGCCCCTGCACCAGCCGCGGAATCCAGCGGGCTTTCTGCTCGGCCGTGCCGAAGACCACGATGGGGTGCGGCCCGAACAGATTGATGTGCACCGACGACGCCGCGGCCATGCCGCCGCCGTGGCTGGCCACCTCGTGCATCATCACCGCGGCTTCGGTGACGCCCAGGCCCGCGCCGCCGTACGCCACCGGCATGGTGATGCCCAGCCAGCCGGCTTCGGCCATCGCACGATGGAAGGCATGCGGGAATTCGCCGTCTTCGTCGCGCGCCAGCCAGTAGTCGTCGCCGAAGGCACGCACCACGGCGGCGACGCCTTCGCGGATGGCAAGCTGGTCTTCGCTGAATGAAAAGTCCATGGTGCAAGGGTGATGGTACGCGCCGCGACGGAGCGAGAATGGCCGACGCCACACCGGAGCCCACCATGCCCACCGACAACGCCGAACAGATCGCCGAATGGAACGGTACGCTGGGCCAGCGCTGGGCCGAATCGCAGCGCGAGACCGATGCGGTGGTCGCCGCCTTCGGCGAGGCCGCGCTGCAGCGCGCTGCGGCGCGGCCGGGCGAGCGCGTCATCGACATCGGCTGCGGTTGCGGGGACACCGCGCTCGCCCTGGCGCGGCAGGTCGGCGAGACGGGTCAGGTGCTCGGCGTCGATGTCTCGCAGCCGATGCTGGCGGTGGCGCGCCAGCGTGCCGCGGCGGCGGGGTTGCGCCAACTGCGCTTCGACGAGGCCGACGCGTCGGTGGCGCCGCTGGCGGCCGGCATCGACCTGCTGTATTCGCGCTTCGGCGTGATGTTCTTCGCCGACCCGGTGGCGGCGTTCAAGCATCTGCACGCGGCGCTGCGCCCGGGTGGGCGGTTGGTGTTCGTGTGCTGGCGGGCGCCGCGCGACAACTCGTGGGCCATGGCGCCGCTGGTGGCGGCGCGCAAGGTGCTGGGCATCACGCCGCCGCCGGCGGACCCATTGGCACCGGGCCCGTTCGCCTTCGCCGACGGCGAGCGCACGCGCTCGATCCTCGCCGACGCGGGCTTCAGCGGCATCGATCTGCAGCGTGTCGATGCGCCGATCCGGCTGGGCGCCACGGCGCGCGAAGCCGCCGAAGGCGCGGTGCGCGTCGGCCCGACGGCGCGGCTGGCGCGCGAGGCCGGCCCCGAGCATCTGCCGGCGATCCTGCAGGGCATCGAGCGCGCGCTCGCGGCCCAGGCCGCGAGCGACGGCCAGGTCAGCCTGGGCGGCTCGACCTGGCTGGTGTCGGCCTCGCGGCCCTGATCGGGGTGTCGGCCTTGCGGCCTTGATCAGGGTGCCGGCCTTGCGGCCTGGATGCCTTGGGCGTGTCGCTCAGGCGCGCGTCAGGCGCGGCGTGCGGCGCGCGTCGAGGCTGGCCGGTCCGGCGCCCAGCGCCGCGACGATGAACATTCCGCCGGCCACCGACAGGTTCTTCATGAACATCAGTTGTTGCACCATGGCCTGATCGGCCGGCACCGCCCAGTAGCGGTGGAACAGCACGCTGGCGAGCAAGGTGAACAGGCCCAGCGCCAGCGCGGCCCAGCGCGCGTGGAAGCCCACGGCGATGGCGAGGCCGCCCAGCAGTTCGAGCAGGCCCACCACCACGGCCAGCAGCATCGGCGCAGGCAGCCCGCCGCTGGCGATGTAGCCGGCGGTGCCGGCGATGTTGGTGAGCTTGCTGAGGCCGGCCAGGATGAACATCAGCGCCAGTAGCACGCGGCCGACGACGACGAGGGGGGACTTCAGGTTGTCGAGCACGATCAGGACTCCTCGGTGGACGTGAATGGCGCCGCGGCGCCGTGAATGAGGGGCGAAGCTTAGGTGGGCCCTACCGGTTGCGGGCGCGACCGGCGTTGACGGCAACGTTCAAAAAGCTTGAGCGAGGCGGGCTCCGGGTTGTCGGGTGCGGGCCCGTGGTGCGCCGCTGGCCGAGCGTCGGGGATAGCACCTGGCGCGGCCGGACGTGGCAAGATGCGCGCATGAGCCAGGACTACGGAAGCGAATCACCGCGTGCCCATGCGCAGACCGAGCACCGCCGCCCGGCGCGCTATCTGGTGGTGATTTCCGCCGGCGGGCCCATGCTGGCGCTGCTTTTTCTGGACACGCGCGAGCAGGTCGCCGAGTTCGACGCGGGCAGCGAAGAAGCCGTGCAGATGATCAGCGGCCTGGTGGCCACGCGCGGGGCCGAAGGCGCCGAATGGGATCGTGCGCTGCAGGGGCACAGCGCGGCCGAGCGCCGCGCGGCCGAGGTCTACCACCTCGACGTGTAGCGGGCGCCGTGCCTGCGGGTTGCGTCAGTTGCAGCTGACGACGATGTCGCTGAAGCGGTCGGCGTAGAACAGGCCGCTGCCGTTGCTCACGCTGCAGCCGCCGATGGCCGGCTGCGTGACCACCTGCACGTCGTAGCGCGTGCCGTCGGCCAGCACCGTGGCGAAGGCAAAGGCGCCGTCGGCAGTGACCGCCAGCCGCTCGCTGCCGTTGGACAGCACCAGCGACAGGCCGCTGGCCAGGCCGTTGACCGTGCCCCGCAGCGAGGCGATGAACGCGCAGCTGACGCTGACGTTGTCGACCGAGCTGCCTTGCGCGTCGAGCGTGCCGCTACCGTTGGCCACGCTGCAGGTCTGGCCCACCGGTTGCGTACCCACGGTCACGGCGTAGGCGCTGTCCGGGTCCAGCCGCTGGGCGAAGGTGAAGCTGCCGTTGCGCGGCACGCTCAGCGCGTCGGCGCCGTTGTTGAGCAGCGTGACGCTCAAGCCGCTGCCGAGGCCGGACACCGTGCCGCCGACCTCGCCGCCGCCGCAGCCGGCGAGCACCAGCACCGCGGCAGCGCACGACACGCGCGCCAACATCGAACTCAGGCCCATGCGTTGAAATCTAGCATGCATCAACGCGGGTTGCGCAGTGCCGGCCTTGCCGTCCGGGCCCTGCCTGCAGGGCGCAGGTTCAGCAGGTTGCCGCCGAGGATCAGCGCCGTGCCGACCACCGTCAGCAGGTCCATGCGCTCGGCATAGAGCAGCCAGCCGGCCAGCGCGCTGAGCGGTACGCGCAGGTAGTCCATCGGCATGACCACCGTGGCGTCGGCGTGGCGCAGGGCGCGCGCCATGCAGTAGTGCGAGAAGGTGCCGCAGAAGGCCACCAGCAGCACCCAGCCCCAGGTGGCCGCCGATGGCCAGCGCCACACCCACAGCGCCGGCAGCGCGCCCAGCAGCGACTGCACGACCAGCATCCAGAACATCAGCGTCACCGCGCTGTCGGTGCGCGTCAGCGACTTGACCATGGTCACCGACACCGCGAAGCCCAGCGCGGCCGCCAGCGCCACCAGCTGGCCCGGGCTCAGGCCCGAGGTGCTGGGCCGCACGATCAGCCCCACGCCCAGCAGGCCCAGCGCCACCGCCAGCACCTTCGACGCGGTGATGCGCTCGCCCAGGAACAGCGCGGCCAGCAGGACGATCCAGATGGGCATGGTGAATTCGATGGCCACCACCTGGGCCAGCGGGATCATCGTCAGCGCCGCGAACCAGGCGTACTGCGCTGCGTAGTGCACGGTGTTGCGCACGGCATGCTCGCGCAGCCGATGCGTGCGCAGCGCTGGCAGGCCGCCGGCGGCACGCACCAGCGGCCACAGCAGCACCAGGCCGATCAGCGAGCGCATCTCCATCAGCTGGAACACGGTCAGCTCGCGCATGGCCTCGCGGCCGGCGATGGCGATGACCAGCATCAACGTCAGCCAGCCGGCCATCCAGGCGGCCGCCCTGGCGGTGGACTGGGGCGCTTGCACCGACGGGCCGCGGTCAGGGACGTGAAGGCTCAGCGCTCGCTCTTGCGCACGCGCACCGCGGCCTTGGGTTCTTCCGCGGCGGGCTCGGGCGGCGCCGGCTCCTCCTCTTCCGGCGCCGGCGCGGCGATGACGTGTGTATGCGGCGCCAGCAGCTGCACCAGCTGGCCGTAGATCTTCGGGTTGCCGGCGACCACCTCGCGCTGGTACAGGAAGTCGGCTTCGCCCGTGAAGTTGCCGATCAGGCCGCCGGCTTCGCTGACCATCAGCGAGCCTGCCGCCATGTCCCAGGGCTGCAGCCCGGTCTCGAAGAAGCCGTCGTACCAGCCGGCGGCCACGTAGCAAAGGTCCAGTGCGGCCGCGCCCGGGCGGCGCAGCCCGGCGCAGTTCTGCATCACCTCTTCGAAGATCTTGAGGTAGCGCTTGAAGTTGTCGCCCTTGCGGAAGGGAAAGCCGGTGCCGACCAGCGACTCGGCCAGCCGCGTGCGCCGGCTGACGCGCAGCCGCCGGTCGTTGAGATAGGCGCCGCGGCCCTTGGACGCATAGAACAGGTCGTTGCGCGCCGGGTCGTAGACGACGGCCTGCTGCACCTGGCCGCGCACCGCCAACGCGATCGATACCGCGTAGGTGGGCAGGCCGTGGATGAAGTTGGTGGTGCCGTCCAGCGGGTCGATGATCCAGACGTGCTCGCTGTCCTTGGCGCCGCGCGCGCGGCCCGACTCCTCGGCCAGGATGCCGTGGCCGGGGTAGGCCTCGAGCAGCGTGTCGATGATGACCCGCTCCGACGCGTGGTCCACCTCGGTGACGAAGTCGTTGGGGTTCTTGACGCTGACCTTGAGCAGGTCGATGTCCAGTGCCGCACGGTTGATGATCGCGCCGGCCGCGCGCGCCGCCTTGACGGCGATGTTGAGCATGGGATGCAAGGCTTGTGACATGGCTGGGTGGCGCGGGCGAGGCGGGTGCGGCGACGGTGGGAAAGAGCGCGTGCGGCGAGAATGCCGCGGCAGGTGCCAATTTTAGCTGCCGATGCCCGACACCCCCGATCCGACGCGCTTCGTGCTGGTGCACACCAGCCATGCCGGCAATGTCGGCGCCGCGGCGCGCGCCATGAAGGTCATGGGCTTTGCCGACCTGGTGCTGGTGCGGCCGCGCCTGGCCGACGTGCTGTGCCACGAGGAGGCGGTGGCCATGGCCAGCGGCGCTGCCGACATCCTGGCCCGCGCGCGCATCGTGTCCACGCTGGACGAGGCGCTGGACGGCATCCAGCAGGCCTGCGCCACGGCGATGACGCCGCGCGACTTCGGCCCGCCGACCTTCGCGCCGCGCGCGCATCTGCCGGGGCTGCAAGCCACCGGCCAGCGCGTGGCCTTCGTCTTCGGGTCTGAACGTGTCGGCCTGGGCAACGACGATGTCTACCGCTGCCATGCCTGCCTGAGCATTCCCACCGACGCGCGCTACGGTTCGCTGAACCTGGCGCAGGCGGTGCAGCTGATCGCCTATGAATGGCGCATGGCGCTGGGCGGCTTCACGGTGCAGCCGCGCACGCCCACGCCGGCGCTGGCCGACATGCGTGCGGTGCAAGGGGCCGTCGAGCACTGGAGCCGCGCGCTGGTGCAGATCGGCTTCCTGGACCCGGCGGCGCCGAAGAAGCTGGTGCCGCGCCTGCAGCAACTGCTCAACCGCGCGCAGCTCAGCGACGAGGAAGTGCACATCCTGCGCGGCATCGCGCGCGCGGTGCAGCGCCGCGACTGATCAGACGATGCCGTCGCGCACCATGGTGGCGACGATCAGCTGCACGAACTGGTCGATCATCTGGTTGACGGTGTTGTAGCCGGTGGCGGTGGTGGTGGCCGCCGACCACAGCACCATGGCGTCGCTGGCGTCGAAGATGCGCGTGTCGGCGTGCACGTTCTGGGTGGTCGTCACCTGCGGCGGCATGGTCGCCCACATCGCGTTCTGGTAGCCGACGAAGCCGCCCCAGCCGGGCCCCCAGCCGGGGCCCCAGCCCCAGCCCGGGCCCCACGCCGGGCCCATGACCATGCCCGGCGAGACGTTGACCTGCGTGGTGACGTTGGTGATGCGCGTGACCATGGCATGCGACACGCGCGCCTGCTGCAGCACGCTGCGCAGCCGCTCCTCGTTGACCGGCCCTTCTTCGGGCAGGTACTTGTAGGACTGCACCGCCTGCACGCCGGCGGCCTGCAGCGCGGCGACCATGCGGTCCTCGAAGAGGCGCCGGTTGGTCGAATCCCGCACCGCGGACATGACCATCAGCTGCTTGACGCTGTGCTTGCCGGCGAACTGCGGGTTGACCCACTGCGCATCCAGAGAGGTCGGCGCGCTGACGCAGCCCAGCAGCGCCAGCGCGGCGGCGGCGGTGCACAGCAGGAGGCTCGAACGACGATTGAACATGGCCAGCCTTTCGAATCCGTATGGCCGCAAGGCTAACGCAGCGCCAGCCGACGCAGAAGTGCAGGGCAGCTTACACTTTGTCCGCCCCCTGCCGGAAAGCGATCATGTTCAGCCGCCTTCGTGAAGACATCGCCTGCATCCTGGAGCGCGACCCCGCGGCGCGCTCGGCGTGGGAGGTGCTGAGCTGCTACCCGGGGCTGCATGCGCTGGTGATGCATCGCTGGGCGCATGCCTGCTGGACACGCGGCCTGCACTGGATGGGGCGCTTCATCTCGCAGACGGCGCGCTTCCTCACCGGCATCGAGATCCATCCGGGGGCCAAGATCGGCCGGCGCGTGTTCATGGACCACGGCATGGGCATCGTCATTGGCGAGACCGCCGAGATCGGCGACGACTGCACGATCTACCAGGGCGTGACGCTCGGCGGCACGACCTTGTACAAGGGCACCAAGCGGCACCCCACGCTGGGCCGCGGCGTGGTGGTCAGCGCCGGTGCCAAGGTGCTGGGCGGCTTCACCGTCGGCGACGGCGCGCGCGTCGGCTCGAACGCCGTGCTGCTCAAGCCCGTGCCGCCCGGGGCGACGGCGGTGGGCATTCCGGCGCGCATCATCGAGGCCAAGGCCGATGCCGCGCGCGAAGAAGCCTCGGCGCGCATGGGCTTCTCGGCCTATGGCGTGACGCAGGGCGACGACCCGGTGTCGCTGGCGATGAAGGGGCTGATCGACAGCACCGCGTCGCAGGAACACCAGATCGCGCTGCTGTGGCAGGCGATCGAGAAGCTGTCGTCCGGCGCGCGCGAGCTGTCGCTGGCCGAATGCGTGCCGCAGGACGCGCAGACCACCGAGCGCTTCGACGCCGAAGGGCTGAACCGGCTGGTGCGCTGAGCCGCTGCCGCGGCTGTCAATCCCATAGTTGGGCATTGCCGGCCTATCGGCGCGGCAGAAGAATGCCCGCGCCCCCGGCATGGGGGCCGCCGGTGGCCGCGTCGCGGGCTGCCCAACGGCCGCTGCGTCCGTGCCCGCATGCAGGAGATCATGCGATGAACGAGGCCAAGCTTCAGGAGTTCATGGGCAAGCTGGTCGGCGACATGGGCGGCGCGGCGATCATGGCCAACGTGATCCTCGGCGACGAGCTCGGGCTGTACCGGGCGATGGCCGATGGCCAGCCCGTCACTCCCGAAGCTCTTGCGGCGCGCTCCGGCTGCCATGCCCGGTTGGTGCGCGAGTGGCTCAGCGCGCAGGCCGCCAGCGGCTACGTCGAGCACGCGGACGGCGCGTTCCGGCTGCCCGAGGAGCAGGCGCTGGCGCTGGCCGTCGAGGATTCGCCGGTGTACGTGGCCGGCGGCGCGAGCGTGCTGTGCAGCATGTTCCTGGACAAGGACAAGCTGGTGGCGGCGATGCGCGGCAACGGCGCGTTGTCCTGGGCCGACCACCACCCCTGCCTGTTCTCGGGCACCGAGCGTTTCTTCCGCCCGGGCTACAAGGCGCATCTGGTGAGCAGCTGGTTGCCGGCGCTGGACGGCGTGGTGCCGCGCCTGGAGGCCGGGGCCAAGGTGGCCGACGTCGGCTGCGGCCACGGGGCGTCCACGATCGTCATGGCGCAGGCCTATCCGAAGTCGCGCTTCCATGGCTTCGATTTCCATGCGGCATCGATCGAGCAGGCGCAGCGGCGCGCGGATGCGGCCGGCGTCGGCGGCCGGGTCGACTTTGGCTGCGCCACGGCCAGCGGCTTTCCCGGCAGCGACTACGACCTGGTGTGCTTCTTCGACTGCCTGCACGACATGGGCGACCCGGTGGGCGCGGCGCGGCGCGCCCACCAGGCACTGAAGCCCGGAGGCACGGTGCTGCTGGTCGAACCCTTCGCCAACGACGCGCTGGAGCAGAACCTGAATCCGGTGGGCCGGCTGTTCTATGCGGCGTCCACCTGCATCTGCACGCCGAACTCGCTGTCGCAGGAGGTGGGGCTGGGGCTGGGCGCGCAGGCCGGCGAGCGGCGGCTGCGCCAAGTTTTCGCCGAGGCCGGCTTCAGCAGTTTCCGGCGCGCCACCGAGACGCCGTTCAACCTGGTGCTCGAGGCGCGCAAATAGTCGGCGCCAGGCTCAGCTGCGCGGCGGCCGGACGGCGCTCTTCGGCCTGAAGGCCTTGCAGACGGCCGGGTCGGTCTCTAGATAGGGCCCGCCGATCAGGTCGATGCAATAGGGCACCGCGGCGAAGATGCCGGGCACCGGCGGCGCCGCGTCCGGCAGCCCTTGCAGCGTCTCGGCGATGGCCTTGGGCTGGCCGGGCAGGTTGATGATCAGCGCTTGGCCGCGGATCACCGCCACCTGCCGCGACAGGATCGCGGTGGGCACGAAGGCCAGGCTGATCTGGCGCATCTGCTCGCCGAAGCCCGGCATGAGCTTGTGCGCCACGGCCAACGTGGCCTCGGGCGTGACGTCGCGCGGCGCCGGCCCCGTGCCGCCGGTGGTCAGCACCAGGTCGCATTTGGCCTCGTCGACCAGCTCGCACAAGGTGGCGCTGATGCGCGGCTGCTCGTCGGGGATGAGGCGCGGTTCCCAGTGGATGGGGTTGCGCAGCGCACGGCCGAGCCAGTCCTGCAGCGCCGGAATGCCCTGGTCGGCATACACGCCGCTGGCGGCGCGGTCGCTGGTCGACACCAGGCCGATGCGTACCGGATCGTGTGGGTTCACTGGACTATCCTCCGCGCTGCGGGATGAGCGCTTGGGAGCGGGCCCGACGCGCTCATGCAGAGGCCTCGGTGAGCAGCGGCCGGATGAACTGGAACAACTCGCGGTGGCTGCGCGGGTTGCGTTGCTCCGGCGGCAGCGCGGCCTCGCGACGCGCCGCGCGCACCAGGCTGCGCAGGCGCTGCGCATCGCAGTCCGCATGCGCCTGCAGCCAGCGGGTCATGGCTTCGTCATCGGCCAGCAGCGCGTCGCGCCAGCGCTCGGCTTCGTGCAGCAGCAAGGTGTCGCGCGCCGATCCGAGCGTGGCTTGGGCCACGGCCTCGTGCAACGGCTCGGCGTCCACCTCGCGCATCAGCTTGCCCACGTATTGCAGCTGCCGACGCCGGCCTTCGTGCGTGCGCGTGCGGCGGTATTCGGTGAGGGCCTCATGCAAGCGCTCGGGCAGGCCGAGCCCGCTCAGGCGTTCGTCGGACAACGCGGCCAAGGCCTGCCCCAGCTTCTGCAGGTCATGCGACTGCTGCTTCAGCCGCGTCTTGCTCGGGCGTGTGTCGGCCTCCGTGCCGGGCGGCGTGTCGGCGGGGTCGGTGGCGCGGGGCATGTGTCGGGCGGCAATGGGGTCGCTCGGTATCATAGTGTCCACCCTGAGTCTGCCGCTTCACACCCGCATGCCGTCTTCCCCTGCCGAACATGGCTTTTCTTATCCGACCGAGCAGTTCCGGCAGATCGTCGAAGACTGCCTGAGGCTGGCCCGCGACATGGGGGCCAGCGACGCCAGCGTCGAGGTGTCCGAAGGCGCGGGGCTGTCGGTGTCGGTGCGCAAGGGCGAGCTCGAGAACGTCGAGCGCAATCGCGACAAGTCGCTGGGCGTCAGCGTCTACATCGGCCAGCGCCGTGGCAACGCCAGCAGCTCGGACTTCTCGGCCGAGGCCTTGAAGCAGACGGTGCGTGCGGCCTACGACATCGCGCGCTTCACCGCGGAGGACCCGGTGGCCGGCCTGCCCGACGCCGAGGACCTGGCCACACCCGCCGAAGCCGGGCGCGACCTGCAGCTGTTCTTCCCGTGGGACATCGATGCACAGCGCGCGGCGGACCTGGCCAAGCGCTGCGAGGATGCCGCCATGTCCACCGACCGGCGCATCACCAATTCCGAAGGTGCCGGCGTGTCGGCGCAGCAGTCGCATTTCTGGGCCGGCAACACGCGCGGCTTTCGCGGTGGCTATGCCACGTCGCGGCACTACCTGTCGGTGGCGCCGATCGCCGGCAAGGGCGCGGGCATGCAGCGCGACGCCTGGTACAGCTCGATGCGCGACGCGCGCGACCTGGCGGCGCCCGAAGCGGTGGGGCGCTATGCCGCCGAACGGGCGCTGTCGCGGTTGAAGTCGCGCAAGGTGGCGACCAGCGAAGTGCCGGTGCTGTTCGAGGCGCCGGTGGCCGGCGGCCTGCTGGGCGCCTATGTGCAGGCGACCAGCGGCGGGTCGCTGTACCGCAAGGCCAGCTTCCTGCTGGACAGCCTGGGCCAGCGCATCCTGCCCGAGCACGTGGATATCGACGAGGATCCGCACATCCCGCGCGGCAAAGGCAGCGCGCCCTTCGACGACGAAGGCGTGCGCACGACGGCGCGCAAGGTGGTCGAGCAGGGCGTGGTGCGCAGCTATTTCCTGTCGAGCTACTCGGCGCGCAAGCTCGGGCTGCGCACCACCGGCCATGCGGGCGGTTCGCAGAACCTGGCGCTGAAGAGCCGGCTGACGCGGCCCGACGACGACCTGGACGCGATGCTGCGCAAGCTGGGCCGCGGCCTGTTCGTCACCGAGCTGATGGGGCAGGGCGTCAACTACGTGACGGGCGACTATTCGCGCGGCGCTGCCGGCTTCTGGGTCGAGGGCGGGCGCATCGCCTTCCCGGTGCACGAGATCACCATCGCCGGCAATCTGAAGCAGATGTTCCAGGACATCGCCGCGGTGGGTGCCGACGTCTATACCCAGGGCAGCAAGTCCACCGGCTCGGTATTGATCTCGCGCATGAAACTCGCCGGCAGCTGAGCCCGCGGATTGAGGGTTTTGGAGCGGGGTCCGCGCGGGTAAACACCACGCGGCCGTCAAGGGGTGCTACCTAGAATTCCGCTCGCCTGATCACCCTCTTTTCGTCGACAGGAGACTCGATTCATGGAGCGTCGTAAGTTCGTTCGCGGTGCCGGTCTGGCCGGCATCCTGGCTGCCGGCTCCGGGCCGGCGATCGTGCATGCGCAGACCACGATCCGTTGGCGCCTGGCGTCCAGCTTCTCGAAATCGCTTGACACTTTGTATGGGGTGTCCGAGGTCTTCGCCAAACATGTCAGCGACATGAGCGGCGGCAAGTTCATCATCACCACGCACGCCGCGGGCGAACTGATGCCGGCCTTCGGCGTGCTCGACGGCGTCAGCACCGCCACGGTGGAGATGGCGCACACGGCGCCGTACTACTTCTTCGGCAAGGACCCGACCTACGCGCTCGACTGCGCGATTCCCTTCGGGCTGAACGCACGCCAGATGAACGCCTGGATGTACGAAGGCAACGGCATGAAGCTGATGCGCGAGTTCTACGCCAAGGTCAACATCGTCAATTTCGTGATGGGCAATACCGGCGCGCAGATGGGCGGCTGGTTTCGCAAGGAGATCAAGTCGGTGGCCGACCTGAAGGGCCTGAAGTTCCGCATCGGCGGCTTCGGCGGTAAGGTCATCGAAAAGCTCGGCGTGGTACCTCAGAACCTACCCTCTGGAGAAATTTATCAGGCCCTCGAGAAGAACACCATCGACGCCGCCGAATGGGTTGGCCCGTACGACGACCTGAAGCTCGGTCTCAACAAGGTGGCGCCGTACTACTACTACCCCGGCTGGTGGGAAGGCGGCCCACAACTGTCGCTGTACGTGAACCAGAAGTCGTACGACAGCCTGACGCCGGAGTACAAGGCGATTGTCGAAGCGGCATCGACCTACGCCGGGACGGACATGCTCGCCAAGTACGACTACCGAAACCCGGCAGCGCTGAAGCAACTGGTGGCCGGTGGCGCGAAGGTGCAGCGCTTCCCGAAGGACGTGATGGAAGCCTCGTTCAAGGCCGCGGGCGAGGTTTATGCCGAATTGAATGCCACCAACCCGGCGTGGAAGAAGATCTACGACGACTACATTACCTACCGGCGTGACGCGAACCTGTGGTTCCGCTTCACCGAATCCGGTTTCGACGACTTCATGCAGCAGCAGAAGCTCTGACCCTAGCTGCCAAGAAAGAGCCCCGCTTCGGCGGGGCTCTTTTGTTTGGCGACGCGTTTCAGCGACGGTGGGCCGTCTCAGCCCAGGGCCTGCGCCGCCTGGTACAGCTTGGCCGAGCGGGCGCCCGAGCGGCAGAACAGCAGCAGCGGCCGCGGCAGCTCCTTGCACAGCGCGGCGAAGGCGGCGATTTCCTCCGGCGACTGATAGCCCCCGGCGACCGGCAGGTGCCGATACTCCAGGCCGGCAGCGCGGGCCGCGGCCTCGATCTGCGCGCTCGTGGGCTGGCTGGCGTCGCCGCCCTCGAAGTCGGGCCGGTTGTTGATCACGCTGCGAAAGCCCGCGCGCGCCACGTCGGCCATGGCTTCGGGCTGCATCTGCGGGGCGACGCAGACGTCGCTGTCGATGGCGCGTACGGGCAGGTTGACGCTCATGTTCGGCCTCTCACTTCACTTGGCCAATGCTAGCTTGACGGCGGCCGACACGGCCGCCATCTCGGCCTTGCCTACCAGCTGGGCCTTTGCGGCGGCCATCACCTTGCCCATGTCGCCGGGCCCGGCAGCGCCCAGCGAGGCGACGATGGCGGCCACTGCGGCGTTCACTTCATCGGCGCTCATGCGTTGCGGCAGATAGGCTTGCAGCACCTGGATCTCGGCGCTTTCCTTGGCCGCCAGATCGCTGCGGCCGCCTTGCGTGAAGGCGGTGATCGAATCCTTGCGCTGCTTGATCAGCTTGTCGACCAGGCCGACGATCGCGGCGTCGTCCAGTTCGATGCGCTCATCCACCTCGCGCTGCTTGCACGCGGCCAGCAGCATGCGGATCGTGGACAGCCGCTCGGCGTCCTTGGCCCGCATGGCGGCTTTCATGTCTTCGGTGATGCGCTCTTTCAGGGTCACGTTGGACTCCTCGAAAAACAAACGAGCCCGCGACGGCTTGCGCCCGCGGGCTCGTCATGGACCGTCGGGAACGGTCAGAACAGCTTCTTGGGCAACTGCATGCTGCGCACGCGCTTGTAGTGGCGCTTCACCGCGGCCGCCTTCTTGCGCTTGCGCTCCGACGTGGGCTTTTCGTAGAACTCGCGTGCACGCAGTTCGGTCAGCAGGCCGATCTTCTCGATGGTGCGCTTGAAGCGGCGCAGGGCGACGTCGAAGGGCTCGTTTTCTTTGACGCGAATCGTGGTCATGAATCCTCGTGGGCTTAAAAATATGCGGCCGGCCAACCATAACCGGCAGAAACGCGGATTCTATCCCGAAACCTGCCCGGCCGCCAAGCGCAGGCCGACGCCGGGCTGCAACGCGCGAGCGCAGGCGGCCGCGCTGGACCAGGCCCACTGGAAGTTGTAACCGCCGAGCCAGCCCGTCACGTCCACCACCTCGCCGATGAAGTGCAGCCCCGGCACGAGGCGGCTTTCCAGGCTCTGGCTGCTCAGTTCGCGCGTGTCGACACCGCCCAGCGTGACCTCGGCCTTGCGCCAGCCTTCGCTGCCGTCAGGCACGACCTGCCAGGTGCGGATGGCGGCGGCGAGGGCGGCCAGCTGGCGGTCGCGCAGCTGCGGCATCGGCAGGGCCGCGTCCAGCCCCGGCGACTGCAGCCAGACCTCGGCCAGCCGCTGCGGCAGATAGGCCGCCAGCTGGTTGCCCAACTGGCGCCGCGACGTGGCCTTGTCCTGGGCGAGCCGGGCCGCCAGGTCCTGGCCGGCTGCCAGGTCGATGCGCAACGGCTCGCCCTCGCGCCAATAGCTAGACGCCTGCAGCACGGCCGGGCCGCTGAGCCCGCGGTGCGTGAACAGCAGATCCTCGACGAAACGTTGGCGGCGCTTGCCGCTCCCGGCCTCGATGGCCACCTCGAGTGACAGGCCGGCAAGCGCCGTGAAGGGCGCCCAGCTGGCTGCGTCGAAGGTCAACGGCACCAGCCCAGGCCGCGGCTCGACCAACCCGTGGCCGAACTGTCGGGCGAGGCGGTAGCCTAGGTCCGTCGCGCCAATTTTTGGAATCGAAAGCCCGCCCGTGGCCACCACCAACTGCGCCGCGCGGGCGACGCCCTGATCGGTATCGAGCACGAAGCCATCCGCCCCTTGGCGCACCGCTTGCACGGCACAGGGTTGCCAGTGCTGCACCCCGCCGGCGGCACATTCGGCCCCCAGCATGGCGATGATCTGTTCGGCCGAGCCGTCGCAGAACAGCTGGCCACGGTGCTTCTCGTGGAAGGCGATGCCGTGGCGGCGTACCAGGGCGATGAAGTCGTCCGCGGTGTAGCGCGCCAGCGCCGAGCGGCAGAAGTGCGGGTTCTCGGAGATGAACTGGCCCGGCCCGCAGTCGCGGTTGGTGAAGTTGCAGCGCCCGCCGCCCGAGATGCGGATCTTCTCGGCGCGCCTGGCGGCATGGTCGATCAGCAGCACGCGCAAGCCGCGTTGGCCAGCCATGCCGGCACAGAACAGCCCGGCGGCGCCGGCGCCGATCACGATGACATCAAACTCTGGCATCGTGGCCATTGTCACGCTGCGCTGGCGCGCGGAAGCCACAGGGCCCCTTGACGGGCGACTACCATAGCGCGCTTGTTCAAACTAGGGGATTGCGGCGCTTGCCGAACACTGCGGCTTGATCTGCCGCGCGTCGCGACCCAAGATGCCCCTTCTGTCTGAGCCACGTCCCCTATGTCATCGACCCCATCACCCACCGAGCTCGAGCGCAGCGATGCGACCGAGCCGGGCTTCGGCCCGGTGTTGGCGGCGCTGTGCGAAACGTGGGCCGCGCGGCAAGGCGCGATGCTGTCCATCAAGGACGCCGCCAGCGGCCGCTATGCCTACGTCAACGATGCGATGGCCCGCTTCCTGGGGCGGCCCGCGTCGCAGATCTGCGGACACGGCGATGCGGAACTCGTCGACCCGGCGCTGGTCACCGCCTGGCGCGCGGCTGAGCAATCGGCATTGAGCCAGGCGCAGCCGCTGACCAGCGAGCACCGCTTCGAATGGGCCGGCCAACGCCACGACTACGCGGTGCTGCGCCTTGCCGTCGACGCCGACGGGCAGGCCGGTCGCTGGCTGTGCAGCGTCTGGACCGACCAGGCGCCGCAACGGCAGAAGGACTTGCAACTGCGCGCGGCACTGCAGCAACTCGAGGAGCAGCAGCGCGCCAATGAGAAGCTGCGCTTGGAAGTGGCCGACCAGGGCCTGCGCGACGCGGCCACCGGGCTGTACACGCGCCCGCACTTCGAGGATCAACTGCGTCGCGAGGTCGGTCTGTCCACGCGCGAGCACCGCGAGTTCGCGCTGGTGCTCATCGAGCTCGATCCATTCTCCGAGCGGGTGGGTCAACTCGGCGCGGCGGCCGAGACGCGCGTCTTCGAGGCCATGGGGCGGCTGCTGCGCGGCAATACGCGCGCGATGGACGCGTCCTGCCGGCTCGACGGGCGGCGTTTCGGCGTGCTGCTGTCGGGCGTCGGCCTGGCCACCGCGCATTCGCGCATGGAAGGGCTGCGTCGCCAATGCGCCACGCAGATCGTCGTGCTCAACGGCGAGGAACTCGGCTTCAGCGTGTCGATGGGTGTGGCCAGCTTCCC
Organism: Rubrivivax sp.; assembly: GCA_019635285.1. Classification (GTDB taxonomy): domain Bacteria; phylum Pseudomonadota; class Gammaproteobacteria; order Burkholderiales; family Burkholderiaceae_C; genus Rubrivivax. The sequence goes on along the minus strand of JAHBZS010000031.1, from coordinate 36,429 downwards.
GCACACGGCGGCGTCGCAGCAGGACCTGCTGGTGGCCTGTGAAGGCGCGTTGGCCGAAGCCCGCCGCCGCGGCGGCAACCACCTGACGCTGGCCAGCATTCGCTTCGAAGACCGCTGAGGCGCCGCAGCGGCGCCGCGCGCCTCAACGTCCGAGCAGTCGGCCCACCGCGCGCCACTCGTCGGCCGTGACCGGCGTGATCGACAGCCGGTTGCCGGGGGCCAGCACGCGCATCGAGGCGAGTTCCGGCACCGTGCGCATCTCGCGCAGCGGCAGCAGCCGCGTCTTGCGCACCAGCGCCACGTCGACCTGCACCCAGCGCGGTTTGTCCGGCGTGGACTTCGGGTCGTAGTAGTCGCTGGCGGGGTCGAACTGCGTTTCGTCGGGGCAGGGCGCGCCGGCCACGCGGGCCAGGCCGGCCACGCCGGGCTCGGCGCAGGACGAGTGATAGAACAGCACGCCGTCGCCGACGCGCATGTCGTCGCGCATGAAGTTGCGCGCCTGGTAGTTGCGCACGCCGGTCCACGGCAGCACCTGGCCGGCCGCCGCGGCGAGATCGTCGATCGAGACCTCGTCGGGCTCGCTTTTCATCAACCAGTAGCGTGGCATCGGCGGCGTGTGAGAGATAGGTGTCCGCCGCGCACCGTGAGCCGCATTCCTGAACCCTCAGGGAAGTTCAGGTGGGCGAGGTCAGCAAGGCATCGGGTTCATCTGACGCGAGACGATCACACCAGCCGAGCGATGTTCCAAGCCCTTGCTCGATGAGCATCGGTTCAAGGAAATATAAGACTCCCGCGAACGCGACGGACGAGCACATTCTAGAGCCGGCGGGCGCTGCGGTGTGCTGCCGATTTCACAGCAACTGGCCGTCGTCGTTGAGAGCCGCGTCCACCCGCCGGATCAGCGCCTCCAGCTGCGCCGCGTCGGCCGCCGTGCCCGGTTCCTGTGCGGCCGCCGACGCCTTGCGCGGTGTGCTGTCGGCGAGCTGGTAGGCCAGGTTCAGCGCCGCCAGCACGGCGATGCGCTCGCGCGCCTTGACCTTGCCTGCGTCGCGGATGGCGCTCATTTCGCGGTCCACGCTGGCCACCGCCGCGCTGAGCAGCGCCTCGCCGCCGTCGGGACAGCCGAGGATGTAGCTCTGCCCGAGGATGGTGACTTCGAGTTGCTTCACGTGCCGGCTCCGGCGTTGCCGTTGCCGGCGGGCAGCCGTTCGAGCAGCACGTCGATGCGCGCCCGCGCCGCGCTGAGGCGCGAACGCAGGCTGTCGCGTTCGCTGCCCAGCGCCGCCACCTGCTGTTCGAGCAGCAGGTTGGTGCGCTTCAGCTCGTCATGCCGCAGCAGCAGCCTCTCGACGCGTTCGGCAAGGTCTTCCAGCTTCGACATGGCAGGGGTGGAGATGCGCCGACCCATTGTAGGGCGCGGCCTGTGGACGACGGCGAGGCCGGCGCGTCAATTCACCACGCCGATTGCCTGCGCGTGGTCGTAGCAGCGTGCGACGCTGCAGCGCTCGCACAGCGGACGGCGTGCGACGCATACGTAGCGGCCGTGCAGGATCAGCCAGTGGTGCGCATGCTGGCGGTAGCGTTCCGGCACGCGGCGCGACAGGCCGGCCTCCACCTGCTCCGGGGTGCGGCCCGGCGCCAGCCCGGTGCGGTTGCAGACGCGAAAGACGTGCGTGTCCACCGCAAAGGTGGGCTCGCCGAAGGCCACGTTGAGCACCACGTTGGCCGTCTTGCGGCCCACCCCGGGCAAGGCCTGCAACGCCTCCAGGCTGCGCGGCACCTCGCCGCCATGGCGCTCGATCAGCAGCTGGCAGGTGGCGATCAGGTTGCGCGCCTTGGTGCGGTACAGGCCGATGCTGCGGATGTACGGTTCGAGTCCGTCGATCCCCAGCGCGAGCATGCGCCGCGGCGTGCCGGCCACGGCAAACAGCCGCCGGGTCGCTTTGTTCACGCCGGCGTCCGTGGCCTGCGCAGACAGCAGCACCGCGGCCAGCAGCTCGAACACGCTGCTGAATTCCAGCTCAGACACCGGCTGCGGGTTGGCCGCGGCCAGCGTGGCGAAGAAGTCCTCGACCTGGTCGTCGGTCATGATGGCTCGGGATCCTCGCGGGACGCGCGCCGCGCCAGGGCGGCCTCGATGACTGCACGCTTGCGCTGCAGCAGTTCAGGGTCGGTGATTCGCGATTGCGCCGCCAGGTCGGCCAGCTTGGCCTGGGCCTTGGCGATCAGCCGCTCGTCGTTCTCGCGCCGCTCGCGCTCCACGCGCAACTGGTGGAACGCATAGCGCTCGCGTGCCTCGTCTTGCTGCGCCGGGCTCCAGGCGTCCCAGCCGCTGCGGCCCGGCGTGACGTCGACCATGGCGATGCAGTCCACCGGGCACACCGGCACACACAGTTCGCAGCCGGTGCATTGGTCGTCGACCACGGTGTGCATCTGCTTGGACGCGCCGACGATGCAATCGACCGGGCAGGCCTTGATGCATAGCGTGCAGCCGATGCACCAGGCTTCGTCGATCACCGCCAGGCGGCGCGGTCCTTCCACCCCGCGCTCGGGTTCCAGTGGCACGACGGGGCGACCCGTCAGCGCCGACAGCCTCGCAATGCCCTCGGCGCCGCCGGGCGGGCAGCGGTTGATGTCTGCCTGCGCGCCAGCGATGGCCGCGGCATAGGCGTGGCAGTCGGGGTAGCCGCAGCGCGTGCACTGCGTCTGCGGCAGCAGCGCGTCGATGCGCTCGGTCAGTGCGTCGGTGGGGCCCACCGCGCCATCATGCGCTAACGCTTGCGTGCCGGCGCGCGCGAGGGTCTTGCCCGCGCCTCGGCCTTGTCGTAGTCGGCGATGAACGAGCGCACCCGCGGGTAGACCATCTCGCGCCAGCGCCGGCCGGAGAAGATGCCGTAGTGGCCGGCCCCTTCGACGTCGTAGTGGAAGCGGTGCTCGGCCGGGATGTTGCTGCACAAGTCGTGCGCCGCCTTGGTCTGGCCGGCGCCCGAGATGTCGTCGAGTTCGCCTTCGATGGTCAGCAGCGCGGTGTGGCGGATGTCCTGCGGGCTGACCTTCACACCGTCCACGGACCAGGTGCCGTTGACCAGCGCGAATTCCTGGAACACCTTCTTGATGGTGTCCAGGTAGTACTCGGCCGGCATGTCGAGCACGGCGTTGTATTCGTCGTAGAACTCGCGGTGCGACTCGGCGCTGCCCTCGTCGCCGCGCACCAGATCGAGGAAGTAGTCGTAGTGCGAATGCAGGTGACGGTCGGGGTTCATGGCCACGAAGCCCGTGTACTGCAAGAAGCCGGGGTAGACGCGCCGGCCGGCGCCCGGGTAGTTTTGCGGCACGCGGTAGATCACCGTGTTCTCGAACCAGCCGTGGGTCTTGTTCATCGCCAGGTTGTTGACGGCGGTCGGGCTCTTGCGCGCGTCGATGGGCCCGCCCATCATGGTCATGGTCAGCGGCGTCGGCTCCCCGCGCGTGGCCATCAGCGAAACTGCCGCCAGCACCGGCACGGTCGGCTGGCAGACCGAGATCACGTGCGCGTGCGCGCCGACGTGGCGGATGAACTCCTGCACGTAGGCCACATAGTCGTCCAGATGGAACGGCCCGGCCTCGACCGGCACCATGCGCGCATCGGTCCAGTCGGTGATGAAGACCTTGTGGTCGTGCAGCAGGCTGCGCACGGTATCGCGCAGCAAGGTCGAATGGTGGCCGGACAGCGGCGCCACCACCAGCACCGTCGGCTGCGACTTCATGGTCTCCAGGGCCGTCGGGTTGTCGGTGAAGCGCTTGAAGCGCAGCAGGCGGCAGAAAGGCTTCTGCAGCGCCACCTGCTGCTGTACGGCAACCTCGACACCGCCCACCGTGGCGCTGGTGATGCCGAATTCCGGCTTCTCGTAGTCCTTGGCCAGCCGGTGCATCAGGTCCAGCCCCGCCGACACCCGCTGCGACATCGGCATGTGGGTGAAGGGCGACAGCGGATGGTTGTATAGCTTCGCCGACGCGCTGGCGAATTCCGAGAACGGCGCCATCAGCGCGCGCTGGGTTTCATACCACTGGTAGAGCATCGGGTCTGGCCTGCTTGTTGAGTTTGTGAAGCGCGCCGCATCATGATGCGGCGCAGCAATTATGTTCTCAAACCCGCCTCGGCGCCACGAGCCGGCGTGGAGTGCGCACTCAAACGACCTTGGCGATGGCCGCGGCCACCGGGCCGAGGTTGCGGTCGTTGAGGGCGGCCACGCAGATGCGGCCCGAATCGATGCCGTAGACGCCGAATTCGCTGCGCAGCCGCTGCATGCGTTCCGCGCTCAGCCCGGAATAGCTGAACATGCCCTTCTGCCGCAGGATGAAGCCCATGTCTTGCTTGACACCCGCGTCGGCCAGCCGCTGCACCAGCGCCTGGCGCATCTGCTTGATGCGCGTGCGCATGCCCGCCAGTTCGTCTTCCCACTGGCGGCGCAGCGCGGGCGTGGTCAGCACCATCGCCACCACCTGGGCACCGTGCGTCGGCGGGTTGGAATAGTTGCCGCGGATCAGCACCTTCAGCCGCGACAGCACACGCGCCGCTTCGGCCTTGTCGGCCGCGACCACGCTCAGCGCGCCGACGCGCTCGCCGTACAACGAGAAGCTCTTGGAGAACGAGGTGGCGACGAGGAAGTCGACGCCGGCGTTCAGGAACTGCTGCACCACCGCGCCGTCCTCGGCGATGCCGTCGCCGAAGCCCTGGTAGGCCATGTCGAGGAAGGCCACCAGACCCCGCGCCTTGACGGCCTGCACGATGCGCGCCCACTGCGCCGGCTCCAGGTCGCAGCCCGTGGGGTTGTGGCAGCAGGCGTGCAGCACGACCACCGTGCCTGCCGCCGCGGCTTCGAGCGCGGCGAGCATGGCCTCGAAGCGCACGCCGTGCGTGGCGGCGTCGTAGTACGGATAGACGTCGACGGCAAACCCGGCCTGCGTGAACAAGGCGCGGTGGTTTTCCCAGCTCGGGTCGCTGATTAGCACCTTGGCCTGCGGGTTCAGGCGCTGCAGAAAGTCGGCGCCGACCTTCAGCCCGCCGGTGCCGCCCAGCGTCTGCACGGTGGCGATGCGTCCGTCGCGCAACGCGGCACTGTCGGCACCGAACACCAGTTCCTGCACGGCGCGGTCGTAGGCGGGGATGCCGTCGATCGGCAGGTAGCCCTTCGGCTTGGGCGCCTCGGCCAGCTGCTTTTCGGCGGCCAGCACGCATTGCAGGATCGGCAGCTTGCCGTTCTCGTCGAAGTACACGCCGACGCCGAGGTTGACCTTGGCGGGATTCGGGTCGGCATTGAACGCTTCGGTCATGCCGAGGATGGGGTCGCGCGGGGCGAGTTCGACGGAGGAAAAAAGCGACATCGGTACAGCCTGCAAGGTGGGGATGGAGCGGCCCGGAAGCCTGGGGGAGCAGCCGGCGCTGCTCTGCGCTACCCTGTGAGGTTTCGCCCGGCGATTCTACCGGGGAGGGGCAGGATTCATGGCCGATCTGATCGAGGTGGGGCGCGTGGCGGACGAGGCCGCGCAGACGCATGGCGAGTTCGTCACCTTTCCCGGTTCGCCGTTCCAGCTGTTCCAACCTTATGCGCCGGCCGGCGACCAGCCCGAGGCGATCGCCAAGCTGGTCGAAGGCGTGGAAGACGGGCTGGCCTACCAGACGCTGCTGGGTGTCACCGGCTCGGGCAAGACCTTCACGATGGCCAACGTCATCGCCCGGCTGGGCCGGCCGGCGATCGTCTTCGCGCCGAACAAGACGCTGGCCGCGCAGCTGTACAGCGAGTTCCGCGAGTTCTTCCCGAAGAACGCGGTCGAGTACTTCGTCAGCTACTACGACTACTACCAGCCCGAGGCCTATGTGCCGCAGCGCGACCTGTTCATCGAGAAGGACAGCTCGATCAACGAGCACATCGAGCAGATGCGGCTGTCGGCCACCAAGAGCCTGCTGGAGCGGCGCGACGTGGTCATCGTGGCCAGCGTCAGCGCGATCTACGGCATCGGCAACCCGCAGGACTACCACCGCATGGTGATGACCTTGCGCGTGGGCGACAAGATGGGCCAGCGCGACGTCATCGCCCAGCTGATCCGCATGCAGTACCAGCGCAACGAGACCGACTTCTCGCGCGGCACCTTCCGCGTGCGCGGCGACACCATCGACGTCTTTCCGGCGGAACACAGCGAGCTGGCGATCCGCATCGAGTTGTTCGACGACGAGGTCGAGTCGCTGCAGTTGATGGACCCGCTGACCGGGCGCATCCGGCAGAAGATCCCGCGCTTCACCGTCTACCCGAGCAGCCACTACGTGACGCCGCGCGACCGCGTGCTGGCGGCCATCGACACCATCAAGACCGAGCTGCGCGAGCGGCTGGACGAGCTGGTCAAGGACGGCAAGCTGGTCGAGGCGCAGCGCCTGGAGCAGCGCACCCGCTTCGACCTGGAGATGCTGCAGGAGGTGGGCCACTGCAAGGGCATCGAAAACTACACCCGGCACCTGTCCGGCGCGGCGCCCGGCGAGCCGCCGCCGACGCTGGTGGACTATCTGCCGGCCGACACCGTGATGTTCCTCGACGAAAGCCACGTGCTCATCGGCCAGCTGGGGGGCATGTTCAACGGCGACCGGGCGCGCAAGACCGTGCTGGTGCAGTACGGCTTCCGCCTGCCCAGCGCGCTGGACAACCGGCCGCTGAAGTTCGAGGAATTCGAGCGCAAGATGCGCCAGGCGGTGTTCGTCTCGGCCACGCCGGCCGACTACGAGAAGACGCACGCCGGCCAGGTGGTGGAGCAACTGGTGCGCCCGACCGGCCTGGTCGACCCCGAGGTGGTGGTGCGGCCGGCGGCGACGCAGGTGGACGACGTGCTGCAGGAGATCCGCGACTGCGTGCAGCGCGGCGAGCGCGTGCTGATCACCACCTTGACCAAGCGCATGGCCGAGCAGCTGACCGAGTACCTGTCCGACAACGGCGTCAAGGTGCGCTACCTGCACAGCGACGTGGACACGGTGGAGCGAGTGGAGATCATCCGCGACCTGCGTCTGGGCGTGTTCGACGTGCTGGTCGGCATCAACCTGCTGCGCGAGGGCCTGGACATTCCGGAGGTGAGCCTGGTGGCCATCCTGGATGCCGACAAGGAAGGCTTCCTGCGCTCCGAGCGCTCTTTGATCCAGACCATCGGCCGAGCGGCGCGGCACCTGAACGGCCGCGCCATCCTCTACGCCGACAAGATCACCGACTCCATGCGCCAGGCGCTGGACGAGACCAGCCGCCGCCGCAGCAAGCAGACCGAGCACAACCTGGCCCAGGGCATCACGCCGCGCAGCGTGGCCAAGCAGGTGCGCGAAATGATCGACGGCGTGGTCTCCGACAAGACGGCACGCGACGACCTGAAGAACGCGCAGGCCGCGGCGCAGGTGGAAGCGATGAGCGAGAAGGATCTGGGCAAGCGCATCAAGCTGCTGGAGAAGCAGATGCTCGAGCACGCGCGCAACCTGGAGTTCGAGAAGGCCGCCCGCGTGCGGGATCAGCTGGCGCTGCTGCGCGAGCAGGCCTTCGGTGCCTCGGGGCACGATCTGCCGGCGACCGGCTGAGGAGGGAACTCCCGCTGCCAATCTCGACCAAAACAGTCGGGATCGGGTATACTTGAGTTGGTTAGTAGGAATAACAAAGGGTTAACCCTTGGATAACGCTGGCGAGCACGAGTCCACCCGAGTGTGTTGTTGCCGTGCCGCGAGGCTGATAGGGAGATATTGATGCGTCTGACCACCAAGGGCCGTTTTGCCGTCACCGCGATGATCGATCTGGGCCTGCGCTCGCACAGCGGGCCGGTCGCACTGGCTGCCATCAGCCAGCGCCAGCAGATCTCGCTGTCCTACCTGGAGCAGCTGTTCGGCAAGCTGCGCCGCCATGAACTGGTGGAAAGCACCCGCGGCCCGGGTGGAGGCTATTCGCTGGGCCGCAGCGCCGACGAGATCACCGTGGCCGACATCATCGTGGCCGTCGACGAACCCATCGACGCCACCGGCTGCGCGGGCAAGGAAAACTGCATGGGCGACGATACGGGCCGCTGCATGACGCACGACCTGTGGGCCAGCCTGAACGCCAAGATGATCGAGTACCTCGATTCCATCTCGCTGAAGAAGCTGGTCGACGAGCAGATCGCCAAGGGCGTGTCGGTGCAGGACGCGCCGGTGAAGCGCGCCATCTCGTCCCAGCCGGTGGTGCGGCCGATCAAGATCACGGCGCCGAATTCGGTGTTCGCGCTGGGCAGCGCCTTGAGCAAATAGCGACAATCCCATTTCTTGAGCAGATCTGACCCATGACACCGCATTTCCCGATATACATGGACTATGGGGCGACGACGCCCTGCGACCCGCGCGTGGTCGATGCGATGGTGCCTTGGCTGCGCGAGCACTTCGGCAACCCGGCGTCCCGCAGCCATGCCTGGGGCTGGGAAGCCGAAGGGGCGGTGGAGCGCGCGCGCGAACAGGTGGCGGCGCTGGTCGGCGCGGATCCTCGCGAGATCGTCTGGACCAGCGGCGCCACCGAATCCATCAATCTGGCGCTGAAGGGCGCGGCGCACTTCTACAGCTCGCGCGGCAAGCACATGGTCACGGTCAAGACCGAGCACAAGGCGGTGCTGGACACGGTGCGCGAACTGGAGCGCCAGGGCTTCGAGGCGACCTACCTGGACGTGCAGCAGGACGGCCTGATCGACCTCGAGCGGCTGGAGCAATCGCTGCGCAAGGACACCATCCTGGTGTCGGTGATGCTGGTCAACAACGAGATCGGCGTGATCCAGGACATCGTGGCCATCGGCAAGATGTGCCGCGAGCGCGGCATCATCTTCCACGTCGACGCGGCGCAGGCCACCGGCAAGGTGGACATCGACCTGGCTTCGTTGCCGGTGGACCTGATGAGCCTGGCGTCGCACAAGACCTACGGGCCCAAGGGCATCGGTGCGCTGTACGTGCGCCGCAAGCCGCGCGTGCGCATCGAGGCGCAGATGCACGGCGGTGGCCACGAGCGCGGCATGCGCTCGGGCACGCTGCCCACGCACCAGATCGTCGGCATGGGGGAGGCCTATGCGCTAGCCAAGGCCGAGATGGGTGCCGAGCGCGAGCGCATCCGCATGCTGCACCAGCGGCTGCTGCGGGGCCTGTCCGACATCGAGCAGACCTTCGTCAACGGCGACCTGGAGCGGCGCGTGCCGCACAACCTGAACATGTCCTTCAACTACGTGGAAGGCGAATCGCTGATCATGGGCGTGAAGGGCCTGGCCGTGTCCTCGGGCTCGGCTTGCACCTCGGCCAGCCTGGAGCCGAGCTATGTGCTGCGTGCGCTGGGCCGCTCGGACGAGTTGGCGCATTCGTCGCTGCGCATGACCATCGGCCGCTTCACCACCGAGGCCGAGATCGACTATGCCGTCAAGACCCTGCAGGAACAGGTGGCCAAGTTGCGCGAGCTGTCGCCGTTGTGGGAAATGTACAAAGATGGCGTCGACTTGAACGCCATCCAGTGGGCGGCACACTGAATCAGGAGAAGACTCATGGCATACAGCGACAAGGTCGTGGACCACTACGAAAACCCGCGCAACGTCGGCTCCTTCGACAAGGGCGACGAGGCGGTAGGCACCGGCATGGTCGGCGCGCCGGCCTGCGGCGACGTGATGAAGCTGCAGATCCGCGTCAACCCGGCCACCGGGCTGATCGAGGACGCGCGCTTCAAGACCTACGGCTGCGGCTCGGCCATCGCGTCGTCCTCGCTGGTCACCGAATGGGTCAAGGGCAAATCCCTGGACGAAGCGCTGACCATCAAGAACACCCAGATCGCGCAGGAGCTGGCGCTGCCGCCGGTGAAGATCCACTGCTCGATCCTGGCCGAGGACGCCATCAAGGCCGCGGTCGAGGACTACAAGACCAAGCACGGCCAGGCGCACTGAGTATGGCCGTGACCCTGACGGAAGCGGCGGCCCGCCATGTCTCGCGCTACATCCACAAGCGTGGCAAGGGCGTGGGCGTGCGACTGGGCGTCAAGACCACGGGCTGCTCGGGCCTGGCCTACAAGCTGGAATACGCCGACGAAGTGGCGCCCGAAGATTTGGTGTTCGAGGGTCACGGCGTGAAGATCCTGGTCGACCCGAAGAGCTATCCGTACCTCGAAGGCACGGAGCTCGATTTCGTGCGCGAGGGGCTGAACGAAGGCTTCAAGTTCCACAACCCGCGCGAGAAGGATCGTTGCGGCTGCGGCGAGTCCTTCCGCGTCTGAGGGGCGGCACCCACATCCAACGCCAGCGCGTCCGGCGGACGCGACGTGTAGCGGCTGCGCCATGAACATCGACGACGACGACTTCAAGCTCTTCGGACTGGACGAGCGCTTCGCGCTCGAGCCGGCACGGCTCGACCGCCGCTGGCGCGAGCTGCAGGCCGAGGTGCACCCGGACCGCTTTGCCGCGCAGGGCGCCGCGGCGCAGCGCGTCGCCATGCAATGGTCGGTGCGGGTGAACGAGGCCTACCGCCGGCTGAAGGACCCGCTGCGGCGCGCCGCCTACCTGTGCGAGCGCCGCGGCGTGCCCATCGACGCCGAACGCAACACCGCGATGCCACGGGAGTTCCTGACCCAGCAGATGGCCTGGCGCGAGTCGCTGGACGACGCCGACGGCACGGACACCGTGCAGGCACTGGACGACCAGGTCGCCAGCCACGAGCGGCAGCTGCTGCAGCGGCTGGAACAGCAACTCGACACGCACGGCGACGCGCAGGCGGCGGCCAGCCTGGTGCGCGAGCTGATGTTCGTGGCGCGCTTCAGGCAGGACATCGATCAGCGCCTCGAGACGCTGCAGCCCTGACCGATGGCGCTGCTGCAGATCTCCGAGCCCGGCCAGGCGCCCGACCCGCACCAGCGGCGTGTGGCGGTAGGCATCGACCTGGGCACCACGCATTCGCTGGTGGCGGCGGTGCGGCACGGCATGCCCGAGTGCCTGCCCGACGCGCAGGGCAGGGTGCTGCTGCCGTCGGTGGTGTGCTACCTGGAGGATCAGCGCCGCCAGGTCGGGCACAGCGCCAAGGCGCTGCAGGCCGACGATGCGGCGAACTGCATCGCCTCGGCCAAGCGGCTGATGGGCCGGCGCCTGGCCGACGTGGCCGGCGCCGCGCAGCTGCCCTACGAACTGGTCGACCAGCCGGGCATGGTGGCGGTGCGCACGCGCCAGGGGCTGAAGACCGCGGTCGAGGTGTCGGCGGAGATCCTGGCCACGCTGCGCCAGCGCGCCGAGGACAGCTTCGACGACGAACTCTTCGGCGCGGTGATCACCGTGCCGGCCTACTTCGACGACGCGCAGCGGCAGGCGACCAAGGACGCCGCGCAGCTGGCCGGGCTGAACGTGCTGCGCCTGATCAACGAGCCGACCGCGGCGGCGGTGGCCTACGGGCTGGACCACGGCAGTGAAGGGCTGTACGCGGTCTACGACCTGGGCGGCGGCACCTTCGACGTCTCGCTGCTGCGCCTGAGCCAGGGCGTGTTCGAGGTCGTGGCCACCGGCGGCGACGCCGCGCTGGGCGGCGACGACTTCGACCACCTGCTGGCCGACTGGGCACTGCAGCGCGCCGGCCGGCGCGCCGACACACCGGCGGACAAGAGCGCGCTGCTGCGCGCCGCCCGCACGGCGCGGGAAGCGTTGAGCACGCAGGACACGGTGTCGCTGGATGCGGCGCTGCAGGACGGCCCGCTGCACCTGCCGCTGGCCCGAGCCGAGCTTGAAGCGCTGGCGCAGCCCTTGCTGGAACGCACGTTGACCGCGCTGCGCAAGGTGCTGCGCGATGCGCGCGTGCCGCACGCCGACGTGCTGGGCGTGGTGATGGTCGGCGGGGCCACGCGCATGCCCATGGTGCGGCGCGCGGTCGGCGAGTTCTTCGGTGCCGACGCCAAGGTGCTGACCGACCTCAACCCCGACGAGGTGGTGGCCATCGGCGCGGCCATCCAGGCCCACGCGCTGGCCGGCAACGGCGGCGACCGCCAGTTGCTGCTGCTGGACGTGATCCCGCTGTCGCTGGGCCTGGAGACGATGGGCGGGCTGGTGGAACGCATCATCGAGCGCAACACCACCATCCCCGTGGCCAAGGCGCAGGAATTCACCACCTACCAGGATGGGCAGACGGCGATGGCGCTGCACGTGGTGCAGGGCGAGCGCGAGCTGGTCGCCGACTGCCGCTCGCTGGCGCGCTTCGAGCTGCGCGGCATTCCGCCGATGGCGGCCGGCGTGGCGCGCATTCGCGTCAGTTTCCAGGTGGACGCCGATGGCCTGCTCAGCGTGTCGGCGCGCGAAGCCGTCAGCGGCGTGCAGGCCAGCGTGGTCGTCAAGCCCAGCTACGGCCTGGCCGACGACCAGGTGGCGCGCATGCTGCGCGAAGGCTTCACGCATGCGCAGGACGACATGCGCGTGCGCGCGCTGCGCGAGGCCCGCGTCGAGGCCGAGCGGCTGCTGCTGGCCACGCAGTCGGCGCTGGCCGCGGACGGCGCGCTGCTGCAGCCCGGCGAGCGCACGGCGATCGAGACGCTGATGTCCGGCGTGCGCGCGCTGGCCGCCGGCGAAGACCACGACGCCATCAACCAGGCGGTGGAAGCGCTGGCCAAGGGCACCGAGGAATTCGCCGCCGCACGCATGAACCGCGGCATCCGCCAGGCGCTGGCCGGGCGCAGCATCGAAGACGTCTGAGCACCTGCCTAGCCATGCCGCACATCCGCATCCTGCCGCACCCCGAGCTCTGCCCGCAGGGCGACGACATCGAAGCCACGCCGGGCACCTCCATCTGCGAGGCGCTGCTGGAGAACGGCATCGCCATCGAGCATGCCTGCGAGATGAGCTGCGCCTGCACCACCTGCCACGTCATCGTGCGCGAGGGCTTCGCGTCGCTGGGCGAGATGGACGAGTCCGAAGAGGACCTGCTGGACCGCGCCTGGGGCCTGACGCCGACCTCGCGCCTGTCCTGCCAGGCGATCCTGGCGCAGCAGGACGTGACCATCGAGCTGCCCAAGTACACGATCAATCACGCGCGCGAGAACCACTGAGGATGAACATCCTCGGCATCGAAAGCAGCTGCGACGAGACCGGCGTGGCGCTGGTCAGCGCGGCCGCCGAAGGCGTGCCGCAATTGCGGGCGCAGGCGCTGCACAGCCAGGTGGACATGCACCAGGCCTACGGCGGCGTGGTGCCGGAGCTGGCCTCGCGCGACCACATCCGGCGCGTGCTGCCGCTGACGCGGCAGGTGCTGGACGCAGCCGCCTGCCGGCTGCAGGACATCGACCTGGTGGCCTACACGCGCGGGCCCGGGCTGGCCGGCGCGCTGCTGGTGGGCGCCGGCGTGGCGGTGGCGCTGGCCGAGGCGCTGCAGCGGCCGACGCTGGGCGTGCATCACCTCGAAGGGCATCTGCTGTCGCCGTTCCTGTCGGCCGACCCGCCGGCGTTTCCGTTCGTCGCGCTGCTGGTGTCCGGCGGCCACACGCAACTGATGCGCGTCGACGGCGTGGGCCGCTATGCGCTGCTGGGTGAGACCATCGACGACGCCGCCGGCGAAGCCTTCGACAAGAGCGCCAAGCTGCTGGGCCTGGGCTATCCCGGCGGGCCGGCCTTGAGCGCCTTGGCGCGCGCGGGCGATCCCGGCGCCTTCGACCTGCCGCGCCCGCTGCTGCACAAGCCGAACCTGGACTTCTCCTTCGCCGGGCTCAAGACGGCGGTGGCCGTGCGCCTGGCCAAGCTCGGTGAGCCGAGCGACGCGCAGCGTGCGGACATGGCGGCCAGCGTGCAGCAGGCGATCGTCGACGTGCTGTGCGCCAAGTCGCTGCGTGCGCTGAAGGACACCGGCCTGAAGCGGCTGGTGGTGGCCGGCGGCGTGGGCGCCAATGTCAGCCTGCGCGCGCGGCTCGATGCGGAGGCTCGCCGCATCGGCGCGCGCGTGCACTATCCGGAGCCGGCGCTGTGCACCGACAACGGCGCGATGATCGCGCTCGCCGCAGCGATGCGCTGGCAGGCCGGGCTGGCTGCCACCCAGGCCGCGGGCGCCTTTGACGTGCGCCCGCGCTGGGATCTGGCCGCGGTCAGTTGACCGTGAGCTGGGCGCTCGCCGGAGCGCCGCGCTTGGCCAGCGTCAACGTGAGCACGCCGTTCTCCAGCTTGGCGCCCGATTCGGCCTGGTCGATCTCCGTCGCCACGGTGAAGCTGCGCGCATAGCTGGACACCGAGCGCTCGCGGTAGACGATGCGGTCGCCTTCCTTCTTTTCGTCGTCCTTGCGCGCCTGCGCTTCGATGCTCACGCGGCGGCCGTCGATGGCCACCTTGACATCCTCCTTCGCCACGCCCGGCAGGTCGAGCTTGACGGTATAGGCGCGTTCGGATTCGGCCACGTCCAGTGCGGGGCTGCGCGCCGGGCCGTTGCCTTGCGCGGCGGGTGCAAAGAAGCGTTCGAAGCCGTCGTCGAACAGGCGATCGAAGCTGCGCGCCAGGTCCGAGGCGCTGCGGGTCATGGGTACGAGAAACATGGTGCCTCCTAGAATCAAACAACGCGGCAGCCAGCAAACCCACGCCGACCGCCATGTCCAGCAGATAGGCCTTGCGCCTGTCATTTCAAGGGCCGCGCGTTTGCGCGGCATCAAGCACCATGCGCCAGTCCATCGCCTCCTTGCCCGCGTCGAAGATCCGCGAAGTCGCCAACGCCGGGCTGGGGCGCGCGGACGTGCTGGCCTTCTGGTTCGGCGAAAGCGACGAGGTCACGCCCCAGCCGGTGCGCGAAGCCGCGGCGCGCTCGCTGCAGGACGGCGAGACCTTCTACGCGCACAACCTGGGCCTGGCCGAGTTGCGCGAGGGGCTGTCGGCCTACAGCTCGTCGCTGCATGGCGCGGTGGCCGCGGAGCGCATCGCCGTCACGTCGTCGGGCGTGAATGCGCTGATGCTGGCGATGCAGATGCTGGCCGACCCCGGCGACGAGGTGGTGGCGGTGGTGCCGCTGTGGCCCAACCTGACGGCGCAGGCGCAGATCGTCGGGGCGCGTGTGCGGCGCCTGCCGCTGCGGCCGCACGATGGCGTGTGGCGGCTGGACCTGGACGAGCTTCGCGCGACCGTGACGCCGGGCACGCGCGTGCTGCTGCTGAACGCGCCCAACAACCCCACCGGCTGGACGCTGACGCGCGCCGAGCAGCAAGCCATCCTGGAGCATTGCCGTCGCACCGGCACCTGGATCGTGGCCGACGAGGTCTACGAGCGGCTGTACTTCAGCGGCGACCGCGCGGCGCCCAGTTTTCTGGACATTGCGACCGACGACGACCGGCTGGTGGTGGCGCACAGCTTCTCCAAGAGCTTCCTGATGACCGGCTGGCGGCTGGGCTGGCTGGTGCTGCCGCGCGGCCACCTGGACGCCATCGGCAAGCTGATCGAGTTCAACACCTCCTGCGCGCCGGTGTTCGTGCAGCGCGGCGCGCTGGCCGCGCTGGGCATCGCGCCCGACTTCGTGCCGGCGCTGGTGCAGCGCCTGCAGGGCTGCCGCGACCGGCTGCTGCCGCAGCTGGCGGCGCTGCCCGGCGTCGAGGTGTCGCCGCCTGCCGGCGGCATGTATGCCTTCTTCCGCGTGGCGGGCCAGGACGATTCGCTGGCCTTCGCCAAGCGCCTGGTGGAGCGCCACGGCCTGGGGCTGGCCCCGGGTGCCGCCTTCGGCCCGGAGGGCGAGGGCTGGTTGCGCTGGTGCTTTGCGTCACGCGATCCGCAGCGGCTGGACGCCGGCATCGAGCGGCTGGCGGCGGCGCTTGCCCTATAATGCGCGGTCTTTGCCAGCCCTGAAGGCCGGCGAAGATCCAGCACGGTACGGGTCGGTTTCACTCGTATCCGCAAGTCGAACCGGAAACCGTCACCGCGCCCCCGCATCAGGCGAAGCGCCGGCGGTTTCCACACTCAAGGAAATCCCATGGCCATGGCAGGCGCGCAAGTCGCAGAAATCATCAAGTCCAACGCCCGCAGCGCGTCGGACACCGGGTCCCCCGAAGTGCAGGTCGCGCTGCTCACCGCGCGCATCAATGAACTGACGCCGCACTTCAAGCAGCACCTGAAGGACCACCACGGCCGCCGCGGCCTGCTGAAGCTGGTCAACCAGCGCAAGCGCCTGCTGGCCTACCTGAAGGACAAGGACGCCGAGCGCTACACCGCGCTGATCGGCAAGCTCGGCCTGCGCAAGTAAGCCGCGCGCCTGGGGCTCGTGCGGCCGTTGCCGCGCGGGCCGGGCGGAGCAGGGCAGGCGTTGAACGCTGCTGTGTCATTCCACCGGCGCCAGGCCTCTGGCTTCACTGGAATGGCATGCCGCCACCGACAGCCCGCTGCTCCTGGTGAAGGCACCACCGCAAGCGTGCCGCAACCGCAAAGGAGATGACATGAGCATGTTCAACAAGGTCACCAAGACCTTCCAGTGGGGCCCGCACAGCGTCACGCTGGAGACCGGCGAGATCGCCCGCCAGTCCAGCGGCGCCGTGGTCGTCGACATCGAAGGCACCGTGGTGCTGGCCACCGTGGTGGCCGCCAAGACCGCCAAGGCCGGTCAGGACTTCTTCCCGCTGACGGTGGACTACACCGAGAAGACCTACGCCGCCGGCAAGATCCCCGGCAGCTTCTTCAAGCGCGAAGGCCGCCCCAGCGAGCTCGAGATCCTGACCTGCCGCCTGATCGACCGGCCGATCCGTCCGCTGTTCCCCGAAGGCTTCTACAACGAAGTGCAGGTGATCGTGCACGTGCTGAGCCTGAACCCCGAGGTGCAGGCCGACATCGCCGCGATGATCGGCACCAGCGCCGCGCTGGCCATCAGCGGCATCCCCTTCGACGGCCCGATCGGCGCGGCGCGCGTGGGCTATGTCAACGGCGAATACGTGCTCAACCCGGGCAAGACGCAGCTGGCCGATTCGCGTCTGGACCTGGTGGTCGCCGGCACCGAAGCCGCGGTGCTGATGGTCGAGTCCGAGGCCGACATGCTGACCGAAGAAGTCATGCTCGGCGCGGTGGTCTATGGCCACGACCAGGGCAAGGTGGCCATCAACGCCATCAACGAGCTGGTGCGCGACGCCGGCAAGCCCGAATGGGACTGGAAGGCCCCCGCCAAGGACGAAGCCTTCATCGCCAAGCTCAACGCGCTGGCCGAAGGCCCGCTGCGCGCGGCCTACCAGATCCGCAGCAAGCAGGCGCGCACCCAGGCCACGCGCGAGGCCTATGCCAACGTGCTGGCCGCGCTGAAGGCCGAAGGCGCCGAGTTCGACGCCGTCAAGGTGGAAGCGCAGCTGTTCGACATCGAAGCGCGCATCGTGCGCGGCCAGATCCTCGCCGGCGAGCCGCGCATCGACGGCCGCGACACGCGCACCGTGCGCCCGATCGAGATCCGCAACAGCGTGCTGCCGCGCACCCACGGCTCGGCGCTGTTCACGCGCGGCGAGACGCAGGCGCTGGTGGTGGCCACGCTGGGCACCGAGCGCGACGCGCAGCGCATCGACGCGCTGGCCGGCGAGTTCACCGACAGCTTCATGCTGCACTACAACATGCCGCCCTTCGCCACCGGCGAGGCCGGCCGCTTCGGCAGCCCGAAGCGCCGCGAGATCGGCCACGGCCGCCTGGCCAAGCGCGCGCTGATCGCCGCGCTGCCCAAGAAGGACGAGTTCCCGTACACCATCCGCGTGGTCAGCGAGATCACCGAGTCGAACGGTTCGTCGTCGATGGCCTCGGTGTGCGGCGGCTGCCTGGCGCTGATGGACGCCGGCGTGCCGATGAAGGCACACGTGGCCGGCATTGCCATGGGTCTGATCAAGGACGGCAACCGCTTCGCCGTGCTGACCGACATCCTGGGCGATGAGGACCACCTGGGCGACATGGACTTCAAGGTGGCCGGCAGCATCAACGGCATCACCGCGCTGCAGATGGACATCAAGATCCAGGGCATCACCAAGGAGATCATGCAGGTGGCGCTGGCGCAGGCCAAGGAAGCACGCCTGCACATCCTGGGCAAGATGACCGAAGCCATGGGCGAGGCCAAGGCCGAGGTGTCGCAGTTCGCGCCGCGCCTGTACACCATGAAGATCAACCCGGAGAAGATCCGCGACGTCATCGGCAAGGGCGGCGCGACGATCCGCGCGCTGACCGAAGAAACCGGCTGCACCATCGACATCGGCGAGGACGGCACCATCACCATCGCCTCCACCGATGCCGACAAGGCGGCGTTCGCCCGCAAGCGCATCGAGGAGATCACCGCCGAGGCGGAAGTGGGCAAGGTCTACGAAGGCCCGGTCACCAAGATCCTGGACTTCGGCGCGCTGATCAACATCCTGCCCGGCAAGGACGGCCTGCTGCACATCAGTCAGATCGCGCACCAGCGTGTCGAGAAGGTCGAGGACTTCCTCAAGGAAGGCCAGGTGGTGCAGGTCAAGGTGCTGGAAACCGACGAGAAGGGCCGCATCAAGCTCAGCATGAAGGCGCTGCTGGAGCGCCCCGAGGGCATGGAAGAAGAGCGCGAGCGTCCGCCGCGCCGCGACTACGGCGACCGGCCGCGGCGTGACCGCGACGACCGTGGTGATCGCGGTGACCGCCCGCCGCGCCGCGAACGCGAGCGCGAGCCCGCGGCCGAAGTGTCGGCACCGGCCGCGGCCTCTGACGGCAACGACACGCCGCGCGACTGAGTGCGGCGCAGGGCCCCACCGGGCCCGGCGTTGCAGCGGAGGAGCAAGCATGCAAGCGATTGAAATCACGCAGCCGGGCAAGCCCGAGGTGCTGGTCGCCACGCAGCGGCCCGACCCGGTGCCCAAGCCGGGCGAGCTGCTGATCGCCGTCACCGCGTCGGGTGTCAACCGGCCGGACGTGCTGCAGCGCAAGGGCCTGTACCCGATGCCGCCGGGCGTGTCCGACCTGCCGGGGCTGGAGATCGCCGGCACGGTGGCGGGCGGCGCGGCCGCCGACCTGGCGGCCGCGGGGCTGAAGATCGGCGACCGCGTCTGCGCGCTGGTGGCCGGCGGCGGCTACGCACAGCTGTGCGTCGCGCCGGCGGGCCAGTGCCTGCCGGTGCCCAAGGGCTTGAGCGACATCGAAGCGGCGGCGCTGCCCGAGACCTTCTTCACCGTCTGGCAGAACGTCTTCCAGAACGCGCGGCTGCGGCGCGGCGAGACGCTGCTGGTGCAAGGCGGCTCCAGCGGCATCGGCGTGACGGCGATTCACCTGGCCAAGGCCTTCGGCGTCACGGTCATCGTCACGGCGGGCAGCGACGAGAAGTGCGCGGCCTGCGTGGCGCAGGGCGCCGACCACGCCATCAACTACAAGACGCAGGACTTCGTCGCCGAGGTCAAGCGCCTGACCCATGGGCGCGGCGTCGACGTGGTGCTGGACATGGTGGCCGGCGACTACCTGCCGCGCGAGGTGCAGTGCATGGCCGACGACGGCCGCATCGCCATCATCGCGGTGCAGGGCGGCACGCAGGCCACGCTGGACGTCGGCGCGGTGCTGCGCAAGCGCCTGGCGATCATCGGCAGCACGTTGCGCCCGCGCAGCATCGACTACAAGACCGTGATCGCGCGCGAGCTGCGCGAGCAGGTCTGGCCGCTGATCGAAGCCGGCAAGGTCAAGCCGGTGATCCACGCCGTCTTCCCCGCGGTGCAGGCCGCGCAGGCCCATGCGCTGATGGAGTCGAGCGTGCACGTCGGCAAGATCGTGCTCGACTGGAGCAAAGCATGAGCGCCGCACGCAGGCTGGTCGTCGGCAACTGGAAGATGCACGGCAGCCACCCGGCGAACGCCGAGCTGCTGGCCGGCATCCTGGGCGCGCGGCCCTTCGGCTGCGACGTGGCGGTGTGCGTGCCCTTTCCTTACCTGTCCGAGACGGCGGTCAGCCTGGCGGCCAGCGACCTGCGCTGGGGCGCGCAGGACTGTTCCGCGCATGCGCAGGGCGCGTACACCGGCGAGGTGTCGGCCGCGATGCTGGCCGAGTTCGGCTGCCGCTATGCCATCGTCGGCCATTCGGAGCGGCGTGCGCTGCACGGCGAGTCGGACCAGGGCGTGGCCGACAAGGCCAAGGCCGCGCTGGGCAGCGGCGTGACGCCGATCGTCTGCGTCGGCGAAACGCGCGAGCAGCGCGAGGCCGGCGAGACCGCCGCGGTGGTCAAGCGCCAGCTGTCGGCGGTCATCCACACGCTGGCGCACTGCGTCTCCGAAATGGTCGTGGCCTACGAGCCGGTATGGGCCATCGGCACTGGCCTCAGCGCCACGCCCCAGCAGGCGCAGGAAGTGCACGAACTGCTGCGCGCGCAGCTGCAGGCGGCCAGCGGCCATGCGTCGCGCATCAGGATCCTCTACGGCGGCAGCGTCAAGCCGGACAACGCGGCGGTGCTGTTCAGCCAACCCGACATCGACGGCGCACTGGTCGGCGGCGCCTCGTTGAAGGCCGCCGATTTCGTCGCCATCTGCCGTGCCGCGGGCTGAGCCCGCAGGCCGCCATCTCTTGCCAACCTAGAACATCCCATGCAGATCTGGATCACGGTTCTACACGCACTGCAGCTGCTCACCGCGCTGGGCATGATCGGCCTCGTGCTGATCCAGCACGGCAAGGGCGCCGACATGGGCGCATCCTTCGGCAGCGGCGCTTCGGGCAGCCTCTTCGGCGCCAGCGGCAGCGCCAACTTCCTGTCGCGCTCCACGGCCGCCTGCGCGGCGGTGTTCTTCGCGTGCACACTGGCCCTGGCCTTCAGCACGAACGACCGACGCGGCGGCAGCGGGCTGGACGGCAGCAGCGTGCTCGACCGTGCGGCGCCGGCCGCCAGCGCGCCGCCGGCGATCCCCGCGGCGGTGATGCCCGCCGCGTCGGCCCCTGCAGCGAGCAGCGCGCCGGCGGCGCCTACCGGCATCCCCGCGCCGATCCCTGCGCCGGCCAGCGCAGCGAAGTAGCTACAGCGGCGACATGACGCAGCGCATTTCACCGTGCTGCGCTGCGGGAAGACCCTTGAATTGCCGCTAGAATTCTTTGCAGTTCAAGGGTGTCATTTCCTCACGTCACCCGATTGGATCCGGACCCTTGCCGACGTGGTGAAATTGGTAGACACGCTATCTTGAGGGGGTAGTGGCGAAAGCTGTGCGAGTTCGAGTCTCGCCGTCGGCACCAAACAAGTCCCTCGCGGACGAACAACATGGACCTGCAACCGTACCTGCCCGTCATCCTGTTCATACTGGTGGGCGTGGGGGTCGGTGTAGCGCCGCAGGTGCTGGGCTTCGTGCTCGGGCCCAACCGGCCTGACGCGGCCAAGGATTCACCCTACGAATGCGGCTTCGAGGCCTTCGAGGACGCGCGCATGAAGTTCGACGTGCGCTACTACCTCGTGGCGATTCTTTTCATCCTGTTCGACCTGGAGATCGCGTTCCTCTTCCCGTGGGCGGTCGCGCTGCATGAAATCGGCCCGTCAGGTTTCTGGGCGATGATGATCTTCCTGACCATTCTCGTCGTGGGCTTCGTCTACGAATGGAAGCGGGGCGCTCTCGACTGGGAGTGAAGCAGAGGTAGCCATGGGCATCGAAGGCGTACTGAAGGAAGGCTTCGTCACCACCTCGGTGGACAAGCTGATCAACTGGTCGAAGACCGGCTCGCTGTGGCCGATGACCTTCGGCCTGGCCTGCTGCGCGGTGGAGATGATGCATGCCGGCGCTGCGCGCTACGACATCGACCGCTTCGGCATGCTGTTCCGGCCCAGCCCGCGGCAGAGCGACCTGATGATCGTGGCCGGCACGCTGTGCAACAAGATGGCGCCGGCGCTGCGCAAGGTCTACGACCAGATGGCCGAGCCGCGCTGGGTACTGAGCATGGGCTCGTGCGCCAACGGCGGCGGTTACTACCACTACAGCTATTCGGTGGTGCGCGGCTGCGACCGCATCGTGCCGGTGGACGTCTACGTGCCGGGCTGCCCGCCCACGGCCGAGGCGCTGCTCTACGGCATCCTGCAGCTGCAAAACAAGATCCGGCGCGAGAACACCATCGCGCGCTGAAGCCGCGCCCTCAGACGATGACAAGCAAGCTCGATCAACTGCAGGCGGCGCTCGAATCCACGTTGGGCGACTGCCTCGGCACCCTGCACCGCGAACGCGGCGAAATCAGCATCACGGTGCCGGCGGCGCGCTATCTCGAGGCCGCGCGCCGGTTGCACGAGCATCCCGCGCTCAAGTTCGAGCAGTTGATCGACCTGTGCGGTGTGGACTATGCGGGCTACAGGAACCAGCCCTGGGACGGCGCGCGCTATGCGATCGTCAGCCACCTGCTGTCGGTGACGCACAACTGGCGCGTGCGCCTGAAGGTCTTCGCGGCCGACGACGACATGCCGGTGGTGGCCTCGGTGACCGACGTCTGGAGCGCGGCCAACTGGTTCGAGCGCGAGGCCTTCGACCTGTACGGCATCATCTTCGAAGGCCACCTGGACCTGCGCCGCATCCTCACCGACTACGGTTTCATCGGGCACCCGATGCGCAAGGACTTCCCGGTCAGCGGCCATGTCGAGATGCGCTACGACGCGCAGACCCGCCGCGTGATCTACCAACCGGTGACGATCGAGCCGCGCGAGATCACCCCGCGCGTGGTGCGCGAAGACAACTACGGGGGGCTGCAATGACCCGCCCTTGGCGCGCAGGCGAGGGAGCGTCCGCAGGGGCGGTTCCGGGTTCGGGCTCGGCCCTCTCGCGGGCGCCACTCCAGTGGCCCGGCGAGGCCGCTTCCACGGCGTCTGCTTGGAGGGCGCCTGGCGCCGCGATCCATGGCTGAAATCAAGAACTACACGCTCAACTTCGGGCCACAGCATCCGGCCGCGCACGGCGTGCTGCGGCTGGTGCTGGAGCTGGACGGCGAGGTCATCCAGCGCGCCGACCCGCACATCGGGCTGCTGCATCGCGCCACCGAGAAGCTCGCCGAGACCCGGACCTTCATCCAGTCGCTGCCGTACATGGACCGTCTCGACTATGTGTCGATGATGTGCAACGAGCATGCATACTGCCTGGCGATCGAGAAGCTGCTGGGCATCGAAGTGCCCGAACGTGCGCAGTACATCCGCGTGATGTTCGCCGAGATCACGCGCCTGCTGAACCACCTGCTGTGGCTGGGCGCGCATGGCCTGGACTGCGGCGCGATGAACATCCTCATCTACTGCTTCCGCGAGCGTGAGGATCTGTTCGACATGTACGAGGCGGTGTCGGGCGCGCGCATGCACGCCGCCTACTTCCGCCCGGGGGGCGTCTACCGCGATCTGCCGGACACGATGCCGCAGTACAAGGTGTCGCGCATCAAGAACCAGAAGACCATCGACCGCATGAACGAAGACCGGCAGGGCAGCCTGCTGGACTTCATCGATGCCTTCACGCAGCGCTTCCCCGGCTACGTCGACGAGTACGAGACGCTGCTCACCGACAACCGCATCTGGAAGCAGCGCACCGTCGGCATCGGCGTGGTGACGCCCGAGCGCGCGCTGAACCTGGGCTTCACCGGCCCGATGCTGCGCGGCTCCGGCATCGAGTGGGACCTGCGCAAGAAGCAGCCCTACGACGTCTATGAGCGCATGGACTTCGACATTCCGGTGGGCAGCAACGGCGACACCTACGACCGCTACCTGGTGCGCGTCGAGGAACTGCGGCAGAGCAACCGCATCATCAAGCAGTGCGCCGAGTGGCTGCGTGCCCATCCGGGCCCGGTGATCGTCGACAACCACAAGGTGGCGCCGCCGTCGCGGGTGAACATGAAGGAGCACATGGAGGAGCTGATCCACCACTTCAAGCTCTTCACCGAAGGCATGCACGTGCCCGAGGGCGAGGCCTACGCGGCGGTGGAGCATCCGAAGGGCGAGTTCGGCATCTACCTGATCAGCGACGGTGCCAACAAGCCCTGGCGCCTGAAGATCCGGCCGCCCGGCTTCCCGCATCTGGCTGCGCTGGACGAGATGGCGCGCGGCCACATGATCGCCGATGCGGTGGCGATCATCGGCACGATGGACATCGTGTTCGGAGAGATTGACCGATGAAATTCAGCGACGACACGCTGGCGCGCTTTGCGCACGAGGTGGCCAAGTACCCGGCCGAGCAGAAGCAGTCCGCGGTGATGGCCTGTCTGGCCATCGTGCAGCACGAGCAGGGTTATGTCTCGGCCGAGGCCGAGAACGCGGTGGCTGCGTACCTGGGCATGCCGCCGATCGCAGTGCACGAGGTCACCACCTTCTACAACATGTACAACCAGCAGCCGGTGGGCAAGTTCAAGCTCAACGTCTGCACCAACCTGCCGTGCCAACTGCGCGACGGGCAGACGGCGCTGGACCATGTGTGCCAGCGCCTGGGCGTCGAGCCCTACGGCAGTACCGAGGACGGTGTCTTCACCGTGCAGCCCAGCGAATGCCTGGGCGCCTGCGCCGACGCACCGGTGATGCTCGTCAACGACCGCCAGATGCTCAGCTTCATGAGCCCCGAGCGCATGGATGAATTGCTCGAAATGTTGAAGAAGGCCGCCGCATGAGCGCACCGGTCCGTTGCCAAGCGCTCACCCCGGCGCACGATGTGCGGAGGGTCCTGCAGTGAGCATCGACCTGTCCAAGTTCCAGGCCACGGGTCGCGAGACCTGCTTCCACGGCCGCCACATCGATGCGCAGATCTACGCCGGCCTGGATGGCCGCAACTGGCGTCTGCGCGACTACGAGTCGCGCGGCGGCTACCAGGCGCTGCGCAAGATCCTGGGCACCGACGGTGGCCCGGGCATGACGCCCGATGAAGTGGTGGCCGAGGTCAAGGCCTCGGGGCTGCGCGGCCGCGGCGGCGCGGGCTTCCCCACCGGCCTGAAGTGGAGCTTCATGCCGAAGAACTACAACGGCCCGAAGTACCTGGTCTGCAACTCCGACGAAGGCGAGCCCGGCACCTGCAAGGACCGCGACATCCTGGCCTACAACCCGCACATCGTCATCGAAGGCATGGCCATCGCCGCCTACGCGATGGGCGTGAGCACGGCCTGGAACTACATCCACGGCGAGATTTTCGAGATCTACCAGCGCTTCGAGGAAGCGCTGGAGGAAGCGCGCGCCGCCGGCTACCTGGGCGAGCGCATCCTGGGCAGCGGCTTCAGCTTCCAGCTGCATGCCTTCCATGGCTTCGGCGCCTATATCTGCGGCGAAGAGACCGCGCTGCTCGAATCGCTGGAAGGCAAGAAGGGCCAGCCGCGCTTCAAGCCGCCGTTCCCGGCCAGCTTCGGCGTCTACGGCAGGCCGACGACGATCAACAACACCGAGACCTTTGCCGCGGTGCCGTGGATCATCCGCAACGGCGGCGCCCCCTACCTGGCCATCGGCAAGCCGAACAACGGCGGCACCAAGATCTTCAGCGTGGTGGGCGACGTCAACCGGCCCGGCAACTTCGAGATCCCGCTGGGCACGCCCTTCAGCAAGCTGCTCGAGCTGGCAGGCGGCGTGAAGGGCGGGGCGCTGAAGGCGGTGATCCCGGGCGGATCGTCGGCGCCGGTGCTGCCGGCGAACATCATGATGGACTGCACGATGGACTACGACGCCATCGCCAAGGCCGGCTCGATGCTGGGCTCGGGCGCGGTGATCGTCATGAACGACACGCGCTGCATGGTCAGGAGCCTGCTGCGCCTGAGCTACTTCTACCAGCACGAGTCCTGCGGCCAGTGCACGCCGTGCCGCGAAGGCACCGGCTGGCTGTGGCGCATGGTCGACCGCATCGAACACGGCCACGGCCGCATGGAAGACATCGAGCTGCTGGGCTCGGTGGCCGACAACATCATGGGCCGCACCATCTGCGCGCTGGGCGACGCCGCCGCGATGCCGGTGCGCGGCATGATCAAGCATTTCCGCGACGAGTTCGTGCATCACGTCGAGCACAAGAGCTGCCTGGTCGCCCAACCGGTCGTCGCCTCATGATCGAACTTCAGCTCGACGGCAAGGCCGTCAGCGTTGCGCCCGGCAGCATGGTCATGCATGCGGCCGACGCCGCCGGCGTGTACGTGCCGCATTTCTGCTACCACAAGAAGCTCAGCATCGCGGCCAACTGCCGCATGTGCCTGGTGGACATCGAGAAGGCGCCCAAGCCGATGCCGGCCTGCGCCACGCCGGTGACGCAGGGCATGGTGGTGCACACCAAGAGCGAGAAGGCGCTGAAGGCCCAACAGGCGGTGATGGAGTTCCTGCTCATCAACCATCCGCTGGACTGCCCGATCTGCGACCAGGGCGGCGAGTGCCAGCTGCAGGACCTGGCGGTGGGCTACGGCGCCTCGGCCTCGCGCTACAACGAGGAAAAGCGCGTCGTCTTCCACAAGGACGTGGGGCCGCTGATCTCCATGCAGGAGATGAGCCGCTGCATCCACTGCACGCGCTGCGTGCGCTTCGGCCAGGAAGTGGCCGGCGTGATGGAACTCGGCATGATCCATCGCGGCGAACATTCCGAGATCACCACGGTCAAGGGCCGCACCGTCGATTCCGAGCTGTCGGGCAACATGATCGACATCTGCCCGGTGGGCGCGCTGACCAGCAAGCCGTTCCGCTACAGCGCGCGTACCTGGGAGCTGGCACGCCGCCGCAGCATCAGTCCGCACGACTCCACCGGCGCCAACCTGATCGTGCAGGCCAAGGGCCCCAAGGTGCTGCGCGTGGTGCCGCTGGAGAACGAAGAAGTCAACGAGTGCTGGCTCGCCGATCGCGACCGCTTCAGCTACGAGGCGCTGAACAGCGCATCGCGGCTGACCGCGCCGATGATCAAGCAGGGCGGGCAGTGGCAGACGGTGGACTGGAACACCGCGCTCGGCTACGTGGCCGACGGGCTGAAGAGCATCAAGGCCGAGTTCGGTGCCGCCGGCATCGGCGCGCTGGCCACGCCGCACAGCACGCTGGAGGAACTGCATCTGCTGGCCGGCCTGGTGCGCGGCCTGGGCAGCGAGAACATCGACGTCCGCACGCGCCATGCCGACTTCGGCAACACCGCGCTGTCGGGTTCCGCACGCTGGCTGGGCACCTCCATCGCGTCGCTGTCGACCCTGCAATCGGCGCTGGTCATCGGCTCGTTCCTGCGCAAGGACCATCCGCTGTTTGCGCAGCGGCTGCGCCAGGCGGCGCGCAAGGGCGGGCAGATCCACCGGCTGCATGCGCTGGACGACGACTGGGCCATGTCGCTGGGCCGCAGCCTGATCGTCGCGCCCTCGGCCTGGGCGCAATCGCTGGCCGACGTGGCCGCGGCGGTGGCCGCGCAGAAGGGCATCGCCGCGCCGCTGCCGGGCCAGGCCAGCGACGACGCCAACGCCATCGCGGCGTCGCTGCTGGGCGCCGAGCGCAAGGCGCTGCTGCTGGGCAATGCCGCCGCGCAGCACCCGCAGGCCACGCAGCTGCTGGCGCTGGCGAACTGGATTGCCGAGCAGACCGGCGCGACCGTCGGCTACCTGGGCGAGGCCGCCAACAGCGTCGGCGCCCAGCTGGTCGGTGCCTTGCCGGGCGCCGGCGGCCTGCATGCCGGACAGATGCTGTCGCAGGGCATGCCCGCGCTGCTGCTGCTCAACGTCGAGCCCGAGCTGGACGCCGCCGATGCGGCCGCGGCGCGCACCGCGTTGCAGCGCAGCGGCCTGGTGGTGGCGCTGACCTGCTTCAAGGACGCCGTGGTCGAGAACGCCGACGTGCTGCTGCCGATCGCGCCCTTCACTGAAACGGCGGGCAGCTTCATCAACGCCGAAGGCCGGCTGCAGGCCTTCACCGGCGTGGTGCCGCCGCTGGGCGAGGCTCGCCCGGCCTGGAAGGTGCTGCGCGTGCTGGGCAACCTGCTCGGCCTGGACGGCTTCCAGCAGGACAACGCCGAGCAGGTGCGGGTCGAAGCCATCGGCGATGCAGCCGCGCTGGCTGCGCGGCTGGACAACCGGGCCGCGCTGCCGGCATCGCTGGCCGCGCCGGCCGGCGGACTGGAGCGCCTGGCCGACGTGCCGATCTATGCCGCCGACGCGCTGGTGCGTCGTGCCGAGTCGCTGCAGCAGACGGCCGATGCGCGCCCGCCGGTAGCCAGCCTGCCCAGCGGGCTGTGGGCCGAGCTGGGGCTGAAGCGCGGCGATGCGGTGCGCATCGTGCAGGGCGAACACACCCTGCTCATCGCCGCGGCGGAAGACCCGGGCCTCGCGCCCGGGGTGGTGCGCGTGCCCGCCGGGCATGCCGACACGGCCACGCTGGGCGCGATGTTCGGCCCGGTCCAGGTCACCCGGGTCTGAGGAAGCTGCATGCTCGAATCCGTCAATCAATACGGCGTGTCGCTGATGGGCGCGACGCTCTGGGCCGTGGTCTGGAGCCTGATCAAGATCGTTGCGCTGCTGGCGCCGCTGATGGGCTGCGTCGCCTACCTGACGCTGTGGGAGCGCAAGGGCATCGGCTTCACGCAGCTGCGCCCGGGCCCGAACCGCGTCGGCCCCTTCGGCCTGCTGACGCCGATCGCCGACGCGGTGAAGCTGATCTTCAAGGAGATCATCCGCCCCACCGCGGCCAACAAGCCGTTGTTCTTCCTGGGCCCGGTGATGACCATCATGCCGGCGCTGGTCGCGTGGGTGGTCATCCCCTTCGGCCCCGAGGTGGCGCTGGCCGACATCAATGCGGGGCTGCTGTTCCTCATGGCCATCACCTCGCTGGAGGTCTACGGCGTGATCATCGCCGGCTGGGCCAGCAACTCGAAGTACGCCTTCCTGGGTGCGCTGCGCGCATCGGCGCAGATGGTCAGCTACGAGATCGCGATGGGCTTCGCGCTGGTGGTGGTGCTGATGGTCTCGGCCAGCATGAACATGAGCGACATCGTGCTCGGCCAGGACAAGGGCCGCTTCGCCGACATGGGGCTGAACTTCCTGTCGTGGAACTGGCTGCCGCTGCTGCCGATCTTCCTGGTGTATTTCATCTCCGGCCTGGCGGAAACCAACCGCCACCCCTTCGACGTCGTCGAGGGCGAATCGGAAATCGTCGCCGGCCACATGATCGAGTACTCGGGCATGTCCTTCGCGATGTTCTTCCTGGCCGAGTACGCCAACATGATCCTGGTGTCGATGCTGACGGTGATCATGTTCCTGGGCGGCTGGCTGCCCCCGATCGACTCCGCGCCCTTCAACTGGCTGCCGGGCTGGGGCTGGATCATCCTGAAGACCTTCGTCGTCGTGACCATGTTCCTGTGGGTGCGCGCCACCTTCCCGCGCTACCGCTACGACCAGATCATGCGCCTGGGCTGGAAGATCTTCATTCCCGTCACGCTGGTGTGGCTGGTGGTGGTGGGCCTGTGGATCCAGTCACCCTTCAGCATCTGGTGACGAGGAGGAGCCGAACATGTCATCCACCACCTCGTTCAAGGACTTCCTGTCCAGCTTCATGCTCACGGAGCTGTTCAAGGGCATGCGCATCACGGGCAAGTACTTCCTGGCGCGCAAGATCACGGTGCAGTTCCCCGAGGAGAAGACGCCGCTCAGCCCGCGCTTCCGTGGCCTGCACGCGCTGCGTCGCTACGACAACGGCGAAGAGCGCTGCATCGCCTGCAAGCTGTGCGAGGCGGTGTGCCCGGCGATGGCCATCACCATCGAGTCCGACGTGCGCGACGATGGCTCGCGCCGCACCACGCGCTACGACATCGACCTGACCAAGTGCATCTTCTGCGGCTTCTGCGAAGAAAGCTGCCCGGTCGATTCGATCGTCGAGACGCACATCTTCGAATACCACGGCGAAAAGCGCGGCGACCTTTACTTCACCAAGGACATGCTGCTGGCCGTGGGTGACCGCTACGAAAAAGAAATCGCTGCCGCGAAGGAGGCCGACGCCAAGTACCGCTGAGCCAGCGGGACTTCGGGCGCCACCCAAGATCATGTCGAGCGCGCTGTTCTACGTTTTCTCGTTCGTGCTGCTGTTCGCGGCCTTCCGCGTCATCACCGCGCGCAGCACCGTGCATGCGGCGCTGTTCCTGGTGCTGGCCTTCGCCACCGCGTCGTGCATCTGGATGCTGCTGCGCGCCGAGTTCCTGGCCATCGTGCTGGTGCTGGTGTACGTCGGCGCGGTGATGGTGCTGTTCCTGTTCGTCGTCATGATGCTCGACGTCGATGCCGCGGCGGTGCGCGAAGGCTTCTGGAAGCACTTTCCGCTGGCCGGCTTCATCGGTGCGCTGATCGCGCTGGAGATGGCGCTGGTGCTGATGGGCGGCTTCCGCCTGACGCAGGCCGCACCGCCCGACCCGATGGAGCTGAAGCTGGGCAACAGCAAGATGCTGGGCATCGAGATCTACACCCACTACCTGTACCCGCTGCAGGTGGCGGCGGTGCTGCTGCTGGTGGCCATCATCGCCGCCATCGCGCTGACGCTGCGCCAGCGCAAGGACAGCCGCCGCACCGACCCGAGCGAGCAGGTCAAGGTGCGCAAGTCCGAGCGCCTGCGCCTGGTGAAGATGCGGCCGACCATCGAACTGCCTGCCGCGCCGGACGGCGAGAAGGGGCCCGCATGAACCTGGGTAGCGTCACGCTCGGCCACTTCTTGTCGCTGGGCGGCATCCTCTTCGCGCTGTCGGTCGTCGGCATCTTCCTGAACCGCAAGAACCTGATCGTGCTGCTGATGGCCATCGAACTGATGCTGCTGGCGGTGAACCTGAACTTCATCGCCTTCTCGCACTTCCTGGGCGACATGGCGGGGCAGGTGTTCGTGTTCTTCATCCTCACCGTCGCCGCGGCCGAATCGGCCATCGGCCTGGCGATCCTGGTGGTGCTGTTCCGCAACCGCTCCACGATCAATGTCGACGAGCTCGACGCACTCAAGGGCTGAGCGATGGCGGCCACGCTGAACCCCAACCTGCTGTTGTTGATCGCGCTGGCGCCGCTGGCCGGCTCGATGATCGCCGGCCTCGCCGGCTCGAAGGTCGGCCGGGCGGGTGCCCACTGGGTCACGATCATCGGCGTCACCATCTCCTTCATCGGCTCGGCGCTGGTGCTGAACGACGTCTTGCACGGCGCGCGCTTCAACGCCACCGTCTACGAATGGATGGTGATCGGCGGGCTGAAGATGGAAGTCGGCTTCCTCATCGACGGCCTGTCGGCGATGATGATGTGCGTCGTCACCTTCGTCTCGCTGATGGTGCACATCTACACCATCGGCTACATGGCCGACGACGACACCTCGCCCGGCGGCTACCAGCGCTTCTTCAGCTACATCTCGCTGTTCACCTTCAGCATGCTCATGCTGGTGATGAGCAACAACTTCCTGCAGCTGTTCTTCGGCTGGGAGGCGGTGGGTCTGGTGTCGTACCTGCTGATCGGCTACTACTACCAGAAGCCGACGGCGATCTTCGCCAACATGAAGGCCTTCTTGGTCAACCGCGTCGGCGACTTCGGCTTCATCCTCGGCATCGGCCTGATCGTCGCCTATGCGGGCACGCTGAGCTACACCGAGACCTTCGCCAAGGCCGGCGAACTGGCCAAGCTGCCGTTCCCCGGCAACGACTGGATGCTGATCACGGTGATCTGCATCTGCCTGTTCATCGGCGCCATGGGCAAGAGCGCGCAGGTGCCGCTGCATGTGTGGCTGCCCGATTCGATGGAAGGCCCGACGCCGATCTCGGCGCTGATCCACGCCGCGACCATGGTCACGGCGGGCATCTTCATGGTCACGCGCATGTCGCCGCTGTTCGAGCTGTCGGACACCGCGCTGAGCTTCGTGCTGGTGATCGGCGCCATCACCGCGCTGTTCATGGGCTTCCTGGGCGTGATCCAGAACGACATCAAGCGCGTGGTCGCCTACTCCACGCTGTCGCAGCTGGGCTACATGACGGTGGCGCTGGGCGCGTCGGCCTACTCGGTGGCCGTGTTCCACCTGATGACGCACGCCTTCTTCAAGGCGCTGCTGTTCCTGGCCGCGGGCTCGGTGATCATCGGCATGCACCACGACCAGGACATCCGCAACATGGGCGGCCTGCGCAAGTACATGCCCATCACCTGGATCACCTCGCTGCTGGGCTCGGCGGCGCTGATCGCGGTGCCGTTCTTCTCGGGCTTCTATTCCAAGGACAGCATCATCGAGGCGGTGCACTTCAGCCACCTGCCCGGCGCCGGCTTCGCCTACTTCGCGGTCATGGCCAGCGTCTTCGTCACCGCGCTGTACAGCTTCCGCATGTACTTCCTGGTGTTCCACGGGCCGGAGCGCTTCCGCCACAAACCCTTCCCGGGCGAGCACGACCATCCGGACGAACACGGCCACCTGCACGTGCACGAGCCGCACGAGTCGCCGGCGGTGGTCTGGGTGCCGCTGGTGCTGCTGGCCATCCCGTCGGTGTTCATCGGCTATCTGCTGATCGAGCCGATGCTCTACGGCGCGTTCTTCAAGGATTCGGTCTTCATCGACGCGGCGCGCCACCCGGCGCTGCACGAGATGGCCGAGGAATTCCACGGCGCCGCGGCGATGGCGCTGCATGCGCTCGGCACCTTGCCGTTCTGGCTGACGGTCGCCGGCGTGGTCGTCGCCTGGGCGCTGTACATGCAGTGGACCGCGGTGCCGGCGGCGCTGCAGGCGCGCTTCGGCTGGCTCTACCGCCTGCTCGACCACAAGTACTACTTCGACTGGTTCAACGAGAACGTGCTCGCGGCTCTGGCGCGCGGCGTGGGCTTGGGGCTGTGGAAGGGTGGCGATCAGGGCCTGATCGACGGCCTGATCAACGGGTCGGCGCGCGCGGTCGGCGGTTTGGGCGGCGCCGTGCGCCAGCTGCAGACCGGCTTCCTCTACTGGTACGCGCTGGTGATGGTGCTCGGCGTGTTCGCGCTGCTGAGCTGGCAGCTGTGGCCTTACCTGTCGGGCCTGATGGCCCGCTGACACCACGGCCGCCACGGAGAACAACAAATGGGTCTTTTGAGTGTCGCCATCTGGCTGCCGATCGTCTCGGGCGCCGTGCTGCTGGCGCTGGGCCGCGACCAGCAGGTCGGCGCCGTGCGCTGGCTGGCGCTGATGGCGGCGATCGCCAGCTTCCTGGTCACGATTCCGCTGATCACCGGCTTCGACAGCCGCACCGCCGCGATGCAGTTCCAGGAGAACCTGCCCTGGATCACGCGCTTCAACGTCAACTACAAGCTCGGCGTCGACGGCATCTCGGTGTGGTTCGTGCTGCTCACCGCCTTCATCACCGTCATCGTCGTCATCGCCGGCTGGGAGGTGATCACGAAGCGCGTCAACCAGTACATGGGCGCGTTCCTGATCCTGTCGGGCCTGATGGTCGGCGTGTTCACCGCGCTCGACGGGCTGCTGTTCTACGTCTTCTTCGAGGCCACGCTGATCCCGATGTACATCATCATCGGCGTCTGGGGCGGGCCGAACCGCGTCTATGCGGCCTTCAAGTTCTTCCTCTACACCTTGCTCGGCTCGCTGCTGATGCTGGTGGCGGTGATCTACCTGTACATCAAGTCGGGCGGCAGCTTCGACATCCTTGCCTGGCACAAGCTGCCGCTGCCGGCCAACGTGCAGGTGCTGCTGTTCTTCGCGTTCTTCGCGGCCTTCTCGGTCAAGGTGCCGATGTGGCCGGTGCACACCTGGCTGCCCGACGCCCACGTCGAGGCGCCGACCGGCGGTTCGGTGGTGCTGGCCGCCATCATGCTGAAGCTGGGCGCCTATGGCTTCCTGCGCTTCTCGCTGCCGATCGCGCCGGACGCCAGCCGCGAATGGGCCGGCTTCATCATCGCGCTGAGCCTGATCGCGGTGATCTACATCGGGCTGGTGGCGCTGGTGCAGCAGGACATGAAGAAGCTGGTGGCGTATTCGTCGATCGCGCACATGGGCTTCGTCACGCTGGGCTTCTTCATCTTCAACGAACTGGGCGTGGCCGGCGGCATCGTGCAGATGATCAGCCACGGCTTCGTCTCCGGCGCGATGTTCCTGTGCATCGGCGTGCTCTACGACCGGGTGCATTCGCGGCAGATCGCCGATTACGGCGGCGTGGTCAACACCATGCCCAAGTTCACCGCCTTCGCCGTGCTGTTCGCCATGGCCAACTGCGGCCTGCCGGCCACGGCCGGTTTCGTCGGCGAGTGGATGGTCATCCTGGGCGCCGTCAAGGCCAACTTCTGGATCGCGCTGCTGGCCGCCACCGGGCTGGTGTCCGGCGCGGCCTACACGCTGTGGATGGTCAAGCGGGTGTACTTCGGCGCCGTCGGCAACGACCACGTGAAGGAACTCACCGACATCAACAGCCGCGAGTTCCTGATGCTCGCGCTGCTGGCCGTGGCGGTGCTGTGGATGGGCGTGTACCCCAAGCCCTTCACCGACGTCATGCAGGTCTCGGTGAGCGAACTGCTCAAGCATGTGGCCATGTCCAAGCTCAACTGATATGAACGCGATGAACTGGACGGCCATCTATCCGGAGATCCTGCTGCTGGTCATGGCCTGCGTGATCACGCTGGTGGACCTGTGGGTGCGCGACCCGATGCGCCGCCCCACCTTCTGGCTGACGCAGGCGACCTTGCTCGTGGTCGGCGTGTGGCACCTGGTCAGCTTCGACCGTGGGGTCACGGTCTACGCCATGCACGGCCTGGTCGTGGCCGATCCGCTGGGCCACCTGCTGGCCTTCTTCTCCGCCGTGGCGCTGATCGTCAGCGTCGCCTATGCGCAGCCCTACCTGGCGTCGCGCGACATGCTCAAGGGCGAGTACTTCACGCTCACGCTCTTCGTCTACCTGGGCGTGCTGGTGATGGTGTCGGCGAACAATTTCCTCGTCGTCTACCTGGGCCTGGAGCTGATGAGCCTGTCGCTGTATGCGCTGACGGCGCTGCGCCGCGACCACGGCGTGTCCACCGAGGCGGCGATGAAGTACTTCGTGCTCGGCGCGCTGGCCAGCGGCTTCCTGCTCTACGGCCTGTCGATGATGTACGGCGCCACCGGCTCGCTGGACCTCGGGGAAGTGTTCAAGGCCATCGGCACCGGACGCCTGAACAAGGAGGTGCTGACCTTCGGCGTGGTCTTCGTGGTGGCCGGCCTGGCCTTCAAGCTGGGCGTGGTGCCTTTCCACATGTGGGTGCCCGACGTCTACCAGGGCGCACCGACGGCGGTGACGCTGCTCATCGGCAGCGCGCCCAAGCTGGCCGCGTTCGCCATCACCATCCGCCTGCTGGTCGACGGCATGTCCGGCCTGGCGGTGGACTGGCAGCAGATGTTCATCGTGCTGTCCGTGGCCTCGATGGTGGTGGGCAATCTCGCGGCCATCGCGCAGAGCAACCTGAAGCGCATGCTGGCCTATTCGACCATCGCGCAGATGGGCTGGGTGCTGCTGGGCATGAGCGCGGGCGTCATCGGCGGCAACACCTTCTCCGCCGGCAATGCCTACAGCTCCGCGATGTTCTACGTCGTGGCCTACGTGCTGACGACGCTGGGCACCTTCGGTCTGATCCTGTACCTGTCGTCGCAGGGCTTCGAGAGCGAAGAGATCGCCGACCTGAGCGGGCTGGCGCAGCGCCGCCCCTGGGTGGCCGGCGTGATGACGGCGTTCATGTTCTCGCTGGCCGGCGTGCCGCCGCTGGTGGGCTTCTATGCCAAGCTGGCCGTGCTGCAGGCGCTGATCTCCACCAACCAGGCCGCCTACGTCTGGCTGGCGGTCATCGCCGTGCTGCTGTCGCTGGTCGGCGCCTACTACTACCTGCGCCTCGTCAAGGTGATGTACTTCGACGCGCCGACGCGCGACGAGGGCCTGTCGCGCGGCCGCGGCGTCAGTGCGCTGCTGGCGGTCAACGGTGCGGCGGTGCTGCTGTTCGGCCTGCTGCCGGGCGGCCTGATGGACCTGTGCCGCGACGCCATCGTCAAGGCGCTGGCCAGCTGAGGTGAGCGACGCGCACTTGCGCGAGCACGGCCAGGGCGGCCGGGTGCTCGCCAGGGGGAGTTTTCTCGAAGTGCGCCGCGACGACGTGCGCCTGCCCGACGGCGCATCGGCCACGCGCGAGTATGTGGTGCACCCCGGCGCGGTGATGATCGTGCCGCTGCTCGACGACGGGCGGTTGGTGCTGGAGCGGCAGTTCCGCTATCCGGTGGCGCGGGTGCTGCTGGAGTTCCCGGCCGGCAAGATCGATGCGGGCGAGGCCACGCTGGCCTGCGCGCAGCGCGAACTGCTGGAAGAGACCGGCTACCGGGCGCGCGAATGGGCTTGCGCGGGCGTGCTGCACAACGCTCCTGCCTATTCCACCGAAGGCATCGAGATCTGGTTCGCGCGCGGCCTGAGCGCGGGGGACAGGCGCTTGGACGACGGCGAATTCATCGAGCTGTGCCTGCTGACCGAAGGGGAGCTGGAGCGTCGCGCGGCGGCCGGTGAACTCAGCGACATGAAGACCCTGATGGGCCTGATGTGGCTGCAGAAGTGGCGTGCCGGACTGTGGCCTTTGCAGTGGGTCGGCGCGGACCGCGCCAGCACGGGATAATGCCGG